>NZ_JBEFLD010000015.1:0-1425 GCF_040148885.1 Vogesella oryzagri
CTGGCCTTTCTGCTGGCGCCGGTGCAGCGCTGGCTGACGCACAAGCTGCGCGGGCGCGGCGGCGTGTCTGCCGGCATCATCACCGTGCTGGTACCGTTGGTGCTGGCCGGGCCACTGGTAAGCCTCGGCGTGGCCTTTGCCAACCAGTTTGCCGAGCTGGTTACCCGCCTGCAAAAACAGCCGCTGCGTTTCGATCTCGACCTGCTGGTGCAGCTGGAGCGCTATCCGCTGCTCGGCAGCCTGTCGGCGTGGTTGCGGCACAACTTCACCACCAGCCACGACCAGCTGCAGGACTGGCTGGTCGGCGGCGCCCGACTGCTGTTGCCGTCGCTGGCCAGCACCGGCGGCCAGGTGGTGCTCGGCACCCTCGACATGGTGGTGCACTTCTTCATGATGCTGTTTCTGTTGTTCTTCCTGTTGCGCGACGGTCGCGTGCTGCTCAATCGCTCGCTGCGGCTAGTGCCGATGGAACCGCAACGGCGCAGCCGCCTGCTGCAGCTGATCGGCAACACCACCCGCGCCGTGGTCTATGGCACCGGCCTGACCGCGCTGGCGCAGGGCGTGCTGGTCGGCATCGGCTTCGCCATCAGCGGTCTGCCGTCGCCGGTGGTGTTCGGCGTGCTGGCGGCAGCGCTGGCGCTGCTGCCAATGGGCGGCGCGGCACTGGTATGGGCGCCGGCGGTGCTGGCGCTGCTGTTAAGGTCGCAGTGGGGTTGGGCGCTGTTCATGCTGCTGTGGGGGCTGGGGGTGTCGGTATCCGACAACCTGCTGCGGCCGCTACTGATTTCCAGCCGCGAGCCGGTGTCGATGCTGGCGGTGTTCATCGGCGTGATCGGTGGCCTGTCCGCCTTTGGCATGATCGGCATCATCGTCGGGCCGGTGCTGCTGACGGTGATGGCGGCGCTACTGCGCTTTGTCGACGAAACCCTGTCCGACACACCGTGACCGCTATCGGCGCGGGGTAACGGTGTAGGGTAGCAGGCGGTCGGTTTCCTTCTTGACCACCGCGTAGCACTCGCAGCACAGCTGCTCCAGCTGCGGCCGGTCCAGTACGGTGATGTGGCCGCGGCTGTATTCGATGACCCCCAGTTTCTGCAGCTTGCCGGCGGCGTCGGTGACGCCTTCGCGGCGTACGCCCAGCATGTTGGCGATCAGCTCCTGAGTCATGGTCAGCTGGTTGCTGGGCAGCCGGTCCAGCGACAGCAGCAGCCAGCGGCACAGCTGCTGGTCGATGGAGTGGTGGCGGTTGCACACCGCGGTCTGCGCCATCTGCGTGATCAGCGCCTGGGTGTAGCGCAACATCAGCTGCAGCAGCTCGGCGTGGCGGTTGACCTCGTTCTTGAAGTGGCTGCCGGCCAGGCGGAAGGCGTAGCCGGCGCTTTGCACGATGGCGCGGCTGGGGGTGCTTTCTCCACCCATGAACAC
>NZ_JBEFLD010000016.1:0-1092 GCF_040148885.1 Vogesella oryzagri
CAGTTGAGGCAGGAACCGCAGGGTACCTCTGATTTCAGACTCCGATCGCAGGGTCCCTGCAGACTGGGGACAGGAGAGTCAGGCCTCGTCTTGGGTTGAGGCATGGAACTCCGCTTGCCTCTCGAGATGTCCCCGGGGAGAGAGGCCGCTTGTCGAGCTGTATTTGGAACCTGGGGTTTTTTCCGAACGATGCACGGAAAAACTGCCCCTTCGTGTTGACTGCATTCACAGGCTGGAGTTCGGAGAGGTGTCCGGGCATCGGGTTCTTATCAAGAGGGGACCGGGAAATCGGGGTCCTACGGAATGTGGAACCACCCACGAGGCCACGTCTGGAATGTCTTCGTGAGACCGGCCTCATCCTGAGGTGCGACCGGAAGGTCGGGAACCCCTTCCAGACAAAGCAGGGGAGTCGACCCTCCTGTCCAGATCAGGAGGGTAGAAGGGGCTCCGAGGAAGTGGTGCGGGAAAACTTCGGTGTTCCTCTCGAGGGAGACCGGGATTTCGGGGAACTTTGTGGGTCGCATCAAGGGTGCCAAGTGCCCTTTCGACCTCCAATTCCTAACGTGGGACTTCTCCTGAGGCGCTGTAGCGGGAAAGGGCTTCATCTTGCGATGACGGGGGAGCCACGTGGTTTTTCTCGAGTTACGGCGGGATTCTCGAGTTACGACGGGGAATTCAGGCTGCCTCTTGTGTTGGCCCAGGCAAGTCCAATCTTCCATTCGAGTTGCGAAGGAAAGCTGGGGATTGCTCTCGAGTGACTGCAGGGCCAATAGACCTCATCTAGGCTTGTGTCCAGAAGCCAATGTTCCTCTCCAGGGGCGACAGGGATCTCGGGGTTGCATTCCAGACGCACCCAGGGAGACAGGCATTCATCTCGAGTGGAAGCAAAGAAGCCCGCTCTGCTCTCGAGTCGCGACGGGTATCTCTGGGAGCTCACTGGGTGGACTCAAGGGAGTCAAGCCTCCTGAGGCGTTTGGAGAGAGGTCGCGAGATTGGTCGCTAGGCCATGCAGGAGACGAAGGCCCTCCTCTCTCGATGACGGGGGAATCTCGGGGTTGTTCTCGAGCGGCGGCCCCAGTGTGCGGTTTCTCA
>NZ_JBEFLD010000011.1:0-133052 GCF_040148885.1 Vogesella oryzagri
CCCAGCTTGAGAGATCAAGCTGGGCTTTGTGCTTTGGTGCGTGGGTGAGGCAGGCCCCACCCGGACCGCCGCCTCACCCCGGTCCCTGACACGCCTGCTGCGGCCAACGTGGGCCGCAACGTACCCGCACAAACATAAAGCCCGCGTCAGCGGGCTTTGGCTTTCTGTCGCATATGAATCAAGAGTGGGTTCACCACTTAAATCATGCCTTGCCATCTCTTCCGGTATGACTGTGCTTGCGACGTATCGGTGGACGTGCCAGTCAGTTTTTTGCTGTCTTTTTTCATTCTCCTGCCATGCTTGCCCGTTTGTCTTTGTCGCAACTGTTGCAATTTCTATCCTTGTCAACGACGGATGGGCTTCTAGACTGGATAGTCTCCGAAGAAGTCTCCACGTAGTTTATATTTTGTATACAATAGGCAGATACAAGCAGTTGGACCTATGGAGAAGCTACTCATGCAATTTCAGGCATTTGCGCGCGAGCAATCTGCGCTTCGTGATGCGATCACCGCAGCCTATCGTCGTGATGAACGCGAGTGTGTTGCTGTCATGATGGAACAGGCCGCCATGCCGGCAAACCAGATTGCTTCGATCAAGGCGCTAGCCAGCAAGCTGGTGACGCAGGTACGCCGTGAACGCACCAAGTCCAGTGGTGTAGATGCGCTGATGCATGAGTTCACCCTGTCCAGTCAGGAAGGCATTGCACTGATGTGTCTTGCTGAGGCGTTGCTGCGCATCCCTGATCGCGTAACCGCTGACAAGCTGATTCGCGACAAGATTTCCGGTGGTGACTGGAAGGCCCACTTGGGTAACAGTTCGTCGCTGTTCGTCAACGCCGCGGCCTGGGGCCTACTGGTGACCGGCAAACTGGTGTCTTCGCATAGTGCGCAGGGCCTGTCTTCGGCTTTGACCCGCATCATCGCCAAAGGAGGTGAGCCGCTGATTCGCAAGGGTGTGGATCTGGCGATGCGCATGCTGGGCAAGCAGTTCGTAACCGGTGAAACCATCGAGGAAGCGCTGGCCAATGGTCGCGAGCGCGAAGCCCGTGGCTACCGTTTCAGCTACGATATGCTGGGCGAGGCTGCCATGACCGAGACGGATGCGCAGCGTTACCTGAACGATTACGTGATGGCGATTCACGCCATTGGCAAAGAATCCAACGGCCGCGGTATTTACAGTGGCCCGGGGATTTCGGTGAAGCTGTCCGCCATTCATCCGCGTTACGCGCGCATGAAGCACGAACGCATGATGGCCGAACTGCTGCCGCGCCTTAAGCAACTGTTCCTGCTGGCCAAGCAGTACAACATCGGCCTGAACATCGATGCCGAGGAAGCCGATCGCCTGGAAATTTCCATGGATCTGGTCGAGGCATTGGCCAATGACCCCGATCTGGATGGTTTCGAGGGCATCGGCATCGTGGTGCAGGCGTACCAGAAGCGCTGCCCGTATGTGATCGATTACCTGATCGACCTGGCGCGTCGCAGCAAGCATCGCTTCATGGTGCGGCTGGTAAAAGGCGCCTACTGGGATGCAGAGATCAAACGCGCTCAGGTGGATGGTCTGCCGGGCTACCCGGTGTATACCCGCAAGGTGTACACCGACGTGTCCTACATCGCCTGCGCCAAGCGCCTGTTGGCCGCACAGGATGCCATCTACCCGCAGTTTGCTTCCCATAACGCCTATACCCTGGCCGCGGTTTACCACCTGGCCGAGGGCAAGGATTACGAATTCCAGTGCCTGCACGGCATGGGTGAGACCCTGTACGATCAGGTCGTGGGCAAGGACAAGTTGGACAAGCCGTGCCGCATCTACGCGCCGGTGGGTTCGCATGAAACCCTGCTCGCCTATCTGGTACGCCGCCTGCTGGAAAACGGCGCCAACTCCTCGTTCGTGAACCGTATCGTCGACGAGAGCGTGTCCATTGATGAGCTGGTGGAAGACCCGGTGGCCGAGGCTGCCCGTCATGGCGGTCTGCCGCACAGCAAGATTGCCCTGCCGGTAGCGTTGTACGGTGCCGAGCGCAAGAATTCCAAGGGTATCGACCTGGCGAACGAGCATGTGCTGACCTCGCTGCAAACCTCGCTGCAGGCCTCCGAAGTACAGCCATGGTTGGCCGCGCCGTTGCTGGCCGATCGCGATGTCGAACCGCTCACTGCACAACCGGTGCGCAACCCGGCCAACCTGCAAGATGTGGTGGGGCAGGTGCAGGAAGCAACGCGTGAAGATGTGGAAATCGCGCTGCAGGCCGCCGTGCGCGCGGCACCGGCCTGGGCTGCTACCGAGCCGGCCAAGCGTGCCCTGTGCCTGGAGCGCATGGCCGACCTGATGGAAGACAATATGGCCACCCTGATGGGGCTGGCCGTGCGCGAAGCCGGCAAGACGCTGAACAACGCGATTGCCGAAGTGCGCGAGGCAGTGGACTTCTGCCGCTACTATGCGGCCCGCGTTCGCGCCGAGTTCGATAATCAGCGCAACCCGGCACTGGGCCCGGTAGTGTGCATCAGCCCGTGGAACTTCCCGCTGGCGATCTTTATCGGCGAAGTGACTGCCTCGCTGGCTGCCGGTAACGTGGTACTGGCCAAGCCGGCCGAGCAGACCGCACTGATCGCCGCTTACGCGATCCGCCTGCTGCATGAAGCCGGCGTGCCGCGTGACGTGCTGCAGTTCCTACCGGGGCGTGGCGAAGTGGTTGGCTCCGCGCTGACGACCGATGCCCGCATCAAGGGTGTGATCTTCACTGGCTCTACCGAAGTGGCACAGATCATCAACCGCGCCCTGTCCGGCCGCGGCGAAGAAGTGCCGCTGATCGCCGAAACCGGTGGCCAGAATGCTATGATCGTCGACAGCTCTGCGCTGCCAGAGCAGGTGGTCACCGACGTACTATCCTCGGCTTTCGACTCCGCCGGTCAGCGTTGCTCGGCCCTGCGCGTGCTGTATCTGCAGAACGACATCGCCGACAAGGTGGTGACCATGATCAAGGGCGCCATGGACGAGCTGCGCGTGGGCAACCCGGCCAGCTTCAATACCGACATCGGCCCGGTGATCGATGCCGAAGCCCAGGGCAACCTGTTGCGCCACATCGACGGCCTGAAGCCGCGTGCCCGCAGCATGTACCAGGCCCAGCTGACCGATGAGTGTGCTGCCGGGACCTATGTGGCGCCGACGCTGTTCGAAATCGACAGCATCAAGCTGCTGGAGCGCGAAGTATTCGGCCCGGTGCTGCACGTGATCCGCTTCGAGGCCAACCAGATCGACCAGGTTGTGGCCGAGATCAACAGCACCGGTTATGGCCTGACCCACGGCATTCACAGCCGCATCGATGAAACCATCGAGGCCATCACCAGCAATGTCAAGGTGGGCAACGTCTACGTGAACCGCAACATCGTTGGAGCGGTAGTGGGTGTGCAGCCGTTTGGGGGCGAAGGCAAGTCCGGTACCGGCCCCAAAGCCGGCGGCCCGTTGTATCTGTACCGTCTGACGCGCGGCAGCTGGGATGCCAAGCTGACGGCCAACCCGGAGGCGGTGGACTTCACGGCGCTGGAACAGCTGCAAGGCGTACTGCCGCAGCTGAAGCTGGATGATGGTGCACGCAAGCACTTGCAGGAGCTGATTGTCACTGCCCGTCACCATTCGCCGCTGAACCACGCCGAGACCCTGCCGGGCCCGACAGGCGAGATCAACACGCTGCTGTTCGCGCCGCGCGGTCTGGTCGCGTGCTCGGCAGATAACCTGGAAGCGCTGGTAATGCAGGTGGCGGCGGCGTTCGCCACCGGCAACCAGGTGTTGCTGCAGAATGGCGTACCGGCACAACAGTTGGCCGCAGTGCTGAAGAGCCGCGTACAACTGGCCGACAAGGTCGAAGCTGCCGATGTTACCGCCGTACTGTACGCCGGCCCCGACGCCGAGCGCCTGCGCCAAACCCTGGCGCGTCGCGACGGTGCCCTGATTCCGCTGCTGTTGGTCGAAGAGGGTGGTTACAACCTGCATCGACTGGTTGTGGAGCGCGCGATTAGCGTGAATACCACGGCGGCAGGCGGTAATGCGAGTCTGATGAGCATTGGTGACTGATTGGACTTGATCTTGGCAGGTGGCATTGAAATAATGCGCCTGCCTTGTTGTAAACGTTCGCCAGTAGACAAAATCCATTGGCACGAGCAAACCCTGACACAAAAGAGAAGAGAAACGACATGCGACTGAACAAACTGACCAGCGTATCCCTTGCCGTTGCTGCCGCCCTGGCTATCGCCGGCTGCAGCCAGAAGCAGGATGCCCCGGCAGGCGAGGCCTCTGCTGCCAGCGCCGCCGCTGACGGCAACGTAGTGAAAATCGGCTTTGCCGCGCCGCTGACCGGCCCGCAAGCCCACTACGGTGAGGAATACAAAAACGGCGTGACCCTGGCGATCGAAGATGCCAACGCCGAGAAGCCGACCATCGATGGCAAACCGGTAACGTTCGAACTGGTGGCCGAAGATGACCAAGCCGATCCGAAGACCGCTACCCAGCTGGCACAGAAGTTCGTCGACAACAAAGTGAACGGTATCGTCGGCCACTTCAACTCCGGCACTTCCATCCCGGCTTCCAAGATCTACTCTGACGCCGGCATCCCGATGATCGCCATGGCGACTTCCCCGGTATTCACCTCCCAGGGTTACAAGAACACCTTCCGCTCCATGACTTCTGACACCCAGCAGGGTTCGGTAATGGGTCAGTTCGTGGTTCAGAAGCTGAACGCCAAGAAGATCGTTATCGTTGACGACCGCACCGCTTACGGTCAGGGTCTGGCCGACGAATTCGAAAAGGCCGTAAAAGCCGCTGGTGGCGAAGTGGTGAAGCGTGAGTTCACCAACGACAAAGCCACCGACTTTGCCGCCATCCTGACCTCCATCAAGGGCGTGTCCCCGGACGTGGTGTTCTACGGTGGTGCCGACGCACAGTCCGCCCCGATGGCCAAGCAGATGAAGCGCCTGGGTCTGAAGGCTCCGCTGGTGTCCGGCGAAATGACCAAGACCCCGACCTTCCTGAAGCTGGCTGGTCAGGAAGCCGAAGGCACCATCGCCTCGCTGGCTGGTCTGCCGCTGGACAAGATGCCGAAGGGTGCCGACTACGCCAGCCGTTACAAGGCCCGCTTCAACATGGACGTAGCTACCTACTCCCCGTACGGCTATGACGCTGCCCGCGCCATGATCGCTGCGATGAAGGAAGCCAACTCCGCCGATCCGGCAAAATACCTGCCGGTACTGGCCAAGGTACAGTACAAGGATGGCGTGACCTCCTCCAACTGGACCTACGACGACAAGGGCGACCTGAAAGACGGCGGCATCACCGTGTACAAGGTTGAAAAAGGCGAGTGGAAAGTAATGGAAACCGTTGGTGGTGGCGCCGCTCCGGCCGCTGCTGCTTCCGCCGCCCAGTAATCCCGTCGGCAGCCTGGCTGCCTGCGCAAAAAAGCCTGACAGTACGCTGTCAGGCTTTTTTTATTGTGCCGGTGTTGCCGGCATGAAAAACGCCCGCTTGCGCGGGCGTTGTCTTGTCTGCGGCCAACGTTGGCCGCAAGCAGGCATCAGCATTCCACGATGTTCACCGGCACTTCGATCACATTGATCGCCAGGCCGCCACGCGCGGTTTCCTTGTACTTGTTGCTCATGTCACGGCCGGTGTCGCGCATGGTCTTGATCACCCGATCCAGCGACACGAAGTGCTGGCCATCGCCACGCAGCGCCATGCGCGCGGCGTTGATGGCCTTGATCGCCGCCATGGCGTTGCGCTCGATGCACGGCACCTGCACCAGGCCGCCCACCGGGTCGCAGGTCAGGCCCAGGTTGTGCTCCATGCCGATCTCGGCGGCGTTCTCTGCCTGTTCCGGCGTACCGCCCAGCACTTCGGCCAGCGCGCCGGCGGCCATCGAGCAGGCGGAGCCGACCTCGCCCTGGCAGCCGACTTCGGCACCGGAGATGGAGGCATTGAGCTTGAACAAGATGCCGATGGCGCCGGCGGTGAGCAGGAAGCGCACCACGCCGTCCTCGCTGGCGTTCGGCACGAAGCGCGCATAGTAGTGCAGCACCGCCGGGATGATGCCGGCTGCGCCGTTGGTCGGCGCGGTGACCACACGGCCGCCGCCGGCGTTTTCCTCGTTCACCGCCAATGCGTACAGGTTTACCCAGTCCATCACCGTCAGCGGGTCACGCAGCGCGGCTTCCGGCGCATTGGTGAGCTTGCGGTACAGGTCGGCGGCACGGCGCTTCACCTTCATGCCGCCAGGCAGGATACCTTCGTGGGCGCAGCCGCGCTGCACGCAGCCTTGCATCACCTGCCAGATCTGCAGCAGGCCGGCGCGCACTTCCTCCTCGCTGCGCCAGGCCAGCTCGTTCTCCAGCATGATCTGGCTGATGCTCTTGCCGTGACGCTGGCACAGCGCCAGCAGCTCGGCACCGGTCTTGAACGGGTGCTTCAGTTCGGTCACGCCCGGCGGCACGAAGCCGGCATCGATCGCCGCCTCATCCACCACGAAGCCGCCGCCCACCGAGTAGTAGGCGCGCTTGGACAGGCTGTTGCCGGCGGTGTCGAAGGCTTCGAAGATCATGCCGTTGGGGTGGTAGGGCAGGGCCTTGCGCTTGTACAGCAGCAGGTCTTCCGCTTCGTTGAAGGCAATGCGCTGCTGGCCGAGCAGGGAGATCGCCTTGTCGGCGCGGATGGTGGCCAGTATCTGTGGCACGGCATCGGTGTCCACCAGGTCGGGTTGCTCGCCGGCCAGGCCCAGCAGCACCGCGGTATCGGTGCCGTGGCCCTTGCCGGTAGCACCCAGCGAACCGAACATTTCCGATTTCACGCGCGTGGTGGCGGCCAGCAGGCCGTCTTTTTCCAGGCGGGCGACAAACTGCCGCGCGGCGCGCATCGGGCCGACGGTGTGGGAGCTGGACGGGCCGATGCCGATCTTGAACAGGTCGAAAACACTGATTGCCATGCTGCTTCTCTTGTCTGGTTGCGGTGCCGCCGTGGGTTGGCGGCACCCGGTTTACAGGGGGTGGCCCCGTGCTATTGGACAACGCGCCGCGGCCAGGGTTGACCGCAGCGCCACTACTATTTTAACGATAGACCGGATACGCGGCGCACAGCTCCGCAACCTGGCGTTTCACGCGTGCGCTCACTTCCGGGTTCTCGATGTCATCGAGAATGTCACACACCCAGTGCGCCACCTGACGGGCTTCGGTTTCCTTGAAGCCGCGGCTGGTGATGGCCGGGGTGCCGATGCGGATACCGCTGGTGACGAACGGGCTTTGCGGATCGTTCGGCACCGCGTTCTTGTTGACGGTGATGTGCGCGGCACCCAGTGCGGCATCGGCAGCCTTGCCGGTGAGGCCCTTGTCGATCAGGCTCAGCAGGAACAGGTGGTCGTCGGTCTTGCCGGACACGATGCTGTAACCGCGGGTCTGGAATACATGCACCATGGCGCGGGCGTTGGCCAGCACCTGCTGCTGGTAATCGACGAATTCCGGCTGCAGCGCTTCCTGGAATGCCACCGCCTTGGCGGCAATCACGTGCATCAGCGGGCCACCCTGGATGCCGGGGAATACCACCGAGTTCAGTTTCTTCTCCAGTTCCGGGTTGCTGGCCGCCAGGATCAGGCCGCCGCGCGGGCCGCGCAGGGTCTTGTGGGTGGTGGTGGTCACCACGTGGGCGTGCGGAATCGGGTTCGGGTACAGGCCGGCAGCCACCAGGCCGGCAACGTGGGCCATGTCCACGAACAGGTAGGCGCCAACGCTGTCGGCGATCTGGCGCATGCGCGCCCAGTCCACCACCAGCGAGTAGGCGGAGAAGCCGGCCACCAGCATCTTCGGCTGGTACTCATTGGCCATGCGCTGTACTTCGTCGTAGTCGATCTCGCCGGTTTCCGGGTTCAGGCCGTACTGCACCGCATGGTAGATCTTGCCGGAGAAGTTGACCTTGGCGCCGTGGGTGAGGTGGCCGCCGTGGGCCAGGCTCATGCCCAGCACGGTGTCGTGCGGTTCCAGCAGTGCCATGTACACGGCGGCATTGGCCTGGCTGCCGGAGTGCGGCTGCACGTTGGCGTAGTCGGCGCCGAACAGCTGCTTGGCGCGGTCGATGGCCAGCTGCTCGACTACGTCCACGTGTTCGCAGCCGCCGTAGTAGCGCTTGCCGGGGTAGCCCTCGGCGTACTTGTTGGTGAGCTGGCTGCCCTGTGCCTGCATTACGCGCGGGCTGGTGTAGTTCTCGGAGGCAATCAGCTCGATGTGGTCCTGCTGGCGCTGGTCTTCGGCCTGCATGGCGGCCCACAGGGCGTCGTCGAAACCGGCAATCTGCATATCCTGGGTAAACATCGCGTATCTCCTGGTCGCCGGCGCAGGCGGCAAAAGGTTGGCCGCACCGCGCCTTGAATAAAACGGGCGGTGACGGGCGGACGGTCTGCTGGATGCGGCAGACAGATGGATGGATGGGCGTCCGCCCGGTATCACCGGACGATGCCCCCTCTGTCCCTTTGCCTGAGAGATTGCGGCGCAGTGTGCACTGGCCATGCTGCCTTCGGCGAGGCCGCGCCGTGTGGCGGGCCTACTCTCCAGAGTGCCTGACCAGCGCAGTTCTTTTGCCTGAGAGTTTCTGGGGCGATTCCCCTTCGGCGCTGCCGCTGGACGCTTGTCCGGGCAGTCTCTCCTGCGCTGGTGGCGGCCAACCTTGCAATCGGCCGCGTGGCTTGGCGCAATCTAGAGAAGGTGGCCGAGGCTGTCAACGCATGTCGGACAGTATTCTATGTGCAGCTGCAGCATGCAGCGGCGTGGCAGATGTAAAAACACCCCACCGGGCACGTGGCGTGCCTGCGGGGAGCTGCTGATGCTGCGTTGCGTCAGGCGCTGGCGGCGGTGAAGCGGCGGCGATGATGTTGCGGGGTTTCCGCTTCATCCAGAATGGCCACCGCCAGGTCGGCTACGCTGATGCCGGCCGGGGCGTCGCCGGCCATCAGCAGCTCGTCGCCGCCCAGGCGGTAGTGGCCGCTGCGCGCGCCCGGTGCCAGCAGGGCCGGCGGCGACACGAACGCCCAGTCCAGCTGCTGTTCGCCCTGCAACTGCTGCAGCGCCTGGCGTGCGCCTTCGGCGCCTTCCTTGTATTCGGCAGGGAAGTGCGGGGTGTCGATCAGCTGCACGCCGGGCGCCACGTACAGGCTGCCGGCGCCGCCTACCTCGATGAAGCGCGCCACGCCGGCGGCCTTGACCCCGGCGACGATGGCGGCATGGCCCTGCAGGAACAGCTGGCGGATGTCGGCCTTGTCCCAGCCCGGATTGAAGGCGCTGATCACCACGTCGTGGCCGCGCACCGCGCTGGCGATGCTGTCGGCGTCGTAGGCATTGGCCGCCACTACTGTCAGGTTGGCCGCTGCGGTTACGCGTTCGGGGCGGCTGACAATGGCGCTGAGCTGGTGGCCGCGGGCCAGGGCTTCCTGCTGGATGGCGCTGCCGACAAAGCCGCTGGCGCCGATAAGGGCAATCTTCATGTGGACTCCTTCACGAGGGGTGAAACATGAGTCCATGGTAGTAAACGGCAGTGGACTTGATAATCCATGCTATTTTTCATTCATTGTGAAGTGGTGCTACATAAATGGATGAATTGCGCAGCATGGCGGTGTTTGCCACGGTGATTGAGAAGGGGTCGATGAACAGTGCGGCGGCAACGCTGGGCATGACGCCATCGGCGGTGAGTCAGCACGTGCGCCGGCTGGAGCAACTGCATGGCGTGGTGCTACTGCACCGTACCACCCGCAAGCTCAGCCTGACCGAGGCCGGCAGTCTGTTCTACCAGGGCTGTGCGCAGATGTTGGCCGCCGCGCGCCAGGCGGAAAGCCAGCTGGCGGCCATGCGCGAAGCACCCAGCGGTGAGTTGCGCATTTCCGCGCCCAGCGGTTTTGCCGGCGGTGTGCTGGGCGAGGCGCTGGCGCCGCTGCTGGCGGCTAACCCCGGGCTGAGCCTGCAACTGTTTTTTCACGATGAGCTGGTGGATCTGACCGACTTGCGCATCGATCTGGCGTTGCGGGCCGGCAACCTGCCGGACTCCACCCAGGTGGCGCGCTATCTGTGCGACTGGCCACTGCTGTTGTGTGCGGCTCCGGCGTACCTGGCGGCGGCGGGCGAGCCGCAGCAGCCGGCCGAGTTGGCTCGGCACGCCATGATCGGCGTCAACCCGCGCGGCGGCGCGCAATTCCCGCTGCAATTGACGCGTGGCGAAGAGGTGCAGCGGTTGACGCTGCCGGCGCGCATTGCCAGCAACAGCATGCTGTCGGCGCGGGCATTCGCGCTGGCCGGCATGGGCATTGCGCTGCAGCCGGAGCCGGAAATCCGCCGCGAACTGGCTGCCGGGCTGCTGCAGCAGCTGTTGCCGGAGTGGCGGGCACCCGCATTACCCATCTATCTGGTGACGCCACGGCGCGATGCGCAGCCGGCCAAGGTAAGGCATGCGCTGGCCGCTTTGCAGGTGGCGCTGGGTAAACGTGCAGATTGAATATTGTCGTCTGTACGACTGGAATTTTCCGCTGTTTAAACCTAACATGTCGAAATTGTGAATTTGTTTTAAATCAATTCAATGTCATGGTAATGCCGACTTTATTGCCGAAAGTGCATGAAATTGTTTTCTGGCTATAACAGGAACGGGGCCATGTCCTCGGTAGTACCATCCACCATCGCACAAATCAATAAACAGGGGAAAAACCAATCATGTCTTTGCGCACAAAATTGATGGCATTTGTGCTGCTGGTGATAGCAGCACTCGCCGTCGTCTTCTGTGGTGTGGCCTACTGGAAAATGAGTGACACGCTGGAAAGCCAGATTGAAGGCCAGATCAAGATGGCGGCCGACAAT
Source organism: Vogesella oryzagri (assembly GCF_040148885.1). Taxonomy (NCBI): domain Bacteria; kingdom Pseudomonadati; phylum Pseudomonadota; class Betaproteobacteria; order Neisseriales; family Chromobacteriaceae; genus Vogesella; species Vogesella oryzagri. Next base: position 10,860 of record NZ_JBEFLD010000011.1, read on the forward strand.
AAGGTGAGCTTTGTCTCCGAATGGGTGCAGGTGCGTCAGAACATTGTGGCGGCCGTGTTGCCGCGCTTTGGCACCGGTGAACTCAAGCCCATCCTCGATCAGGCGCAGAATGCCGGCAAGTTCGACGATATGTACGTCGGCCAGCCGGACAAAACCATGACCCAGTTCTCCGGCGGCACCCCGGTACCGCCGGGCTACGATCCGACCGGTCGTCCGTGGTTCCTGGCCGCCAAGGATGCCAACGGCCCGATCGCCTCGCCGCCGTACATCGATGCTGCCACCAAGCGCCCGATCATCACCTTTGCCCAGGCGCGCAAGGATGGCGGCCAGCTGGTGGCCGTGGCCGGTGGTGACGTGACGCTGGCGCGCGTGGTGGAGGAAGTGGTGTCCGCCAAGCTGCCGGGCGATGGTTATGCCTTCCTGATCACTGCCGAAGGGGACGTGATTGCCCACCCACAGAAAGATTCCGGCCTGAAGAAGATCAGCGACGTGGTACCGGGCTTCGACCTGGGCGCGCTGAACAAGGACGGTCAGATCCAGTTTGCCGATATCGATGGCAGCAAGCAGATGGTGGCGCTGTTCCCGGTGCCGAAAACCAGCTGGCTGCTGGGGGTGATGGTGCCGCACGCGGCCGCCATGGCGCCGGCGCGCCAACTGATGCTGGTGATGGTGGGGCTGGCGGTGGCCGGCATGCTGCTGGCCAGTGTCTTTGCCTACGTGGGGGTAACCCGCATGCTGTCCGGCCTGGGTAGCCTGCACAAGGCGATGCAGGAAGTGGCCAGCGGTCACGGCGACCTGACCAAGGTGTTGCCGGTGGGCAACCGTGACGAAGTGGGGCAGATTGCCGACGCCTTCAACCAGTTTGTGGCCAAGCTGCGCGAGATGTTCCTGACCGTGCGTGACGAGTCCGATGCGCTGGCACGCGACGCCTCCGACCTGAGCCGCGTGGCCGAGCAGATCGGCCAGGATTCGCGCGTGCAGTCCACCGAGCTGTCCGCCACGGCGGCCACCATCGAGGAAATCACTGTCAGCATCAACCACATCGCCGATCACGTGGGCGAAACCGAGCAACTGGTGGCGCAATCGCGTACCAACTCGGTGGAGTCGCATCGTGCCATGGCCGAAGTGGAGCGCGAAGTCGCTTCCATTCAGGAGGCGGTGGCCTCGCTGCATAACGTGATGGGCAGCCTGTCCGGCCAGTCCGAGCAGATCAAGGGGATAGTCGGCGTGATCCGCGACATCGCCGACCAAACCAACCTGTTGGCACTGAACGCGGCGATTGAAGCCGCCCGTGCCGGCGAATCCGGCCGCGGCTTTGCCGTGGTGGCCGACGAAGTGCGCAAGCTGGCCGAGCGTACCGCCACCGCCACCGTGCAGATCGCCGAGATGATCGACACCGTGATCCGCCGCACCGGTGAAGCCATTGAGCACGCCGACACCACCAACGAGAAGGTGTCTTCTGGTGTAGCATTGTCGCGCCAGGCGGCCGACAAGGTGGAAGTGATCAAGAGCAATGCCGAGGAAATCTCCTCGCGCATGGGCGAGATCACTTCGTCCACGGCAGAGCAGGGGGTGGCAACCAACGAGATGGCTCGCAGTGCCGAGCGTGTGAACGTGATGGCGCAGCAGACCGATACCAGTCTGCAGGACGCACTGGCGACCATCAACGTGCTGGCGCAGCGCGGCGACGAGCTGAAGGCACTGGTGGCACGCTTCAAGCTCTGATCGGTTCCCGTCGTATCCCGCCCCGGCCCGCGCCGGGGTTTTTCATTTGTGGAGCCAGAATTGCACAATCCTTTCAGTCAGTTTTCCCCGGATACCCCCATCGTGCTGGATGGCGCCATGGCGTCGGAGCTGGAGCGTCGCGGTTGCGATCTCAATGACCCCCTGTGGTCGGCGCGCGTGCTGATCGAGCAGCCGCAGCTGATTCAGGACGTGCACTACGATTACTTCATGGCCGGAGCTGACGTGGCTACCACCGCCAGCTATCAAGCCAGCTTTCCCGGCTTTGCCAAGCGTGGCCTGAGCGCGGAAGAATCGGCACGGCTGATGCGGCTGTCCATCGAGCTGGCACAGGCCGCCCGCGATGCGTTCTGGGCCGACGAACACAACCAGGTTGGCCGCAGCAAGCCGCTGGTGGCGGCCTCGGTTGGCCCGTATGGCGCCATGCTGGCAGATGGCTCGGAATACCGTGGCCACTATGGCCAGAGCGAACAGCAGCTGATGGATTTCCACCGTCCGCGCATCGCTGCCTTGCTGGCGGCCGGCCCGGATCTGCTGGCCTGCGAGACTATTCCCTGCCAGCTTGAGGCGGTGGCGATCGCCCGGCTGCTGCACGAGGAGTTTCCGCAGGCGGTGGCGTGGATCAGCTTCTCTTGCCGCGACGACGCCAACCTGAGCGAAGGCACGCCGCTGGCCGATGCCATCGCCGCGCTGGAGCCGTTTGCGCAGGTGGTGGCCGTGGGGGTGAACTGCACCGCGCCGCGCCATATTGCACCGCTGCTGCAGGCCGCGGCGCAGACCAGCGGCAAGCGGCTGCTGACCTATCCGAACTCCGGCGAAGCCTACGACCCGGTAACCAAGACCTGGCATGGCAGCAGCGATCCGCAAGCCTTTGCCGATGCCGCCCGCCAGTGGCGCGCCGCCGGCGCCAGTTGCATCGGCGGCTGCTGCCGGACCACGCCGGATGACATTCGTGCGCTGGCAGGCTGGCTGCGCGGACGCTGATCCCGTGCGGCGGTAGGCCGCTGGCGGTTGCTTGGATTAAAAATTGCGTATTGCCTGCCATTTTCTTGCTTAAATGGCAGGCAATTGCGTTTTTGTGGATTCTTGATCTGGGTACTGGAGGCGAATGGAGTGGAAACGTAAAATGGCGGCTTCTTTTGTTGCGCCGCAATATCCATCATGACCACGCTTAGCCAAACCGCCATGCCGACGCCGGACACCGCCATTGCCCACACCCTGCTGGAAGACGTGCTCGCCATCCTGGTCGGCACCTTGCTGGTGGCATTTGGCGTGGTGATGTTCAAACAGGCTGGCCTGCTCACCGGCAGCACCGCCGGTATCGCCTTTCTGATTCACTACCGCACCGGCCTGCCATTCGGTGCCATCTTCTTTACCATCAACCTGCCGTTTTACTGGTTGGCGTGGAAGCGCATGGGCTGGCGTTTCACCCTCAAGACCTTTATCGCGGTGAGCCTGCTGTCGCTGTTTACCAGCGTGCACGGCCAGTTCCTGCATCTGGGCAGCCTCAACCCGTTCTATACCGGCCTGGTGGGCGGGCTGATGATGGGCATGGGCTTCATCGCGCTGTTCCGCCATCAGGCCAGCCTCGGCGGCATCAACATCCTGGCGTTGTACCTGCAGGATCGCTACGGCATCCGCGCCGGCAAACTGCAACTGGGGCTGGACCTGCTGATCCTGCTGGCCTCATTGTTGCTGGTGAGCTGGCCGGCGCTGCTGGGTTCCATCATCGGCGCAACGGCATTGAACATGGTGATCGGCTTCAACCACCGCCCGGATCGCTACATCGCCATGTAGCCGCTGGGTGTCGGGAACAGCAAAGGTTGGCCGCATGCGGCCAACCTTTTTTGTTCGTGCCGGCGGTGCCGTCAGGGCTGGCGATCCGCCGGGTTGCTGCGCCGCTGGTGATGGGTATAGATGCCGCACTCGCCGCAGAAGTAGTGCCGCGCGGTGCGGGTGTTGAACTGGTACTGCCGGAGCTTGTCCGCGCCTTGCACGATGCGGATGCCGGCCAGCGGCACCGAGGCGACGATGGCGCCCTTGCGGCGGCAGATGGAGCAGTCGCAACGGTGCGGATCGACGATGCCATCCGGCAGGTGCAACTCCAGCACCACCGCGCCGCAGTGGCAGCTGGCGGTGTGATAGTCGCGGATGGGGGTGTTGCCGACCTGCTTGATCATGGTTGCCTCCGGGGTGAATGGCATCGGCATGATGGTGGCGACAGGGGCGGGTGGCTACTGGCGTTAGGCATGGGGGATGCCTTGCGGGGTGTTGCTGCGGCCAACGTGCGATGTGTTGCTGTGAGCGCGATGTCCGCTGCGGCCAACGTTTGCTGCTTGTCGTGCGGAATCCCACGCTGAAGGGCTGGTGTGGTGTTTGTCTGGCTGCGCATTAGCAGCCTGCCAGAAGCAAACACCCGGCGCGCGGCCGGGTGTGGGGTCAGTTCTTCTGGTTGCCGTTTTCCTGGAACGCCAGCGTGAACTCGGCACCGGCATCCACCGCCAGCGCATCCTTCAGCCACGGCAGCACGGCGTTCAGCTCGCGCTGCAGCGTCCACGGCGGGTTGACCACAAACATGCCGCTGCCGTGCATGCCGAAACCGTCCTGCGACGGCTTGCGCACGGTGAGGGTGACGTCCAGCCAGCTGTGGCAGGGCAGCTTCTTCAGCTCGCGCACCATGTCGCCCACGTCCTTGCGTTGCAGCAGCGGATACCAGATGGCGTAGCTGCCGGTGGCGAAGCGCTTCAGCGCCTCTTTCATCGCTCGTACCACGTGCTGGTAGTCGCCCTTGTCCTCGTACGGCGGGTCGATCAGCGTCAGCGCGCGGCGCGGCGGGGGCGGCAGAATGGCCTTGATGGCCTCGAAGCCGTTGGCCTTGTCCACCTTCACCCGGCGGCCGCCATCGGCAAAGCAGTGCGTCAGCAGCTCGAAATCGCTGGGGTGCAGCTCGAACAGCCGCAGCTTGTCGCTGCCGGCCATCACCTCGGCGGCAAACCACGGCGAGCCCGGATAGTGGCGCAGCTCGCCGTCCTGGTTCATGCCGCGTACTACCTCCAGATAGCGCTGCACCAGCGCCGGGGCATCATCGCGCTGCCACAGCCGCGCCACGCCATCCACGTATTCGGCGGTCTTGGTGGCATAGCCTTCGGTAAGGCTGTAGGCACCGGCGCCGGCGTGGGTGTCGATGTACCAGAAAGCACCTTTCTGGCCGAGATAATCAAGAATCTGCACCTCTACCAGGTGCTTGAGGACGTCGGCGTGGTTGCCGGCGTGAAAGGCGTGGCGATAACTGAGCATGGGCGTGGCCGTCAAAAACAGCCGGCCATTGTAGCGCAAGGCGGGTTTGCGATCTGCTGCGCGCGGTGAAACTTTACGCGCTAAGTACGCCTTTGCGCTGCGCCTTTACGTTGTAAATGCCGCTTGTCCGGCTGTTTATGCGCTAGCTCGCGGGATCGGGCACGGCTGCGGCGTCGCCCAGCCAGGCCGCTGGCAGCGCATCGCGCCAGCCCAGCTCGCCGACCAGGCGCGCGAAATCGCCAGTGAGCGGCGCAGTAAGACATAGTGTCTCGCCCGTTACCGGGTGCGGCAGGCGCAGTTCCACCGCGTGCAGCAACATGCGGCCAACATTGAACTGATTCTGGAAGAAGCGGTTATGCACGCCCTTGCCGTGGGTGGCATCGCCGATGATGGGGTGGGCGATGTGCTTGAGGTGGCGGCGCAGCTGGTGGCGGCGACCAGTTTCCGGCTGCAGCGCCACCAGCGCATAGCGGCTCTGCGGGTAGCGCTCCACCGCGAATGGCAGCTCGCAGCGCGCCAGCGTGCGGTAGCGGGTGAATGCCGGCTGGGCATTGAGCTGGGCATCGCCGTGCACGTATTCGCGCTCGTCCGGCTGGCGGGTAATGGGGTGGTCGATGTCGCCGCTGTCCTGCGGGTGGCCGCGCACCACTGCCAGATAGGTCTTGCCGGGCTGGCGCGCGGCAAAGCCGTCGTTGAGCAGCCGCGCGGTGGCGGCATCCAGCGCGAACAGCAGCACGCCGCTGGTGCCGCGGTCCAGCCGGTGCACCGGGAACACCTGGCGGCCGATCTGGTCACGCAGCAGCTGTACCGCAAAGCGGGTTTCGCGGCGGTCGATCTCGCTGCGGTGTACCAGCAGGCCGGAGGGCTTGTCGATGGCGATCAGGTGGTCGTCACGGTAGAGAACGGTGAGCATGCGGCGCCCCGGCGGCAAAAGCGCGCATTTTAGCAGCAAGCCGGGGCAGGGGTCGGCCGCATGGCTGCTGCCGCGCTTTCATTCGGCATGATTTGTGCTATCGATGAAGCTTCCCACCCGCTGCAAGGAGCTGCCATGTCGCCCCGTCTGAATGTACTCGCCCTGGCGCTGCTGCTGGGCGCCTGCGCCGCCACGCCGCCGAGCTTTACCTACATCCCGCTGCCGCAGCAGCCGGAGCTGGCCTCCGGCTACCAGGACAAACCGGGCTGGGCCACCCGCCATTACGCGGTGGCGGCGGCCAACCCGCTGGCCACCGATGCCGGCCGCCAGGTGCTGGCTGCCGGCGGCAGTGCGCTGGATGCCGCCATCGCGGTGCAGATGGTGCTGGGGCTGGTGGAGCCGCAGAGCAGCGGTATCGGCGGTGGTGCCTTCCTGCTGTACTACGACGGCAAGGTGGTGAGCGCCTACGACGGCCGCGAAACCGCGCCGGCCGCCGCCGACGAGCGCCTGTTTCTCACTGCCGAGGGCAAGCCGATGGAGTTCGACGCTGCAGTGGTGGGTGGGCGTTCGGTGGGCGTGCCAGGGGCGGTGGCGATGCTGGAAATGGCGCACCGCGAGCAGGGCAAGCTACCGTGGGCGGCGCTGTTCCAGCCGGCCATCCGTCTGGCGGAGCAGGGTTTTGCCGTCAGCCCGCGGCTGTTCACGCTGCTACAGTCGGAGCGCTACCTGAAGCAGGACCCGGTGGCGGCTGCCTACTTCTACCAGCCGGACGGCCAGCCGTGGCCGGTGGGGCATGTGCTGCAGAACCAGCCCTACGCCGAGGTGCTGCGCGCCATTGCCGCCCAGGGTAGCAAGGCACTGCTGCAGGGGCCGGTGGCGGAGGCCATCGTGGCCAAGGTGCGCGGCCATGCGGCCAACCCCGGGCGACTGACGCTGGCCGATCTGGCTGCCTACCGGCCGAAGAAACGCACCGCGCTGTGCAGCGACTACCGCGCACGGGAGCATGACTACCGGTTGTGTGGCTTCCCGCCGCCCAGCAGCGGCATGCTGGCTATCGGCCAGATCCTGGGCATGCTGAACGCCACGCCTGCCGCCGGCTTGCCGCTGCAGTCGGGGGCGGATGGCCGCCCGCTGCCGTCGCCGCAATGGCTGCATCTGTATACCGAGGCGGCGCGACTGGCGTTTGCCGACCGCGCCAAGTACGTCGGCGACCCTGACTTCGTCGCCGCGCCCGGCGGCAGCTGGCAGAGCATGCTGGCCCCCGGCTACCTGGCGGCGCGCGCCGGACTGATCGGCGAAACCAGCATGAAGACCGCGCAGCCCGGCCAGCCGGGCGTGTTGCAGACGGCGCTGGGCTTGGCCGCGCCGCAGCCGGAGTACGGCACCAGCCATATCAGCATCATCGACGCCGACGGCCACGCACTGAGCATGACCACCACGGTGGAGGCGCAGTTCGGCGCCCGGCAGATGGTGAACCCGTCCGGCCGCGGCGCGGGCGGTTTCCTGCTCAACAACCAGCTGACCGATTTCAACTTCGCGCCCAATGACGCCGCCGGCCTGCCCACCGCCAACCGCGTGCAGCCGGGCAAGCGCCCGCGCAGTTCGATGAGCCCGACGCTGGTGTTCGACAAAGCTAGTGGTCAGGTGCTGATCAGCGCCGGCAGCCCCGGTGGCGCGCTTATCATCCACTACACCGCCAAGACGCTGTACGCGATGCTCAACTGGGGCATGGACGCACAGCAGGCGATCAGCCTGCCCAACTTCGGCGCCAGCGGCGCGCCCACCCAGCTGGAACAGCGCCGCTTCCCGGCGGATACCGTGGCCTGGCTGCAGGCGCACGGTCACGAGGTGCGGGAAACCGAGATGACCAGCGGCCTGCAGGCGATAGGCCGCCGCGATGGTGGCTTCTTCGGCGGCGCCGACCCGCGCCGCGAAGGGGTGGTGATGGGCGACTGACGCTACCCGGCATGGCAAAGGCCCTTGCGCGGTGCAAGGGCTTGGTCATGGGGTGCCGCGCGGCTGCCGGTCTGCTGGCTGGCGCGCGCGGCGGGCAGGCGGCGAGGGCTCAGTCGTCCCACTCCGGCGCCAGCCCGTCCGGATTGACCTGGCGCTCGCCGCGCTCCAGCGCGTCGATGGCGGCCATGTCGTCGGCGCCCAGCTGCAGGCGGCTGGCGGCCAGGTTGCCTTGCAGGTTGTCGCGGCGGGTAGAGGAGGGAATCACCGCGTAACCATGTTGCAGCGCCCAGGCCAGCGTTACCTGCGCCGCGCTGGCGCCGAGACGGCCGGCAATGTTCTGGATCACCGGCTCCTGCAGCAGCTTGCCGTAGCCCAGGGTCATGTAGGAGGTGATGGCGATACCCTGCTGCTGCAGGAAGCTCACCAGCCGGCGGTTCTGCAGATAGGGGCTCAGCTCGATCTGGTTGGTGGCGATCTCACCGGCGCCCACTACCGCAATGGCGCGCCGGGTCAGGGCGATGTTGAAGTTGGAGATGCCGATCTGCCGCGTCAGCCCCTGCGCCTTGGCTTCGGCCAGCGCCGTCATGTACTCCTCCAGCGGCGTGGCGCCGCCCGGCGCCGGCCAGTGGATCAGCGTCAGGTCCACCACGTCGGTGCGCAGCTTGTCCAGGCTGGCGCGCAGGCTGGGAATCAGCTTGTCGGCGGCGTAGTTGGCGGTCCAGATCTTGGTGGTGAGGAACAGTTTGCTGCGCGCCACGCCGGATTCGGCAATCGCCTGGCCCACTTCGGCCTCGTTGTCGTAGATCTGCGCGGTGTCGACGGCGCGGTAGCCCAGTTGCAGTGCGCTGCGCACCGAATCGATAACGGTCTGGCCCTGCAGGCGGAAGGTGCCGACGCCGAATGCCGGAATGCTCATGCTGTGTCCTTGTGTGAATTGATAAGTCAAAAAGGTTGGCCGCAGACGGTGTCGGCGGCCTGATCGATCAATGTGCTGTCACCGGGCTGGCCGTACGGGCCAGTGGATCGTGTCCGGCGCGGCGGTCCAGCCGGCCCGACCAGGCGGTGAGCAGCCAGGCGGCCAGCACGATCAGCGCGCCGATCCACGGCGTGGCCATGATGCCGAGGCTGGCCACGATATGGCCGCCGGCCCAAGCGCCGAAGGCGATGCCCACGTTGAAGGCGGCGATGTTCAGGCCGGAGGCCACGTCCACCGCCTGCGGGGTGGCGCGCTCCGCCTGCTGCACCACGTACAGCTGCAGGCCGGCCACGTTGCCGAACGCCACCGCGCCCCACAGCAGCACGGTCAGTACCACCAGCCATTTCGACGCCGCGGTCAGCGTCAGCAACAGCAGCACCGCCGCCAGGCCGGCAAAGATGATCTGCAGCGCGCGCACCGGGCCGAGGCGGTCGGCCAGCCGGCCGCCCCACACATTGCCCACCGCCACGCTCAGGCCGTAGACCAGCATTACCAGGCTCACGGCCGAGGCGTGAAAGCCGCTGACCTGCTGCAGCATGGGCGCCAGGTAGGTAAAGGCGGTGAAGGAGCCGCCGTAGCCCAGCGCGGTCATGGCGTAGACCAGCAGCAGTCGCGGCTTGGCCAGTACCGCGAACTGGCTGCGCAGCGCGGCAGGCGCCGGGCGGGCGATATGGCGCGGCACCAGCAGCAGGCTGCCGACAAAGGCCACCACGCCCAGCAGCGATACCGCCAGGAAGGTGCTCTGCCAGCCGAACAGCTGGCCGATCCAGGTGCCCAGCGGCACGCCGCTGACCAGCGCCACGGTCAGGCCGGAGAACATCATGGCGATGGCGCTGGCGGCCTTCTCGCGCGGCACCAGACCGGTGGCAATGGTGGAGCCGATGGAGAAGAACACGCCGTGCGCCAGGCCGGTGAGGACGCGCGCCATGATCAGCGCCTGGTAGCCGGGGGCCTGCCACGCCACCAGGTTGCCGAGGGTGAACAGTGCCATCAGGCTCAGCAGCAGCGCCTTGCGCGGCATGCGGCCGCTGAGCGCGGTGAGCAGCGGCGCGCCCACCGCCACGCCCATGGCGTACAGGCTGACCAGCAGCCCGGCGGAAGGCAGCGACACCTGCAGGTCGGCGGCAATGGTGGGGATCAGACCGACAATCACGAATTCCGTGGTGCCGATGGCGAAGGCGCTCAGGGTTAGCGCCCAGAGGGCAAGAGGCATGGCTCGCTCCTGGAGTGAACAGTGGAAGAGGCGATTATCTGTGCTTGCGTTGCCGGGAAAAATGGTGGTAAATGGCAAAATCCTGTGACTGGAAATCAATAATGCTATCCAGCGATACCCTGAGCGTGTTTGTGACGGTGATTGAGGCCGGTTCGTTTACCGCCGCGGCCGAGCGGCTGCGGCTGACGCCGTCCGGCATCAGCCGCAGCATCGCCAAGCTGGAAAAGCAGCTGGGCGTGCGACTGATCACCCGCACCACGCGGCGGCTGGACCTTACCGAGGAAGGGCAGTGGCTGCTGGCCAACGCACGCGACATCCTGGCGCGGCTGACGGAAACCGCGCTCACCCTGCAATCGGCGGCGGAGCACCCGTCCGGGCTGTTGCGCGTCAATGCCGCCACCCCGGTGTTCAATCACCTGCTGGCACCGCTGCTGCCGGAATTCCAGCGCCGCTATCCGCGCATCCGCCTGGAGTTGGTGAGTGGCGAAGCCATCGTCGACCTGATCGAAGAACGCGCCGACGTGGCGATACGGGTGGGGCAGCTGCAGGATTCCACCCTCAGTGCGCGGCTGCTGTGCGAAAGCCGGCTGCGGCTGCTGGCGGCGCCGGGCTACCTGCAGCGCTGCGGCCAACCTGAGACGGTGGCGGAACTGGCCGGGCACAGCCTGCTGGGCTTTACCCAGCCTTCGTCGCTGAACATCTGGCCGCTGCGCCACGCCGGCGGCGACGGCTACCCGGTGGAAGCGGCGATCAGCACCTCCAACGGCGAGACGCTGCGTCACCTGGCGCTGAACGGCAGCGGCATCGCCAGTCTGTCGGATTTTCTGGTGGGGGAGGATGTGCGGGCCGGGCGGCTGGTGGAAGTGCTACAGCCGTACACCCTGGACTGGCGGCAGCCGATCTGGGCGGTGTACTACCGCCAGGGTTTTCTGGCGGCACGGGTATCGCACTTCGTCGCCTTTCTGGCCGAGCAGTTGCAGGGGCGGCTGCCGGGGTGAGCCAGCCCGCCGCGGCATGAACAATGCGGCCCCGCCGCGAGGCGGGAGCCGCATTGTCCTGTTGCCAGCGACCAAGGTTGGCCGCAAGCGTTTACGCCGCCCGGCGGCTGGCGCCGTGGCCTAGCGTACCGGCCTGGGCACCGGGTTCCGGGATCGGTTCGATGCGACCCAGCAGGAACATGAAGGCCGCCATGCCGATCAGCAGCATCACGCCGGCCACCAGGAAGGCATTGCTGAACGAGTGGGTGCTGCCGACGATGATGCCGGTAACGATGGGGGCGATGGCGCCCATCATGTTGTTGGCGAAGTTCATGATGCCGCCCACGGTGCCGGTGCCGCCCTGCGGCGCGATCAGCGACGGCAGCGACCAGCCCACCGGTGCGGCGGCGGCCAGACCGCTCAGCGCGATGGTGATCCAGATGATGGCGATGTACGGGTCCTGGGTGGTGGTGGTGCCGAACACTGCCAGCCCCAGTGTCATGCCGCCCAGCAGCACGCCCTTGCGCACGCGGGTTTCATCGTGGCCGCGGGCAATCAGGTGGTCGATCAGCCAGCCGCCCACCAGCAGGTCGGACAGGGTGGCGAAGATCCACGGAATGGCGGAGAACCAGGCCGATTTCAGGATGCTCATGTGCATGCTCTGCACCAGGTAACCCGGCAGCCAGGTCAGGAACAGGTAGAACACATAGCCATAGGCGGCAAAGCCGATCGACAGCCCCCACACCTTACGCTGGCGCAGCAGGTAGCCCAGCATCTGCAGCGAGCCGCCGCGGGCGCCGCCTTCCGGCGTGGCACCGCCGTCCACGATGTGGCGGTATTCCTCCGCCGACAGCTTCTGGTCCTGGCTCGGGTCGCGGTAGATGGCCCAGAAGGCGATGAAGTAGGCGACGCTGAGCACCGCGGTGAGGCCGAAGCCCCAGCGCCAGCCCAGGTGCACCACCGCCAGCGCCACCAGCGGCACGCCGATCACGTTGGAGAACTTGGCGGCGGCATCGAAGATCGCCGTGGCCATGGCGCGCTCACGGCGCGGGAACCAGTAGCCGGTGGCCTTGGAGCTGGCCGGGAAGCCCGGCGCCTCGGCCACGCCCAGCAGTGCGCGGGCGGCGAAGATGCCGCCAAAACCGCCGGCCAGCGCGGTGAGGGTGGCAGCCACGCCCCACAGGAACGCGCCCCAGCGGCCAACCTTGCTGACCCCGAAGCGGTCCAGAATCATGCCGGTGGGAATCTGCAGCAGCGCGTAGGTCCAGAAGAAGGCGCTGAACAGCAGCCCCAGGTCGCTGTTGTCGAGATGGAACTCGCTTTGCAGCTGCGGCGCGGCCACCGACAGGCTGATGCGGTCGAAGTAGTTCACCAGGATGCCGATGCCCAGCAGGGTACCGATCTGCCAGCGGCGGCCGCCGCGTGGTGTGCTTGCAGTCATGGATGTGTCTCCTCTGATTCTCTGGTTGTGTGTGTTGTTACTGCTGGCTTGACCGCAGGGAGAGGCGGTCGAGAATACGTTGTGTGATGGCGTCCGGTGCCTCGCCCACGTTCACGGTGAGCGCGTTTTCGTCGGCAGCCGGCGGCTCCAGATCGGCGAACTGGCTGGCCAGCAGGCTGATGGGCATGAAGTGGGCGCCGCGTTGCTGCATGCGTGGCGCGATCTGTTCCACGCTGCCGGCCAGGTGCACGAACAGGATGTCCGGATCGGCGCTGCGCAGGATGTCGCGGTAACGGCGCTTCAGCGCCGAGCAGGCCAGCACGCTGCCGCTGGCGTGGCCGGCGGCCAGCTGTGCCGCCAGGCTCTGCAGCCAGCCCTGGCGGTGCTGGTCATCCAGCGGCACACCGGCACTCATCAGTGCGATGTTTTCCGGCGGGTGGAAGCTGTCGCCTTCGATGAAGGCGGCGCCCAGTGCGGCGGCCAGCGCCTGACCGATGTGGCTCTTGCCGCAGCCGGCCACGCCCATGATCACGATATTGTTTGTTGTCATGTTAGCGCTAACATTAGTGGGGTAAAAAAAGTTGGCCGCAGCTCGGCCAACGCGATGGCGCAATGTTAGCGCTAACAAATTTTGCCGTGCAATGGCCGGCAAGCGATAAATTCGGACGGTGTGAATCAGCTGCTTTGTCGATGTTGCAGTGCAAAACCCAGGTCGATGCAGGCCGGCGCCGCCGTTTCACCGCGCAGCTGCGCCAGCAGTTGCTGCGCTGCAATGCGGCCAATGTCATGGCGAGGTGTGGCAATTGTGGTCAATGGCGGGGTGGTCCAGGCGGCGGGTGCCAGGTCGTTGAAGCCGGCCACCGCCAGTTGGCCGGGGACGGCGATACCGCGCTGCTGGCAGCGCGCCAGCAGGCCGATGGCCAGATCGTCGTTGCAGCAGAACACCGCGTCGCAGTCCGGCTGCGCCGCCAGCAGCGCATCCAGCATGTCGGCGCCCATCTGCATGCTGGACGGGTGCGGGTCCAGCAGCTCGCGTGCCGGTTGGTAGCAGCCGGCAGCGGCCAGTGCCGCACGGTAGCCGTCCAGGCGCTTTTGCACCCGCTCGTCCAGCTGCGCGCCGAGAAAGGCGATGCGGCGGCGGCCGCGCGCCAGCAGGTGCTCGCACATTGCCCGCCCGGCGTCCTCCTGCGAAAAGCCGACGCAGTCGCGGCCGTCGCTGGCCAGATCCATCATGTGCACCGCCGGCAGCTGGTGGCGCGCCAGCAGCTGGCAGAATTCCTCGCTTTGCGCCAGCCCGGTCAGCAGCAGGCCGTCCGGGCTGTGCTCCAGATAGGCGCGCAGCAGCTGCAGCTCCTGTCCGGCATCGTAGTGGGTGTTGCCGATCAGCATCTGGTAGCCGGCCGGCTGCAGCACTTCCTCGATGCCGGCCAGGGTGTCGATGAACACGGTGTTGCTCAGCGACGGAATCAGCACCAGCACGGTATGCGAGCGGGCGGATGCCAGATGGCGGGCGGCGCGGTTGGGGACGTAGCCCAGCTGTTCCACCACCGCCAGCACTTTCTGCCGCAGCGCCTCCGACACCTTGTCCGGCGTGTGCAGCACGCGCGACACGGTGATGGCGCTGACGCCGGCGGCCTGGCCGACATCGTGCAGGGTGACGCCGCTGCCGGCGCGGATTCGGGACTTTCTGGGCATGATGGATGCTTGCAGGCTGGAAACAGCGCCGATTCTAGCGCAGTGCCGGTGTTTGATCAGCGCCAGCCGCCTGATGCGCGCGTTGTTGGCTGGCAGCGGCTTGCGTACGCCGGGCCGCTGTCCGGGCGCTACCGATGACGGGCTGGTGGCGGCGTACGGCGTCCAGGGTTGGCCGCCGGATGGTTACACGCCTTCCACGTTGTTCTGCACGTCGCTTTCGGTCAGCACTTCCTGTGCCCACACCACCGCATCCATATAGAGGCCGGTGACCTGCTCCAGGCTGATGCGCTGCGCGGCGCACAGGCTGGCAATGCGCTCGCTGTCGTCGTTCTCGCAGGCCAGTGCCAGTTGCAGCGGCGCGGCGAACAGCCCTTTGTTGTTGAGCAGGGCATCGGCAATGGTGATCGGCAGGTCCAGCGGGGCCAGCGCCTCGGCCTGGCTGGTGTGCAGCAGAGCGCCCAGCATGGAGAACATGCCGGTAAGGAACAGGTGCTCGGCTTCCAGCCGGTTGCCATTCAGCAGCCCCAGCTGCTCCATGAAGCGGCCGCGGATCAGCGATTTTTCCATCAGCGTCACCGCGGCGCCGCTGTCGCTTTCCACGGTGAACAGCAGCAGCGACAGCCATTTGAACAGGTTGTCGCGGCCCAGCAGCATGATGCTTTCCTCGATGCTCTGCACCTTGCGCGCCAGGCCGTTTATCGGCGAGTTGACGTAGCGCAGCAGCTTGAACAGTAGCAGCGAGTCCAGCTTGAATTGCGCCTCGATGCTGGCCGGCGGCGCCTCGGCGCGCAGCAGGCGCATGATTTCCAGCACGCGGCCCTGGTTGGGTGCTTCCTTCTTGCTGCTTCTAGGCTGTGCCACGCCCAGGTAGGAGCCGTGGAACAGGGCGAAATGCTGGCTGCCCGGCGAGTGCTGGCACAGCGCCAGTTCTTCGGCCGAATTGATATTGCGCGCCAGCCAGCGCAGATGGCTGAAGCGCTGCGGCAGCTGCTCCAGCAGCGGGAACAGCGCGCGGGTGTTCGGTGCGGCAAAGTCCAGCACCAGGTAATCCATGCGCTGATACAGCGCCAGCGCGCTGGACCAGCTGCCAAAACGCGCCGGCTCGGTCGCAAAGCGCCAGCCGGCCTGCCGCAGCGTATCCAGTCGCGCCAGCAGTGCGTCATCCAGCACATCGCCTTCCTGTGCCTCCAGCACAAAGATGCAGCTGGCAAGCGGCAGGTCCTGCGCCGCCAGATCGTCCAGCGAGGCTAGCGACAAGTGGATAAAGGCGCGGCGGTAGGCCAGCAGGCGGAACACATTCATGTTGCGCAGGGTATTGAGCAGCAGCTGGTCGAAGGTGCGCTGGTGCGCCCGCGACGTGGCCTGACCGAGGCTGGCCTTGACCACGAATTCGTAGGCCACCACCCGTTGCGATTTGTCCTGCAGCGGCTGGTGGGCGACAAAGCCCAGCGATTGCACCTGATCCAGCGGTGCGGCGTTATCGGCGGCGGCAACAGCAGGAGCGGCAGCAGGGGCGGGCCTGGCTTCGGCAGCGGGGGCCGCCGGCTTGTCTTTGCCAAGCAGGCCGCCAAACAGTTTTTTCAGCATGAGTGTTTCCCGGTGCGGAGCTATGGCTGAGCTTTAGCATAAAAGCCGTGACCGCGCCACGCGCGCCGCCCCGGCGTTGCCGGCAAGGGGCGGCTACCGGATGGGGGCGCATGCTGCTGCGCAGGTGCGGCGTGGCCCGCTGCTACCGGTTTTTGCCGGCCACAATGCGCTGCGGCCAACCTTGTCACCAAGGTTGGCCGCAGCAGTTGGCGGTGCCGGCGTGCGTTACTTGACGGCTGCCTTGCTGAAATCCACGCGCCCGAATGGGTTGACCTGGTAGCCGCTGACATTGCTGCTGGTCAGCGTGGCGGCGGTGGGGTGGGCCAACGGCAGCCACAACGCCTGCTCCTTGATGATCTGCTGCGCACGGGCGTAGTTGGCGGCGCGCAGTTTCGGGTTGGCCACATGGCGCGCATCGGTGATCAGCTTGTCCAGTGTCGGGTCGCAGTAGCGGGCGAAGTTGGTGCCGGACTGCACTGCGGCGCAGCTGAATTGCGGGGTGAGGAAGTTGTCGGCATCGCCGTTGTCACCGGCCCAGCCCATGAACAGCAGGTCGTGCTCGCCGGCTTTGCCGCGCTTGATCAGCTCGCCCCATTCCAGCACCTTGATCTCGGCCTTGATGCCCACCTTGGCCAGGTCGGCCTGCAGCACTTCGGCACCGGCTTTCGGGTTCGGGTTCAGCGTGCTGCCGGTGGGGCGCACCCAGATGGTGGTGTCAAAGCCGTTGCCGTAACCGGCCTCGGCCAGCAGTTTTTTGGCGCGGGCGATGTCCTGCGGGTAGTCCTTGATCGCCTTGTTGTAGCCGAAGGTGGACGGCGGGAACGGGTTGTTGGCCGCCACTGCGCTGCCAACAAACACCACCTTCAGGTAGTTGGCCTTGTCGAATGCCAGGTTCACCGCCTGGCGCACGCGCTTGTCGTCAAATGGCTTGTGCTGGCTGTTCAGCGCCACGAAGGCGGTGGAGAACATCGGCGTGCTCAGCACTTTCACCCGTGCATCGCCGGCGACATCGTTGATGTCCTGCGGCTTGGGGCTGAGCGCAATCTGGCACTCGCCAGCCTTCAGCTTTTGTGCGCGTACCGCGCTGTCCGGGGTGATGGCGTAGATCAGCCGCTCTGTCGGCGGCTTGCCGCCAAAGTAAGTCGGGTTGGCCGCATAGCGCACCGCGCTGTCCTTGGCCAGGCTCTGGAACACGAACGGCCCGGTGCCGACCGGCTGGCTGTTGAGCTGCTCGAAGTTGCCGGCCTTGGCCAGCTGCTCGGCGTATTCGGCGGAATAAATGCTGGCAAAGCCCATGGTCAGCAGCGGCAGCAGGGTGGCGTCCGGCTGGTTCAGCTCGAAGCGCACGGTGCGGGCATCCACTTTCACCACCGCCTTGATCAGCTTGTCCAGCTGGAACGACTTGGCGTGCGGGTAGCCGGTGGGGGCGGTCTTGTACCACGGGTGTGCCGGGTCCAGCATGCGCTGGAAGCTGAACACCACGTCGTCGGCGTTGAGTGGGCGGCTGGGTTTGAACCAGGCGGTCTTGTGGAAGCTGACGCCGGGGCGCAGGGTGAAGGTGATGGCCTGGCCGTCGTCGGCCACTTTCCAGCTGCTGGCCAGGCTGGGCACCACTTTGCCGGCGCGGGCGTCGTAGTCCACCAGGCGGTTGAAGATCACATCGGCGCTGGCGTTGGTGGTGGTCAGCGAGTTGTAGCGCACCACGTCGAAGCCTTCCGGGCTGGCTTCGGTGCACACGGTCAGGGGTTTGGCGTAGGCGGTGGTGCCGCAGGCCAGCGCGGCGGCCAGCAGGGTCAGTCGGGTGCGCATGTAATCTCTCCACAAGGCAAAACGGCGCAGGGCTGCGCCGTTACGGTGTCAATGGCTGAAACAATGGCGCAAGCATAACCCGATTGCCGGACGGGCGGCCAAGCAAAAAATCCGCTAAGCATATGCCGCTTTCGTCAAAGGGCCGGTCTAGCCGTAGCGCTGCAGCAAGGGGGTAGCGGTCTTGTGCAACAGTGCCGACAGCGTGGCCAGCGCCAGCTGCTGGCGCTTGCTCAGATGACGGGCGTACACCGCGCTGTACTCCAGCTGTGGCTCGCCGCCGCGATGACGCTTGAACGAGCCGGCGCCGGCGCTGTAGTGCAGCCGCAGGCCGCGCTGGCGTGCCTCGCGCAGCAACAGTGCCATCAGTCTGCGGTATAGACCAAGCGCCGCCGGCAGGCGGGTGTCGTAGCCCAGCATCGGCGTGGTCAGCCAGCCGTGGCGCGCGTACAGGCCGATGCAGCCCACCACATTGCCGCCCAGCTCCAGCGCGTACAGCTCCAGAAAGCGCTGCTCGTGGCACAGGCGGAAAAAGCGGCTGCTGAAATCCGGGTTCAGCGCCGAGTGCTTGTCGATGAACAGGTCACGAAAGCAGTACTGCAGCTGCGGCAGCTGTTCGACACGGATGTCGTCCGGCCCCAGCAGGCGCAGGTCGGCTTGATCCAGCAAGGCCTGGTCGCGCTTCACATTGCTGCGCCGCCACAGCGCCGGCGTCTGCGGGTCGCACAGGTAGACCAGCCGTGCCGGCAGCAGGGTCCAGCCCTGATCCGTCAACCGTTGCGGCAGCCCCGGGTTGGCCGCGGCGCAGACATTGCGCAGCAGCAGCGGCTGTTCCGGCTGCTGCGCCAGCAGGCTGTCGCGCAGCTCCACCAGGTCGGACGGCTGCCAGTCCGGCTGCAGATTGGTGGACAGCAGCCAGTTGCCCGGCAGCAGCGCGCTATCCAGCCGCGCGGCGCTGATCAAGCCGGACAGCGGCGATGCGGCCAACGTGGCCAGCGCCTGCACGCGGCTGCCATGCCGCCGTGCCTCGGCCTGCGGATAGCGTAGCCAGGCCGAGCGCGGGCTGGCCACGTAGCTGTCCTGCGCGGAAAACTGCGCCAGCTGCGTCACCGGCAGCGGGCCGTGCCGGCTGGTGCAGACGCCGATCTGGCATGGCGCATTGCTTACCCAGTGCTGGCCGCCGTGGCGCTGCGCCAGCTGCAGCCAGCTGGCGTGCGCGTCCAGTTGCAGCGGCTGATGCAGCCGGATCATGTGCGCTTGCTGTACACGTGCACGCCGCCGTAGATGGCGGAGCGGTCGCGGGCATGCAGGCTGCGGTTGGTGGCCGCGTCGGTGTGCCAGCAGGCCATCAGCTGCGGCGCCAGCCGGCCTTCCAGTGGCGAACGGCTGCCGCCGGTGCGGAACACCACGCGCGCGCCCGGCGCGGCGGTGCGGGTGATCTGCCGCCACAGCGCGTTGAGCTGGGCATCGTCCATCCAGTCCTGCGCATCCAGCAGCAGGTAGCCATCCAGCGATTGCGGTGCGCAGCCATCCAGAAAGTCGGTCAGCGAGCCGTGGTGGCTGAGCAGCCGCGACAGGTTGTGGCGGATGGTTTCGTAGTGTCGCGACTGCAGGTACATCGGCAGCGCATCCTGCTGCGTCAGGTCGTAGCGGCGGGCAAACGCCTGCTGCGCAAACGGGTTGCCTGCCAGCGGAAAATCGCAGGCCAGCCGCTGCAGCCGCTCATGGAACAGCGTGGCCAGATCGCCGCCGGCATCGGCGCGCAGCGCGGCGAACTGCGCCGGCGGAATGCCCATGCTGTACAGCAGGCTCTCGCGGCGGGCCAGGAAACGCAGCAGCGGATGGCGGAACACCGGCGCCAGGTGGCGCTGGAACAGCTCGCGCTGCTCTTGCAGGTTGGCCGCATCGGCGATCTTGCCGAGGTTGCCGCCCAGCAGCCGCGTCATCACATGGCCAAAGCCGATGAAGCGCCCCAGCAGACCGTGGCGGTAGCCGTGGCGCGCAAACTGCTGGTAGCGCTGGCGGCCGCGCCAATCCTTGCCTTCCCAGTACTGCCGCGCCGCCACCGGCAGCTGCGGCGCCACGTAGCGGCGAAAGCGCTGCGGGTTGTGCTTGCGGTCGGCGCTGCCGAGAAAGTCCAGCAGCGTCTGGTAATCGGGGAGGGTGGCGAAGGCGGTTTTCTTCAGCGCCAGCATCGCCAGATGGCTGTGGTTCAGATCCACGGCGTGCACCACCGCCGGCTGCTGGCTGAGGTAGGCCAGCGCATTGCAGCCGCCGGAGGCGATGGTGAGCAGGCGTGCGCCCGGCTGCAGCTGCAGCGCCTCGATGTCGATCTGCGGGTCTTCCCAGATCTGGGCATACACCAGCTGGCTGAACCAGCGCGCAAACAGCCGGTCGCCCAGCGCTTTCAGCCCGGTGGTGGTGGAATTGTTGACGGCTTGGTGAACCAGGGTATGCGTGCCCATGCTGACTCCCGCGGTGGCGTTTGTCGCATGGTGCCCGCGCTGCATGGCAGTGTTGTGACGGCGGGATGTGGGATTTGTGTCAGCCGGAAAGGTTGGCCGCAGCACGGCGGCGCATGGGGGGATGACGGGCGTGGCGTAACTTGAAAGCTGCGGGTATCAAACCGGGGCGCCGCTTGATTGCGTCCGCTGGCATGGCGCGAAAAATTGCAGATTATTGTTGTTTAGCGAGGCGATTTTTCCCAATATGAATGGAGCTTGGCGCATGACGAATCATTGATTTGCCGTTGGCGCGCGATGCGCCCGCATTGAATTAGCCGACAGTCATGGCAGTGGCTCGCAGCGTGGACATGCCGCTACCCGGCTGGCCGCTGCGTACTTTGAAAGAGGCATTATTTTGTGGCTAAGTTTTGAATCCAGACTGCTGGCGGCCATCTCTGCCGCCGTGCTGGTGGTGGCGGCGTTGTCGCTCACCATCTGGAAAGTTGCCGACGATGCCACCCGCTCGGCGCAATGGGTTTCCCATTCCCACGAGCTGCTCCACCTGCTGGCCCGTACCCGCGGCTATACCCTGCAGATCGAGTTGACCTCGCAAGGGTTTCGGCTGAAAGGCGATCCGGCGTATTTGCAGGAGCGGGATGAGGCGATTGCTTCCCGCGAAAACTCGTTGCAGTCGATTCGTCGCCTGATTACCGATAATCCGCAGCAGCTGCAGCGCTGGGAGCAGCTGCGCCAGGTGATCAGGCAGCGGCTGGCCATTGCCCGCCAGGTTGAGCACCTGCGCAAGACCCAGGGGATGCAGGCGGCCAATGCCTACGTGGCCCAGGCGCCGCTGCAGCAAACCCGCGTGCGGGCCTACCGGCTGCTCAGCGAGATGGACACGGAAGAGCGGCGCCTGCTGGCACTGCGGGATTCGGCGTATGGCGCCGCACGGCAGACGCTGGTACGCGCCGGCACCCTGGTCGGCGGCATGCTGGTGCTGCTGCTGGTGGCCACCTATGTACTGGTGCGGCGGCAGATGCGCGCCACCGAGGAAAACCGGCGCGCGCTGGCCGACAGCGAGGAAAGCCTGGCCACCACGCTGCATTCGATCGGCGATGCGGTGCTGGCCACCGACACCGTTGGCCGCATTACCCGCATGAACGAGGTGGCCGAGCAGCTGACCGGCTGGTCGCAGGCGCAGGCCATCGGCCAGCCGGTGCAGGCGGTGTTCCGCATCGTCAACGAGCAGACCCGCGAGCCGGCGGTGGAACCGGTGGCGGCGGTGCTGGCCTCCGGCCGCACCCAGGCGCTGGCCAACCACACCGCGCTGATCGCCCGCGATGGCAGCGAATGCCCGATTGCCGATAGCGCGGCGCCGATCCGCGACACGGGTGGCGAATTGCGCGGCGTGGTGCTGGTGTTCCGTGATGTGAGCGCCGAGCGGCGGGCCGAGCAGACCATTCGCGAGCAAAACGTCTTGCTGGCGTCGCACGTACGCGAGCGCACCGCGCAGTGGCACGCCAGCGAGGACCACCTGCGCAGTGTCATCGGCACGGTGCCGGCGCTGATCGCCTATGTGAATGCCGAGCGCCGCTACGTGTATGTCAACGAGCAATACCGCCAGCGTTTTGCGCCTGAGGTGGTCGACATCGCCGGTTGTACGGTGGCGGAGATTCTGGGCGCCGAACGCTATGCCATCGCTTGCCCGCTGATCGACAAGGTGTTGCAGGGAGTGCCGCAAAGCTATGACTGGCAGCCGTTTGCCGACGTCTGGCAGAACATCCGCTATGTGCCGAAGCCGGGGGCGGACGGGCAGATTGCCGGTTACTACGTGCTGGGTACCGACATCACCGCGCGCAAGCAGTCCGAAGAGCAGATCGTGTCGCTCAATACCGAGCTGGGCCTGCGGGTGCGGGAGCTGGAGCACGTCTCCCGCGCCCTGCGCACGCTCAGCGCCGGCAACCGTGCCATGCTGCGCGCCAGCGATGAGCAGCAACTGCTGGACAGCATGTGCCAGGCCATCGTGCAGGCGGGCGGCTACAGCATGGCGGTGATCTGGTATCTGCAGGATGGCAACTCGATGCAGCTGCGCCCGATGGCGCACGAAGGCTACCCGGGCGGGCTGGACGCCTTGCGGGCGCTGGGTCTGCGCGTCGACGACAGCGAGCGCAGCCAGAGCGTCTCCCCCAGCGCCATCCGCAGCGGCGAGGTGCAGCTGGTGCGCGACATGCAGCTCGACCCGCACCACGCGCCGTGGCGTGACCGGCTCAGCGGCCCCACCTCCGGGCTGGCCTGCCCGTTGCGGGTGGGCGGCCGGATCATCGGCGCGCTGACCATCTACGATGCCGTAGCCGATACCTTCGATGCCGACGAAATCGCGCTGCTCACCGAATCCAGCGAAGACCTGGCCTTCGGCATCGCCACCCTGCGCACCCAGGCGGAGCAGGAGCAAACCCGCGCCACCATGCACCACATGATGCGCTACGACGCGCTGACCGGGCTGCCCAACGTATTGCAGTTCGAGGAAGTGCTGTCCGCCGCCATCACCGCCTGCGCGCAGAGCGGGCAGCAGCTGGCGACGCTGCAGTTCAATATCGAGCGGCTGGGCGAGATCAATGACGCGCTGGGTTTCATCTATGGCGACCAGATCCTGTGCGACTTCGGCACCCGCCTGCAAAGCAGCGTGCCGGCGCCGGCGCTGGTGGCGCGGGTGCGCGGCGACGAGTTTGCCATCCTGCTGCCCGGCAGCGATGCTGCGGCAGCGCTGGCCATTGTCGACGATATCGAACAAAACCTGCTGCGGCCATTCCCGGTGGCGGACATCGCGCTCGATGTCACGGCGCGGGCCGGCATCGCCCTGTTCCCGGACCACGGCACCACGCCGCATAACCTGCTGCGGCGCATGGACAAGGCGGTGCACCAGGCCAAGAAGCAGGGCCTGAGCCATGTCATTTTCGACCCGGGGCAGGCGCACGCGCAGGCCGAGCGGCTGATCATGGTCGGCGAGCTGCGCCGCGCCATCGAAGGCGGCGAGCTGCGGCTGTACCTGCAGCCCAAGGTGGCGTTTGATTCCGGGCGCGTGTGCGGGGCGGAAGCGCTGGTGCGCTGGCAACACCCGCGGCGCGGGCTGCTGTTCCCCGGCGCGTTCATCGCACTGGCCGAGCAGACCGGGCTGATCCGCCCGCTGACCGAATGGGTGATCAGCGCGGCGCTGGACCAGCTGCAGCGCTGGCAGGCGCAGGGCTGTGCCGTGCCCATTGCCGTCAACCTGTCGGCGCGCAACCTGCGCGACGAGGGCTTGCAGGACAAGATCCGCCAATGGCAGGCCGTGCGGGAGCTGCCGGCCGGCTGGCTGGAGCTGGAAATCACCGAAAGCTCGGTGATGGAAGACCCGGAGCTGGCGCTGAACCTGCTGCACGCGCTGCGCGCGGACGGCATCCCGCTATACATCGACGATTTCGGTACCGGCTATTCCTCGCTCAGCTACCTGCAGAAGCTGCCGGTGGACTACATCAAGATCGACCAGTCGTTTGTGGCCAAGATGTCCAGCAGCCATGACTCGGCCATGATCGTGCGCTCCACCATCGACCTGGTGCGCGACCTGGGGCGCAAAACCGTGGCCGAGGGGGTGGAGTCGCTGGCGCACTGGCAGCAGCTGTCCGCGCTGGGCTGCGATTTCGCCCAGGGCTATTTCATCGCCAAACCGATGCCTGCCGAGGTGTTCCAGGACTGGGTGGCCAGCTACACGCCGCCTGACGCGGCACCGAATGCAGCCGCGGATGCGGCCAACTAGCCGCCTGCCGGCCTAGTCGCGGTAGCTGATGCCGTTGGGGCCGGCACCCACCGGGTAGCTGGCCACCACCTTGTGCTGCGCGCTGTCGATCACCGACACGGTGGCGGATTCGATATTGCTGACAAACACGTACTGGCCGTCGCTGCTGATGGCCACGCCGTGCGCGCCGGGGCCGGTGCTGACTTCGGCAATGACGCTGCCGGCCTGCGGGTCGACCACCGTGACGCGGTCATCCGGTTGCTGGCGGCTGCCCTGGTTGGCGACAAACACCTGCCGCCCGTCCGGGGTGGCCATCATCTGGATCGGCGTGCGGCCAACCTTTACCGTGCCGCTGAGCATGCGGCGGGCGGTATCGATCAGGCCCAGCGCATTGTCGGCGCTCAGCGATACATATGCCTGCTTGCCGTCCGGCGCAAAGCCCACCTGCACCGGCGCCTTGCCCACGGCGATGCGCGCGACTTCCCGCCGCGCCGCCACATCCAGTACCGATACCGTGTTGTCCTGCATATTGGCGACGTAGATCGACTTGCCGTCCGGGCTCAGCCGCAGGCCGTGCGGATAGGCGCCGGTGCGGATGCTGGCGCGGTGCCGGCGGCTGGCCAGGTCGTACACCTGGACGGCATTGTTGCTGGCATCGCTGACAAAGGCGGTGTTGCTGCCGGCATCGGTAATCACATGCCCCGGATGCCCGGCCACCGGCAGGCGGAACGTTGGCCGCGCGCCGAGCGGCAGGTCGAATACCAGCAGTTCACCCGCCGTCGATCCGCTGCCGTGGTGGCCGGCATGTGGGTTCATGCCCACCGCCAGCAGGCGCTTGCCGTCCGGCGTCACCTGCACATTGTGCGGGGCGATGTCGACGGCGACGGTGGCGACGCTGCCAGTGGCCAGATCGAGCTGGCTGATGGAGTTGCCGCGCTCATTGGCGGTAAACACCGTGCCGGACGGTGCGGCCTGCGCCGTGGCGGCCAGCAGTGAGCATGCTAGTAACAGGGGGACGGACAGCGGTGTGCGCATGGGACATCCTTGTCGAAACTACCGGCGCTGGCCGGCAGTGCAGGGGAGAGGAGCCGCCAGCTTGCCGCAGCGCGGCCACGTTTTCCTTGCTCTGGGTAAAGACAATCGCGCCGGCCCGGGGAGCGGGTAGCGCCGCCGATCATGCCGCTGCGGCTGTGTGCCCGCCGCGAATGCAGCGGCGCCTATGCCGCCCGCGTGCTGTTTCTGGGGCTGCAGGTGGTGTTTGCCGCCGCCAGTCACGACGGTACTTCCGCCGCGCGGCAGCTGGCCCACGGCGCCGCTGCCGTGTTTGGCGCCGGCACGCTCATGCTGGCGCTGGCCTTGCTGCTGGTGTGCTGGCTGATCGTGTGGCCGGACATGGCGCGCCGTCGCAGCGCCTGCCGCGGCCAGCTGCGGGCGTAACGCTCGTGGGGGATGCGGCGGCGCGGGCATGGGGCGGACCGCGTGGTGGCTGCTTGCGGCCAACGTGGGCAGCCGTTTCGGGCAGATGCCCGCGGCTCACGCGGCACTGTGTTGCCAATTTATCTGCCGTGAGTAAACGCGCCGCGCCAGCCGGGCCGTGCCGCCATGTGCTTGTCCGGCCGGCAGCCGGGCTTGCCGCTGGCATGGTGAATCAATGGGATCGCTGGCTATAATGGCCATAATCACAGTCCCGTCCGTGTGGCTGCGCCTGCTGACTTATCCCATCGCCAGATGAAAGCCTCTATGGACCGCATCCTCTCCCAGCTGTCGTCGTCGCTGAATACCGCCAAAACGATCGATCAGCTGATTCGTCCCGTGCTGGAAATGCTCAACACCATCACCGGGATGGAGTCGACCTATCTCACCAGCATCGATCTGCACCAGAGCACGCAGCATGTGCGCTTTGCCCGCAACACCGGGCAGATGACCATTCCGGAGGGCCTGACCGTGCCGTGGGGCGACACGCTGTGCAAGCGGGCGCTGGACATGGGGCGGCCATCCACCAACGAGGTGCTGGCGCTGTGGGGTGATTCTGATGCCGCGCGGCAACTGGGCATCCAGACCTATGTCAGCGCGCCCATCCGCAATGGCGAGGGCGATCTGCTGGGCACCTTGTGCGCCGCCAGCGCCGCCAAGCAGACCATTCCGCCGAATATCGACGCGCTGTTCCAGCTGTTTGCCAATATCGTGGCCAACTTCATCGAGCGGGAAGTGCTGGTGGAGAAGCTGCAGGCGGCGAATGACCAGCTGGCGGCCTATGCGCTGATGGATACCCTGACCGGGCTGCCCAACCGCCGCGCCATGTTCGAGGAGCTGGCGCGCTTGCTGGCCCAGGCCGTGCGCAGCCAGAGCAGCGTGCTGGTCGGTGTTATCGACCTGGATGGCTTCAAGCAGATCAACGACAACTTCGGCCACCAGGCCGGCGATGATTTTTTGAAAGCGGTATCGCAGCGGCTGACCGCCTGCCTGCGCACCGCCGACTGGCTGGGGCGGCTGGGCGGCGATGAGTTCCTGTTCATCGGCCCCGGCCCGGCGCTGGACGCTGCTGCCACCGACACGGCCATCGTCGCCGGCGAGTCCGGCAAGGTGGCGGCCGCGCTGCAGCAGCGGCTGACGTCCGCCACCGTCGGCAGCTATACGCTGGCCGGCGAGACGGTGTCCTACGCGGGTGCCAGTATCGGGGTGGTGGCGGTGTCGCCGGGGCAGCTCAGCCCGGATGACGTCATCCAGCTGGCGGATGTAGAGATGTACATCGTCAAGCGCGCGCGCAAGGCGCACTGACCCCGCTCCGTTACCGGCCGCCATCCGCTGCGGCCAACCTTGTGCTGGCGGAGCGGCCCGCCGGGCGCCGCCCCGCAGGCATGTCACCGGCCCGGCGGCCATGGCTGCCCGTCTCCTCGTTGTGCCCTTCTACCAACGCACACCGGCAAACCTCGCCACCAGAAAATCCAGCAACGTGCGCACCGCCAGCGGAAGCTGGCGGCGCGACGGGTACAGCGCGTAGATGGTCATTGCCGGCGGCTGCCACTCCGGCAGCACCTGTTGCAGCCGGCCATCCTGCAGCAAGGCATGGGCAAGGTAGGTGGGCTGCAGGCTGATGCCGCCGTCGGCCAGCGCCGCGTGCAGCAGCACGGTGGCGTCGTTGGCGGTGAAGCGGGTGGCCACGTTCACCGTTTCCTGTGTCTCGCCGCGCAGGAAGCGCCAGCTGCTGCGGCCAACGTTGCTGTGGCCCAGGCAGCGGTGGGCGGCTAGTGCGGCTGGCGTCTGCGGCGTGCCGGCCTGTGCCAGATAGCCGGGGCTGGCCACCAGCACCGAATCGCACACCGCCAGCGGCCGCGCGATCAGCGCCGGGTCCGGCTCGCTGCTGATGCGGATCGCCAGATCGATACGCGCTTCCACCAGGTTCAGCGTCGCATCGCCGACGTTGAGGTCGATCTTCAATTGCGGGTGCTGCGCCAGAAAATCGGCCAGCGCCGCCGCCAGGTGGGCATGGCCGAAGGACATGCTGCTGGTCAGCCGCAGCTGGCCGCGCAGGCTGCCGTCGGCCGGCGCCACCTCGTCTTCCACCTCCGCCACCAGTGCCAGCATTTGCAGGCAGCGGCGCAGCGCCTGCTCGCCGGCATCGGTCAGCGTCACGCGCCGGGTGGTGCGTTGCAGCAGCCGCGCGCCCAGCCATTGCTCCATCTCCGCCACGTAGCGGGTGACCATCGCGCGCGACATCTGCAGCCGCTCGGCGCTGGCGCTGAAGCTGCCGCTGGCGGCCACATCGGCGAAGACCCGCATCGCGGTGACTCGGTCCATATTATTTGCTCGATTCGTGCAACAAATATGCGCAGTTTATTCGGTTTATCTGCGCGAATAGAGAAATTATAGTGGCGTCCATTAACCCGCGGCACAGGCCGCCATGAAAGGACGCACCATGCTTCGTCACACCCGCATCGCGACTGTTATCGCAACTGGTATCGCCATTGCCAGCACCGCCGCCCACGCCGCCCAGCCGCTGCAACTCAAGGTCTACAACGCCGGCGAGGGCAGCTTTCACGCCAATGCCGTGGTGGTGAGCGGCGAGCACGAGGCGATGGTGATCGACAGCGGCTTCACCCGCGCCGACGCCTACCGCATTGCGGCCAACGTGCTGGACAGCGGCAAAACGCTGAAGACCATCCTGATCAGCAATGCCGACCCGGATTACTACTTCGGCGCCGAGGTGCTGAAGCAGCTGTTCCCGCAGGCGCAAGTGGTGGCTACGCCGGCGGTGGCCGGCAAGATCCAGGCCAAACTGGCCGGCAAGCTGGCGTTCTGGGGGCCGAAGATGGGCGCCAACGCGCCGCAGCAGCCCATCGTGCCGGCGGCGTTGCCGGTGGACAGCCTGAGCGTGGACGGTGAAAAGATCGAATTGCGCGGCACCCGCGGCGTGCTGGCGCAGCGACCGTATGTGTGGATTCCGTCGCTGCGCGCCATCGCCGGCAACGTGGCGCTGTTCAGCGGCCTGCACGTGTGGACCGCCGACACCCAGCAGCTGGCCGAACGCCAGGCCTGGCTGGCGCAGCTGGACGAAATGGCTGCGCTCAAACCCGCCGTGGTGGTGCCGGGCCACATGGCTGCCGGCAGTGCACTGGATGCCAGCGCCATCAGCTACACCCGCACCTACCTGCAGCGTTTTGACAGCGAGGCGGGCAAGGCCAACAATGCCGCCGAACTGATTGCCGCCATGCAGCGCGCCTACCCGCAGGCCGGCATGGGGCTGGCGCTGGACATCGGCGCCAAGGTGAACAAAGGGGAAATGAAATGGTAACCGCCACGCTGCATTACTACTACGACCCGCTGTGCGGCTGGTGCTACGGTGCCGCACCGCTGCTGGCCGCTGCGGCCAACGTTGCCGACCTCGCCATCGCACTGCACGCCGGGGCGATGATGAGCGGCCAGGGCCGCCAGCAGGTAAGCCCGCAGCTGCGCCAGTACGTGATGGGCCACGACCAGCGCATCCGGCAACTGACCGGCCAGCCGTTTGGCGATGCCTACTTTGATGGCCTGCTGCTGGATAACAGCGCGGTATTCGACAGTACTCCGCCGACGCTGGCGATCCTGGCGGCCGAGGTGCTGGGGCTGGACGGGCTGACCATGCTGCATCGCCTGCAGCAGGCGCACTACGTGGACGGGCGGCGCATCGCCGACCTGTCGGTGCTGCAGCAATTGGCTGGCGAGCTGGGGCTGGATGGCGCCGCCTTCACCGCCGAATACCAGCGCCAGCAGGGCGAATTTGCCGCCCACGTTGGCCGCAGCCACCGCGACATGGCCGCGCACGGCCTGCGCGGCTTCCCCTCGCTGTTGCTGGAACGGAACGGCCAGCTGCAGCGGCTGGAACTGTCGCCGTATCTTGGCAAACCGCAGGCGTTTGCCGCTTATCTGCAAGGCTTGCTGGCCGGTGCGACGAGCCAAAGCATGGCCGATGCGCCGTTCTGCACGCCGGATGGCTGCCAGTAAGCGAGGTCGCCGCGCCAAAACTAAACCGCCAGCCTGACAGGCTGGCGGTTTTTTTGCGGCCAACGTTTGCTACGGCTTACTGCGCCACCGCCTGCAAATGCGAGCCCAGCACGCCTTCGCTGGCGGCCACCGGCTGGCTGGCCTGCACCGCGGCGATCCAGTCGTCGGTCGTCACCACCGCGGCAAAGCCGGTCTGCATCACCACCGTGAACACGCGGTGGATTTCCTCGGCGCTGGCGCTGCCGGCCCGGTTGCGATAGGGCAGCGAGCCGCTGGCGTCGCCCAGCAGCTCCACCTGCCAGCCGTCGTGGCTGGCGTGCAGCGCGGTGGCGGCGTCGCAGTTGTGGGTCATGTAGCCGACGATGCTCAGGGTGTCGATGCTGCGCTCCCGCAGCCAGGCGGCCAGATCGGTGCCGGTAAAGCAGCTGGCCAGCTGCTTGCTGATCAGGTGGTCGCGCGGGCGCTCAGCAATGCTGGGGTGCAGCGCGGCGCCGTGGCTGCCTTCGGCAAAAATCGGCGTGCCCGGCGGGGTGATGTGCTGCACCACCACCACCGGGATGCCGGCGGCGCCCGCCGCATCCATGGCGCGGCCAACGTTGGGCAGGGTGATGGCCGGGTCCGGGTAGCTGATGCCCAGCTTGCCGGTGAAGTATTCGTTCTGCACGTCGATGACGATCAGTGCGCGGCGCGGTGTGCTCATGGCGGTTTCCTTGTGTCGGGTGGCGATGACGGCAGTGTGCCGCCGCTGCGTGCCGGCCACGAGTGGCCCGTATGACAAATTGCGTTAAGATCGGGCCATCAACCGGGGAGTGTTGCCCATGTCCGAGATTCGCGTTGTCGTGCTGGCGTTCGACCGCATCAGCCCGTTCCATCTGTCAGTGCCGTGCGTGGTGTTCGGCGAAAGCCCGCTGCAAGCGCCGGCCTACCAGCTGCAGGTCTGCGCCGCCGAGGCTGGGCCGCTGGCCACCTCCGCCGGCTTCGGCCTGACGCTGGCGGCCGGGCTGGAGGCGCTGCGCGATGCCGACGTGGTGATCGTGCCCAGCTGGCGCGACCCGGCCGAAACCGCGCCGGCGCCGCTGTTGGCCGCATTGCGTGCGGCGCACGCGCGCGGCGCGCGCATCGTCGGGCTGTGCCTGGGCGCCTACGTGCTGGCGCAGGCCGGGCTGCTGGATGGTCGCCGCGCCACCACGCACTGGGCTTATGCCGAGGATTTCGCCCGCCGCTTCCCGCAGGTCGCGGTGGATGCCGATGTGCTGTACCTGGATGACGGCCCGCTGCTGACTTCGGCCGGCACCGCCGCCGGGCTGGATTGCTGCCTGCACCTGTTGCGCCAGCTCAGCGGCGCGGAGGCGGCCAACAGTGTGGCGCGGCGGTTGGTGACGCCGCCGCATCGCCAGGGCGGCCAGGCGCAGTACATCGAACAGCCGCTGCCGGCCAGCGCGCGCGACGGGCGGCTGTCCGGTCTGCTGGACTGGCTGCGCGCCAGTCTGCAGCAGCCACACAGCCTGGACAGCCTGGCCGCGCGCGCACTGATGAGCCGGCGCACCTTCACCCGCCATTTCCGCCAGCTGACCGGCGGCACGGTACAGGGCTGGCTGCTGGCGGAGCGGCTGGCGCTGACGCAGCGGCTGCTGGAAACCACGGCGCTGCCGGTGGAGGCGATTGCGCAGCAGGCCGGCTTCGGCTCGCCGGCGTCGCTGCGGCTGCACTTTCGCAAGGCCTTTGGCGTGGCGCCCAGCGAGTGGCGGCAGACCTTCCGTGGCAGCACGGCCGCGCTCAGGCACTGATATTTCGCTGGTGCTGACCGGCGTATTGCCTACCGCTGGCTGCCGGTTCAGGCCGCCAGCGCGATGGCCTCGCCATTCAGGCTGAACGCCATACCCTGCGGTCCGAACTGCATGTGGGTGTCGCTGCGCAGGCTGGTCATCAGCGCGCGGTAGTAGTCGAACACCGCCATGCGCTCGCTGTCGTTCTGTGCCGCATACCAGGCCTGGGTGTAAGCGGCCGCGGCCTCCAGTTGCGGCACGTGGCTGGCCAGGGCGTTGACGTTGTGGATGGCCAGCGACAGCTTGTCGTCGCCGTTGATCAACGCTTCGATGGCGGCGACATCCGGGCGCTCACCGCGCACGCTGATGTAGCCGGTGTTGGGGTCGCTTTCCAGTAGCTCGAACGCCGGGCTGGCGCTGATGCCGGCCTGCTCCAGTTTCTGCCGCAGCAGTGCCTGCGCATGGGCGGCCATGCGGCCAACGTTTTCGCGGCTGGGTAGCAGTACCGCCTGTTCCTGCTCGCTCAGCAGCTTGCTGCCGCTGGCCGGAGTGCGGTCGTGCCTGGTGGTGGCGGCTGCGGCGGCAAAGCTGTCGTGGCCGGTGGCAGTTTTTGCCTGCGCGCTGCCGGCAATGCCGCGGGTGCTGCCGGGAATCTGGCTGCCGATCTGCATGGTCGTGTCCTTCAAGAGCGTGAAGGCTGCTGATTACGCAATTGGCATGCCAGCTATAGGCTGTACTGGGCACCCCGCCGCAACTGCCGGCTGCGGCGCGGGCAATCCACAGCTATAGCGTAATGGGCGGCGTGTCCGACTGAATGGAGAATGGTGCGATGCGTTGGCGAATGGTTTTGCTGCTGTGCTGCGGCCTGCTGGCCATGCCGCCGCTGCGGGCAGAAGAAGCGGCGTCAGCGGCGGCGGGGCAGCCGCCGCAGGCCATGCTGTACGTGCTGAACAACAGCGGTGCCACCTTGATTGCCAGTGACATGAACATCACCGACAACGGCCAGCCGCTGACCAGCTTGCCGCGCGGGCATTACCGACAGCTGCCGCTGGCGGCCGGCGAGCATGAGTTCCGCTTTCGCGAGTTTCCGCAAGGCTCGCGGGTGGCGAAGCTGAGCGCAGCCCCCGGCGGCAGCTACTATCTGCTGGTGGCCTACAGCCCGGGCAAGTCCTGGCTGTTTCCGTTTGGCGGCGATCCGGTTTCCATCCGCCTGCTGCCGGCGGAGGAGGCGGAAAAACTGCTGCGCGAGCTCAAGCCGCTGTAAGGCTCATGCGCCCTCGAAGCCCTGCAGCACGTTCACCGCGTTGACGCCGATGTCGTCCACCATGTAGCCGCCTTCCAGCACGAACAGCACCGGTAGACCGAGGCGCGCCAGCATCTGGCCGATGCGCAGGTAGTCGTCGTTTTCCAGGAGGAAGCTGCTGATCGGGTCGTCCTTGAAGGTATCCACCCCCAGCGATACCACCAGCACGTCCGGCGCGTAGCCGGCAATGTGCTGGCAGGCCGTTTGCAGCGCGGCGCAGTAGCCCTGCCAGTCGGTGCCGTGCGGCAGCGGCAGGTTGAGGTTGTAGCCGAAGCCGTCGCCGGCACCCAGTTCGTCGCGGTGACCGCTGAAGTACGGATAGCTGTTCTTCGGGTCGCCATGCAGCGACAGGAACAGCACGTCGTCGCGCTGGTAGAAGATGCTCTGCGTGCCGTTGCCGTGGTGGTAGTCCACGTCCAGCACCGCTACCCGTTTGGCTCCGTGGCTGCGGGCGTATTGCGCGGCGATGGCGGCATTGTTCAGGTAGCAGTAGCCGCCCATGTACTCGTGTGCGGCGTGGTGGCCGGGCGGGCGGCACAGTGCAAACGCCGCATGCTGGCCGCCGCGCTGGATGGCTTCCATGCCGCTCAGCGCCAGGTCGGCGCTGGTCTTTACCGCCTGCCAGGTGCCGGCGGTGATCGCCACGCCGGCATCCATGGCATAGAAGCCCAGTTTGCCGTCGATGAATTCCGGCTCCAGGTCGCTGCGCAGGTCGCGCACCGGCCATACCAGTGGCAGCGCGTCATGGTCGCGGCCGCTGGCGCGCCATTCCTCCCAGGCATTCTGCAGAAAGCTGAGGTAGCGCAGGCTGTGGGCGCCGGCGTAGTGCTCGACGCCAAACTGCTGCGGTGGCAGCACCTCGCCCAGCTGCTGCTGCAGCACGCGGTTCAGCACGGTATCGGCGCGGCTGGGCATTTCGAAGCAGGGCATCAGCACGCCGTCCTTGAGTTCGGAGCCGTGGTGCAGGCGGTGGGTGTCACTGTAGAAGGTAATCATGGGGGCTGCTCCCGGTTGCTGGATGGCCCAGTATCGGCTGCCGGCCCTGAAATAGCTTTGCCATTTTTCGCGCGTAATGGCTACTATCGGCAAAGATTTGCTACAGGAATTGCATTGTGAGCGAAAAATTTTCAGACAGAGCGCTGGATGCCACCGATCTCACCATCCTGCGCCTGCTGCAGCAGGATGGCGCGCTGTCCAGCAGTGCGCTGGCGGAGCAGCTGTCGCTGAGCGTGACGCCGTGCTGGCGGCGGTTGAGGCGGCTGGAAGAGGCGGGCTATATCACCGGCTACCAGGCCAACCTGGACCGCCGCAAGCTGGGGCTGGATGTGCTGGCCTTCGTGCAGGTGAGCTTCGGCGTGCACGGCGGCGAGCTGCCCAACCGTTTCGAGGCGGCAATGCTGGCCGAGCCGCGGGTGCTGGGCTGCCACAAGATCACCGGCAATGCCGACTACCTGCTGCAGGTGGTGGCGCGTTCGCTGGACGACTACAGCCAGTTTGTCGAGGACGTGCTGCGGCAGATGCCGGGGGTGTCGGCGATTCATTCCAGCCTGGCGCTGCGGGAAATCAAGGCCGGCAGCCGGCTGCCGCTGGAGCCGTAACGGCAGGCTCAGCCCTCGTTGGCCGCAGGCCGCGCCAGCGCAGCTCCGGCATGCGGATGCAGGTGACGGAACTGCCACGCCGACAGCATGGCCAGCACCCCCATGATCACGAACGACCACGAGAAATCGCTGACCTGCAGTGTGGCATGCGCCTGCAAGCGGGAAATGCCCTGCAGTGCAAAGGCCGCTATGGTCACCCCCAGGCCGGAAGCCAGCTGCATCGCCACGCTGGACAGGGTGGAAGCATGGCTCATGCCGCCATGGTCGATGTCGGCAAAGGCAATGGCGTTCAGGCTGGTGAACTGCAGCGAGCGCATGCAGCCGCCCAGCAGGAAGGTGGCCAGCATCAGCCAGTGCGGGCTGTGGGCGTCGAACAGCCCGTAACCGGCAAACGACAGCCCACACAGCAGGCTGTTTACCAGCAGCACCTGGCGGAAGCCGAAGCGCTGCAGCACATGGCCGACAATGGTTTTCATGAACATGGCGCCCAGCGCGGTGGAGCAGGTGAGCAGGCCGGACTGGAACGGCGTCAGGCCAAAACCCAGCTGCAGCATCAGCGGCAGCAGGAAGGGTGTGGAACCCATGCCAACACGGAACAGGAAGCCGCCGATCAGACTGGCATGAAAAGTGGGGATGCGCAGCAGCGACAGGTCCAGCAGCGGGTGCGCGTGGCGGCGGGCATGCCAGGGGTAGGCGGCCAGCAGCAGGCCACCGGTGATGGCCAGCGTGGTGGACCAGCCCACCGTCAGCATATGCTTGCCTTCGGTGGCCAGCCCCAGCATGGCCAGCGACAGCCCCAGCCCGGTCAGGGCGAAGCCCAGCCAGTCCAGCGGCGGAACCTTGTCGTCGCGCAGGTTTTCAATGTAGCGGCCGGCCAGCAGCAGCCCCAACAGACCGATGGGCAGGTTGATCAGGAAGATCCAGCGCCAGTGGAAATAAGTGCTGATGAAGCCGCCCAGCGGCGGCCCCACCACCGGGCCCAGCAGCGCCGGAATGGTGAGGTAGCTCATCGCCCGCACCAGCTGGCTTTTCTCGGTGGTACGCAGGATCACCAGCTTGCCCACCGGCACCATCATCGCGCCGCCTATGCCCTGGATGAAGCGCGCCAGCACAAAGCCGGCCAGGCTCTGGCTGCAGGCGCACAGCAGCGAGCCGGCGCTGAACACCACGATGGCGGCACGGAACACCCGCCGCGCGCCGTAGCGGTCGGCCATCCAGCCGCTAAGCGGGATGAACACCGCCAGACTCACCAGGTAGGAAGTCAGCGCCAGCTTGAGAGCAATCGGGTCGACGCCCAGGTCGACGGCGATGGCCGGCAGCGAGGTGGCAATCACGGTGGCGTCCATGTTTTCCATGAACAGGGCGGTAGCAATGATCAGCGGGGTGAGCATGCTGCGGGACAGGCGGAACGGCATGGTAGGCACTGGCGGACAATCAGGGTGGCAATTTAACAGTTATTAAGCTGGTTGATTGTCACTCCAGGTAATAGTTTCCTGGCCGGTGGGACAGCTTGGCCGTGTGCCGGCGGCCAAGCCTGTGCGTGATGACAGGATGCTGGTGCGCCGCGCAAGGGCCGGCTGGGGCAAACCGGCGGCGGCCATGGCACGCCGCTGGCCGCTGCGGACGCAGGTTGCCGCCGGGTTGGCGACGTTGGCCGCAGTCAAAGCTTGGCCGCATGGTTGCGGCCAAGCTTTGCTCATCACAGCATCATGCCGCCGGACACCTCGATGCGCTGCGCGTTGACCCAGCGGCTGTCGTCGGACAGCAGCGCGGCAATGGCGCCGCCGATGTCGTCCGCCTCGCCCACCCGGGCGAGTGCAGTCTGGCTGGCCACAAAGCGGTTTACCTCCGGGTTGTCGCGCACCGTGCCGCCGCCGAAATCGGTGGCGATGGCGCCGGGGGCGATGGTGTTGACGGCGATGCCGCGCGGCCCCAGTTCCTTGGCCAGGTAGCGGGTCAGCACCTCCACCGCGCCCTTCATCGCCGCGTAGGCGGCATAGCCCGGCAGCGCGAAGCGCGCCAGCCCACTGGACAGGTTGACGATGCGGCCGCCGTCGGCCAGCAGCGGCAGCAGCGCCTGGGTGAGGAAGAACATGCCCTTGAAGTGGGTGTTCAGCAGCAGGTCGAACTGCGCCTCGCTGGTGTCGGCGAAGGCAGCGTGCACCCCCATGCCGGCGTTGTTGACCAGAAAGTCGAAGCTGTCGCGCTGCCAGTGCTGGCGCAGCGCGGCACGTACCGCGGCGGCAAAGCCGGCGTGGCTGGCCACCTGGCCCACGTCCAGCTGCAGCGCCAGCGCCTTGCCGCCCAGTGCCTCGATGGCGGCCACCACCTCGTCGGCGGCGGCGCGGTTGCTGTGGTAGGTGAAGATGATGTCGGTATGGCGGGCAGCCAGTTTCAGGGCGGTGTTGCGGCCCAGGCCACGGCTGGCCCCGGTGATGATGGCTATCTTGCGCATGTTGTGACTCCTGCTGGCGGTCGGGAAATGGCGGTTGCCGTCATGCGCTGCAGTCTATTGTCGGAAAGGAGTGCGATAAACCGCGCGGCTTTGGTTAGACTGTCCGGATAGACCGGACAATGGAGCGGGGCATGGAGCAACTGGACACGATGCGCGTCTTCCTGCAGGTGGCGGAGCTGGGCAGCTTCGTGCGCGCCAGCGAGAGCCTGGGGCTGCCGCGCGCCACGGTGTCGGACGCGGTGCAGCAGCTGGAAAACCGGCTGGGCACCCGGCTGCTGCATCGCACCACGCGGCGGGTGCAGCTGACCCAGGACGGGCAGCTGTTCCTGCAGCGCAGCCGCGATCTGCTGGCGGATTTCGACGAGCTGGCCGCGCTGTTCCAGCAGCAACAGGCGGCGGTCAGCGGCCGGCTGCGGGTGGACATGTCCAGCGTCATCGCCCGCAATATGGTGCTGCCGCGGCTGCCGGACTTTCTCGCCGCCCATCCGGGCCTGCAACTGGAGCTGTCCAGCACCGACCGCCGCGTGGACCTGGTGCGCGAGGGTTTCGATTGCGTGGTGCGGGTGGGCGAGGTGCGCGACGCCAGCCTGATCTGCCGTCCGCTGGGGTGTTTCGAGCTGGTGAACTGCGCCAGTCCGGCCTACCTGGCGGCGCATGGCACGCCGCAGACGCTGGA
This sequence comes from Vogesella oryzagri, assembly GCF_040148885.1. NCBI lineage: Bacteria > Pseudomonadati > Pseudomonadota > Betaproteobacteria > Neisseriales > Chromobacteriaceae > Vogesella > Vogesella oryzagri. Next base: position 47,959 of record NZ_JBEFLD010000011.1, read on the forward strand.
CGATCTGCTCACACAGCGGCTGGTGCACTACCTGCCGCAGCTGGGCGGCAAGCCGGACGGTTTCGAGTATCTGGATGCGGCGGGGCAGCGCTGCTTGGTGGCGGTGGCCGGCCAGCTGGTGGTGAACAGCGCCGATGCCTACCTGGCGGCCTGCCTGGCCGGCATGGGCATCATCCAGTTGCCGCGCATGGCGGTGGCGGCACAGTTGGCCGCAGGCCAGCTGCGTGAGGTGCTGCCGCAATGGCAGGCGGCGCCAATGCCGGTGAGTCTGCTGTATGCCAACCGCCGCCATCAGCCACGGCGGGTGCAGCTGTTCATGAACTGGCTGGACGAGGTGATCCGCCCGCATCTGCTGCCGGCGGCGGGGGCATGACCAGGCCCGGCGCGCTGGCCGGGCCTGGGTTGGAGGCAGGGCCGGGCCGCTGGCTCAGTCCACTGTCAGGCGGGTGCCGCCGGCATTGCCGCGGCGCTTGGGCAGGTTGAGTGTCAGCACGCCGTTTTCGTATTTGGCACTGGCCTGTTCGCGGTCGATGTCGGCCGGTAGCTGGAAGCTGCGCGACACCATGCCGTAGTAGCGTTCGCAGCGCAGATTGCGCTCGTCCTTGTTCTGGCTGTCGAACTGTTTTACTTCTGCCTTGATGGTGACTTGCGGGCCATCGATTTCCACATGGATATCGTCCTTGGCCACGCCCGGCATCTCGGCCAGCACGATGTAGCCGTTGTCGGATTCGTTCACATCCAGCTTGATCTGCGACGGCAGGGTATCGCCATGCAGCGGCTTGATGAAGAAACCGGGGCTGGTGAAATCGCGGAACAGTTCGTCGAACAGACCGCTGCGGGAGGGCAGGATGTTCATGGCTTCTCCTTGTGCATCAGTGGGTTGTCGCGGTTTTGGGCCGCTTGCCATGGATATAGTGCCGGTGCCGCGCATACTCAAGGGGTGGGCGTCTGACTGTTTGATCTGGGGCAAAAGCAGGCGGGCAACGCGGTTCGCTGCCTGCTTGCCGGGGGCGTCGTCATGCGGCCAACCATGGTGACTATGCCAGCTGCGCCGCCAACAAAAAGGCCACGCATCAGCGTGGCCGGTGGGGGGGCGGCAGGGGGCGTTTATTGCAGCTCCAGCGCCAGCAGTTCTTCCACCGTCTGGCGGCGGCGGATCAGGCGGTCGGCGTCGCCGTCCACCAGCACCTCGGCGATCAGCGGCCGGGTGTTGTAGTTACTGGACATCGATGCACCGTAGGCGCCGGTGTCGTGGAACACCAGCAGGTCGCCCACGTTGGCCGCCGGCAGGCGGCGCGGCAGCACCACGCCGCCGTCGCCCTGGGTGAACACGTCGCCGGATTCGCACAGCGGGCCGGCCACCACGCAGTCTTTTTCCGCCTGCTGCACGCCGTCCTGCGGCACCACGCTGATGTGGTGGTAGCTGCCGTACATCGACGGGCGCATCAGTTCGTTGAAGCCGGCATCCACCAGCACGAAGTGGTTGCGGCCAACATCCTTGGTGGCGCGCACCTCGGCCAGCAGGTTGCCGGATTCGGCCACCAGGTAGCGGCCCGGCTCGATCTCCAGTGCCAGCGGATGGCCGATTACGGCGGCGGCTTGCTGGCGCGCGGCATCCCACAAGCCGAAGTAATGCGCGGTATCCACGCTGGCGTCACCGTCGCGGTAGGGGATGGACAGCCCGCCGCCGGCGGAGATGGCGTGCAGGTCGTGGCCGGCGTGCTGCACCAGCCGCACCAGGTCCACCATGGCGCCGCACACTTCCTGCAGGTGGCTGTAATCCACGCCGGAGCCGATGTGCATGTGCAGGCCCACCAGTTGCAGGCCGTGCTGGCGGATTACCGCCAGCGCCGCCGGCAGGTCGCTGTGCCAGATGCCGTGCTTGCTGTGCTCGCCGCCGGTGTTGGTCTTGTTGCTGTGGCCGTGGCCAAAGCCCGGGTTGATGCGCAGCCACACGCGGTGGCCGGGCGAGGCCTGGCCCAGCTGGTGCAGCATGTCGATGGAGCCGGCATTCACCGGAATGCGATGCTCGGTCACCAGCGCCAGCGTCGGGCGGTCGATCAGGTCGGCGGTGAACACGATGCCGGACGGCTCGCCGGCGGCATCGTAGCCGGCGGCCAGCGCGCGCAGAATCTCGCCACGCGACACCGCATCCACCTTCACCCCCTGTTCGCGCATCAGCTGCAGGATATGCACATTGCTGCACGCCTTCTGTGCAAAGCGGATGGTGTCGAACTGGCGCAGCGCGGCGATGCGCTGGCGGATCACCGCGGCGTCGTAAGTCCACAGCGGGGTGCCGTACTGCTGGGCCAGCGCGGCGAGGCGGGCGGTGTTCGGGGTCTGCATATTCTGTGTCCTGATCTGCTGTTGTCTGCCTGGCATCATGCCGCCGGCAGTTGATTCAGTAAAATGCTAATATTTTGCTAATCAATTCATTTTTGATATGGAATGGCGATGAGCATTTCCCACCGTCACATCGAGGTATTCCGCGCGGTAATGACCAGCGGCAGCGTTACCGCTGCCGCGGCGCTGCTGCATACCTCGCAACCCACCGTCAGCCGCGAGCTGGCGCGGCTGGAGCAATTGCTGGGCTTTGTATTGTTTGACCGCGTCAAGGGCCGGCTGTTGCCCACCGCGCCGGCACTGGCGCTGTTCGATGAGGTGCAGCGCTCCTACATCGGCCTGGAACGCATCATGGAGGCGGCGGCCAACCTGGCGCGGCCGGATGGCGGTCAGCTGGCGGTGGCCTGTCTGCCGGCGTTTGCCCACGCGCTGCTGCCGGCGGTGTGTCGGCGGCTGCACCAGGAGGCCGGCCATGTGCGGGTGGCGATCACGCCGCAGGAGTCGCCGCTGCTGGAAGAATGGCTGTCGGCACAGCGCTTCGACCTCGGCCTCACCGAGTCAGCGGAAGCGCCGCCGGGCACCAGCCTGCTGCCGCTGCTCAGTGCCGACGAGGTATGTGTGCTGCCGGACGACCATCCGCTGCTAGAGAAAACCGTGCTGGCGCCGCAGGACTTCGCCGGCCAACCGTTTGTCAGCCTGTCGCCGCAGGATGCCTACCGGCTGCAGCTGGACGCGGTGTTTGCCGCCGCCGGCGTGGCGCGGCAGCTGGTGTGGGAAACCCACAGCGCGGTGTCGGTATGCGCGCTGGTGCGCGAGGGGCTGGGGCTGGCCATCGTCAACCCGCTCACCGCGCTGGCCATGGCCGGGCAGGGGCTGCAGCTGCGGCGCTTTGCGGTGTCGGTGCCGTTTGGCGTCAGCGTGGTGTTGCCGCAGTTCCGCCCGTCGACACCGTTGGCCGCCCGTTTCGTTGCGCTTCTGCAGCAGGAGGCCGCGGCACTGCAGCAACGCTTGGCCAGCATCTAGTGCCGCGGCTGGCACGTTGGCCGCAGCGTGATCTTGGCTTCAGCCGCCGCCGCAGCAACCGATAACCAGCACTGCTGGCGGTAGTGATCTTTGCGCGGTGCGCGACGTGTAAGCGTTAGCTGGCTGGCATGAAGCGGGCAGGGGCAAGGCTTTGCCGCTGTTATGTCATACGGTTGTTGTGCGCTGACTACGCGCGGTGACGGTTTGTTTCGAGTTTGTTTTGGCTTTTGTTTAAAATAGAAACCCGAAATACCGCTATGCCAGATGCACTGCCGGATATTGGCGTTGTTTCATAAAAAAAAGTTGAAAATAAAGGATGTACTGTGCGACGAACACTGCTCTTGCTGGGCTGTATCTGCTACTGCGGCCTGGTGCAGGCCATGTCGGTGACCTTCATCAACCCGGGCAAGGTCGACGAGGTCTACTGGCTGACGGCCTCGCGTGCCATGCAGGCGGCGGCCGATGACTTGGGCATCAAGCTGGAGGTGCTGTACACCGAGCGCAATCACCCGCGGGCGGTGGAGTTCGCCCGTCAGATCATTGCCCGCCCCAAGGCACAGCAGCCGGATTACGTGATTTTCTCCAACGACTACGCCACCGGCCCCGAGCTGCTGCGGCTGTTCGATACCGCCGGTATCCATACTTTCATGGCGTTCAGCGGGCGTGGCGATGACAAGGCTGCCGAGTCCATCGGGCTGCCGCGGCAGCAATACCGGCTGTGGCTGGGCTCGCTGGAGCCGCATGCCGAAGACGCCGGCTATCAGTCGGCCAAGGCCCTGATCCAGCGCGCCCGCAAGGCGGGGCTGCCGCGCGTCGATGGCAAGCTGCAGCTGATTGCCATTGGCGGCGATCGCTCCACCCCCAGTTCCATCCATCGCGATGCCGGCCTGCGCCGTGCGGTGGCGGAGGCGCGCGACGTGGCGCTGGTGCAGGAGGTGTACGCCGCCTGGAACCGCGAGCGTGGCGCCGAGCAGAGCGACTGGCTGTACCAGCGCTATCCGCAGGCGCGCATGGTGTGGGCCGGCAACGACCTGATGGCCTTCGGCGCCATGGACAGCTGGCGCAAGCGTGGCGGCCAACCCGGCAAGGATGCCTTCTTCAGTGGCATCAATACCTCGACCGAAGCCATGCAGGCCCTGCGCGACGGCAACCTGACGGCGTTGTCCGGCGGCCATTTCATCGCCGGCGCCTGGGCGCTGGTGATGCTGTACGACTACCAGCGCGGGGTGGATTTCGCCACCGAGGGCCTGGAGCTGGATCGCCCGATGTTTACGCAGTTCACCGCCGCCAGTGCCGAGCGCTTCATGCGCTACTACGGCGATCTGGATTTTTCGCGCGTGGATTTTCGTCGTTACAGCAAGGCGCTCAACCCGCGGCTGAAGCGCTACAACTTTGGTTTCCAGCAACTGCTCAAATGAGAAAGATGTATTTTGCCGCGTAATTTCCGTTCGCTTGCCGTTGCGCTGATCCGCCGTCTGGCCCTGCTGGCAATGGGCTGTACCCTGCTGTTCAGCGCGGTGCAGGGGGTGTGGATCTACCACTCGGTGCAGCAGCAGCTGTTGGGCAATATCCAGTATGTGGCCGGCAGCAATGTGCCGATGCTGTCGGTGGCACTGTGGGACATCGAGCCGGAAGTGGTACAGCGGCAGCTGGACGTGATTGCCGCCCGGCCCGGGGTGGGCTTTGTGCGCGTCAACGTGGTTACCGGCCAGATGTTCGAGTCCGGCGATGCCTCGCTGCTGTACCACAACCGGGTGTCGCGCTTCCTCATCCCCACGCCGGCCGGCGGCGGCAAGCCACTGGGTGAGCTGCTGATCGTGGTGAAGGATGGCTACATCTACCAGCAGGTGGCGCTGTCGCTGGCAGGCATGTTGCTGGGCTATCTGCTGCTGACCGTGCTGATCTGCGCGCTGGTGGTGTATGTGCTGCGGCGCGATCTGGAGCAGCCGATGCGCACGATGGCCGCCTTTGCCGGCCGGCTGGGGCCGCAGACGCTGACTTCGCCGCTGCAGCTGCAGCGCGCGCAGCGACCGACGCAGGATGAAATCGACCTGGTGGCGGCCGGCTTTGTCACCCTGCAGAACGCGCTGACCGAGCACATCGACTCGCTGGACCAGCAGGTGGAGGAGCGCACGCAGCAGCTGGAAGGGGCGCTGGCCGAGATTCGCGCCCTGCTGACCCACGATGCGCTGACCGGCTGCTACAACCGCGCCTTTCTCAGCGAGCGGCTGCCACAGGAAACCGCCCGTGCGCAGCGCAGCGGCCAACCTTTGGCGCTGGTGTTCTGTGACATCGATCACTTCAAGCAGATCAACGATGAATACGGCCACCTGATCGGTGACGAAGTGCTGCGCGAGGCGGCATCGCGGCTGCGCAGCCAGCTGCGCGGCGACATCGACTGGGTGGTGCGCTTTGGCGGCGAGGAGTTTGTGGTGGTGCTGCCGGATACCGGCAGCGATAACGCCCGCCAGGTGGCCGAGCGGCTGCGCGATGCCGTTGCCACCACGCTGCAGCTGGCCGACGGCCGCCGGCTGCAGATTACCGCCAGCCTGGGGCTGGCCATCTGGCAGCCGGGCGAGTGCATGGACGATTGGCTGAAACGGGCGGACGCGCTGCTGTATCGGGCCAAGATGCATGGCCGCAACCGGGTGGAAAGCTAGGCCGGCAAGCCCGCGTGGTGGCGGCTGTCACAGCTGGCTGTGGCGGCGCTCGGACCAGATGCCCTTGCCCTGGCTTTGGGCCTCGCGTTCGAACGGCACATAGTAGTAGGCGCCAAATTGTGCACGGTCGACGCTGCCCAGCCCGCGCTTGAGCAGTGCCTCGGTGACATCCGCCTTGTACAGCCGTACCCGCCCCAGATCCCGGCCGTGCTTGTCCACGGCAAAGACATCCACCCGTACTTGCTGGTACAGCAGGATATTGCCCAGCTCGGTATGTGCCTGGGCGGCCAGCGGGTGGCTGTCCGGCGGTGGCTGATAACCCAGCAGGCTGACGCGCACGCTGCTGCGCAGGATGCGCTCGCTGCCCGGCTGCTGCCGGTAGCGCTGGCAGCTGAAGCCGCTGGTGGACTCCACCGACTGCACCACGCAGTAAAAACTGGTGAGCGGACCTTCGGCTCGGGCGGGCAGGGGCAGGGCGGGCAGCAGGCACAGCAGCCACTGCCAGAGGCGGAATCGGGACATGGACGCTCTCGGGTGAGTCGCCGCATTGTCGCTGCTGGATGATGCGCGGATTTGTCTACCGTGTATCGGCGTTGGCACATTGGCCGGCGCGGGCCCGCACTGTCCGGAGCAGAAAAACATTGCGGCCAACCTGCCGACAGGTTGGCCGCAATGTTTTGGGGTGTGGCTGCCGGTCTAGAACGCGTCGCCCGGCACCCGCACCCAGCCTTCCATCAGCACGCGCGCGCTGCGGCTCATGATCGCCTTGGTCACCGCCCACTGGCCATCGACCAGCTTGGCCTCGGCGCCCACGCGCAGGCTGCCGGACGGATGGCCGAAGCGCACCGCACTGCGCTCGCCGCCACCGGCGGCCAGGTTCACCAGCGTGCCGGGGATGGCGGCGGCGGTGCCGATGGCTACTGCGGCGGTGCCCATCATGGCGTGGTGCAGCTTACCCATGGACAGCGCGCGTACCAGCAGGTCGATGTCGCCGGCCTGGATCTGCTTGCCGCTGGAGGCGGTGTAGTCGGCCGGCGGCGCCACGAAGGCAATCTTCGGCGTGTGCTGGCGGGTGGCGGCTTCTTCCGGGGTCTTGATCAGCCCCATGCGCAGTGCACCGGCCACGCGGATGGCCTCAAAGCGGGCCAGCGCGGTCGGGTCGCTGTTGATGGCCTCGCGCAGCTCGGTGCCGCTGTAGCCGATGTCGGCGGCATTGACGAAGATGGTGGGGATGCCGGCGCTGATCATGGTGGCCGGGAAGGTGCCGACGCCGGGGACTTCCAGCTCGTCCACCAGCTTGCCGGTGGGGAACATGGCGCCGCCATCGTCGCCGTCATCCGACGGGTCCATGAATTCCAGCACGATCTCTGCCGCCGGGAAGGTAACGCCATCCAGCTCGAAATCACCGGTTTCCTGCACCTGGCCTGCGCTTATCGGCACATGGGCGATGATGGTCTTCTGGATATTGGCCTGCCAGATGCGTACCACGCACACGCCGTTGTCCGGAATGCGTGCCGGGTCCACCAGGCCGGCGTGGATGGCGAAGGCGCCGGCGGCGGTGGACAGGTTTCCGCAGTTGCCGCTCCAGTCCACAAAGGCCTTGTCGATGGCCACCTGGCCGTACAGGTAGTCCACGTCGTGATCCGGCTGCGTGCTTTTGGACAGGATCACGCACTTGCTGGTGCTGGAGGTGGCGCCGCCCATGCCGTCGATATGAGCGGAGTAGGGATCGGGGCTGCCGATCACGCGCATGAACAGCGCATCGCGCGCCGCGCCAGGCTGCTGGCAGCTGGCGGGCAGGTCCTGCAGGCGGAAGAACACGCCCTTGCTGGTGCCGCCACGGATATAGGTGGCGGGGATTTTGATCTGTGGAAGATGGGACATGTCTGGCCTTTTCCTGGTTGGGTTTCCCTGCTGGCAGCAAGGGAAGACTGTCTGTTTTAGGGTGCGGCGGTGACGGTATCGCTACAGCAGGCGCAGTTGCGCATACGGGTATCTGGGCGTCGCCAGTGCCCAGCGCCCAAGCGTCCGGTAGCGGTAAGGCTCGCTGTCGCCGGCCAGCACCAGCTGGATTTCATCGATGGTCCAGTCGATGGGGGCGATCACCCGTGACGATAACGGCGTTGGTGCCCGGTAGCTGATGGTGACGTGCGGGCTGTGGCCCTGTCTTTCATCCACGCCCTGGGCAATCAGCGCGGCCCGAACGGCGCTCGTCAACGCCGGAAATCCCTTGGGTTGGCCGCGCGCCCGGAACGCCCAGTGTATTCCCGGCGCCGCAGCATGCTGGCTGCTGATGCGATTGAGTGTCACCACGCAGCAGTCAGCGGCGATTCGGCTGCCAGCAAGCAGCAGGCGCTCACACAAGCCCGCTTCGTAACGGTAAGGGCGGGACAGCGACTGGTGCCAGTTTTCTGGAGCAAACAGGGCGGCCCCCAGCAGGGTGTGCAGCTGGTGCTTGGTGACTTCCTGCACCATGGCTGACAACACTTCCGGCTGGGGTTTGGCTATCAACAACAACCGCCGCTCGCTCATGGCTGCCTCAAGCCGTCTGTGCCGACTCCAGGAAGTCCTTGGCGAAGCGTTGCAGCACGCCGCCGGCTTCATACACCGATACCTCCTCGGAGGAATCCAGACGGCAGGTCACCGGCACGGTCAGGCTGTCACCGTTGCGACGATGGATCAGCAGCGTCAGCTCGGCGCGAGGGGTGAGCTTGCCCTGCACATCGTAGGTCTCGGTGCCGTCCAGCTGCAGCGTCTTGCGGGTGGTGCCCGGCTGGAACTCCAGCGGCAGCACGCCCATGCCGATCAGGTTGGTGCGGTGGATGCGCTCGAAGCCTTCGGCCACGATGGCTTCCACCCCGGCCAGGCGCACGCCCTTGGCGGCCCAGTCGCGTGAGCTGCCCTGGCCGTAGTCGGCGCCGGCAATGATGATCAGCGGCTGTTTGCGGTTCATGTAGGTTTCGATGGCTTCCCACATGCGCATTACCTTGCCTTCCGGCTCCACGCGCGCCAGCGAGCCTTTCTGCACTTCGCCGTCCACCACTGCCATTTCGTTCACCAGCTGCGGGTTGGCGAAGGTGGCGCGTTGCGCGGTGAGGTGGTCGCCGCGGTGGGTGGCGTAGGAGTTGAAGTCCTCCTCCGGCAGGCCCATCTTGTGCAGGTACTCGCCGGCTGCCGAGTTCATCAGGATGGCGTTGGACGGCGACAGGTGGTCGGTGGTGATGTTGTCCGGCAGCAGTGCCAGCGGGCGCATGCCGCGCAAGCTGCGCTCACCGGCCAGCGCACCTTCCCAGTACGGCGGGCGGCGGATGTAGGTGGACTGCGGACGCCAGTCGTACAGCGGCGAGGCAGCCTTCTCGGCGGCGCGCTTCTCGAACATCGGGATGTAGATCTGGTTGAACTGCTCCGGCTTCACCGCGCGGGCCACGATGGCGTCGATTTCCTCATCGCTCGGCCAGATGTCCTTGAGGCGAATTTCCTTGCCATCCACCACGGTCAGCACGTCCTGCTCGATGTCGAAGCGCACGGTACCGGCGATGGCGTAGGCCACCACCAGCGGTGGCGAGGCCAGGAAGGCCTGCTTGGCATACGGGTGGATGCGGCCATCGAAGTTGCGGTTGCCGGACAGTACGGCGGTGGCGTACAGGTCGCGGTCGATGATTTCCTGCTGGATCTTCGGCTCCAGCGCGCCGGACATGCCGTTACAGGAGGTGCAGGCGTAGGCGACGATGCCGAAGCCCAGTGCTTCCAGATCGTCCAGCAGGCCGGCTTCTTCCAGGTACAGCTTGACTACCTTGGAGCCAGGGGCCAGCGAGGTCTTTACCCACGGCTTGCGGGTGAGGCCGAGCTTGCGGGCATTGCGTGCCAGCAGGCCGGCGGCAATCACGTTGCGCGGGTTGCTGGTGTTGGTGCAACTGGTGATGGCGGCGATGATCACCGCGCCATCCGGCATCAGACCCTGGGCTTCCTGCTCACGGGCGGCGGCCAGGTTGGCCGCAATGCCGCGCTCGGCCAGTGCGGAGGTCGGCAGGCGCTTGTGCGGGTTGGACGGGCCGGCCATGTTGCGCACCACGCTGGACAGGTCGAAGCGCAGCACGCGCTCGTACTGCACCTCGCGCAGGCTGTCGGCCCACAGGCCGGCTTCCCTGGCGTAGGTTTCCACCAGTTTTACCTGTTCGTCGCTGCGGCCGGTCAGGCGCAGGTAGTCCAGGGTCTGGCCGTCGATGGCGAACATGGCGGCGGTGGCGCCGTATTCCGGGGCCATGTTGGAGATGGTGGCGCGGTCGCCGATGGTCAGGCTGGCGGCACCTTCGCCGTAGAATTCCAGGTAGGCACCCACCACCTTTTCGCGGCGCAAAAATTCGGTCAGCGCCAGCACCACGTCGGTGGCGGTAATGCCGGGCTGGCGGCGGCCGCTCAGCTCCACGCCGACGATATCCGGCAGCCGCATCCACGAGGCGCGACCCAGCATCACGTTTTCGGCTTCCAGGCCGCCCACGCCCACCGCGATCACGCCCAGCGCATCCACGTGCGGGGTGTGGCTGTCGGTGCCGACGCAGGTGTCCGGGAAGGCCACGCCGTGCTCGGCGTGGATTACCGGCGACATTTTCTCCAGGTTGATCTGGTGCATGATGCCGTTGCCGGCCGGGATCACGTCCACGTTGTCGAACGCGGTCTTGGTCCATTCGATGAAGTGGAAGCGGTCTTCGTTGCGACGATCTTCGATGTCACGGTTCTTCTGGAACGCATCCGGGTCGAAACCGCCGCATTCCACTGCCAGCGAGTGATCGACGATCAGCTGCACCGGCACCACCGGGTTCACCTTGGCCGGGTCGCCGCCCTGGTCGGCAATGGCGTCACGCAGGCCGGCCAGGTCCACCAGCGCGGTCTGGCCGAGGATGTCGTGGCATACCACGCGCGCCGGGAACCACGGGAAATCGCGCTCGCGCTTGCGTTCGATCAGTTGCGTCAGGCAGTCGTTGATGATGGCCGGGTCGGCGCGGCGCACGATGTTTTCGGCATGCACGCGGGCGGTGTAGGGCAGTCCGGCCCAGGCGCCGGGTTTGAGGGCTTCAACGGCGGCACGGGCATCGAAGTAGTCGAGGGCGGTGCCGGGCAGGGGTTTGCGGTATTGGCTGTTCATGGCATGGGCACGAGGGTGAGGTTGCTGATCACCTTGCGGCCAACGTTGGCCGCAAGGTGCCGGTGCTGATTATTGTTGTAGTGCCACGCGAGCGTGGCCTGCTGGTCAGCGCTGCGCCAGCGGTACGAAGGCCTGGTCTTCCGGGCCGGTGTAGTTAGCCGACGGGCGGATGATCTTGCCGTCGATGCGCTGCTCGATCACGTGCGCGCTCCAGCCGCTGGTGCGGGCAATCACGAACAGTGGGGTGAACATGGCGGTCGGCACCCCCATCATGTGGTAGCTCACGGCGCTGAACCAGTCCAGGTTGGGGAACATCTTCTTGATGTCCCACATCACGCTTTCCAGGCGCTCGGCGATGTCGAACATCTTGCTGTCGCCGGCAGTCTGCGACAGCTCGCGTGCCACTTCCTTGATCACCTTGTTGCGCGGATCGCTGATGGTGTACACCGGGTGGCCAAAGCCGATTACCACTTCCTTGCGCTCGACGCGGGCCTTGATGTCGGCCTCGGCTTCATCCGGGGTTTCGTAGCGCTTCTGCACTTCGAATGCCACTTCGTTGGCGCCGCCGTGTTTCGGGCCGCGCAGCGCGCCGATGGCGCCGGTGATGGCGCTGTACATGTCGGAGCCGGTGCCGGCGATGACGCGGGCGGTGAAGGTGGAGGCGTTGAACTCGTGCTCGGCGTACAGGTTGAGCGAGGTGTGCATGGCGCGTACCCACTGCTCGGACGGCTGCTGGCCGTGCAGCAGGTGCAGGAAGTGGCCGCCGATGGAGTCGTCGTCGGTCTCCACTTCGATGCGCTTGCCGTTGTGGCTGAAGTGGTACCAGTACAGCAGCATCGAACCCAGCGACGCCATCAGGCGGTCGGCGATGTCACGCGCGCCGGGGGCATTGTGGTCGTCCTTTTCCGGCAGGGTGCAGCCCAGTGCGGACACGCCGCTGCGCATCACGTCCATCGGGTGCGATGCCGCCGGCAGCGCTTCCAGCGTGGCCTTTACCGATGCCGGCAGGCCGCGCAGGCTCTTCAGTTTTTTCTTGTAGCCGGTCAGCTCGGCCTGGTTCGGCAGCTTGCCGTGCACCAGCAGGTAGGCGACTTCTTCGAATTCGCAGTGCGCGGCCAGATCCAGAATGTCGTAGCCGCGGTAGTGCAGGTCGTTGCCACTGCGGCCAACGGTGCACAGCTCGGTGTTGCCGGCGGCGACGCCGGACAGGGCTACGGATTTCTTGGCTTTGGGAAGCACTTGGAGGGTCTCGCTCATCTTTCCTTCTCCTGCTGCTGGTGTTGATTGGGGTTGTGTTGTGTGCGGGTCAGTCGGCGTCGTGGAAGATCGCCAGCCACACGGTGTCGCTATCGGCTGCGGTGGCGGCCACGCGGTGTCGGCGGTGTGCCGGAATCAGCACCGCGTCACCGGGTTGCAGCGTTTGTCGCGCTGCTGGTGCGTCGTATTCCAGCTCGGCCTGGCCAGACAGCAGCAGTACCCACTCGTGCTGCGGCTGGTCGTACCAGTAACCGGGCGGCGATGCGTGGCCGCGCGACACGATGCGCTCGACACGAAAGCCGCGCTTGCCTGCCAGCAGCGTCTCGAACTGCTCCTGTGGCAGCGTGGCCGGAATGTCGGTCAGCAGGTTGCGCGGCGCGGTCATCGCTTATTTTTCCTGGCGGAACAGCGCGTCCAGCTTCTGCTCGTAATCGTGATAGCCCAGGTGGTCGTACAGCTCCATGCGGGTTTGCATCTTGTCGATCACGTTCTGCTGGGTGCCGTCTTGGCGGATGGCGCCGTAGACCGCCAGCGCGGCCTGGCTCATGGCGCGGAACGCCGACAGCGGGTACAGCACCAGGCTCACGCCGTTGTCGCCCAGCTGCTGGGCGGTGTACAGCGGGGTGGCACCGAATTCGGTGATGTTGGCCAGCACCGGCACTTTCACCGCTTCGGCAAACTGTTTGTACATGGCCAGATCGGTGATCGCTTCCGGGAAGATCATGTCGGCACCGGCTTCCACGCAGGCGACGGCACGTTCGATGGCAGCATCCAGGCCTTCCACCGCCAGCGCGTCGGTGCGGGCCATGATCACCATGCCGTGCTTGCGGGCGTCTACCGCCGCCTTGACGCGATCCACCATCTCGTCCTGGCTGACGATGGCCTTGTTCGGGCGGTGGCCGCAGCGCTTCTGCTGCACCTGGTCTTCGATGTGCACCGCGGCGGCGCCGGCTTTTTCCAGGCTGCGGATGGCGCGGGCGATGTTGAAGGCGCCACCCCAGCCGGTGTCGATGTCCACCAAAAGTGGCAGCTCGGTGACGTCGGTGATGCGACGCACGTCGATCAGCACGTCTTCCAGCGTGGTGATGCCGAGGTCGGGAATGCCGCAGGAGCAGGCGGCCACGCCGCCGCCGGACAGGTACAGCGCCTTGAAGCCGCTGTGCTCGGCCAGGCGGGCGGCATAGGCGTTCACCGCGCCGACCACCTGCAGGGGTTTTTCTTGGGCGACTGCGTCGCGGAAACGTTGGCCGGGTGTCGTCATCGGGTTCTCCTGTCCTTGTTCTCGGGTAGTTGCTGGAAATTCTAGCAAGTGCTTGGTTTTTTGAAAACCGACTTTTTGTATTGGGGCTTGTTACCTGTGGTCACATGCTGGCTTGGCACGCCGCTGCCGTGGTTCAATGTGCCATTCAGGGTGATGTCACATTCAGTGTGAACTAAAGCGGAGGGCCTCCGGTCATAAGTTGTGCCCTGCGCCGGTGCAAGCCGGCAACAAACAAAGAACAGCAGGGCGAATCAGGGAGTGAATGACAACGATGAGTGATCGAGAACTCGATCAGCAACTGGTGGAGCGTGCCCAGCGCGGCGAAAAACGAGCGTTCGACTTGCTGGTCAGCAAGTATCAGCGCCGTCTGTCGCGGCTGCTGTCGCGGTTTATCCGTGACAGTGCCGACATTGAAGACGTGACGCAGGAAGCCTTTGTAAAGGCCTACCGCGCCTTGCCATCGTTTCGTGGCGAAAGCGCGTTTTATACCTGGCTGTATCGGATTGGCATTAATACAGCCAAGAATTTTCTGACCTCGGCCGGGCGGCGGCCAGTGGTGAGTGCGGAGTTCGAGGACGAGGACGGCGATACGCTGGACATGGCCTCGCAAGTGCCGGACTACCACACGCCCGAGGCGGAAATGATGAACCAGCAGATCCTGGCTGCCGTCAATGCGGCGGTGGAGCGTCTGCCGGAAGAATTGCGTACGGCGATCTCCCTCCGGGAAATGGAGGGCCTCAGTTATGAGGAGATTGCCGAGGCAATGAATTGTCCGATCGGTACTGTGCGGTCGCGGATTTTCCGGGCCCGCGAGGCGATTGCGACAGAGTTGCGTCCGTTGCTGGATACAGCAAAGAACAAAAGATGGTGAGCAGATGATGAAAGAAAACCTTTCCGCCCTGATGGATGGTGAGCTGGCCGACGAGGACGCCGAGCCGCTCATTAAACGCCTGGCTGGCGATGCCGAGCTGCAGACTGCGTGGCAGGAGTTTCACCTGATCGGTGATGCCATGCGCGGCGCATCGCTGCTGTCGGTCGATGTGCGTGCCGAGGTGAGCGACAGGTTGGCCGCAGAGCCGACCGTGCTGGCGCCGCGGCCGTCGCAGCGCCGGGTTGGCCGCCCGGCGGCCCGCTTTGCCGTTGCTGCGTCGGTGGCATTGGCCGGCGTGGTGGGCTGGTATAACTGGCAGAGCCAGCCGGCGGATGCCGGGCTGGTGGCCGAGGCAGTGCCGGCGCCGGCGGCGCTGGTGCAGGTGGCGGCAGATGGCCGCCAGTCGTATCTCGATGCGCATCAGGATGGTGCCCTTGGTGAAGGGTTGACGCGTGTCGGCTTGACTCAGCCTGTCGCCCAGGGGGTGCGTTGATGCGTCGGCTTGCCGCCTGTGTGTTGCTGTCCCTGCCCCTGGTGGCGCTGGCCGATGACGACTGGGCGCTGCTGCGCCGCGCCGCAGTAGCGGGGCAGTCGTTATCGTTCAGTGCCATCTACACCCACCAGCTGGGGGGCGAGCTGGAAACCTTCCGCATTTACCGTACCCATGACGATGGCCTGCTGCGCGAACGGCGCGAATCGCTGGACGGCCTGCCGCGCGAAATCATCCGCCAGGGCAATGAGCTTACCTGCTATGCCCCGGATGCCAAGTCGCTGAGCGCCGCCAAGTTGAGTGCGATGAAAATGTTCCCGGCGGTATTGCCGGACCTGCCGTCCGAGCTGGCGGTGGCTTACAGCATCAGCCGCGGCGGCATGGATCGCGTGGCGGAGCGCGACTGCCAGTGGTTGCTGCTCAAGCCGCGCGAAGCCAACTCCCGCTACAGCCAGCGTTTGTGCATCGACCCGACCACGGCCTTGCCGCTGAAAGCCGTGACCTATGGCGTGCGCGGCGAGGTCATCGAGCAGTTCGCCTTTACCGAGCTGGACATGGGCGCAGAGCGCGACAAGGCCAAGCTGCGGCCGCGCTACAAGCAGTCGCTGCCGCTGGGCAAGACCGGGGTGACCGCGCCGAGTACGCCGCCGCCGCTGGAAGTGAAGGGCATGCCGGCCGGCTTCCGCTTGGTGCGTTACATGAGCCGGCCGTTGCCGGGGCATGAGCAGGCGGTGCAGCACTATGTGTACTCGGATGGCTTTGCCCGGCTGTCGCTGTTTGTCGAAACCTCCGACGCCGAGGTGCCGCAGCACCCGGTGGTGGTGGCGCCCAATGGCATCGGCGTTGCATCACGGCGTGTGGGCGAGCAGTTGCTGACTGTGGTCGGCGACCTGCCGGAAGCCGGTTTGCAGACAGTCTTGAAAAACATCCGCCTGATCCAGAAATAACATGATCGAAACCGAAGCCCGGGTGCTGCAGGTGGAGCCCGGTTTTGCCTGGGTGGAGCCACGCCCGCATTCGCCCTGTGGTCAGTGTGATCCGGTCAACGGTTGCCGCTCGCTGCAATTGGCCCGCATGTTCAGCCTGCGGCAGCCGCGCTTCCGTGTGCTGGACCCGTTGGGAGTATTGCCGGGTGAGCAGGTAAATATCGCGGTGCCGGAATCCGGCATGCTGCGCAGTGCCGCGCTGCTATACGCTGGGCCGGTGCTGGCGCTGCTGGGCGGGGCCATGTTGGCCGCACCGGCGGGCGAGTTGGCCGCGGTGGCCGGCGGTGTGCTGGCGTTGCTGCTGGCCTTGTGGTTTGTGCGCGGCTATAGCCGCCGTCTGGCCGGGGATGTGCGCTTTCAGCCGCATGTCGCCAGTCGTGTTTCTCCTCATCAACTTTCCATGGAGTTTGTCGGAACATGCCGCTCAAGAAGCTGATTGCCGCCTCTATGCTGATGGCCGGGCTGCTGGCCAGCCCGCATTCCCTTGCCGCGCCGCTGTCGTCGTTGCCTGATTTCACCCAGCTGGTGGAGGAACAGGGCAAGGCGGTGGTGAATATCCGTACCGTGCAGACGGTGCGCCAGGTGGTGCGCGAATTGCCGCAGGGAATGGAGAACGATCCGTTTGCCGAATTTTTCCGCCGCTTTGCCCCGCCGCAATTACGCGAATACCGGACCGGCGGCATGGGTTCCGGTTTTATCCTGTCCGCCGACGGCTACGTGCTGACCAATGCCCACGTGATTGCCGAAGCCGACGAGATGATCGTCACCCTGGGCGACCGACGTGAGTTCAAGGCCAAAGTGGTGGGCGCGGATGCGCGCACCGACGTGGCCTTGCTGAAAATCGAGGCCAAAGGGCTGCCGTTCGTCCGGCTGGGCAAGCCGGATGCCCTGAAGGTGGGTGAGTGGGTGCTGGCCATTGGTTCGCCGTTCGGGTTTGAAAACACGGTGACGGCCGGCATCGTTTCCGCCAAGGGGCGTCACCTGCCGGACGAAAGCTATGTGCCGTTCATCCAGACCGATGCCGCGGTCAATCCGGGCAATTCCGGCGGTCCGCTGTTCAACCTGAATGGCGAGGTGGTGGGCATCAACTCGCAGATTTACAGCCGCTCCGGTGGCTTCATGGGGATTTCCTTTGCCATTCCGGTGGATGTGGCGCTGACGGTGGCCGAGCAGCTGAAGAAAGACGGCAAGGTAAGCCGCAGCCGCATCGGGGTGGTATCGCAGCCGATGACCCCGGCGTTGGCCGCATCCTTTGGGCTGCCGGATAGTAAGGGCACGCTGATTGCCTCGGTAGAAAAGAATGGCCCGGCAGAAAAGGCAGGGCTCAAGTCTGGCGACGTGGTACTGGCGTTGAATGGCCAGCGGTTGGATGACAGCGACGATTTGCCGCGGCTGCTGGGTGTCATTCGCCCCGGCAGCAAGGTCCAGCTGCAGGTGTGGCGCAATCGCAAGGCCATGCAGCTGAGCGTGGTGACCGCCGAGTTGCAGGAGGAAGACCCACGCACCGCCGAGCGTGCTTATCGCGGCAAGTCGCCGGAGCAGCAGGGCGAAGAAAGCATGACCAACCGTAGTGGCCTGGCGATGCAGCAGCTGGCACCGGCCCAGCTGCAGAAACTGGGGGTGAAGTTCGGCCTGCTGGTACGCGCTGTGCAAGGGCCGGCGGCCGATGCCGGCCTGCAGGCGGGTGACGTCGTGGTGGGGGTATCCGGCGAGGAATTGTCCAGCGTGCGCCAGTTGCAGCAGGCAATCAACGCTGTGCCGGATGGTGGCAGCGTGGCGCTGCGCATTCTGCGTCAGGGCGAGCCGCTGTTCATCGCACTGAAGCCGGAAAAGGTGAAATCTTGATCACGCTGACACTGTATTTCCGCGAATACTGCAGCCTGTGTCACGCCATGCTGGCGCAGCTGCGGCCATGGCAGCAGCAGTATGGCTTTGCCATCGACGTGGTGGATGTGGATGCCGACCCGGTGCTGGAGGAACGTTTCAACGAACTGGTACCGGTATTGATGCACGGTGAGCTGGAAATCTGTCACTGGCACTTGGACGAAGCAAGGTTGGCCGCACATCTGGCTGCACACCCGGCTGCACAGGGCTGCGAAATCAGCTAAAATCCGCGCCAGTGTTAAAAAGGGCACTTTGTGTGCCCTTAATTTTTGCTGGATTCAGATGAAACATATCCGTAATTTCTCGATTATTGCCCATATTGACCACGGCAAATCGACATTGGCCGACCGCTTCATCCAGTTTTGTGGCGGTCTGGAACAGCGCGAAATGAGTGCGCAGGTGCTTGACTCGATGGATATCGAGAAAGAGCGCGGCATCACCATCAAGGCACAAACCGCCGCGCTGCAATACAAGGCACGCGACGGCCAGGTCTACAACCTGAACCTGATCGACACCCCGGGTCACGTCGACTTTTCCTATGAAGTGTCGCGCTCGCTGTCTGCCTGCGAAGGTGCACTGCTGGTGGTGGATGCGTCGCAGGGTGTGGAAGCGCAAACCGTGGCCAACTGCTACACCGCTATCGAGCTGGGCGTGGAAGTGGTGCCGGTGTTGAACAAGATCGACCTGCCGGCGGCCGACCCGGAACGCGTGAGCCAGGAGATCGAAGACATCATCGGTATCGAGGCCATCGATGCGGTGCGTGCCTCGGCCAAGTCCGGTATCGGTATCGAGGATATCCTCGAGACCGTGGTCAGCAAGATTCCGCCGCCGGAAGGCAATCCGGACGGTCCGCTCAAAGCGCTGATCATCGACTCCTGGTTCGACAACTATGTCGGCGTGGTGATGCTGGTGCGCGTGATCGACGGCAAGCTCAAGCCCAAGGACAAGATCAAGTTCATGGCCACCCAGGCCGAACACCTGTGCGAGCAAGTGGGCGTATTCACGCCGAAATCGGAGCAGCGCGAGGCGCTGAGTGCCGGTGAAGTGGGCTTCGTCATCGCCGGCATCAAGGAACTGAAGTCGGCCAAGGTCGGCGATACCATCACGCTGGTGAATAACCAGGCTGCAGAGCCGCTGCCCGGCTTCAAAGAAGTGCAGTCGCAGGTGTTTGCCGGCCTGTACCCGGTGGAAAGCCACGATTACGAGTCGCTGCGTGATGCGCTGGAAAAGCTGCAGCTGAACGATGCTTCGCTGAAGTACGAGCCGGAAGTGTCGCAGGCGCTGGGCTTTGGCTTCCGTTGCGGCTTCCTGGGGTTGTTGCACCTGGAAATCGTGCAGGAACGTCTCGAACGCGAGTTTGACATGGACCTGATCACCACTGCCCCGACCGTGATCTACGAAGTGGTGATGAAGGACGGTACCGTCAGCGAAGTGTCTAACCCGTCCAAGATGCCGGAGGCGGGCAAGTACGACGAGCTGCGCGAACCGATCATCACCGCCACCATCCTGGTGCCGCAGGATTATGTCGGCTCGGTGATGACCCTGTGCAACCAGAAGCGCGGCGTGCAGCGCAACATGCAGTACATGGGCCGTCAGGTGATGCTGAAGTACGACCTGCCGATGAACGAAGTGGTGATGGACTTCTTTGACAAACTCAAGTCCACCAGCCGTGGCTATGCCTCGCTGGACTACGAGTTCAAGGAGTTCCAGGCCGCCGATCTGGTGAAGCTGGATGTGCTGGTCAATGGCGAGAAGGTGGATGCCCTGAGCCTGATCGTGCACCGTGCTACCAGTGTGTACCGTGGTCGCGAGCTGGTGGCCAAGATGCGCGAACTGATTCCGCGCCAGATGTTCGACATCGCGGTACAGGCCGCCATCGGCAGCCACATCATTTCGCGCGAGACGGTCAAGGCGCTGCGCAAGAACGTATTGGCCAAGTGCTACGGTGGTGACATCACCCGTAAGAAGAAGCTGCTGGAAAAGCAGAAGGCCGGTAAAAAGCGCATGAAGCAGGTGGGTAACGTGGAAATCCCGCAGGAAGCCTTCCTGGCCATCCTGCAAGTTGGGGACAAGTAATGGGGACGAACCTGGTGTGGGTATGGGTAGTGCTGGCCGTGGTTGGCCTGCTGCTGATCCTGTTTTCGGCCAAGAATGAAGACGGTTCGCCGTCTTCCTCCGTGGAGTGGGGCTATCTGGCACTGCTGGGCGGAACATTCGGCTTGCTGTCCGGCTACATGAGCTTCGGTACGGTCATGCTGATCATTGTGCTGATCACCGGTGTCATCTGGGCCGCCGACAAGTGGTTGCTGGCCAAGAAGCGTGCCGAGGGTGAGCGTGCGCCACACTACATCGACTTCCCGCGCGGGTTCTTTCCGATTATCGCCGTGGTATTCCTGTTGCGCTCGTTTGTGGCCGAGCCGTTCCAGATCCCGTCCAGCTCCATGCGGCCGGGGCTGGTGGTAGGCGATTTCATCCTGGTCAACAAGTTCAACTACGGCCTGCGCCTGCCGGTGACCAACCAGGTGATGCTGCCGATTGGCCAGGTGGCACGCGGCGATGTGGTGGTGTTCAACTATCCGGAAGATGAAAAGATCAACTTCATCAAGCGTGTCATCGGCACGCCGGGCGATGTGGTCGACTATCGCAACAAGCAGCTGACCATCAACGGCAAGCCGGTCGCCCATGTTTCTGCCGGCGAGCTGGAATACCTGGAAAAAGGGCTGATGCTGGTGCGTACCCAGCAGTTCAACGAAACCATCGACGGCAAGTCTTTCCACACCCTGGTGATGCCGGAAGCACCGGTTTACATTCCCAATGGCGTGCGTCAGTTCGCCGGTCGTGAAAACTGCGAATACCGTGATGACGGTTTTACTTGCAAAGTACCGCAGGGACAGTATTTCATGATGGGTGACAATCGCGACAACAGCGAAGACAGCCGTTACTGGGGTTTTGTCGAAGACCGTCTGCTGGTGGGCAAGGCCTTCCTGATCTGGATGAACTTTGGCGACTTCTCGCGTATCGGTACCCGCATTCACTGAGCTATTGGAAAGGGCTGGAGATGAAGCGTTCGCAGGGTGGTTTCTCGTTCCTGATTTTGCTGGCGTTCGCCATGTTGGCCGCCATGGTGGTGTTTGTGGTGCTGAAGGTGGTGCCGGTATACACCGAATACAATGCCATCAAGCGCACCATCGACGAGATCGTGGTGGATCAGGATCAGACCGATCATGAAGTTCGCCGCAGTTTCGAGAACAACGACATCGTGCAGGATTTCAACTCGGTGAAGAAGGAAGACCTGCTGGTGGTTTCTTCCGGGGGCAAGCTGGGTGTCGGCATCCGTTACGACACCAATGTGCCGATCATGAAGGACATCAAGCTGGTGTTTCATTTCGAATATCAGGCCGGCAGTGTTCCGGTGCTGCAGGACCAACAACAATAAACCGTGAGCCAACAAGACAACCGATTCCGGCGCCTTAGCACGGCGCTGGATTATTTTTTTGAGAAGCCGGACTTGCTGAAGCAGGCGCTGACTCATCGCAGCTTTGGCACGCCCAATAACGAGCGCTTCGAGTTCATCGGCGACAGCATTCTCAACTACACCGTGGCGCGCATGCTGTTCGACCAGTTTCCGAAACTGAGCGAAGGCGAACTGTCGCGGCTACGGGCCAACCTGGTCAATCAGAACACGCTGGCCGAGATCGCGCAGGAGCTGAAGCTGGGCGACTACCTGTACCTGGGCGAGGGCGAACTGAAAAGCGGCGGCTTCAACCGGCCGTCGATTCTGGCCGATGCAGTAGAGGCGACCTTTGCCGCCATCAGCTTCGATCGCGATTTCCAGGCCGCCGAGCAGGTGGTGCGACGGCTGTATCTTGGCCGCATCACCGCCATCGACCCGACCCGCCACGCCAAGGATGCCAAGACCCGGCTGCAGGAAGCGCTGCAGGCGCGCCGTCTGGCGCTGCCGCGCTACACCATCCTGGCGCAGAACGGTGAGGCGCACGAACAATCGTTCCGCGTGCAGTGTGATCTGGGCGAACTGGCCATCATCACCACCGGCGAGGGCAGCAGCCGTCGCGGTGCCGAGCAACAAGCGGCCGAGGCCGCACTGTTGTTGCTGGAACAACATTTTGCCGCTGGCAAGAAAAACACATTATGAGTGACACCCCGTACCGCTGCGGCTTTGTCGCCATCGTTGGCCGTCCCAACGTCGGCAAATCCACGCTGATGAACCATCTCATCGGCCAGAAGATCAGCATCACCTCCAAGAAGGCGCAAACCACGCGCCACCGTGTCAACGGCATCTACACCGAGCCGAACGCGCAGTTCATTTTCGTTGATACCCCGGGCTTTCAGACCTATCACAAGGGTGCGCTGAACGAGACGCTGAACAACAGCGTGAAAGACTCGCTGGCCAACGTCGATTGCGTGTTGTTCGTGCTGGAAGCGATGCGCCTGTCTGCGGCCGACCGCGAGGTGATCGCGCTGCTGCCGAAGAAGACCCCGGTGGTGCTGGTGCTGAACAAGCTGGACAAGGCCAAGGATCGCCTCGCGCTGTCGGCCTTCATCGAAGAGGCACAGGCCGAGTTTCCGTTTGTCGATGTCGAGGTGGTGAGCGCCAAGCACGGCCAACGGCTGACCGAGCTGCTGGACAAAGTGCGTCCGCATCTGCCGGAGTCGGTGCCGCTGTATCCGGAAGACATGGTCACCGACAAGACCCAGCGCTTCCTGGCCGCCGAAATCGTGCGCGAAAAGCTGTTCCGCTATCTGGGCGAGGAGCTGCCGTACGAGATGAATGTGGAAGTGGAGTCGTTCGAGGTGGACGGCAGCATGTTCCGCATTTACGTGGCGGTGCTGGTGGACAAGGAAGGGCAGAAGCCCATCGTGATTGGCCGCGGTGGCGAAAAGCTGAAGAAGATTTCCACCGAAGCGCGCCTGGACATGGAGCAGCTGTTTGACTGCAAGGTGTTCCTGGAAGTGTGGGTGAAGGTGAAATCCGGCTGGGCCGACGATGTGCGCTTCCTGCGCGACTTCGGCATCAACTAAACCCGCCCCAGCACAAGATTGGCCGCATGTTTGCTAACACTCCCGAGCCGCCGTACTGGGCGGTGATCTTCAGCAGTCAGCGCACCGCCGGTGACGACGGCTATGGCGATATGTCTGCACGCATGGTGCAGCTGGCCGGTGAGCAGCCTGGCTTTCTTGGCGCCGAAAGCGCCCGCGATGGTGACGGCTTCGGCATCACGGTGTCCTACTGGCGCAGCGAACAAGCCATCGCGGCCTGGAAGGCGGATGCCGAGCACCGTCTGGCGCAGCAGCAGGGCTTTGCCCGCTGGTATGCTGGCCTGGCGCTGCGGGTGGCCAAGGTAGAGCGCGCCAAGGTCTGGCAGCGGTCGGAGCAGGGTGATGCAGCCGGGCAAGGTTGACCGCCAGCCCGCCTATGTTCTGCACAGCCAGCCGTACAAGGAGACCAGCCTGCTGGTCGAGGTGCTGACGCGGGACTACGGCCGTTTCACTCTGGTGGCGCGCGGCGCACGGCGGCCGCGCTCCGACTTGCGTGGCCTGCTGCTGCCGTTCCAGCCGCTGCAACTGTCGTGGTTCGGTAAGAGCGAATTGCGCACCCTGCACGTGGCCGACTGGCGCGGCGGCGTGCCGCAGTTTGCCGGCGAGCGTCTGGTGTGCGGCTTCTATCTCAATGAACTGCTACTGCGCTTGGCGCCGCGCGACGACCCGGCGCCGGAACTGTTCAAGTTATACGACCGCGGCGTGCGCACCCTGGCCGGCGATGTACAGTTTGGCAACGTCCTGCGCCGTTTCGAGCTGGACTTGCTCACCCTGCTGGGTTATGCCCCAATGTTGGCCGCAGATGCCGACGAGCAGGCCGTCGCGCCGGATGCACAGTATCTGTGCCGCTTTGGCGAGCCACCGCAGCGGGTGGCACCCATCGAGCGAGCGCCGGCGCGCAGCTGCCTGCTGCCGGGCAGCAGCCTGCTGGCCATGGCCGCGGGCGACCTGGGCCAGGCGCAGACCCGGCGGGACGCCAGACTGCTCACCCGCTTATTACTGGATGAACTGCTGGGGCCGGAACCACTGGCCACCCGCGAATTACTGACGACTTTGTATGCGCTGGCCGATTAGGCCGCGCCAGCCGGAGACAAGCATGATTCTGCTCGGTGTGAATATTGACCACGTAGCCACCCTGCGCCAGGCGCGCGGCACCCGTTTCCCCAGCCCGATCGAAGCGGCGCTGGTGGCCGAATCCAGCGGCGCCGACCTGATCACCCTGCACCTGCGCGAAGACCGCCGTCACATCCAGGACCACGACGTGGACGCCATGCGCGCCACCATCAAGACACGCATGAACCTGGAAATGGCGCTGACCGACGAAATGCTGGCCAATGCGCTGCGCGTCAAGCCGGAAGACGTGTGCCTGGTACCGGAAAAGCGCGAGGAAGTCACCACCGAGGGTGGGTTGGACGTAATCCGCTATTTCGACCAGGTGCGCGAATTCACCCGCCAGTTGAGCGAGGCCGGGGTCCGCGTGTCCATCTTTATCGATCCGGATGTGGAGCAGATCCAGGCGGCCTGGGATGCCGGCGCGCGGGTGATCGAACTGCACACTGGTGCCTACGCCCATGCCGATTTCAAGCATGAGGAGCAGGCCGCCGAGCTGGCGCGCATCCGTGACGCCGCGGTGTTCGGCGCCCATCTGGGCATGGTGGTGAACGCCGGTCATGGCCTCAACTACCATAATGTGAAGCCGATCGCCGCCATCCAGGAAATCGCCGAGCTCAATATCGGCCATGCGCTGGTGAGCCATGCCTTGATGGTGGGCTTTGCCGATGCGGTGCGCGAAATGAAGGCGCTGATGATCGAAGGTCGCCAGGGCCAGTAAGCGATGATATACGGTATCGGCACCGACATCGCACGGATCGAGCGTTTCGAGGGACTGCTGGCGCGCTGGGGGCTGGCCATTGGCCGTCGCCTGCTGGCAGCGCCGGAGCGCGAAGAGCTGGCGCAGGCTGCAAAGCCGGCGCGCTTCCTGGCCAAGCGCTTTGCTGCCAAGGAGGCACTGGGCAAGGCGCTGGGTACCGGCATCCGCGAGCCAGTGCTGCTGACGGCGATCGCCGTCAGCCACGATGCGCTGGGCAAGCCGATGTTTGCCTTTGACGATTCGCTGAAAGACTTTCTCGCGGCACGCGGCATCTGCAGCGTGCACCTGTCGATTTCCGACGAACAACAACATGCGCTGGCGTTTGTGGTATGCGAAACCGCCGGCGCGGCCAACCTGTGAGCCAGACATGACAACTCTGCAACTGCCCCGCGGCCCGGTGATGGCGGACGTGGCCGCCTTCATCCTGAGCGACGACGAGCGCCAGCGCCTGCTGCACCCGCTGGTGGGCGGCGTGATCCTGTTCCGTCGTAACTTCCAGAATATCGAGCAGCTCAAGGCGCTGACCACCGAGATCCGCGCCCTGCGCAGCCCGGCGCTGCTGATCGCCGTCGACCACGAAGGCGGCCGCGTGCAGCGCTTCATCGACGGCTTCACCCGCCTGCCGCCGATGCAGCTGCTGGGCCAGCTATGGGAGCAAGAAGGGGCCGAGGTTGCCCGCGCGGCGACCGAGAACGTCGGTTACGTGTTGGCCGCCGAGCTGCGAGCCTGCGGCGTGGACCTGTCGTTCACTCCGGTGCTGGACCTCGACTGGGGCCAGTGCGCGGTGATCGGCAACCGCAGTTTCCACCGCGACCCTGCCGTGGTGTCGGCGCTGGCGGTGGCACTGCAGCGTGGCCTGCAGCGTGGCGGCATGGGCAGCTGTGGCAAGCACTTCCCCGGGCACGGCTTTGTCGAGGGCGACAGTCATCATGTGATTCCGGTCGATCAGCGCAGTCTGGCGCAATTGCGCGCGGATGATCTGCAGCCGTTCGCCGCGCTGGCGGCGGCCGGTATGGCGTCGGTGATGCCAGCGCACGTGGTGTATCCGGCGGTGGATGCCCAGCCGGCCGGCTTTTCCAAAGTCTGGTTGCAGGACATTCTGCGCACCGAGCTGGGCTTTGATGGCGCCATCTTCTCCGACGATCTGACCATGGAAGGCGCGGCCGGCGTTGGCGACATCGTCGCCCGTGCCGATTTTGCCTTTGCTGCTGGCTGTGACATGGCGCTGGTATGCAATCGCCCGGATCTGGCCGACGAATTGCTGGCCCGGCTGACGCCGCCGGCACTGCCCCGGCTGGCCGAGCGCTTGGCGCGCATGGCCGGGCAGGGCGGGGTGGCCGACTGGCAGGCGCTGCTGGCCACGCCGGCTTTTCAGGCCGCGCAGCAGGCGGTGCTGCAGCTGGGGCTGCCGCGCGAAACGCTGCAGGGACCGATCGTCGGCGAAGCCTACTGAGTCGCGCACGGTGTAAAAAAAGCCCAACCATCGGTTGGGCTTTTTGCATGTTGGCCGCAGGTGGCTAGTTGGCCTGCTCCTGCCAGCGCTGCAGGTTTTTTTCGATCAGCTGTTCCATCACCTTGCTGTCCACCAGTTTCTTCATCGCCTTGTTCAGGCGCTGGTACAGCACATCGCTGAAGCAGGCGGACTGGTGACCCAGCGTCAGGTACAGCGGTTCGCGGGTGATAGTGCCGCTGGCGGTTTTCAGGTTCTGCAGCCCCAGGCGGGTGGCATAGGCCTGCGCCGGTGCGTCTTCGTAAATCAGGTAGTCGGCGCGGCCCAGGCTGAGCATGCGCAGCGCGTTTTCCACGCTGCCGACGGTCTCGATGTTCAGGCTGTGTTCGGCGAAGCGGTCGAATTCCTCGCCGAAACTGTTGTTCACCACGGTGACGCCGCGATAGCCCACCAGATCCAGCCAGCGGCTGTAGCTGACCGGCTTGCTGTCGCGCATCCAGATCGCAGTGCGGGTAATTGTCAGCGGCGTCTGGATGTAGCTCATGTACTGGCGACGCGGCTGGGTGTAAAACGCGCCGGCAATCAGGTCGACACGGCCATCGCGCACCGATTTCTGTACCCGCGCCCACGGGCCGGTGTAGTTCACCGTGATCGGGATACCCACTTCGCGCGACAGCAGCTGCATCATGTCGGCCGCGGCGCCTACCAGGTGTTTGCCATCGCTGGGGTCCACCCACAGGTACGGGGGGTACTCCGGGTTGCCGGACGCTACCAGTTGCGCGCAAGGCGCGGCGACCGCAAAAGCGGCGGCCCCAGGCAGGCTGGTGGCCAGCAACAGGGCGGTGGTAGTAAGCAAGCGGGCTAACGGCATGGCAACAATCTTGAAAACGGGCGGAAACAGTGTGCCAGTCTAGGCAGGCACTTGGTGGGCGACAAGCGGAGTATTCCGGATATTTGATTTGATTACGGTTTTCGCATGTGTGCTAGCGAAAACAATCATTTTATGCAAATGAAATTTTGCGCAAGTTGCTGTTTCCATTGTTTGATATACAAAGCGCATCAAAGAATCGTGTTTTGATAAATTTTTGTTGTTTTTACAACGCTATGCATTTTGTCAGACAAAACGCAGGCTGCATTATTGGCCGCCGCTATGCCGGCCGGGTGACAGGCTGCTCAAGCGTTGGTACAACCCGTCGCAGGCATCGGCCAGCCGCTCGATGCTGGCCTCACGCAGGGCCGCCAGATCCACGCTGTCGGCATTATCCAGCCCGGCCCACTGCAGCAAGGCGGCTCCGGCTGCCGGGTGATCGAATAAACCATGCAAGTAGCTGCCCATCACCTGGCCATCGCTGCTGATGGCGCCATCGGCAGCGCCATCGAGCAGAAACGCCGGGCGCGCGCAGTCAGGGCCATGGCTGAGCCCCATGTGGATTTCGTAGCCGCTGACGGCGGCCTGGGCAAATGCGCACTGGCCGTGGCGCTGGCGCAGGGTCTTGTCGGCGGCCAGCGTGGTGTCGATGGCTAGCAGGCCCAGCCCGGCACTGCTGCCAGCACTGCCTTCCACCCCCAGCGGATCGTGCACCTGGCGGCCCAGCATCTGGTAGCCGCCGCAGATGCCCAGCAGCTTGCCGCCGTAGCGCAGGTGACGCTGCAAGTACTGTGGCCAACCTTGTTGTTGCAGAAAGGCCAGATCAGCGCGGGTATGCTTGCTGCCCGGCAGGATCACCAGATCCGCCGGCGGCTTGGGCGCATCTGGGCCGACAAAGTGCAGGTTCACCTGCGGGTGGGCACGCAGGGCGTCGAAATCGGTGTGGTTGCTGATGCGCGGCAGTACCGGCACCACGATGTCGAAACTGCCGCGTTGCTGTTGTTGCTGGATGCTATCTTCCGCATCCAGCTGCAGGCCGTGCAGATAGGGCAGCACCGCCAGTACCGGCTTGCCGGTCTTGGCTTCCAGCCAGTCGAGACCGCCTTGCAGCAGGCTGATGTCGCCGCGGAAGCGGTTGATCACGAAGCCGATGACACGGTCGCGCTCGCTCTGGCTCAGGCAGTCCAGCGTGCCGGTGAGGTGGGCGAACACGCCGCCCTTGTCGATGTCGGCGACGATGATCACCGGGCAATCCACCGCCTCGGCAAAGCCCATATTGGCGATGTCGCGGTCGCGCAGGTTGATTTCCGCCGGACTGCCGGCGCCTTCCACCACCACCGCGTCGTAGCCCTGCTGCAGCCGGCGGTAGGAGTCCAGTACCGCGTGCATGGCGGTGGTCTTGTAGTGGTGGTAGTCGCGCGCGTCCATGTCGGCGCGAACCCGGCCCTGGATGATGACCTGCGCGCCGGTGTCCGAGCTGGGCTTGAGCAGCACCGGGTTCATGTCGCTGTGCGGCTCGACTCCGGCTGCCAGCGCCTGCAGTGCCTGCGCGCGGCCGATTTCGCCGCCATCGGCTGTCACCGCGCTGTTCAGCGCCATATTCTGCGGCTTGAACGGCGCCACCCGCAGGCCACGGCGGGCCAGCAGCCGGCACAATGCGGCGACCACGGTACTTTTGCCAGCATCCGAGGTGCAGCCCTGTACCATCAAGGTGGGCCATGGCCAGCAGGCGGGGTGGGGGGCGGACATGGGGTGTTCCTGTCGAGAGCGGAGCGCGATTCTAGCAGCATGGCCGCGCGCGGGGGCGGCCGCGACGGGCGGCAGGCTTTACAATGCGGCCAACCTGGGAGAAGCCGCCGTGCACCTGTTTGCCTTTGTCGACCGCGTGGTCACCGACATCATTACCCCGGCGCTGGACCGCCGCTTTGCCGTGACGCGCGTTACCTTGTTGTGTCAGGAGGCCGAGCTGGGGCTGGCCTATGATATTGCCGGCGTGTGCCGCAACCAGCAGCTGCCGGTCGCGGTGGTGACCGTGCCGCCGGATAGCCAGCCGCTGGCGCTGAAACAGCGGCTGTCCGAGCTGCTGCACGGTCCGCTATGTCTGAACCTGAGTGCGGCTTCGCCGGTGCAGGCGGCGCTGGCGTACGAACTGGCTCGGCAGCGGCAGCTGCCGGTGATGGCGCTGGATCACCGGCGCGATCGCCTGATCTGGCTGTCCGGCGGCGAACAGCAGCCGGTGCGCAGTGGCAGCGATATCGCCGACGGCCTGGCGCTGGAAGACTACTTTGCGCTGTATGGCTGCCGCGTGCGCGAGTCGCGCTACCGGTTGTGGCAGCGCAATCTGCAGCTGGAACAGTTGGCCGCAAGCCTGGCGCCCCGTGCCGCCAGCCATCCGCACGAGTTGTCGTTGCTCAACCGGCTGTGCAATGAGCTGGATGCGCGCCAGTTTAGCCGGCGACTGTTGCCGCGCAGCGAGCATTTCCTGCGGCACTGGTTGTTGCAAAGCGGCATGGTGACGTTTGACCACATCGGCCACCTGCGCTGTAACGACGCGCCGGCGCGGTCGTTCCTGTCCGGCGGCTGGCTGGAAGTCTGGCTGCTGTCGCTGGTGGCACGCATGGCGCCGCACTTGCCGATCAGCGATGCCGGCGTGGGGGTGAAGGTGAGCCACCATGGCGTGGAAAACGAATACGACGTGGCCATCCTGTGTAACAACCAGCTGTTTCTGGTGGAGTGCAAGACCACGGCGCCGGCCAGCCCGAAACAGCGCGGGGTTGGACTGGACAATCTGTTCAAGCTGGACAGCGCCGCCCGGCTGGGCGGGCTGGATGCCCAGGCAATGCTGGTCAGCCTGTATCCGCCCACCGGCAGCGAGCACGACCGGGCGCGCGGGCAGGGGATCGCTACCCTGGCGGGAGAGGCACTGTTGCAGGCCGATGACCTGCTGCGGCGCTGGCTGCTGGGGCGGCTGGATTAGCAGCGGCTGGAGCGTGGCGGCAGGTTGGCCGCGCCGGCCAGGGCCTGCTGGCAGCCTGTTGATTTCTGCCTGGCATGGCCGCTGCATGGCATCATGGCGCTTACATTTAGCTTCGCTAATAAATATGTCGGATACTGCCAAGTAGCCCTTGTCGACAGCGATCACCAAAAAACGAATGCCCCCCCACACCTCTTACCGGTATGCCCGGCGCGACTGCCTGCGCGCCGCGGTGGCGACCCTGTTGGCCGCCGGCCTGGCTGGCTGCCGTCTGCCCACCCCGTTGCTGCGGGTGGGCAGCAACGGCTGGCCCGGCTATCTGATGCTGGAGCTGGCCGCCCAAAGCGGACTCTACCCGGCCGGGCAGATTCGCATGGTGCGTTTCCCGTCGGCCACCCTGGTGATGCAGGGC
This sequence comes from Vogesella oryzagri, assembly GCF_040148885.1. NCBI lineage: Bacteria > Pseudomonadati > Pseudomonadota > Betaproteobacteria > Neisseriales > Chromobacteriaceae > Vogesella > Vogesella oryzagri. The sequence continues at coordinate 78,509 of NZ_JBEFLD010000011.1, forward strand.
TTGGCCTCCGGCGTGCTGGAGGCCGCCTGTCTGACCCTGGATGAAGTGATTGCCATGCGGGCGGAGGGTGTGTCGCTGCAGGTGGCGGCGGTGCTGGATATTTCCGCCGGCGCCGATGTGCTGCTGGTGCAGGATACGATCAGCGAACTGTCGCAGCTGGCCGGCAAGCGGATCGGCGTGGAGCAGAGCGCGGTAGGCGCGGTGATGCTGGCGGCGGTGCTGGGCAAGGCACAGCTGCTGCCCTCGGATGTCACGGTGGTGCCGTTGCTGCTGGATCAGCACGAGAAGGCGTTTCTGGCCGGCAAGGTCGATGCCATTGTCACCATGGAGCCATTTGCCCATCGACTGATGGCGGTGGGGGCCCGGCTGCTGTTTTCCAGTGTGGCGATTCCTGGCCGCATCCTGGATGTGCTGGCGGTGCGCAGCGAAGTCGCCGCGGTACAGCTGGATAATCTGCGGCGCTTGCTGGCGGGCCATTTCCGGGTGCTGGCGGCCTTTGACCAGCAAGAGCGGCAAACGCTGGCCGGTCTGGCTGCCTTGCTGGGCGAGCAGGGCAAGGACGTCAAATCCTATTTCTGGGGCGTGGATTTTCCCGACCGCCAGGCAAACCTGGGCTGGTTTGACGGCAAGCCGCCACGGCTGCAGCAGGCGGCCCGCGAATTGATGACGGTGATGCAGGGCGCCGGGCTGGTGCGGGCAGAGCTGGCGCTGGACGACTTGCTGTTGCCCGACGCACTACGGGAGGGCGGCTGATGCGTCTGGGGTCGCTCAAGAGCCAGCTGGTGCTCATCGTGGCCGTCATGGTGGTGCTTACCCTGGGGGGCGCCTACCTGATCGGCGTCAGCAGCCGGCTGGATGCCGAGTTTGCCGATGCCCGCCGCGACGGGCTGCAGAATGTCTTTCGCCTGAGCCAGTACCTGCTGGCCGAAAGCGAACTGCACCAGGAAGACATTGCCCAGGAGCTGGCTATGCTGGCGACCGACCCGCGCATCAGCCAGGTGCTGATTGCCGATCCGCAAGGCATCGTGCGTCATGCGCTGGACCGCCAGCAGCTGGGGCAGGAGCTGGCGCTGCAATCGTGGTTCGATGCCTCACTGCTGCAGTCGCTGCGTAGCAGCCGGCTGGGCGTGGTGCAGGTGGATCGCCGGCAGGGCAGCGTGCTGGTGGGGATTTCCTACGCGCCGCTGGAGCGTGACGTGGTGCGCAGCAAGCAACGCGGCATTGTGTTGCTCCGTTACGACCTCAATGCCACCGCGCAGCAGCTGCGCTGGCAGGTGCTGCAGGTGTTTGTACTGCCGGGCGTGATGCTGCTGCTGTTGGTGCTGCTATTGAGCTGGCTGGCGCAGCGCTATGTTGCCGGCCCGCTGGGGCTGTTGCGCGCCGCCACGCTGCGCTACGCCAAGGATGGCACCCTGCAGCCGTTGCCGGAGGTCGGGGTGCAGGAGGTGCGCGCGCTGTTCCGGGCCTTCAATACACTGCAGCAGCAGCTGCAGGATTCGCTGGGCATGCTGGAAGCGCAAAAACAGGCGGCCAGCCAGCTGGTCCAGGAGCGCGAGGCGCTGTTGCTGGCGGTGCCGGATTTGCTGTTCGAAATGTCGCCGGAGGGGCGCTACCTGCAGGTATGGTCCAATACCGCCCGCGACAGCCTGAGCGCCACGCGCGAGCAGTTGCTGGGCAAGCTAGCGCATCAGGTGATGCCGCTGGATGCCGCCGACACGGTGTGCCTGGCCATTCGCCAGGCGCTGCAGCAGGGGGTGTCGCGCGGCCAGCGCATCTGCCTGTATCTGGATTGTGAGGCACGCTGGTTCGAGCTGTCCGCCGCGCGCAAGGATGGCCCGGACGGCAGCGGCAGCTGCATTGTGCTGTCGCATGACATCACTATCCGCAAGCATGCCGAGGACGAGCTGCAACTGTGGGCGCAGGTGTTTGCCGCGGCACACAACGGCATTCTGGTCACCGACAGCTTCCGCAATATCGTGCTGATCAATAGCGCCTTTACCCGCATTACCGGCTACGAACAGGACGATATCGTTGGCCGCACGCCGAGCGTGCTGTCTTCTGGCCGCCATGACGAAGGCTTCTATCGCCGCATGTGGCAGGAAATCACCAACCGCGGCTACTGGCAGGGGGAAATCTGGAACCGCCGCAAGAACGGCGAGATATTCCCGGAGTGGCAATCAATTTCGGCGGTGCGTGGCGAGGATGGCGAGGTCAGCCATTACATCAGCGTGTTCAGCGATATCAGCAGCCAGAAGGAGGCCGAGCAGTACATCCGCCGGCTGGCCTATTTTGACAGCCTGACCGGGTTGCCCAACCGTGCGCTGCTGCAGGACCATGCCGCGCAGGCGCTGTCGCTGTCACGGCACGACAATACCCCGCTGGCGCTGATGTTCATCGATCTGGACCGCTTCAAGAACATCAACGACACCCTGGGGCACAGTGTTGGTGATCAGTTGCTGGTAGAGGTTGGCCGCAGGCTGCTGTCGCTGCTGCAGGAAAAGGACACCCTGACGCGGCTGGGGGGCGACGAGTTCATCATCCTGCTACCGGAAACCAACGAGTCGGGCGCCGGCCATCTGGCCGAAAGCGTGGTGCGGGCGCTGTCGACGCCGTATTACCTCAGCGGCTACGAGCTGATCAGTACGCCGTCCATCGGCATTGCCATGGCTCCGGTGGATGGCAGCACGCTGGAAGAACTGCTGCGCGCCGCCGATGCCGCCATGTACCGTGCCAAGGCCGAGGGGCGCAGCACGTTCCGCTTCTTTACCGCGCAGATGCAGCAGCGTTCGGCGGCGCGGCTGAAGCTGGAGGCCGAGCTGCGCCGCGCGCTGGACAAGCGCGAGCTGCAGCTCTACTACCAGCCGCAGTGCAATATGCAGGGCCAGTTGGTGGGGGTGGAGGCGCTGTTGCGCTGGATGCATCCCGAGCTGGGTGTGGTCTCGCCGGCAGAGTTCATTCCGCTGGCAGAAGAAAGCGGCCTGATCGTGCCGATCGGCATGTGGGTGCTGCAAGAGGCGATCGGCCAGATGCGCGAGTGGCGCGAGCGCGGCATCCGGGTGCCGGCGGTGGCGGTCAACCTGTCCGCGCTGCAGTTCCGCCAGCCGCAACTGGTGGAACAGGTGGCGCAGCTGTTGCACGAGGCGGCGCTGCCGGCCGGCTGTCTGGAACTGGAGCTGACGGAAAGCGTGGTGCTGGAAGATCCGGACGATGCGCTGGGACTGATGGAGCGGCTACACAACCTGGGTGTGGGCCTGGCAATCGATGACTTCGGTACCGGCTACTCCTCGCTTAATTATCTGCGCCGCTTCCCGGTGGACCGGCTGAAGATCGACCGCAGTTTCGTACAGGATCTGGAGCAGGGGCGTGGCATTGCCATTGTGCGTGCCATTGTCAGCCTGGCCCGTTCGCTGGGCTTCGTCACCATTGCCGAGGGGGTGGAGACGACCGCGCAGCTGGAGCAGTTGCGACGGTTGCACTGTGATCAGGTACAGGGCTTCCTGTTTGCCCGGCCAATGGCGGTGATACAGCTTGAAGCCTGGCTGCAGCGGCATCACGTGGTCGGGCCGGATGGCGAGGGCTGGAATTTTGAAATCTGAGCCGGCGGTACTGCGGCTGCTGGCAGGGCGCTGAATTTGGCTGCGAGGTGTATCAGGCGTGCGGCCTGACATGCGCCGCCGCACTGGTCTGGTGTCTTCGCCGGCCTTGTTATCGAGTGGTCCCGTTGGCCGGTGCAGGATACAGCGCCGCAAACAAAAGGCCCGCCAGTTGGCGGGCCTTGTCTCTGAGAGGTGCGCTACCGTTCAGGCATCCAGTCCCTGCTGTACCAGCGCGGCGGCGCGCACCACGGCACGCGCCTTGTTCTGGGTTTCCTGCCATTCCGATTCCGGCACCGAGTCGGCGACGATGCCGGCACCAGCCTGCACGTACAGCGTGTCGTTCTTGATCACCGCGGTGCGGATGGCAATGGCCATGTCCATGTCGCCGGTAAAGCCCAGGTAGCCCACCGCGCCGCCGTACACGCCGCGCTTGGTCGGCTCGAACTCGTCGATGATCTCCATAGCCCTTACCTTGGGCGCGCCGGACAGCGTGCCGGCAGGGAAGGCGGCTTTCAGGATGTCGATGTTGGACACCTCCGGCTTCACCGTACCTTCCACGCTGGACACGATGTGCATCACGTGCGAATAGCGCTCAATGGCCATATTGTCGGTGATGCGCACGCTGCCGGTGTCGGCCACGCGGCCAACGTCGTTGCGGCCCAGGTCCATCAGCATCACGTGTTCGGCGATTTCCTTCGGGTCGGCCAGCAGCTCGTCAGCTAGCGCCAGATCCTCTTCGCGGGTCTTACCGCGCGGACGGGTGCCGGCGATCGGGCGCACGGTGATGGTATCGTCCTCGCGGCGCACCAGGATTTCCGGCGAGGCGCCTACCACGTGGAAGTCGTCGAAGTGGTAGTAGAACATGTACGGCGACGGGTTCAGGCTGCGCAGCGCGCGGTACAGCGACAGCGGCGAATCGGCAAACGGCATGCTCATGCGCTGCGACAGCACCACCTGCATGATGTCGCCGTCCAGAATGTAGTTCTTGGCATCGCTGACCGCCTGCTTGAAGGCGTCCTGGCCGTACTCGGATACCGCCTCGGTGGTGGTGGAGGGCAGCGACAGCGGAATGCTGATGTTTTCGCGCAGCTTGCCGCGCAGCTGGTTCAGCCGCGCCTGTGCTTTCTGTAGCGCGTTGGGCACCGCCGGATCGGCGTACACCACCAGGTACAGCTTGCCGGATAGGTTGTCCACTACCGCCAGTTCTTCCGACAGCATCAGCAGGATGTCCGGAGTGCCAATCGGGTCCGGCTTCTGCATTGCGGCCAACCTTTTCTCGACATAGCGCACGGTGTCATAGCCGAAATAGCCGACCAGGCCGCCGGTAAAGCGCGGCAGACCGGCGATCGGCGGGGTGTTGAAGCGTTGCATGAAGCTGGTGATGAAGCCCAGCGGGTCGCCTTCGTGGCGTTCGATCACCTTGTCGCCGTATTCCACCTGCACGTTCTGTGCCTGCACGCGCAGGCGGGTGGTGGCCGGCAGGCCGATGAAGGAGTAGCGGCCGAAGCGTTCGCCGCCGACCACCGATTCCAGCAGGTAGGAATACGGCTGGTTGGCCAGCTTCAGGTACACCGACAGCGGGGTGTCCAGGTCGGCAAACAGTTCCAGAGTGACGGGGATGCGGTTGTAGCCGGCAGCGGCCAGCTCGGCAAATTGTTGTGGCGTCATGATGAAATCCGGGTGTCTTTGCAGTCGGCGCGGCAGCGCCAGGAACGAATGGGCTTTGGTGTGGCTGTCAGTATTGCCATCGCCAGCTGGCACGGTTGGGCAGGAATTTCATCGCGGATCGGGTAACAGTCATCAACGGGATATGCCGGGGCATTGTGGCGGAAAACCGCGCAGCCGTACAGGCGGCGCGGTGTCTGTCGCTGCTCAGTCGCGGCGATGCACGTGCGGGTCGTGCGACTGCTTGAGCAGCGCGAACAGGTCCACCAGGCTGCCCACTATCAGGTCGGCCTGCAGCGTGGTGGCATCGCGATAGCCGTAGCTTACCGCTACCGCCACCGCGCCGGCCTTGCGGGCGCAGGCGATGTCGTTTTCCGAATCACCCACCAGCAGCATTTCCTGCGGTTTCACGTTCAGTACCGCGGCGGCATGCAGCAGCGGCAGGGCGGAAGGTTTCTTTTCCGGCAGGCTGTCGCCGCCCAGGATCAGGCTGAACGCGGTATCGATGTCCAGCTGCTGCAGCAGCGGCATGGCCAGGAACTGCGACTTGTTGGTGATCACCACCAGCGGCAGTTCCAGTGAACGCAGCAGGCCCAGAGCGTCGGAGACGCCCGGGTACATGCGGGTGCGCACGGTGAGGTGCTCGTGATAATGGCGGATGAACAGATTGAAGCCCTGGGTCCAGGTGGCTTCGTCGCTGTGCTGGTCCATGCTGTCGGTCAGCGTGCGGTGTACCAGGCTGCCGACGCCGTCGCCGACATAGGAGGCCACGCGCTCTGCTGGCAACGGGGCAAGGTTCATGGCTTCGCGCATGGCGTTGGCGCTAGCGGCCAGGTCGGCGATGGAATCCACCAGGGTGCCATCCAGGTCGAAGGCAATGGCTTTGATGTGCTTCAGGTTCATGGTGTCGGATCGGAATCGGAGAGTGCCAATATTGTACTCGATGGCGACTGGCTTGTTCCGCCGCCCCAGCATGGCTACCATCGCAGGCTTGCCCATTGTCATAAAGCGAACTGTGATGTTCTCCCAGTCCCGATCTTTCCCCTTGTTGGCCGCACCATTACTGCTGGCCGGCTGCGCCAGCTTGCCGCTGGAAGGCAAGCGTGCCGACCAGGCCGCCATCTACACCCTGTACCACCACGCGGCGGAAGCCGGTTACAACTTCGATGGCGAATCCCGTATCACCAGCCTGCGCATTCCCGGCAAGAGCACGCCGGCCAGCGAGGCGCTGATGCAGGAGCTGGCGGGGTCGTTCCGCTTTCAGTACCGCGGCGCGGTGGACATGACGCAGGGGCGCATCGAGCTGATCCCGACGGTGCGCTTTACCCGGCCACAGGCCGAGGCCTGGGTGCGCTTTCCGCTGCAGTTGCAGCTGGATACCCTGACGCTGTACGTGGATGGCTCGGTGGCGGATCTGATGTTTCCGTCGCTCAAGCACAAGCTGGTGAAGTTTCAGCTGCCGCAGGACAAACTGAAAGACGTGCCGGTTGCCGCGGTGCTGGCCGAGGTGCCGGAAATCGTGCAGCGGGTGTATGCCGCGGTGGAGCGGCAGGCGTACACCTTCCAGCCGCTGACCGCAGCGGATCGCCAGCGCGGCGCCCAGTACCGTATCCGCCTGACGCTGGACCCGGTGGCGGATCGGGTACTGACGCGCCAGATGGTGACCGAGCTGGTGGCCAGCATCAAACGCCACAGCGACAGCCCGGACGTGCAGGCGTTTGCCGACGGTCTGGCGGGTATGGCCGCCAGCGAGCCACTGCGGCTGCAATCGGAAAGCCAGACCGAGCTGCTGGTCAGCCGGCAGGGCAAGCTGCTGGCGATGGAAGAGCAGCGTTCTGTGGCGGTAGGCGGGGCCGACGGCATGAAGCTGGGGTTGTTGACGCGGCTGGATGTCAGCAACAGCGGCAAGCCGGTATTCACCCTGCAGCCGACTGCGGCCAACGTGGTGGATTATAAAAACGTGGAGTTGCCGGCCTGGATGAAGCCCGCCGTAACGGACGCGGCGGCAGAACCGGCGGAGGAAGCAGACAAGGAAGCGGACGCCGCAGCGCAAGCTGCACCAGCCGCCCCGGTCAAGCCGGCAACCAAGGCCACGCCGGCGCCCAAGGCGAAGCCGAAAAAGCGCCAGCTAGCGAAGGCCGCATAACAAACATCCCCGCCGCGGCGGGGATGTTTGTTGCCGGGTGACGCCGCGTGGCGGCTTATAGCTGGCGGATGTCCAGCACCGGCTGGCTGCCGAACACCGGGCTGTGCAGGTAGCCGACGATGCGTGCCGCGGCCGTGGCCGGTGTGGTCAGCTCGCCATCGGCCTTCAGTGCCTCGAAGCGCGGGCGATTCGGAAACGCGGCCGGGTCGGCGGCGCGGATTTCGGCCTGCATGCCGGTGTCCACCACGCCCGGGTACAGCGATACTGCCAGCGCCGGCACCGCGCGTTGCGCCTGCTCGGCGGCCAGGGTGCGGGTGAAGTGGTCCAGTCCGGCCTTGGTGGCGCAGTACACCGCCCAGCCCGGGTAGGGGTTGGCCGCAGCGCCGGAGGAGATATTGATGATGCGGCGCGGGCTATCCGCCGGCGTCAGCGCCAGGAAGTGACTGCACAGCAGCATCGGCGCGGACAGGTTCAGCGCCACCGCTTGCAGTGTGGCCTCATCCGGCAGCGCATCGGCGCTGGCAATCGGCTGCACCGTGCCGGCGTTGTTGAGCAGCGTATAGCTGTCGCCGTCGCCCAGCGCCGCCAGCGCACGCTCCAGCAGTAGCGGCAGCAGCTGGCTGTCGGCCAGATCGGCGTCCAGCGTGATCAGCTGCGGATGCTCCGGTAGCGGGCTGCAGTCGCGGGCAATGGCCGCCACGCGGTAGCCGTCGGCCAGCAGCTGCGCGGTCAGCGCGGCGCCCAGGCCGCGCGAGGCGCCGGTGACGATGGCCAGCTTCATGCGCGGCCAACCTTGGCCAGTTCGGCACGCATGGCGTCGATCACTACCTTGTAGTCCGGCTGGCCGTAGATGGCGCTGCCGGCGACGAAGGTGTCGGCACCGGCGGCGGCGATTTCGGCGATATTGTCCACCTTGACGCCGCCGTCCACTTCCAGCCAGATCTCGCCGCCGTACTTGGCGGTGTGCTCATCGATGCGCTGGCGCACTGCGCGCACCTTGTCCAGCGTCTGCGGAATGAACTTCTGGCCGCCAAAGCCCGGGTTTACCGACATCAGCAGGATCATGTCCAGCTTGTCCATCACGTGGTCGAGGTGCGACAGCGAGGTGGCCGGGTTCAGCACCAGGCCGGCCTTGCAGCCGGCGTCCTTGATCAGGCCGAGGGTGCGGTCAATGTGGTGCGACGCTTCCGGATGAAAGGTGATGATGTCGGCGCCAGCCTTGGCAAAGCTGGCGGCCAGCGCGTCGACCGGGGTCACCATCAGGTGCACGTCGATCGGGGCGGTGGTGTGCGGACGGATTGCCTCGCACACCAGCGGGCCGATGGTCAGGTTCGGCACGTAGTGGTTGTCCATCACGTCGAAATGGATGATGTCGGCGCCGGCGGCGATGACGTCGCGGACTTCCTCGCCCAGACGGGCAAAATCGGCGGACAGCAGGGACGGGGCAATGCGGAATTGGCTCATGGCGTGTGCGCAATACGGGGTCGGAAAAATGCCGCTCATTGTACGCGATAGCAGCCGGACGGCGCGACGTGGCGTAGAATCAGACTTCACATGCCGCCACGAGGATTTGCCGTGAGCCAGAAACATCACATTACCGTCGAGGCCCAGGCCTTCTATCTGGAAGAACACTCCAATGCCGTCGACGACCAGTATGCGTTTGCCTACCGCATTACCATTCGCAATACCGGCGAGGTGCCGGCCAAGCTGCTGACCCGGCACTGGTTGATTACCGATGCCAACGACAAGGTGCAGGAAGTGCGCGGCGCCGGCGTGGTTGGCGAGCATCCACACCTGGCGCCGGGCGAGGAGTTTACCTACACCAGTGGTGCCACCATCCGCACGCCGTACGGCACCATGCGCGGCAGTTACCAGATGGAGGCCGATGACGGTGTACGTTTCGATGCCGACATCCCGGAATTTCACCTGATCGCGCCGCGCGTGCTGCACTGACGCGTCTTGCCGTTCTCCTCTCTACTGCCGGGTTGGCCGCATGCCTGCCCGGCGCAGCCTGATTGCCCTTGACCGAATGCGACATTACGCTCATCCCTCGACCCCGGCGCCAGCCGACCGCAACGATCTGCAAACCCTGAAAACCCTGCTGCCCTATCTGTGGCGCTTCAAGTGGCGCGTGCTGCTGGCACTGGTCTGTCTGGTGTCGGCCAAGGTGGCCGGCGTAATGACGCCGCTGTACCTGAAGGACATTGTCGATCAACTGTCGATCCGTAACGTGGTGCTGGCGCTGCCGGTGCTGGCGCTGGCCGGTTATGGCCTGGGGCGCTTGCTGTCCAGCGTGCTGGGTGAATTGCGTGATGCCATTTTTGCCCGCGTGGTGCAGGGCGCGGTGCGCAGCGTGGCGCGCGAGGTGTTTGCGCACCTGTTCCGGCTGTCGCTGCGCTTTCACCTGGAGCGCCAGACTGGCGGCATGAGCCGCGACATCGAGCGCGGCACCAAGGGCATCGGTTTTCTGCTCAACTTCACCGTGTTCAACATCCTGCCCACGCTGGTGGAAATCACGCTGGTGGTGGGCATTCTGCTGCACCGTTACAACGCCTGGTTTGCGGTGGTGACCTTCGGCACCATTGCCATCTACATCGCTTTTACGCTGCTGGTCACCGAGTGGCGCACGGTGTTCCGCCGCAGCATGAACGATCTGGATTCCAAGGCAAACAGCAAGGCCATCGATGCCTTGCTGAACTACGAAACGGTGAAATACTTCGGCAACGAGCGCTACGAAAACCAGCGCTACGACACTAATCTGGCGTCCTGGGAGCAGTCCGCCATCAAGAACCAGGTGTCGCTGTCGGCGCTGAATGCCGGGCAGGGTACCATCATCGCTACCGGCGTCACGCTGGTGATGTGGTTGGCCGCACGCGGCGTGGTCAGCGGCGAGATGACGGTGGGCGATGTGGTGCTGGTGGCAACCTTCCTGACGCAGTTGTGGTCGCCGCTGCATTTCCTCGGCTTTGTCTACCGCGAGATCAAGCATTCGCTGGCCGATATGGAGCGCATGTTCACCTTGCTGAACGTGGGGGCGGAAGTGGCGGACCGGCCGCAGGCGCAGGTGCTGGCCAGCCGCAATGTGCACATCCGTTTTGAGGCGGTGAACTTTGGCTACGATGCCAAGCGCCAGATCCTGCACGATGTCAGCTTCGAGATTCCCGCCGGTCAGACCGTGGCGGTGGTTGGTGCCAGCGGCGCCGGCAAGTCCACGCTGTCGCGGCTGCTGTTCCGCTTTTACGACGTGAGTGGCGGCAGCATCCGCTTTAACGGCGTGGATGGCCGCGAGCTGACGCAGGACAGCCTGCGCGCGCATATCGGCATCGTGCCGCAGGATACCGTGCTGTTTAACGACAGCATCTATTACAACATCGCCTATGGCCGGCCGGACGCCAGCCGCGAGGAGGTGATCGAGGCGGCAAAATCGGCGCACATTCATGACTTCGTGATGAGCCTGCCCGATGGCTACCTCACCACGGTGGGCGAGCGTGGTCTGAAGCTGTCCGGTGGCGAAAAGCAGCGGGTGGCGATCGCGCGTACCATCCTGAAAAACCCGCCGGTGCTGGTGTTCGACGAGGCGACCAGCGCGCTGGATTCGCACACCGAAAAGGCGATCCAGGCCGAGCTGATGAGCATTGCCGCCAACCGCACCACGCTGATCATCGCGCATCGGCTGTCCACCATTGCCGATGCCGACTGCATTCTGGTGATGGAGCAGGGGCGCATCGTCGAGCGTGGCAGTCACCGCGAGCTGCTGGCGAGCGACGGACGTTATGCGCAGATGTGGCGCCTGCAGCAGGAAGGGGAGCCGGAGCCGGCCTGAGGACGCGTTGCGGCCAACGTAAAACGCCCCGCTAACTGGCGGGGCGTTGTGTTTGGTCGCTTACTTACCGCTGCTGGTCTTGCGTAGTGGCTTGCGTTTTTTCTGTGCTTTGGCTGGCGTCGCTTTTTGCTTGCCGACTTTGGGGGTGGTGGCTGCCGATGCTTTGCGCAAGCGGCTGGCCGTCGCCTTGTTGGTGCGCTTGCCGCTGCGGGCCGATGGCTGTGCTTTGGCGCTGCGCTGGCGCAGGGTGCTGGCCTTGCTGCTGCGGCTGGCTTGACGAGGGGCGACGGCTTTGGTCCGGTGCTTGCTCGCCGCCTGGCGTGTCGCCTTGCGTGCCTGTAGTTTGGTCGCGCGGTGCGGGCTCGCCTGCTGGCGCTTGCTGGTCAGTTGCTTGCGACTGGCACTGGGCTTGCTTGCTTTGCCGGCGACGGCGCGGGAGGTTTTCGCCTTGCGCGTTGCGTTCCGGGTGCTGGTTTTGCTGCGCTTGGCCGGTTTGGCGGCGGTTTTGTCTGCTTCCTGATGTGCCGGTTCGCTCTTGCTCTGTGCCGGCGCTTTGGCCGGGTTTGGATTTACCGGTGGCAATTGCAGCGGTTTTGCCTTCGGTGGCTTGGCCGCCGGGGTGGGCTGAAAATCGCCCGGCAGTGGCGCATCTTCGCCTTCGGCATGGCTCAAGCTGGCAGAAAATGCCATTGTGGCGATCAGTAATGCAGCAATGGTGCGAGTTAATTGCATGTGGATAAATTTAGCAGGCAAAACAGCGGTTATGCGGGCGTTGTGGCCCCCGAATGAGGTTGTTATATTAGCACGCCGGTTGTTTGTACAACGAATGGGCCGGCTATCACGCCTAGGAGAACAAGGGAATGAAACAAAACAGAAGAACGCTGCTCGCGGGGATGTTGTTGTCCGTTTTTGCACTGGCCGGTTGCGGTCAGAAACAGGAGGCCCAGCAACAGGCTTCTGCACCGCAAGCCGCTGCGCCGGCAGCGGGGGGCGAGATGAAAGAATACGTGGTGGGCACCGATGCCAGCTACGCACCGTTCGAGTTCCAGAACGACAAGCAGGAAATTGTCGGTTTCGACATGGATGTGCTGACCGCCGTAGCGGCCAAGGGCGGCTTCAAGGTCAAGTTCGTGAATACCCCGTGGGAAGGCATGTTCGCCACCCTGCCGCAGGGTGACCGCGACATTCTGTCGTCCGCCATCACCATTACCGACGAGCGCAAGCAAAGCATGGACTTCTCGGATCCATACTTTGAGGCACGCCAGCTGATCGCCGTTGGCAAGGGTGTGGCCGATGTGAAGTCGTTTGCAGACCTGAAGGCCAAGAAAGTGGCCGTGCAGACCGGCACGACCGGCGACGAAGTCGTGCAGAAGCTGCTGGGCAAGACCAACCCGAACATCAAGCGCTTCGAAAGCATGCCGCTGGCACTGAAAGAGCTGGAAGGTGGCGGGGTTGATGCTGCCGTGGGTGATAACGGTGTGGTGGCCAACTATGTGGCCAACAACCCGCAGCATGGCATGGTGACGGTGGAAGACACCAAGAGCTTTGCGCCCGAGTATTACGGTTTTGCGGTAAACAAGGGCAACAAGGAGCTGCTGGACAAGATCAACGCCGGTATCAAGGCCGTCAAGGCTGACGGTACTTACGACCAGATCTTCAAAAAGTACTTCGGTACCAAATAACAAGTTGTCGCAAACGGCGGGTCTGGGTTGCAGGCCCGCCGTTTGCTTTTAGTATCCGGGAGGGACAAGCATGGATTTCCGCTGGGGCATGATTGCCGAATACGCGCCGTTGTTTATTGATGGCGTGAAAATGACGATGGGTATTACGGTAATTGCCGTGGTGTTTGGCACCCTGATCGGCTTGTTCATGGGGATGGCACGACTGGCCGAGGCCAAGCACGGCGGCATGAAGTACTTTCTCAAATTTGGCGTGCGCATGCCGGCTGGGGCCTATGTTGCCTTTTTCCGCGGCACGCCGCTATTTGTGCAGATTCTGCTGATTCACTTCGCGCTGATGCCGATGCTGATTCATCCGACCGACGGCCTGTTGCTCAACGGCGATGTCGCGCGTGAGATTCGCCAGAACTATGGTGCCTTTCTGTCCGGTCTGGTGGCGCTGACACTGAATGCCGGTGCCTACATCACCGAGATTTTTCGTGCCGGCATCCAGTCCATCGATCGGGGGCAGATGGAGGCCGCGCGCTCGCTGGGGCTGTCCTATGGCCAGACCATGAAGTTTGTGATCGTTCCGCAGGCATTCCGCCGCATGCTGCCGCCGCTGGGTAATGAGGCCATCATGCTGTTGAAAGACAGCTCGCTGGTGTCGGCTATCGGTCTGGCGGAACTGGCGTTTGCCGCCCGTACCGTGGCCGGGGTGTACTCGCGCTACTGGGAGCCGTATCTGACCATTTCTTTCATCTATCTGGCGCTGACCATGCTGATGGCGTGGGGGATTGGCCGCCTGGAGAAAAAGCTGCAGATCGGCGCTCGCTAAGCGTTGCTGCAGTCAGAAAAAGGCCGGATTCCTCCGGCCTTTTTTGCGTCTGTCATCCGGTGTCGCAGCCGCTTGCAGCAGGGCTTTGTGGTAGAATGCGACCATATTTTTGCTCACGTTAACGGATTTCCATGACCGATCAGCTTTTTGCCAAGGAAACACTGCCCGTCAGCCTGGAAGAGGAGATGCGCCGCTCCTATCTCGATTACGCCATGAGCGTAATCGTTGGCCGCGCCCTGCCAGACGTGCGGGACGGCCTGAAACCGGTGCATCGTCGTGTGCTGTTTGCCATGCACGAGCTGTCCAACGACTGGAACCGCGCCTACAAGAAGTCTGCCCGTATCGTGGGCGATGTAATCGGTAAGTACCACCCGCACGGCGACTCCGCGGTGTACGACACCATCGTGCGTATGGCACAGGATTTCTCGCTGCGTTATCCGCTGGTCGACGGTCAGGGCAACTTCGGTTCGGTGGACGGCGACAACGCCGCCGCCATGCGTTACACCGAGATCCGTATGGCGCGCATTGCGCATGAGCTGATGGCGGATATCGAGAAGGAAACGGTCGATTTTGGCCCCAACTACGATGGCTCCGAGCAGGAGCCGCTGATCATGCCGTCGCGCATCCCCAACCTGCTGATCAACGGTGCCGCCGGTATCGCAGTGGGCATGGCGACCAACATCCCGCCGCACAACCTGACCGAGGTGATCGACGGCTGCCTGGCCCTGCTGGCCAACAGCGAGCTCACCATCGACGAGTTGATCGACATCATCCCGGCGCCTGACTTTCCCACCGCCGGTATCATCTACGGTACCGCCGGCATCAAGGAGGGCTACCGCACCGGTCGCGGCCGCGCCATCATGCGTGCCCGCGTGCACTTCGAAGACATCGGCAAGGGCGACCGCCAGGCCATCATCGTCGACGAGATTCCGTACCAGGTGAACAAGGCGCGCCTGCTGGAGCGTATCAGCGAGCTGGTGCGCGACAAGCAGATCGAAGGCATCTCCGACCTGCGCGACGAGTCCGACAAATCCGGCATGCGCGTGGTGATCGAACTCAAGCGCGGTGAAATGCCGGAGGTGGTACTGAACCACCTGTACAAGCAGACCCAGCTGCAGGACAGCTTCGGTATCAATATGGTGGCGCTGGTCGACGGTCAGCCGCGCCTGTTGAACCTGAAACAGATCATTGAGGAATTCCTGCGCCACCGCCGTGAAGTGGTGACGCGGCGTACGATTTTCGAACTGCGCAAGGCGCGCGAACGCGGCCATATCCTGGAAGGCCTGGCCGTGGCGCTGTCCAACGTGGACGAGATCATCGCGCTGATCAAGGCGTCGGATGCGCCGCCGCAGGCCAAGGCCGCGCTGATGGCCAAGGCCTGGCGCTCCGAGCTGGTGGAAAGCATGCTGGCGCGCGTGGACCAGACCCAGGCGCGCCCGGACGGCTTGGCAGAGAACTTCGGCTTGCACCCGGATGGCTATTACCTGTCCGATGTACAGGCACAGGCGATCCTGGATCTGCGCCTGCAGCGCCTGACCGGCCTGGAGCAGGATAAAATTGTCGGCGAATACCGCGAGATCATGGACACCATCATGGATCTCATCGACATCCTGGCTCGCCCGGAACGTATCAACCAGATCATCAATGACGAACTGAATGCCATCAAGCTGCAGTATGGCGATGCGCGTCGTTCCGAGATCGAGCCGTTTGGCGGCGACATCAATATCGAAGACCTGATCACCCCGCAGGACATGGTGGTGACGGTAACCCACGGCGGCTACCTGAAGGCGCAGCCGGTGGACGACTATCAGTCGCAGCGTCGTGGCGGTCGCGGCAAGCAGGCTGCTGCCACCAAAGACGACGATTTCATCGACACCCTGTTCGTGGCCAACACCCACGACTACGTGCTGTGCTTCTCCAGCTTTGGCCGCTGCTACTGGATCAAGGTGTACGACATGCCGCAGGGCGGCCGTACCAGTCGCGGCAAGCCGATTGTCAACGTGCTGCCGCTGGCCGAGGGCGAAAAGATCAACGCCATGCTGCCGGTGAAGGCGTTTGCCGAGGACCAGTACGTGTTCATGTGTACCGCCAACGGTACCGTGAAGAAAACGCCGCTGGCCGATTTCTCCCGTCCGCGCAGCGCCGGCATCATCGCGGTGAATCTGGACGAGGGCGATTACCTGGTGGGCGTGGCGCTGACCGGCGGCAGCGACCAGATCATGCTGTTCTCCAACGGTGGCAAGGCGGTGCGCTTCGACGAGAGCGATGTGCGCGCCATGGGCCGTAACGCTACCGGCGTGCGTGGCATGGCGCTGGCCGAAGGGCAGCAGGTGATTTCGCTGCTGGTGGCCAACAGCGACGAGCAGCAGGTGCTGACCGCCAGCGATGGCGGTTACGGCAAGCGTACTCGGGTGGGCGAGTTCCGCCATACCAGCCGTGGCACCCAGGGCGTGATCGCCATGGACCTTACCGACAAGACCGGCCTAGCACTGGTGACCGCCAGTCTGGTGGAAGACAGCGATGACGTGATGCTGATTACCACCGGTGGCGTGCTGATTCGCACCAAGGTGGCCGAGGTGCGTGAGACCGGCCGCTCTGCACAGGGCGTGCGCCTGATCAACCTGGACGAGGGCGAGAAGCTGATCTGTCTGGTGAAAGTGGCGGAGAGCGAGGAAGAGGCCGAAGGCGAGGGCGAGGGTGACGAGCTTGCGGCCAACGTTGACGCTGGCGAGGAAGCCTGAGCATGAGCCAGGCACCTGCCAACGCGGCATTGCTGCAGGCGATGGGCGAGTTGTTCGTCTCGTTCCCGCATTGCGTCACGTTGGGCTTCCAGTATCTGGGCACCGTGGATCGCAAGCCGACGCTGAAAGTGGAATGGCGTGACGAGCTGGTGGGCAACCCCGCCACCGGAGTGGTGCACGGTGGCGTGATCACCTCCATCGTCGACACCTGCAGCGGGATCGCGGTGACCGCACACATGACCGAGCTGGAAACCATTGCCACGCTGGATCTGCGTATCGACTACCTGAAGGCGGCCACACCGGGCAAGGCCATCTACTGCACCGCGGAGTGCTACCGGATGGCCAACCAGATCGCTTTCACCCGTGCGGTGTGCTATCACGACAGCCCGGACGACCCGATTGCCCATGGGGTGGCCACGTTCATGCGCGACTCCAACCCCAAGCCGATGCTGACGAAGGAGGGCGGGGCATGAGTGCGTTCATGGAAAGCTTCACCCAGCTGCGTGATGCCAAGCGTTACGCCGAAATCATCGCCGCCGTGCCGTATGCGCAGCTGATGGGCGTGGAGTTTGGCGAGGCGGAGGATGGCGAGCTGCAGTTCCGCTTGCCGTTTTACGAGCGCAATGTCGGCAATGTGACCCTGCCGGCGCTGCATGGCGGCCTGATCGGCGGCTTCCTGGAAAATGCCGCGCTGTTACACCTGATGTGGAACAGTGAGTCGCTGGAAGCGCCGAAGATCGTCGACTTTTCGCTGGACTATCTGCGCTCCGGTCGGGCGCAGACGCTGTTTGCCCGCTGCGAGATCACCAAGCAGGGCAAGCGCGTGGCGCATGTACTGATCGAGGCGTGGCAGGACGACCGCAGCAAACCGGTGGCGGTGGCGCGTGCCCACTTCCTGCTGAGCTCCGGCAGTTAACAAACAAAAAAGCCACGCGTCATTGCGTGGCTTGTTCGTATCAGAAGACAAAGAGACAGAGGTCTGACATGGCAAAAGTGTACAACTTCTCGGCCGGGCCGGCGGTACTGCCGCACGAGGTTCTGGCAACGGCACAGGCTGAACTGCTGGATTGGCACGGCTCCGGCATGTCGGTGATGGAAATGAGCCACCGCGGCAAAGAGTTCATGGAGATCATCCATGAGGCCGAGCAGGATCTACGCGAGCTGCTGCAAGTGCCGGCCGGCTACAAGGTGCTGTTCCTGCAGGGTGGTGCGTCGCAGCAGTTCTCGATGGTGCCGCTGAACCTGGCCCCGGCCGATGGCGTGATCGATGTGCTGGATACCGGCCATTGGTCCAAGCTGGCGATCAAGGAGGCCAAGCGCTACACCAACGTCAATGTGGTAGCCAGCAGCAGCGACCGCAACTACGCCTACGTGCCGACACCGGACAGCTGGCAGCGCAGCCCGAATGCCGCCTACTTCCACTACACCTCCAACGAGACCATCGGCGGCCTGCAGTACAGCGATATTCCGCAACTGGGTGATACTCCACTGGTATGCGACATGTCATCCGATTTCCTGTCGCGCGAAATCGACGTATCGAAGTTCGGCCTGATCTACGCCGGTGCGCAGAAGAACATCGGCCCGTCCGGCCTGACGGTGTTGATCGTGCGTGAAGACCTGCTCGGGCATGCCCAGCCGCAGACGCCGACCATGCTCAACTACCAGATTCATGCCGATGCGGATTCGATGTACAACACCCCGGCGACCTACCCGATCTACATTGCCGGGCTGGTCTTCAAGTGGCTGAAGGCACGCGGCGGCATCAAGGGCATCCAGGCGCGCAACGACGAGAAGGCGGGCCTGCTGTATCACGCCATCGACAGCAGCAACGGCTTCTACTACAGCCATATCGATGCGCCGTACCGCTCCAAGATGAACGTGGTGTTCCGCCTCAAGGACGATGCGCTGGAAGATGTGTTCCTGTCCGAGGCCAAGAAAAACGGCCTGGTGCAGCTCAAAGGCCACCGCTCGGTCGGCGGCATGCGCGCGTCCATCTACAACGCCATGCCGATCGAAGGCGTGAAGTCGCTGGTGCACTTCATGCTGGATTTCGCCCGTCAGCACGGTTGAGTACGCTTTGCGGCCAACGTTGGCCGCAAGCAGACAGGCCCGCCCACTATGGCGGGCTTTTTGTTGTTCAGCAAAACGATCAATCTGTTTCCGGCCAAAGCTGGCGGTGCGGCGCAAATGGTTGCACCATGCGCAAAATCGTTAAGGAAACATCATGAAAATGTCACCCATGACCCTGCTGTTGCTGGCCGCCAGTGCCATCGTGTCGCTCAGCATGGGGGTAAGGCATGGCTTTGGCTTTTTCCTGCCGCCAATGACGCAGGAATTCGGTTGGACACGCGAAACCTTTGCCCTGGCGCTGGGCATCCAGAATCTGATGTGGGGCGCGGCGCAGCCGTTTGCCGGTGCGTTTGCCGACCGCTATGGCCCGGGGCGGGTGCTGGTGATCGGTGGCCTGCTGTATGCGGCGGGCCTGGCCTTGATGACGGTATCCGCCAATGGCTGGCTGCTGTCCGGTTCCGCCGGGCTGCTGCTGGGGCTGGCGCTGTCCTGTACCACTTATAGCGTGGTGTTTTCCGTGATCGTGCGTGCGGTGCCGGATAGCTATCGTTCCAGCGCCATGGGTCTGACCGCGGCCGCCGGTTCCTTCGGCCAGTTCCTGATGGTGCCGATCGAGCGCGGGCTGATCGATGGCCTGGGCTGGATGCCGGCGTTGCTGGTGCTGGCGGCATTGTCGGCCCTGTTGGTGCCGTTGGCCGCACCGCTGCAGCGCGCCTATGTGCGTGCGCCGGCAGTGCCGAAGGCGACGCTCAGTGTCTGGCGTGGCATCACCCATGCTTTTGGCGAAGCCTGGCAGCAGCGCTCCTTCCGCCTGCTGATGGCCGGCTATTTTGTCTGTGGTTTCCAGGTGGTGTTTATCGGTGTGCATCTGCCGGCCTACCTGCGCGATCACGGTCTGGCCGGCAATGTCGCCAGTACCGCGCTGGCGCTGATCGGTCTGTTCAACATCGCCGGCACGTATATTTCCGGCAAGCTGGGTGGGCGTTATTCCAAGCCCTACCTGCTGGCCGGTATTTACTTTGTCCGCAGCGTGGTGATTGCCATCTTCCTGCTGTTGCCATTGACCAGTACCTCGGTGGCGGTGTTTGCCGCGGCCATGGGCTTCCTGTGGTTGTCCACCGTGCCGCTGACCAACGGTGTGATCGTCAGCCTGTTCGGCATCAAGAACCTGGGCATGCTGTCCGGCGCGGTGTTCTTCTCGCACCAGGTTGGCAGCTTCCTCGGGGTCTGGCTGGGCGGGGTGATTTATGACCGTACCGGCAACTACGATCTGGTCTGGGGACTGGCGATCGGCCTTGGGGTTGCCGCGGCGCTGGCCAATTTGCCGGTGAAGGAAACGTTGGCCGCACCGGCAGAGGTGCGGGCATGAGAGTGCTGGCCTGGGCGCTGTTGACGGCGATGACGGCGCTGGGCTTCTGGGGCTATCTGCAGCCCAATTTTGTCGTCAATCTGGGTAATATGCTGTCAGCCTGTTTTTAAGGAGTAGCCCATGCTGACCGCAGCCTATCGCACGCGCCTGCAACAATTGTGGCAAGAGGGCGAGGCGCACGATGCGCGTCACGCGGCCCGTGCCGACAAGCGCCTGAATATCACGCCGGATACCGGCATGTTCCTGTATCAGCTGGTGCGCGCCCGCAAGGCGATGTCGCTGCTGGAGATCGGCACCTCCAACGGTTATTCCGCCGTCTGGCTGGGGCTGGCGACACAGGCGAACAAGGGTCGGCTGCGTTCGGTAGATCACAGCGCACACAAAACCGCACTGGCCAGCGCCATGCTGGATTCGTTCGGCCTGCAGCACACGGTTTCATTGCTGACCGGCGATGCCTTCGGCGTGCTGGCCGGCTGCGACGATGAATCGGTAGATATGCTGTTTCTGGACGCTGACCGGTCACGTTATGCCGGCTACTGGCCGGAAATCGCCAGAATTCTCACCCCTCGTGGCATTGTGGTAATGGACAATGCCATTTCGCACGCCGAAGAGTGTGCGGATTTCCGTGCCGCAGTGCTTGCGACCCATGGCTATCTCGCGGAAACTTACGAGATCGGTAAAGGCCAGTTTGTCATCCTGAAAGACCTCTGAATCGTGTCGGAAGAACTGCTCAAGCAACATCGTGACGCCATCGACAATATCGATGTCGAAATTCTCAATCTCCTCAATCAGCGCGCCCAGCACGCCCGGGACATCGGTGAAATCAAGGGCGGCGGTATTATCTATCGTCCGGAACGCGAGGCGCAGGTGCTGCGTCGCGTCAAGGACCTGAATCCCGGCCCGTTGCCGGGCGAGTCGGTGGCCCGGTTGTTCCGTGAAGTGATGTCGGAATGCCTGGCGCTGGAAAAGCCGCTGTCCATCGCCTATCTCGGCCCGGAAGGCACTTTTACCCAGTTGGCCGCACTCAAGCATTTTGGCCACGCTGCACGCACCGTCGCCTGTGGCTCTATCGACGAGGCTTTCCGCCTGGTGGAAGCGCGCGCGCTGGATTACGTGGTGGCGCCGGTGGAGAATTCCACCGAAGGTGCCATCGGCCGTACGCTGGATCTGATGGTCAGCTCGCCGCTGAAGATCTGCGGCGAAGTGGTGCTGCGCATTCACCACCACCTGCTGCGCAAGGATGGCACCATGGACGGCATCCGCCGCGTGTATGCTCATGCCCAGGCGCTGGCGCAATGTCACGAATGGCTTAACAAGAATTTGCCGGCCAGCGTGGAACGCGTATCGGTAGCCAGCAATGCCGAAGCCGCCAGGTTGGCCGCAGAAGAGCCGGACTGTGTCGCCATTGCCGGCCAGGCTGCGGCCGAACGTTACTGCCTGGTGAAGCTGGCGGAAAACATCGAAGACGAGCCCAACAACACCACGCGTTTTCTGGTGCTGGGCAATCAGGATGTCGGCCCGACCGGGCAGGACAAGACCTCCATCATCGTGGCGGCGCCCAATCGCCCGGGTGCGGTGCACTACCTGCTGGAGCCGCTGGCGGCCAACGGCGTGTCGATGACCAAGTTCGAATCGCGTCCGTCGCGCGCCGGTCTGTGGGACTACGTGTTCTTCATCGACATGGAAGGCCATGCCCAGGATGCCCATCTGGTTCAGGCATTGGCCGGTTTGCGAGAGCGCACGGCCTTCGTGAAGGTGCTCGGCGCCTATCCGCAGGCGGTGCTGTAAGTGGCTGCAGCGCGCCGGGCCTTGTGCCCGGCGCGCTGCTTTCTACGCCAAGATTCATTTGTGGAGAGCCCGCTAGCCGCGGGTGCAAGCACGCCATGACTATTCAATCCATTTGCCTGTTTTGCGGCTCCAGTAGCGGCAGCAATCCTGCCTACAGCGACGCCGCACGCGAGCTGGGCGCCACGCTGGCCGCCCGCAATATCAACCTGGTGTACGGCGGTGGCAATATCGGCCTGATGGGGGTGGCCGCCGATGCCGCGCTGGCTGCCGGTGGTCGCGTCATCGGGGTGATTCCCGGTTTCCTGAAAGAGAAGGAAGTCGCCCACGACGGCCTGTCCGAGCTGCATGTCACCCAGACCATGCACGAGCGCAAGGCGCTGATGGAAGACCTGTCCGGTGGTTTTATCGCGCTGCCCGGCGGCTTTGGTACTTACGACGAACTGTTCGAGATGCTGACTTGGGGCCAGTTGTCCGTGCACCAGAAGCCGATCGGCCTGCTCAATGTCGCCGGCTTCTTCGATCCGTTGCTGGCCATGGTGCAGCACGGCGTGCGTGAAGGCTTCATTCGCGAATCCAACCTGGCGCTGTTCGTGGTGGCCGACACGCTGCCGGTGCTGCTGGACGGCATGAACAGCTATCGTGCCGCTCCGGTGGCCAAATGGCTGTCGCACGACCGTATCTGAGTCCGTTCCCATGATTATCGTGATGGCTGCGAGCGCGACGGCGCCGCAAATCGATGCCGTGGTTGGCCGCATCCGTGCTGCCGGGCTGAGTGAGCACATTTCGCGCGGTACCGAGCGCACCATTATCGGCGCGGTGGGCGACGAGCGGAGCTTGAGCGCCGATATGTTCGAAACCATGCCCGGCGTCGAGCGCGCCATGCGCGTGGTGAAGGACTACCGCATGGTGTCGCGCGAAGTGAAGCCGGACAGCAGCGTGGTGTCCATTCGTGGGGTGTCCATTGGCGGGCCGCAGTTGCAGCTGATTGCTGGCCCCGGCGCCATAGAAGACGCCGCGCAACTGACCGCGCTGGCGGGGGACCTGCGCGCACAGGGGGTACGACTGCTGCGCGGCGGTGCGTTCAAGCCACGTACCAGCCCGTATGCGTTTCAGGGTGTGGGCGAGGTTGGTCTGGAATATCTGCAACAAGCCGCCCGCGCGCACGGCATGCCGATGATCAGCGAGATACTGGATGTACGGCTGCTGGATACCTTCCTGGAATATGACGTTGACGCCATTCAGGTGGGGCCGCGCAATATGCAGAACGTGCCGCTGCTGCGCGAACTGGGGCGTATCAACAAGCCGGTGCTGCTGTATCGCGGCGTATCTGCCACGCTGAGCGAGTGGCTGATGGCGGCGGAGTACATCGCCATCGGCGGTAACCATAACATCGTGTTGTGCGAGCGCGGCATCCGCAGCTTTGAGCCGGCGGCGCGCCACGCGCTGGATATCAGTGCCATTCCGCTGCTCAAGCGCGAGACGCACTTGCCGGTGCTGGTGGACCCCAGCCATGCCGGTGGCCGTGGCTGGCTGGTGCCGCCGCTGGCTGCTGCCGCCGTGGCCGCTGGTGCCGATGGTCTGGTACTGGAAGTTCATCCATCGCCGCAGGACGCCTGGTGCGATGCCGAGCAGGCCATTACCCCGGCCGAGCTGCAAGCACTGCGGACGCAGTTGCAGCCATTGGCGGCCGCGGTTGGCCGCAGCCTGTAATGCCGTGACACCTTTCTTCTGCGACAAGGAAATGCCGTGAGCGAAAACGCTATCGTCAAGCTGCAGCAGCTGCAGGACTACCGTTTTGATAACCAGTTTGCCGACGTCGCCCAGCCGTTGCAGACCGACGAGCCGGCGCCGCTGGGCGGCGGTAGCGGCCCGTCGCCGTCGCAGCTGTTGGCGGCGGCGGTCGCCAATTGCCTGACGGCCAGCCTGCTGTTTGCCGCGCGCAAGTTCCGGGTGGCGCTGGAGCCGCTGTCGTGCGAGGCCAATGCGGTGGTGGATCGCAACGAGCGCAATCGCCTGCGGGTGCAGCGTATCGATGTGGTGCTGCGCGCCGGGCAGCCGGTGGCGGTTGCGGCCAACCTGGAGCGCCTGCTGGGTAGCTTCGAGGACTTCTGCACCGTGTCGCAAAGCGTGGCACAGGGCATCCCCGTGCATGTCACGGTGCTGGATGCCGACGGTGCCGTGTTGAAACCGCCTGCCTGAGTGCGTCTTGTTAATAAAAAACCCGCCATACGGCGGGTTTTTTATTGCTGGCGAACAGCGCTCAGACGTAGCGCAACAGCAGTGGTACTAGCAGCTCGGCGGCCCAGCCCAGCAGTAACGGCGCGGCCACGGCGGTCATGATCACCCCCGGCCAGGACAGCCAGCCTTGCTGCTGCTGGCTGAACCACAGGCACAGCCGGTACAGCAGGTAACCGCCGGCAGCGACCAGCGGCGGCAGCATGGCGTAGGCCTGCAGCGGACGATCCGCCAGCACGGTGCTGAGCGTGACCAGCCCCAAGTGCAGGCACAGCTGCGACAGCGCATAGGCGGTCATCAGCGGCGGGACGCCTTGCAGGCGGATGCCGGCGCGGCCAACCTGCAGCGTGCCACAGGCCAGCAGCAGGGCGGCAATGCCGGTCCAGGCATACGGGTACAGAAAGGGTAGCCAGACCGGCACCACCGCCAGCGTGGGCAGGGTCAGGCGGAACAGGATGGCACAGATGAAATAGGCGCCGATGAAGGCCAGCACCGCCGGCAGGCTATCGCTGGCAATCAGCCGCCACAGTGCATGCAGCACATACAGGGCGAGGGGTGCCAGCAACAGCAGGCTGGAGATGTCCGGACTCATGCCTTGCCAAGTACCCGCAGCAGCGCCTGCGACATCAGCTCCGCCATTTGCGCCAGATAGTGGGTCTGCATTTCCAGGGTGAAGCGCTGGGCATCGTCGCTGGCGATCACCAGCATGCCGAACGGTTCGGTCCCATCGCGCAGCGCCAACTGGGCGAACGACTGCAGTACCGGCGTGGCCGGGAACCAGCTGATGATTTCGTCGTTGGCATAGGGGCCGCAGTAGGGGGCGGACAGATTGCCGGCCAGCAGGCGGATGTCCTGTCGGCTGTTGTACAGCTCGCTGCTCTCCGCGCCCGGATGCCACAGACGTAGTGCCACGCGCGGCAGGCCAAAGTGTTCGGCAAAACTGTGCTGGATGGCGTGGTGCACTTCGGCCAGCGTTTGGCCGCGCAGCAGAGCGACTGCCAGCTTGTGACTGCGTGCCACGATCTGGTCGTTCTGCTCGCCATGGCGGATCAGCTGCGTCAGCCGGGCCTCCAGTTGACGGTTGCGATCTTTCAAATCCAGCATCTGGCGATCGGCAAACGACACCACCCGATCCTGCAGCGGCTTCAGGCCATAGCGCGGCGCATGGCTGGCCAGGAAGTCCGGATTGTCGTCGAGGTAGGCCAGAATCTCTTCAGCTTGCACAGAACACTCCTTTCTTGCGGGCGGCCATGTTGGCCGCTAAACGTCGATTTCGCCGTTGAACACGGTCACGGCCGGGCCGGTCATCTTTACCGGCAGGCCGGGGCCGCCCCAGGAAATGGTCAGGTCACCACCACGGGTGTGCACGCGCACTACCTTGTCCAGCAGGCCGCGACGGATGCCGGCTACCACGGCGGCGCAAGCGCCGGTGCCGCAGGCCAGGGTCTCGCCGGCACCGCGCTCATAAACACGCAGGCGGATTTCACCGCGGCCGACAATCTGCATGAAGCCGGCGTTGACGCGCTCCGGGAAACGGCTATGACGCTCGATCAGCGGTCCTTGTTCCGCAACCGGGGCAGTATCGACGTTATCGACCACCTGCACCGCGTGCGGGTTGCCCATCGACACCACGCTGACATCCACCGAATGCTCGCCGGCTTGCAGCGGGTGGGTGATGGCATCGCCTTCGGCGATGAACGGGATATCCAGCGGAGCAAAGCGCGGCACACCCATGTCCACGGTGATCAGGCCGTTGTCGTCCAGCATCGGCACGATCACGCCCTTGGCGGTTTCCACGCGGATGGCGCGCTTGTTGGTCAGCTTCTGCTCGGTGACAAACTTGACGAAGCAGCGTGCGCCGTTGCCGCACTGTTCCACCTCGCTGCCATCGTTGTTGAAGATGCGGTAGCGGAAGTCGTTTTCCGCCGCGTGCGGCGCTTCCACCAGCAGCAGCTGGTCAAAGCCGACGCCGGTGTGGCGGTTGCCCAGCTGACGCAGGCGCTCCGCTGTCAGGTGCACGGTCTGGCGCACGCCGTCGATCACGACAAAGTCGTTGCCCAGGCCATGCATCTTGCTGAACTTGAGTTTCATGGGTGCTCGGAAATAGCAGAAAAATGGTCTTCATCATAACCGATTCACCCGGCCTGTCATGCAAATTCACCGCCGTATCCAGCGACGGTTTATGGTTGGCCGCCGCCTGCCGATTGGCCTGTGACGGCGCGCCGGTATAAATTCAAACGATTGATTGACACCTTACTGACCGGTAAGTAGAGTCGCCGCATGAAAGCGGAAAACGACGCGCGCGGCGATACGCGCAGAAAGATTCTGGATCTGGCGGAAACGCTGCTGCTGTCGCGTGGCTTCAATGCCTTCAGCTACCAGCACATCAGCGCCGGGCTGGGGGTGCGCAATGCCGCCATCCATTACCACTTTGCGCGCAAGACCGATCTGGGCGTAGCGCTGATTGAGCGCTATCGCCGGCGCTTTGCCCGCTTCATCGCGGCGCAGGCCGGGCTGGCGCCGGCCGAGCAGCTGGAACGCTACTTCATGCTGACCGACACCTATTTTCAGCGCCAGCAGATCTGCCCCAGCGGCATCCTGTCGGCCGAGCTGCAGACGCTGCCGGCGGAGATGCAGCAGGTGGGTGGGCTGTTCGTGGCGGAAATGCGCGCCTGGGCGGTGGACATCGTGGCGCGTGGCCGGGCGGATGGCAGCATGCAGTACGCCGGCAGCCCCGCCGGCATGGGCGCGCTGATGTTTGCCACCATGCAGGGGGCGCTGCAACTGGCGCGCTTCGACGAGGATGCCATCGGCAGTGTCAAGCGCCAGCTGCGGCAGCTGCTGGGCCTGGCTGCCGAGGCCGCCGGCGCCAACAATACCAACAGCACAGCAACAACACACGAGGAGTCACAACAATGAGCACACTCAAAAACAGCATGTGCCGCATGGTGGACAAGACCGCGGCGCTGCCGGCTGGTCTGCGCAGCTGGGCGATCACCAAGATGTTCGGCAAGTTTGTCCCGTTCCTGGGTACCGCCGGCCTGGTGTTCGAGGAAGTCAGCCGCGAGCGCATGGTCGTCAGCGTCAAGAACCGCAAAAAGGTGCAAAACCACATTCACGGCCTGCACGCGGCGGCGATGGCGCTGCTGGCGGAAACCGCCACCGGCTTTGTGGTGGGCATGAATGTGCCGGATGACAAGCTGATGCTGCTCAAGTCGATGAAGGTAAGCTACTTCAAGCGCGCGCAGGGCAGTATGAAGGCCGTCGCCACGCTGAACGCGGAGCAGGTTGGCCGCATGCAGCTGGAAGAAAAGGGAGACGTGCTGGTCGAGGTACTGGTTACCGATGAATCCGGCGAAGCACCGATTGCCTGCGAAATGGTGTGGGCCTGGGTGCCCAAGAAACGCAAGGAGGGCTGAGCCGTGAACTACAGCACGCTGACGGTGGCCCTGCAGGGGCAGGTGGCGCATGTGGCGCTGAATCGCCCGGACAAGGCCAATTCGCTGAACGAAACCATGTGGCAGGAGCTGCAGGCCGCGCTGGAGTGGTGCGATGCCGAGCCGCAGGTGCGCGCGGTGGTGCTGTCTGGCAACGGCAAGCATTTCTGTGCCGGTATCGATCTGACCATGTTGCTGGGAGTGCAGCAGTCGGTAGAAGACAGCTGCGACGCACGCAAGCGCGAGAAACTGCGGCGGCTGATCCTGCAGCTGCAGGCCAGCGTCAACAGCCTGGAGCTGTGCCGCAAGCCGGTGATCGCCGCCATCCATGGTGCCTGTGTCGGCGGCGCGCTGGACATCGTGCTGGCGGCGGATATCCGCATCGCCGCAGAGGGAGCCGTGTTCAGTGTGCGCGAGGTGGAGGTCGGCATGGTGGCTGACGTGGGTACCCTGCAGCGGCTGGCGCGGGTGGTGGGCGAGGGCAATGCCCGCGACATGGCGCTGACGGCGCGTGACGTATCGGCGACCGAGGCCGCACGCATGCATCTGGTCAACCGCGTATTGCCGGATGCCGAGATGGCGCTGGCCGACGCGCTGGCCACTGCCGCGCAGATTGCCGCCAAGTCGCCGCTGGCGGTGCGCGGCACCAAGGAAATCCTCAACTACAGCCGCGACCACAGCGTGGCCGACAGCCTGAATTATGTAGCTACCTGGAATGCGGCGATGCTGCTGTCAGAAGACATCCAGCAGGCGGTGATGGCGGCGGTGACCGGCGGCAAAGTGACGTTCCGCGACTGAGCGTTGTCGGTAAAGCAAAAAGGTTGGCCGCAATGCTGCGGCCAACCTTTTTTATTCGCTCCACCGGGGCGGGTGCCCCGTCGTGGCAAGTGTCTAACGCTCAGCCTTTTTCCAGCCCGTGCTCTACTGCGTACACCGCCGCTTGCACCCGGCTGGACAGCCCCAGCTTGCGCAAGATGTTCTGCACATGCACTTTCACCGTGCTTTCCGCCAAGTCCAGCGCGCGGGCGATTTCCTTGTTGCTGGCGCCGCGCGACAGCCAGGCCAGGGTCTCCCGCTCGCGCGGGGTCAGGCTTTCCAGTTCCGGGTTGCGGGCTTCCGTGGCCGGTGCCCGCAGCCGGGCCACCAGTTTGGCGGTCATTTCCGGCGACAGCACGCTATCGCCATCCACCGCGCGGCGGATGCTGGACAGCAAAAAGTCGGCATTGATGTTTTTCAGCAGGTAACCGCGCGCGCCGCTCTTCATCGATTCGGCCAGGTCGTCGCCATCTTCGGACACGGTCAGCATCAGTACCGCAAGCTGCGGCTGGGTGACCAGAATCTGCGCCAGCGCTTCGCGGCCGTTCATCTGCGGCATGTCGATGTCCAGCAGCACGACGTCCGGTTTCAGTTGTTCTGCCAGCTTGACGCCTTCCAGGCCATCGGCGGCTTCGCCGACGATGTCGAAGTCGGGCTGGCGCTGCAGCAGCGCTTTCAGGCCGCTGCGGAACAGGGTGTGATCGTCTACCAGCAAAATGCGGATGCTGTTGCTCATGCGGCTTGTCTTTCAGTTTGGGGCAGGGTGAGGCACACCTCGGTACCGCTGCCGGGCATGGGGCGGATGGCGATGCGGCCGTGGATACGGGCAGCGCGCTCCTGCATGATGGAAAGGCCGACGTGGCGCGCCTTGCGTGCCTCGAAACGCTGCTGGTCGAAACCGCAGCCATCGTCACGAATGGTCATCACGAAGTCGGCCTCGTTACGGATGTCGATGCTGACATGGGCGGCCTGCGCATGCTTGCGCACATTGGACAGTGCTTCCTGCAGGATGAAGATCACCTGCAGCTGCTGTTGCGGGTCCAGCGGCAGGCCGTTGCCGTGCATCACCAGCTGGGTGGCAACCTGCGTCTGCTGTTCGAAGCGCGCCAGCAGGGTGTGCACCGCGTCGTTGAAGTCTTCCTTGTTGATGCGGGTGCGGAAGTTCAGTAGCAGCTCGCGCACGTCTTCGTAGCATTCCTGCACCCCGGTACGGATGAAGCCCAGGTTCTCCTGCGCCTGTTCGGTCTCGCTGCTGGCCATGGCGGCTTCCAGCATCTGCACCTGCAGATTGAGGAAGGACAGCGATTGCGCAATGCTGTCGTGCAGGCCCTGTGCCATCAGGTTGCGCTCTTCCGCGACGGCAAACTGGCGGTCACGCGCGGCCAGGCGCTGGTTTTCAATGGCCAGCCCCAAGTGATTGCCCAGCGTTTCCAGCAGGAACTGGTCCTGTGGCGACAGCGGCGTTACCTTGCGGAAATACAGGGTGAAAATGCCGACATTGCTCTGGTTGTGGCGGATGTGGAATACCGAGATTTCCTGGAAGCCGGCGCGCTGGCAGTGTTTTTCCTCGGCGTGCTGCATGCGGTCGAAGCGGCGGATGACGGCAAACGGTTGCGGTACCGCTTCGCCGCAGTGGCAGCCTTCCAGCGGCGCGCAGTGGTCGTCGGCCAGCATCTCGGCCGGCAGCCCGTGTTCGGCGATCAGCTCCAGCCGGCCGCGCTTGACATCGACCAGCCGCACGCTGCCGGCATCGGCGCCGGTCAGCTCGATCAGCCGGCTGATGAAACCGTCGCACATGGTTTCCAGCTCGTGCGATTCATGCAGGAACGAGGTGGTGCCATACAGCGCGGTGAGGTGGCGGTTTTTCTCTTCTACCGAGCGGGTTTTGTCCACCACCTTCTGTTCCAGCGTGGCATACAGGTCTTGCAGGTGGTCCGCCATCTGGTTGAAGCCGGTGGACAGCAGCGCGAACTCGTCGTTGCCGCTGACTTCCACCCGCGCTCCCAGCTCGCCGTCACGCAACCGGGTGATGGCCTCGCCCAGGGTGTTGAGCGGGCGGATCACCAGCAGGAACAGCAGGAACATCATGGTGAACGAGCCGACAATCGCCATGGCGATCAGCGCCATCTGGAAGAAACGCAGCAAGGTGGTATTGCGCGCGTTGTCTTCTTCGATCAGCCGCACCAGGCGGTCGATACGGTCGACAAAGCGGGTGACGTCGGGACGGACCTGGTTGTTGGGGCGCGGCGGCTGCGCGGCGGCGCGCTGCAGTTGCGGCAGGATCTCGCCATGCCAGTGCTGTTCGATTTCCTCGGCCTGTTGTCGTACCGCGGCATTGTCCGGCAGGAACAGCGGGCGCGCCGGGTCGCCCTTCTTCAGGCGGGCGAGGGTGTCGGTGAAGTCCTGCTGCTCTTGCTGAATGGTGGTCAGCGGCGCGTTTTCGCTGACCAGCAGCGCCACGTGGTAACTGCGCATGCGCAGGCTGCCGGCATCGTTGATGGCGGCGGCGCCGCCTTCCAGTTTCCACGACAGCACCAGGGTGTAGCCGATGGAGGTCATCGCCAGCAGCAGCCAGGCGACGGTAAGCATCAGCAGCTTGCTGGACAGACTGCGCATTTGCGGCGTTTGGCTGAGCATGTTAGGTCGTCCGGTGGATAGGCAGGGCCATGCCGGCGCGGCACAATGACAGGCAGTCTGGAGTTGGCCGCAGCGCGGCCGGGGCAGAAGAGGGCATGGCGTAACTTTTGCTGACAATACTGACAGCTCTACCATAGCGCTGCGGCGCTGTCGCCACAATCCGCCAAAAGGAGAGGGTGTGCAGAAAGTACTGGGCATTGCCGGCTGGTCCGGCAGTGGCAAGACCACGCTGATCGAGGCCTTGCTGCCAAGGTTGGCCGCACGCGGCCTGCGCGTGTCGGTGATCAAGCACAGTCACCACGATATCGAGCCGGATGTGCCGGGCAAGGATACCTGGCGCCATCGCCAGGCGGGGGCGGCCGAGGTGATGCTGCTGTCGCCGCACCGGGTCGCGGTATTTGCCGAGCTGGCAGAGGCGCTGACGCTGGAACAGCAGCTGGCGCGGCTGCAGCCGGTGGATCTGGTGCTGCTGGAAGGGCAGAAATGGGAGCCGGTGTCCAAGCTGGAGGTACATCGCCCGCAGCTTGGCAAGCCGCTGCTGTGCGCCGATGACAGTCGGGTGCTGGCAGTGGCCAGCGATGCCGTGCTGGACATCGCGCTGCCGCAACTGGCATTGAACG
This sequence comes from Vogesella oryzagri, assembly GCF_040148885.1. NCBI lineage: Bacteria > Pseudomonadati > Pseudomonadota > Betaproteobacteria > Neisseriales > Chromobacteriaceae > Vogesella > Vogesella oryzagri. Next base: position 109,948 of record NZ_JBEFLD010000011.1, read on the forward strand.
ATTACGACGCTATCGCCGATTTCATCGTGCGCTGGCAGGAGGAAGGCAAGTGAGTATCCGTATTCTGTATTTTGGCCGTCTGAAAGACGTGCTGGGTCGTGGCGAGGAAACACTGGACTGGGCCGGTGGCGACAGCGCCGCGCTGTTGGCCGCACTGCGCGGCCGGGGCGAGGACTGGGCCGAGGCGCTGGCTGCCGGCAAGGTGTTCCGCCTAGTGGTGAACCAGCAGGTGGTGCGCGGCGAAGTGCCGATTCCGGATGGCGCCGAAGTCGGCATCCTGCCGCCGGTCACCGGGGGCTGATATGCACTGCCACATTACCGTACAGCAGGACCGTTTCGATCTGGCGGCAGAAGAAGCCGCACTGCGCGCCGTGGCCGGCGACGCCGGCGCGCTGGTAGCGTTTCAGGGCATGGTGCGCGGCCATGATGCCGCTACACCGTTGGCCGCATTGTTCCTGGAGCACTATCCGGGGGTGACCGAGGCCGAGATCGGCCGCATTGCCGACGCTGCCGCCGGGCGCTGGCCGATCAGCGCAGTGCGGGTGGTGCATCGGGTCGGCCGCCTGGTGCCGGGTGAGCAGATCGTGCTGGTGCTGGTGGCCTCCGCCCACCGCAAGGCGGCATTTGCCGCTGCCGAATACCTGATGGATTACCTGAAGACCGAGGCGCCGTTCTGGAAGCGCGAGGATTTCACCGACGGCAGCAGTCGCTGGGTGGATGCCAAGGCCAGTGACGACGCCGCCGCCGCCAGCTGGCGTGACTGAAACTAGCCCTGCTGAACCTTGGCGTGCCGGCTTGGCGGTGGTTCTCCGCCGGTAAACGCCCCCCTGTTTCGCCATCGCTGCGCGTGCTTGAGCGAGGCCGCCGCGCCGTTACGGCAAGCGGTGCGGCAATGTGTTTCCCGCCCGGCCGATTCGGCTAATTCGCTGTCGCCGGCGAACGCGCTGCCCGCCGCGACAGGCCGGCGCCATCACGCATCTGCCCGTGGACCCGCTAACGCACTGCAAACGCCGCTACCGGCAGTGCCGCCGCTGGCCGACTACTGCGGCATTCCGGCCGGCCGCACCGCCCCGCGGCCGGTACCGTTGGCCTGTTGTCGCGCTGCCGAACACCATGGCCGGCACGTAGTCCCGATCTTGCTGTTGTCATCTACACCATCCGAACTAGTCTCCCCCGCCAAACGGCGCTGTACGGCTAATCCCTAATCCTTGCAGGGTCACCCCTACCGGCCAATGTTGGCCGCATGGCCGAGCGCGTACTGTGGGAGTGTCTCAATAGTGCGGATAAGAACATCATGGCCTCACAAACCTACAAGCAATACGCGGTGCTGGCGTCCAGTACCGTGTCGTTCACCATCTGCTTCATGATCTGGATGATGTTCGCGGTGCTGGGTATCCCTATCAAGCAGCAGCTGGGCCTGAACGAAACCGAGTTCGGCATCCTGGCGGCCACGCCGGTGCTGTCCGGCTCGCTGATCCGCGTGCCGCTGGGGATCTGGACCGACCGCTTCGGCGGCCGCATCGTGCTGTTCACCCTGATGCTGGCCTGTGTGGTGCCCATCTACGTGATGCAGTTCGCTACCCAATTCTGGCATTTCCTCGCCATCGGCCTGTTTGTCGGCCTGGCCGGCGGCTCGTTCTCGGTGGGAACGCCGTACGTGGCGCGCTGGTTCCGCAAGGAGCAGCAGGGTCTGGCGATGGGGGTGTTTGGCGCCGGTAACGCCGGTTCCTCGCTCACCAAGCTGATCGCCCCCAGCATCATCGCCATCGGCGGCTGGCAGCTGGTACCCAATGTTTACGCCGCGGTGATGCTGGTCGCCGCCATCCTGTTCTGGGTGTTCTCCTATCACGACCCCAAGCATCTGGTGTCCAGCAAGGTGAGCTTCCGCCAGCAGCTGGCGCTGATCAAGAACCCGGCGGTGATGCGCTACTGCCAGTACTACTCGGTGGTGTTTGGCGGCTATGTGGCGCTGGCGCTGTGGATGACCAAGTACTACGTGGCCGAGTACGGCTTCGACATCAAGCATGCCGCGTTCCTGGCGGCCTGCTTCTCGCTGCCCGGCGGTGTGCTGCGCGCGATGGGCGGCTGGCTGTCCGACAAGTACGGTGCCTACAAGGTGACCTGGGGCGTGATGTGGGTGTGCTGGATCGCCTTCTTCATCCTGTCCTACCCGCAGACCCACTTCATCATTCAAACCGTCAAGGGTCCGCAAGGTTTCGACATCGGCCTGAACGCCACCATGTTCACCCTGGTGCTGTTCGGTGTCGGCGTGGCGATGGCGGTGGGCAAGGCGTCGGTGTTCAAGTTCATTGCCGACGAGTTCCCGGACAACATCGGCGCGGTATCCGGTGTGGTGGGTCTGGCCGGCGGTATGGGTGGCTTCCTGCTGCCGATCATGTTCGGTGCGCTGGTGGATATCACCGGCGTGCGTTCCAGCTCCTTCATGCTGCTGTACGGCACCGTGTGCGTCTCGCTGATCTGGATGCACTTCTCCTTCCGCGCCGTGCGTCGCGCCGAAGAGCAAAAAGACGCCCAGCTGGCAACGGCTACCCGCTGATGGCATGCGCGTTTCACTGACCAATTTCGATGGTATCGGGGCGGCAGGGGCCGCCCTGTAGAGAGGATGACATCATGTCTCATGTACTGACCCGCTGGGAGCCGGAAAACACCGCCTTCTGGCAGCAGGACGGCAAGGCAGTAGCCCGCCGCAACCTGTGGATCTCGATTCCGGCGCTGATGCTGGCGTTCATTATCTGGCAGGTGTGGAGCGTGGCAGTGCTCAACATGCCCAACATCGGCTTTACCTACACGCAGAACCAGCTGTTCTGGCTGGCGGCACTGCCGGCACTGTCCGGCGCCACCATGCGCATCTTTTACAGCTTCATGGTGCCGATTTTTGGCGGCCGCAAGTGGACGGCACTGTCCACCGCCAGCCTGCTGATTCCGGCGATCGGCATCGGCTTCGCGGTGCAGGACCCGAGCACCAGCTACGTCACCATGGTGATGCTGGCGCTGCTGTGCGGTTTCGGTGGCGGTAACTTCAGCTCCTCGATGTCCAACATCAGCTTCTTCTTCCCGAAAGCCGAAAAGGGCACTGCGCTGGGCCTGAATGCCGGCCTGGGCAACCTGGGGGTATCGGTGGTGCAGTTCGTGGTGCCGATCGTGATCACCATGGGCCTGTTCGGCGCCTTTGGCGGCGAGCCGCAAACCTGGGTGAAAGGTGCGGCCACCAAACAGATGTGGCTGCAGAACGCCGGCTTTGTGTGGGTGCCGTTCATCGTGCTGTCCACCATCGCCGCCTGGTTCGGCATGAATGACATCGCCTCGGCCAAGGCATCGTTTGCCGATCAGGCCGTGATCTTCAAGCGCAAGCACAACTGGCTGATGTGCTGGCTGTACATCGGTACCTTCGGTTCCTTCATCGGCTTCTCCGCCGGCTTCCCGCTGCTGGTCAAAGGCCAGTTCCCGGATGTCGACCCGACCAAATACGTGTTCTTCGGCCCGCTGGTGGGTGCGCTGGCGCGTCCGATCGGTGGCTGGCTGTCCGACAAGATCGGTGGTGCCAAGGTGACCCAGGTAGTGTTCCTGCTGATGATTGCCGCGGTATTCGCCGTGATCGGCTTCCTGCCGCATGGCGGCCAGGGCGGCAGCTTCCAGGGCTTCTTCGCCATGTTCCTGTGCCTGTTCGCGCTGACCGGTATCGGTAACGGTTCCACCTTCATGCAAGTGCCGGCCATCTTCCTGACCCTGCACAAACGCATGGCTGGCAAGAGCGAAACCGCGCAGAAACAGGCAATGGCCGAAGCCACCAAGGAAGCCGCTGCGGTACTGGGCTTCTCCGGCGCCATTGGTGCCTACGGCGGCTTCTTCATTCCGAAGAGCTACGGTACGTCCATCGCGCTGACCGGTGGTGTGGATGCCGCGCTGTATGCCTTCATCTGCTTCTACGTGACTTGCGTGCTGATCAACTGGTGGTTCTACGCCCGTAAAAACGCCGAGATCCCGTGCTGATCTGACCCTTCTCCAAGCTGCAGACTGGCTTCTGCAACTTCTTCCGCGCCCCTGATCGGGGCGCTTTTTTTTGTGCATGGCAGCAAGGTTGGCCGCAGTGCGGCAGGCGTAATCCCTAGATATGGATCAAGGCTGCTGCGCTGCGATGACGGCTATACGTCTTGCGCCGCAGTTACGGGATGCAGCGCGCAGACGCTGCCGGCGGCAAGGTTGGACCACAGGAAACCAGCAACTGCAATGCCTGCCCGCGCGGCGGGCCGAACCCTTTTTTTGGAATGCCAACCATGACCATCAAACTGAAATTGCTGTGTTTCACCATTCTTGCCCTGCTGGCGGCGCTGGTGCCCAGCCTGGTGGGTCTGCAGGCGCTGCGTGCCGCCGATGCCAAGCTGGATGTGGTGAATGAACGCCTGATCCCGCGCCTTGGGCTGGTGGCGAATATCCGCAGCACGTTCAAGGATCTGCGCATCGACGACATCCTGCAGGTGTACGAGCAGGACCGCGGTTTTCAGCTGCAGGCGCGGCTGCGCAACCGCGAGACCGGGCAGAAGCTGCGGCAGCTGCTCGGGCAGTTGAAGGCGCAGCTGCGGCATCCGGAGGACCTGGCCCATGTGCAGCGCTTTGAAACGCTGTACGAGCAGTACCAGCTGTTGCTGGACCGGGTGCACGCAGTACGGGTGGCACCGGGGGCGACGGTGGCGCAGATGTCGGCGGTAGCCGAGCCGTGGCGGGTGGCCGGCACCGAGCTGGGGGCGTCGGTCACCGCCATCGTCAATGACGTGCTGGAGGAGGGCAAGCACAACCAGGCGCTGGCAGCAGCCGAAATGGCGACGGCGAAGTGGATCTTCGCCGCCTCGCTGTTGCTGTCGATGGTGCTGCTGTTTGGTTGCGGCTGGCTGATCCTGCGCAGCATCAACCGCCCGGTGCAGTCGGCGGTGTTGGCGGTGCGCGGTATTTCCGACCGCCAGGACCTGTCGCAGCGCGTGGCGGTGCACAAGAATGACGAGATCGGCGGCCTGCTGCAGGCGTTCAATCATCTGCTGGGCAAAATGCGCGATTCCATTCACCAGATCGGCCACCATTCGCACGCCGTCACCATCGCGGCGGAAGACCTGAGCGTGGCATCTGACCAGGTCAAGAGCGGCGCCCAGCATGCCAGCGTGTCGGCGGCGGAAATGGCCTCGGCGATCGAGGAAGTCACCAGCAGCATCGGCCATATCGCCGCCCGCACGCGCGATGCCGACCGCCTGGCGGTGGCCTCCGGCCAGCAGGTGGCGCAGAGCGAGCTGATGATCCGCGACACGGTGGCGGAGATCGAAGGCATTGCCGCTGCGGTGAATGACACCGCGTGCTATGTGACCGAGCTGCAAAACCGCACCGAATCGATAGGCTCGGTGGTGAATGTGATCGGCGATATCGCCGACCAGATCAATCTGCTGGCGCTGAATGCCGCCATCGAGGCGGCGCGTGCCGGCGAGTTTGGTCGCGGCTTCGCGGTGGTGGCGGACGAAGTGCGCAAGCTGGCCGAGCGCACCACGACCTCGACCGGGCAGATCCACGCCACGGTGGCCAGCATCCGCGATGGCTCCAGCGCCACCGTGCATCTGATCGGCGATGTGGTTGGCCGCGTGGAACACGGCGTGGCACGCGTGCGCGAGGCGGGAACCGCTATTGGCCAGCTGCGCACGCTGGCCGGGCAGGTGGGACAGCAGGTGGCGGAGATCGCGACGGCGATCCACGAGCAGAGCGAGGCCAGCGGGCGCATTTCGCAGAAAGTGGAAAGCATCGCCCAGATCGCCGAGGAGAGCAGTGCTGCGGCGCAGAGCACGGCGCAGAACGCGCTGCGACTGCATGAACTGGCGCAGAACATGCGCCGCGACGTGGCCTGCTACACCACCTGAGATGGCGCCGTGGCGGCGGTGGTGTAGCTGCTGCCGTCTGCTGCGGCTGACATGGTAATTTTCTTACATGAAACTTACAGTGTTTTGCCGTGCTGCAAACTGGTGCGGCCAACGTTGTCGCCACTTTCATTTGTCAAGCTATTGAAAAATAAAATGAAAGTTACGAGTGCTGCGCAATTTTGGTGAAAGTGATGCGTAAGAATGGTGAAAGCAATCGAGTACAAGCGACATTGAAATTAGACTAGCGCTCCTTTGCCCAACAACACAGGGAGCACTCGTAACATGCAAGCGCATGTCGATACGCAAAACCACGGCAAATCCTTGACCGTTCTGACGTCGCTGTTCTTTATGTGGGGTCTGATTACCTCGCTCAACGACATCCTGATTCCGCACCTGAGAGGGGTGTTTGCGCTGAGCTATGTTCAGGCCGCACTCATCCAGTTCAGCTTTTTCACCGCCTATTTCATCGTGTCACTGCCGGCCGGCCGCCTGGTGCAGGCGCTGGGTTACCAGCGCGGCATCGTGGTGGGGCTGTCCATCGCCGGCGCCGGCTGCCTGCTGTTCTATCCGGCTGCGGCCAAGCTGTCGTATGCCGCATTTCTGGGCGCGCTGTTCGTGCTGGCGGCCGGCATCACCATTCTGCAGGTGGCGGCCAACCCCTACGTCACCCGTCTGGGGCCGGCACGTACCGCTTCCAGCCGCTTGAACCTGACCCAGGCGTTCAACTCGCTGGGCACCACGCTGGCGCCGCTGCTGGGTTCGCTGCTGATCCTCGGCGCCACTGCCGGGGCCGGGGCGGCCAAGGCGGTGCAGCTGCCCTACCTGGGACTGGCGGCAGCGTTGTTCATCATTGCCGCGGTGTTTGCCCGCTTGCGCCTGCCGGAGGTGCATGACAAGACCGTCGCCGAGCACGGCATGAAGAGCGTGCTGCGCCATCGCCATCTGGTGCTGGGTGCCATCGGCATCTTTGTCTACGTGGGCGGCGAGGTCGGTATCGGCAGTTTTCTGGTCAGCCTGATGGAACAGCCGGACATCGGCGGTCTGAGCCAGGCCGCAGCTGGTAAGCTGCTGGCGCTGTACTGGGGCGGTGCTATGGTTGGCCGCTTCATTGGCAGTGCGGTGATGCGCCGCGTGGCTGCCAACAAGGTGCTGGCGTGCAACGCGCTGCTGTCGGTGCTGCTGATCGCGCTGGCCATCGTGGCCGGCGGCAAGCTGGCGATGTACAGCCTGCTGGCGGTGGGGCTGTGCAATTCCATCATGTTCCCCACCATCTTCTCGCTGGCGCTAAACGGCCTGGGCCGCGATACCGGCGCCGGTTCCGGCGTGCTGTGCATGGCGATTGTCGGCGGGGCGCTGCTGCCGCTGCTGCAGGCCGGGGTGGCCGACGGTATCGGTCTGCTGGCCTCGTTCGGTGTGCCGCTGCTGTGCTATCTGTTCATCCTGTTCTACGGTGCTGCCGGCTACAAACCGCGCCACGCCTGAGTCTGACCCTCGCGGCCCTGCCGCGCGCCACATGCCGCCACCCGCCCGGGGGCGGCATTTTTCATGGCCGGCAGCGGCTGATGCCCTCCGCATGGCTAGCCGCGGCTAATCCTTTCGAGCTAGTTCGTCTTCCCCCGTCTGCCCGCCTGGCGTGCCACCTGTGGCGAATGGGCGCGTTTGCCTTGCCCGCCTAAGCTTACCAGCGTGACCACAGGTATCCGCAGCTGCAATGCGGCCAACCTTTGCGGGCCGCCAGGCGGCAAACATTCGGAGGCAAAATGAGCCACTTTCTCGACAGACTGAATTTTTTGGGCAAGGTGAAATCCACCTTCGCCGATGGCCACGGTGCGGTGGTAAAAGAAGACCGCAAGTGGGAAGACGGGTATCGCCAGCGCTGGCAGCATGACAAGATTGTCCGCTCCACCCACGGGGTGAACTGCACCGGCTCCTGTAGCTGGAAGGTGTATGTGAAGAACGGCCTGATTACCTGGGAAACCCAGCAGACCGACTACCCGCGCACCCGTCCCGACCTGCCGAACCACGAGCCGCGCGGCTGCCCGCGTGGTGCTTCCTATAGCTGGTATGTGTATTCCGCCCAGCGCGTGAAATACCCGATGGTGCGTGGCCGCCTGATGAAGCTGTGGCGCGAAGCGCGCAAGAGCATGGGCGCCATCGAAGCCTGGGAACAGATCAGCCAGAACCCGGAAACCGCCAAGCAGTACAAATCCAAGCGTGGCCAAGGCGGCTTCGTGCGTGCCAGCTGGGATGAAGTCAACGAAATCATCGCTGCGGCCAACGCCTTCACCATCAAGAACTACGGCCCGGACCGCGTGGTGGGCTTCTCGCCGATTCCGGCCATGTCCATGGTGTCCTACGCTGCCGGTAGCCGCTACCTGAGCCTGATCGGTGGCGTGCCGCTGTCGTTCTACGACTGGTACTGCGACTTGCCGCCGGCCAGCCCGCAGATCTGGGGCGAACAGACCGACGTCGCCGAATCGGCCGACTGGTACAACTCCAACTACCTGATGGTGTGGGGTTCCAACATCCCGATGACACGGACCCCGGACGCCCACTTCTATACCGAAGTGCGCTACAAGGGCACCAAGACCGTGGCGGTATCATCCGACTTTGGCGAAATGGCCAAGTTCGGCGACATCTGGCTGGCGCCGAAGCAGGGTACCGATGCCGCGCTGGCAATGGCGATGGGCCATGTGATCTTCAAGGAATTCCACCTCGACAAGCCGTCGGAGTACTTCACCGGTTACATCCGCCAGTACACCGACATGCCGATGCTGGTGACGCTGAAGAAAGACGGCGGTCGCTACATTCCGGATTACTTCCTGCGCGCTTCCAACCTGGCGGCCAACCTGGGCGAAGACAACAACCCGGAATGGAAAACCCTGGTGCTGGACGAAGCCAGCGGCGACATCGTGGCGCCGAATGGCTCGATCGGCTTCCGCTGGGGCCAGTCTGGCAAGTGGAACCTGGAAGAGAAGGATGGCCACAGCAGCCGCGAAATCAAGGCACGCCTGTCGCTGATCGACAACCGTGACGACGTGGTGGGCGTGGGCTTCCCGTACTTCGGCGCCGAGCACGACGAGCTGCTGACCCGCAATGTGCCGGTGAAGCAGGTGACCCTGGCCGATGGCAGCACCGCGCTGGTGGCGACCGTATTCGACCTGATGGCGGCCAACTACGGTATCGACCGTGGTCTGGGCGGCGGCAACGTGGCTTCCAGCTACATGGACGACGTGCCGTACACCCCGGCCTGGCAGCAGAAACACACCGGCGTGAAGCCGGAGATGGTGATCCAGGTAGCGCGCGAATTTGCGCAGAATGCCGACCAGACTCACGGTCGCTCCATGGTGATCGTTGGTGCCGCGCTGAACCACTGGTACCACATGGACATGACCTACCGCGGCATCATCAACATGCTGATGATGTGCGGCTGTATCGGCCAGAGCGGCGGTGGCTGGTGCCACTACGTCGGCCAGGAGAAACTGCGGCCGCAAACCGGCTGGGCGCCGCTGGCATTTGCTGCCGACTGGAATCGTCCGGCACGCCAGATGAACGGCACCAGCTTCTTCTACGCACACACCAGTCAGTGGCGTCATGAAAAGCTGGGCGTGAACGAGATTCTGGCCCCCACCGCCGATGGCCGCATGAGCCAGATGGCGCTGATCGACTACAACGCCAAGGCCGAACGCATGGGCTGGCTGCCGTCTACACCGCAGCTGACCACCAACCCGCTGGACGTGGTGCGCGATGCCGAAGCCGCCGGCAAGGACCCGATTGCTTACGCGGTAGAGGGTTTGAAATCCGGCAAGCTGGACATGTCCTGCAACGACCCGGACAACCCGAAGAACTTCCCGCGCAATATGTTCGTGTGGCGTTCCAACATCCTGGGTTCCTCCGGCAAGGGCCACGAATACTTCCTGAAGTACCTGCTGGGCACCCAGAACGCGGTGATGAACGACGAGGACGGCTGCATCAAGCCGACCGAAATCACCGTGCGTCCGGCGGCAGAAGGCAAGCTCGATCTGCTGGTGGTGCTGGACTTCCGCATGTCCACCACCTGCCTGTACGGCGACATCGTGTTGCCGACCGCGACCTGGTACGAGAAGGACGATCTCAACACCTCCGACATGCACCCGTTCATCCACCCGCTGTCCGAGGCCGTGCAGCCGCTGTGGCAGTCGAAGAGTGACTGGGAAATCTACAAGGGCTTCGCCAAGGCGATTTCCGAGGTCGGCGGCGACTATCTGGGTACCCGCAAGGATCTGGTGCTGACCCCGCTGATGCACGACACGCCGGAAGAGCTGGGCCAGCCGTTCGACCCGCGCGACTGGAAAAAAGGCGAGTGCGAGCCGATTCCGGGCAAAACCATGCCGAAGATGTCGGTGGTGGAGCGCGATTACACCAAGATCTACGACAAGTTCACCTCCATCGGCCCGTTGCTGGAGAAAGTGGGCAACGGCGGCAAGGGCATTGCCTGGAAAACCGGCCACGAAGTGGACATCCTGCGCGGTCTGAACAAGACCGTGGCCGACGGTGTAGCCGCTGGCCAGCCGAAGCTGGATACCGCCATCGACGCCGCCGAGATGATTCTGACCCTGGCGCCGGAAACCAACGGCCACGTGGCAGTGAAGGCATGGGACGCGCTGTCCAAGATCACCGGTCGCGACCATACCCATCTGGCCCTGCCGCGCGAGCATGACAGCATCCGCTTCCGCGACGTGCAGGCGCAGCCGCGCAAGATCATTTCCTCGCCGACCTGGTCTGGCCTGGAAAGCGAAGAAGTCAGCTACAACGCCGGCTACACCAACGTGCACGAGTACATCCCATGGCGCACCATCACCGGCCGCCAGCAGTTCTACCAGGATCACCTGTGGATGCGTTCGTTTGGTGAAGGCCTGTGCGTGTACAAGCCGGCTGTCGATCTGAAGACCACCGCTGCGGTACTGGGCAAGAAGTCGAACGGCAACACCGAGATCGTCCTCAACTTCATTACACCGCACCAGAAGTGGGGTATCCACAGTACCTACTCTGACAACCTGCGCATGCTGACGCTGTCGCGTGGCGGCCCGCACGTGTGGGTGTCCGAGATTGACGCCCGCAAGGCCGGCATCGTCGACAACGACTGGATCGAGGTGTTCAACGTCAACGGCACGCTGACGGCCCGCGCCGTGGTATCGCAGCGGGTGCCGGAAGGCATGACCCTGATGTACCACGCGCAGGAAAAAATCATCAACGTGCCGGGCGCGGAAACCAGCGGCAAGCGCGGCGGTATCCACAACTCGGTAACCCGCGCGGTGACCAAGCCCACGCACATGATCGGCGGCTACGCGCAGCTGGCCTGGGGCTTCAACTACTACGGCACCGTGGGTTCCAACCGCGACGAGTTCGTGATCGTGCGCAAGATGAAGAACGTGGACTGGCTGGACAAGCCGCTCTCGGAAGGCGTGTAAGCGCGCCGGCGGTGCCAGTGGCACCGCCATTCCCGAGCCTTCTGAGACATTAGGAGCAAGAACATGAAAATCCGTGCCCAAATCGGTATGGTGCTCAACCTCGACAAGTGCATTGGTTGCCATACCTGTTCGGTAACCTGCAAGAACGTGTGGACCAGCCGCGACGGTATCGAGTACGCCTGGTTCAACAACGTCGAGACCAAGCCAGGCATTGGCTATCCCAAGGAATGGGAAAACCAGGACAAATGGCAGGGTGGCTGGGTGCGCCGCAGCGACGGCAAGCTGGAGCCGCGCCAGGGTGGCCGGCTGAAGATTCTGGCCAATATTTTCGCCAACCCCAATCTGCCGTCCATCGACGAGTACTACGAGCCGTTCACCTACGACTACGAGCACTTGCAGAACGCGCCGGAAATGCAGACCCCGCCGACCGCGCGCCCGGTGTCGGTGCTGACCGGCAAGAAGATGGACAAGATCGAATGGGGCCCGAACTGGGAAGACGACCTGGGCGGCGAGTTCTCCAAGCGCGCCAAGGATGCGCTGTTCGAAGGCATCCAGAAGGAGATGTACTCGGCGTTCGAGAACACCTTCATGATGTACCTGCCGCGCCTGTGCGAGCACTGCCTGAACCCGGCCTGCGTCGCCAGCTGCCCGTCCGGCTCCATCTACAAGCGTGAAGACGACGGCATCGTGCTGATCGACCAGGACAAGTGCCGCGGCTGGCGCATGTGCGTGTCCGGCTGCCCGTACAAGAAGATTTACTACAACTGGACCACCGGCAAGGCCGAGAAGTGCATCTTCTGCTACCCGCGTATCGAAGCCGGTCAGCCGACGGTGTGCTCCGAGACCTGCGTTGGCCGCATCCGCTATCTGGGCGTGCTGCTGTACGACGCCGACAAGATCGAAGCCGCTGCCAGCGTGGAAGATCCGAAGAGCCTGTACGAGGCGCAGCTGGGCGTATTCCTGGATCCGAACGCACCGGACATCATCGCCGAAGCCAAGAAACAGGGCATCCCGGATGCCTGGCTGACCGCCGCGCAGAAGTCGCCGGTGTACAAGATGGCCATGGAATGGAAAGTGGCGTTCCCGCTGCACCCGGAATACCGCACGCTGCCGATGGTGTGGTACATCCCGCCGCTGTCGCCGATCCAGTCCGCGCTGGAAAACGGCCTGATTGGTGAGAACGGGATCATCCCGGACGTGAAAGACCTGCGCATTCCGATCCGCTATCTGGCCAACCTGCTGACTGCCGGCAAGGAAGAGCCGGTGGTAAAAGCGCTGGAAACCATGGTGGCCATGCGTCGCTACATGCGCAGCAAGAGCGTGGACAAGGTGGTGAACGAGGCCACGCTGAAAGGCACGCATCTGAATGGCGCGCAGGTGGAGGAGATGTACCAGGTGATGGCGATCGCCAATTACGAAGACCGCTTCGTGATTCCGTCCAGCCACAAGGAAATGGTGGAAGACACCTTCGACGACAAGGCCAGCTGTGGCTTTACCTTCGGTAACGGCTGCTCCGGCGGTACCTCCGATCACAGCCTGTTCGGCAAGAAGAAGGCATCCCCCATTGTGTTCCACGACATGCGCCGCGACCGCAAGGCCAACGCCGGAGAGTGAGCATCATGCATAACCCGATGATCTATCGTGCACTGGCGGCGCTGCTGGGTTACCCGCAGCAGGATCTGCTGGATGCGCTGCCGGAAATCCGCGAGGTACTGGCCGGCGACGAAGACGTGGTGCGCGGTGTCGAGCCGCTGCTGCAGCAGCTGGCCGCGACCGAGCTGCTGGAGCTGCAGCAGAACTACGTGCAGGTGTTCGACCGCAGTCCGTCGCACTCGCTGCACCTGTTCGAGCACATCCACGGCGAGGACCGCGCCCGCGGTCAGGCGATGGTGGACCTGATGGAGGAGTACAAGGCGCACGGCTTCGAACCGGTCTGCGAAGAGCTGCCGGACTATGTGCCGCTGTTCCTGGAGTTCCTGTCGCTGTGCGAGGCGGAGGAAGCCAATCGCCTGCTGGGCGATGCGGTGCACGTGCTGGCCCATGTGGGCAAGAAGCTGGCTGACAGTGGCAGCCACTACGCCGGGGTGCTGGATGCGCTGGTGTGGCTGTCGCCGGTGACGCCAGAGCCGCTGACTGTGCCGCCGATCCGCGACATGGACGAGGCGCTGGAGACCTTCGGCCCGGGCATCGACGGCGTGGAACCGCTGCTGAAGCCAACCCTGCCGCAGATCGCCCCGGTCAACTTCTATCCCAAGGGTAGCGGCCCGGCCGCCTGCCATTAATCCGCTGCGGCCAACGTCAGCCAGGGCGGGAGGCGGTAACGCCCGCCCAGGTTGGCCGCAACAAGGAGAAAGACATGGACTACTTGCATCAATTCGTTTTCGGGATCTACCCGTATATCGCGCTGGCGATCTTTATCCTGGGTAGCCTGGTGCGCTTCGAGCGCGAACAGTACAGCTGGAAGAGCGAGTCCAGCCAGCTGCTGCACCGCGGCAGCCTGCGCCTGGGCAACATCCTGTTCCACCTTGGCATCATCGGCCTGTTCTTCGGCCACGCCGTGGGTCTGCTGACCCCGGTGGCGGTGTGGGACGCGCTGGGTGTGACCCACAGCTTCAAGCAGGTGTTCGCTATGACTGCCGGCGGCATTATGGGCACGCTGTGCCTGATCGGCGTGCTGCTGTTGCTGCATCGCCGCTTCAGCAGCGATCGCCTGGCCGCCAACACCACTTGGCGCGACAAGCTGGTGCTGCTGTGGATTCTGGCTACCTTGCTGCTGGGTCTGTCCACCATCGTGGTGTCCGCTCAGCATCTGGACGGCCATGAAATGGTGTTGCTGATGACCTGGGCGCAGCATGTGATCACCTTCCGCGGTGATGCCGACCAGTTCATCGTGACTGCCTCGCCGATCTTCAAGCTGCACCTGTTCATGGGCATGAGCTTGTTCCTGATCTTCCCGTTCACCCGTTTGGTGCACGTATGGAGCGGTTTTGGTGCAGTGACCTATCTGGGTCGCGCTTGGCAGCTGGTGCGCCCGCGCGGTTGATTGGCGCCGGGTAACAGACAAAAGGCCATGCCGTGGTGGCATGGCCTTTTTTGTCATCTAATTTGCGCTGCAACAACAAGGGGGCACGCTGTTTGCATTAAATTTTCGATAAAAAGCGGAAATGCCACCTAAAACCATAATCATGGCATTCAAGACAACCCCCTGTGTTCTGGAGCCCACCATGCTTTCCCGACTCAATCTAGGCCCCAAGCTGCTTTTGTTGGTGCTGCCATTCGCTGCGATGACCTTCATCCTGGCCGGCGTGTTTTCCTATCAGCAATACGTTTCCCTGCACGAGATGCGCGCCGCCCGCCAGCTGGTGGACGTTGCTACGCTGTCGTCCGAGCTGATCGACAGCTTGCAGGCCGAGCGTGGCCTGACCAACGGTTATCTCAGCGGGCAGGGCGCCGTACCGGAGGCACTCACCAGCGCGCGCGGCAAGAGCGATGCCGCCTTGCAGGCATTCACCGCCCAGGCCGGCGAGCATGACGGCAAGGTCGGCAGCCTGGCCACCGATGCGGCGGCCTCGGTGCAATCCCTGTTGGGCAAGCGTGGCAGCATCGATGGTCGCAGCCTGCCGGCGCCGGAAGTATTTGCTGATTTCACCCGCAGCATCGAACGCCTGACCACCATTGCCGCCGCGCTGCAGACTGCCAGCGATGACGATAATGTGCTGCGCTATGGCACCGCCTTGTCCAATCTGTTGTGCGTCAAAGAGCTGGCCGGCCGCGAACGCGGCTTTGTCAACGGCGTGTTGGCGGGCGGCAGTTTCGATCAGCCCAAGTTTGCGCAGGCCAAGTCGCTACAGGCACAACAGGATGCCTGCCTGAACCAGCTGCAGTTGCTGGCGCCGCAAGCGCTGCTGGCCGTGCTGCAGCCGTCGCTCACCGCGCCGGAAGTGAGTGCGGTGCAGGCCTTGCGTGACAGCGTATATGGCACCCCGCTGGGCAGCCCGGTGAGCATCACGCCGCAACAATGGTTTGCCGGTACCTCGGCGCGCATTGCCAAACTGAAAGCCGCGCAGGAAGCGCTGCTGGCCGACTTGCACCACAACGTGGATACCCAGGTCAGCCATGCCGGCACCAGCATGGCGCTGACCCTGGGCGGCACCGCGGCCATGACCCTGCTGTTGCTGATCGGCGGTTTTGCCGTCTATCGCAGCATCCGCCGCCCGGTATTGCAGCTGGAAAGCATGATGTCGCAGATGAGCCAGAATCTGGACCTGGGGGTGCGCGCGCACCTGGCCGGCGATGATGAAATCGCCCGCATGGGCCGGGCGCTGGATGCGCTGGTGGATGCTTTTGCCAGCACCCTGAAAGTCGTCAAGGTGAATGCCCACCAGCTGCAACGGGCCGCAGGTGCCTTGCAAGGCGTGTCCGAGCGTGCTGCGGGTGCGGCCGAGGCGCAGAGCAGTTCCTCGACCCAGATTGCCGCGGCCGTCGAAGAAATGTCGGCCGGCATTGCCGCCGTCAGCGACAACACCCAGCAGAACCTGCAGGTGGCGCGCGACATGCAGCAGGGGGTGCGCGGCGGCCGTGAGCGCATGCACGCCACCACCCAGGCGATTCAGGGCACCGCGGCCACCGTGGACGAGGCCGGCGCCATGATCATTTCGCTGGCGGAAAAATCGCAGAACATCCGCCAGATCATCACCGCCATTCGCGAGATTGCCGACCAGACCAACCTGCTGGCGCTTAACGCCGCCATCGAGGCGGCCCGCGCCGGCGAAATGGGCCGCGGCTTTGCCGTGGTGGCCGATGAAGTGCGCAAGCTGGCCGAGCGCACCGGCAAGGAAACCGTGGAAATTGCCCAGCTGATCGAGGTGATTACCGGCGAGACCCAGAGTGCCGCCAGCCGCATGCAGGTGGCGCGAGGGCAGATGGACGAAGGTCTGACGCTGGTGGCGGATACCTTGCGTGAACTGGACGGCATCCATGACGAGGCCGAACAGACCGCTGCCAAGAGTCAGGACACGGCAGTGGCGATGCAGCAGCAGACAGCGGCCAGTAGCGAAGTGGCGGTCAATATCAGCCGCATTGCGGCCTTGGCGGAGGACAACGCCACCATCGTGCAGGAAGCTGCCGAGCTGTCCGAGCAGCTCAACCGCACCTCGGGGGAGCTGGTGCAGCAGGTGGATCGCTTCAAGCACACCTCCGCTTAAAGCGCCACAGCGCATGTCAACCAACGGCCACCCTCGGGTGGCCGTGCTGCTTCATGGCCGGCAAGGTTGGCCGCATGGCCCACCCTGCGCCGTGGCGGTTAATGCGGCTTGGCGTACTTGGCGACGCCGGTGACGTCGATCAGCACGCAGCGCTGGTCGCCCACCACCCAGGCATCGTGGCCGGGCGGCATGTAGAAGGCATCGCCCGGACCGAATTCCATCTGCGTGCCATCGTCCATTTTCACCACCAGCCGGCCTTCCAGCACCACGCCGGTGTGCGCGGCCTGGCAGGAGTCGGTGCCGGCCAGCGGTTTGACATGTTCGCTCCAGCGCCAGCCCGGCTCGAACTCGCCGCGACCCATGGTCATATTGCCCAGCGTGACCACCGCCAGTCTGCCCATATTGTCCTTGAACGGGCGGAGTTCATCCGGCGCGCTCAGGGCCTTCTTTTCCATCTGCTGTGACATTGCAGCATCCTCCATGACGTAGCCCTTGGAGAGAAAACGGCGGCGGGCTAAGAGGGTGTAGTAGCCGGTGCTACATGGCATAACCGCGGCATGCTGCCGCCGGCGCATGCGCGCTGCGGGGCAGTGCCGGGGTGGCCGGATGTCCGCCAAGCGATTCACGGGAATCGAACTGACTCGTTGCTTAGGCTCGCGCAGGGAGCTGTGATCCGTGTTGGAATCGGATCATTCACTATAGTGGATCGCTTCCGCCGGTACGTCGGACTGGCGGCAAATACAACGGCCACCCGTGGGTGGCCGTGTGGTGGGGGATGCGGCCAACCCTGGCCGCCGGGATTGGCTTAGCCGACGAACTCCACCGGCACGAAGTAGCTGCGGCCGGTGCGGGTCAGCAGCACTTGCGGCTGGCCTTCCACCACGCTGCGGAAGGCGCGCGGCAGGCGTTTCCAGTCACGGAACATCATCTTGATTGCTTCGTTGTCTTGCTGGCTCATGTTCATCTCCTTGCCATCAGTCCACGGCGTGGATCACGTTGGTCACGACACCCCAGATAAAGAAACTGGCGCCTTCGGGCACATCGATCGGTTTGAAGTCCGGATTTTCCGGCAGTAGGCGGATGCGGCCGGCAGAGCGCTCCAGCCGCTTCACCGTCAGCTCGTCGTTAATCACCGCCACCACCACCTTGCCATTGCGCGGCTCCAGCGAGCGGTCCACCACCAGCATGTCGCCATCGTGAATGCCGGCGTTGATCATCGAATCGCCTTTTACCGTCACCAGAAAGGTGGATGCGGGCTTGCGCACCAGGTGCTGGTTCAGGTCGATGTCGGCTTCTTTCAGGTCGTCGCCCGGCACGGGAGAGCCAGCGGGTACCCGGCTGGCGAACAGCGGCAGCGACAGGTTCTGCAGCGCTTCGCCCAGCAGCGAGATGTCACCGGCGTCGTTGTGGCGCAAGCTGCGCAGGGTGCGGTATTCGTCCAGCCAGCTTTCCAGCAGCGGCTTGAGTGGTTCCGGTACCCGCATGGCGACAGTCTTGTCGCCGCCGAAGCGTGATTTGCGGCCGGCACCTTCGCGTTTTCCACCTTGTGTCATGGCGTCCTCCTGATGATTTGATTCTGTACGAATTCAAATAACAAGGCAAGCCAATGTGTGGTTTTGCGGGGGAGGGGTGTGGTGTTTTTGGCAGTGCCCTGACAGATCAGCAGCTTGTGGCTGCTGGTGGCACCGGGGGGGGGGGCCTGGGGCCGCGTGCCCGCGGGTATGGCGCGCTACGGCCATGTCGCGCCGGCGGTGCGGACGCGGCGCTCAGTCCGGCTTGCGGCCAACTACCTGCAGCACGGCGGCCATGCCAGTGTGCAGGCGGCCTTCGATCACTTCGCGTTGCAGTTCGACAAAATGCAGCAGCTCAAGGCCAGTCAGCTCGGCGCGCAGGGTGTCCGGCTCCAGCAGCAGATCGGTTTCCTTGGGGCCGCCGGTGCCGAAGGCCAGTTGCCGCGGCGTGTACCCTTCCATGATCAACAGCCCGCCGGGCTTGAGCGCCTGCACCGCCCTGGCCAGCACCTGCCGGCGCAGCGCGGACGGCAAGTGGCAGAACACCGAGATGATGGCATCCCACTGCTTGTGGCCCAGCTCGTAGTCGCCCAGGTCGGCCAGCGTGGCGGTGATGGCCAGGTTGGCCGCCGCCGCGCGCTGCAGCAGTTTGGCCAGCCCGGTCCACGCCGCGTCCACCGCCGTCAGCTGATGGCCCAACCCGGCCAGGTACACCGCGTTGCGGCCTTCACCTTCGCCCAGGCTCAGAATCCGGCTGCCGGGCGACAGGCGTCCGGCTTGTTCGCGCAGGAAGTCGTTGGCGGCATCGCCATAGGCATAGTCGGGGCCGGCAAAACGCGGGGTCCAGAAATCGGCGGCGTCGCTCATGTGCTGTCCTTGGTGGCGCCGGTGCCGGTGGGCAAGCGGCGGGTGATGACGTGGCTTACTTGTCTTCGGCGGCCAGCTCGGCGGCGATGCGGGCGCGGATGGCGGCAAAGAAGTGGTGGATCTTGGGTACGGCATCGCCGATCTGGGCCAGCCACTCGTCCTTCTGCTCGCGGCTGGCACCGTCCAGGAACGGACGCATCTCCGGGTCCGGGTGGCGCTCGAACGCCAGTGCCAGGATCGGTGCCAGCGCCGGGGCGGCATCGGCATCGTCGAACAGCAGGTTCCAGTCTTCGTGCATCAGCTGCATGCCATCGTAGAAGCCTTCTGCCCAGTCATTGCCGTGCACTTCGCCGGCGGCATCGGCGGTGAGCCACGGGGCAAAGTCGCGCTTGCGCTGCAGGGTGTGGGCGATGTCGTGCCAGTGGCCGCTGACCAGGTGGGCAAACTGCTCGATGGCCTTGGGGCTGCTGAACGCGTCTTCGTCATCGAAGGCGCTGCCCAGGATCAGCGGCAGGCATTCTTCCGGCGGCAGCGGGTCCGGGCCGGACAACAGCGCGGCAAAGAAACCGTCCAGCCGCTCCAGGCTCATGGCGCCCTGGGCAGCAAAGCGTTGCAGGGTGTCTTCCAGGCGCTGGTAATCCTGGTCGCTGAGCGGGGCGTGTTTCATATCGGCAATCCGGCTAGGGGGTAAGCCGGGCATTATCCGCTAAAATTGCCGGCTTGCGCCCGCGCTGCGGGTTTTGTGATGGAGAGAATGTGTCCGCTGCCGATTGTCCGCTACCGCCGCGCGACGGTGTCCACGCCAGTTGCGTGGTATTGCCGCAGGAAGACTGGCCCAGCTTGCTGGCCTATCTGCGCCAGCGCTTTGCCCATGTCGCCGACAGCTGGCAGTACAAGTTGGCCGCAGGCGAGGTGTGGGATGCCTGCGGCCAACCTTTGGCGCCGACCGCGCCGTACCGGCCGGGGCAGCGCCTCTGGTACTTCCGCAGCGTGGACGACGAGCCGGTGGTGCCGTTCGACATCGACATCCTGTACCGCGACGCGCGTCTGCTGGTGGTGGACAAGCCGCATTTCCTGGCCTGCGTGCCCGGCGGCCGCCATCTGCGCGAGACCGTGCTGACCCGTTTGCGGCGTGACCCGGCGCTGGCGGCGGCATCGCCCATCCACCGGCTGGACCGCGAAACCGCCGGCGTGATGCTGTTCTGCCTCGACCCGGCGGCGCGTGGCGCCTACCAGCGGCTGTTCGAGGCGCGGGCGGTGTACAAGTGTTACGAGGCGATCGCGCCGTACCGCGCCGATCTCGCGCTGCCATTGCAGCACCGCAGCCGGCTGCAGGAGCTGCCGGGCGGTTTCGTGATGCGCGAGGTGGCCGGCGAACCGAACAGCGACACGCTGATCGAACTGCTGCAGCGCCGCGGCGACTGGGCGCAGTACCGGCTGACGCCGGGCAGCGGCAAGAAGCACCAGCTGCGCGCCCACCTGGCGGCGCTGGGCATCGCCATCGCCAACGACCCGTGGTACCCGGATTTTCGCAATGACAAGGCGGCGTACGATTTCTCCCGCCCGCTGGCACTGCTGGCGCGGCGCATCGCCTTTACCGACCCGATAGATGGCAGCGAGCGGGTGTTCGACAGCCGGCGCCAGCTGGCATGGCCCGACGAGGCATCCGCATGCGCGTGAGCAATGCGTGGCCCAATCGCGTGGCCGCCTAAGATTTTTACCGCCCGGCCACCGTGCCGGGTAAGCAGGGAGTAAGTGATGTTGCAACTGACAGGCCCGGCCACGCTGGGCGGGCTGCTGCTGGCCGGCGGCGAAGGGCGGCGCATGGGCGGGGTGGACAAGGGGCAACAGCTGCTGTGCGGCCAACCTTTGGCCGTGCACGTGCTGACGCGGCTGGCGCCGCAGCTGGGCTGGCTGGCGATCAGCGCCAACCGCAGCCTGGATGCCTACCGCACGCTGGGTCTGCCGGTATGGCCGGACGATGCCGCCTGGCAGGGCATGGGACCGCTGGCGGCGCTGGCCACGGCGGCAGCGCTGCTGCCGCCCACCATCACGCAGCTGCAGCTGGTGCCATGCGACACCCCGGATCTGCCGGCCACGCTGAGCGTAACGTTGGCCGCAGCGCTGGCGGCCAGCGGCGCCGACATCGCGCTGCCGCGCACGCCACAAGGGCCGCAGCCGGCCTGCCTGCTGCTGCGGGTAGGCGTGCTGGCCAGCGTGGCGCCGTATCTGCTTGGCGGCCAGCGCAGCATCCGTGGTTGGCTGGCCACGCAGCGGGTGGTGGAGGTGCCGTTTGCCGACGCCACGGCGTTTGCCAATGCCAACGATCCGGCAACGTTGGCCGCACTGGCGGCCGGCCGCGCGCCGGCAGCCTAGGGCTGGCCGATGCGCCTGCGGCTGGGCTACACTGCGGCACGGGAGATGGCATGCCTCCCTGTAACCGCCCTTGGGGCTGATGATGCCTGCACGATGTCCCGGTTGGCGGGGCGCTGCAGTCGCGTCCATTGCTCCACCAGTCCGGGCCTTGTTGCCTGACTCTGTCGAAACCGGACTGACATGACCCAACACCTGCACCCCGATCCCGTTCCGCTGTTGCCCTACATCGGCAAGTGGCTGCTGCTGTCCGCCGCGGTGGCCGCGCTGGCCGGCAGCGCGTCGTCCTTGTTCCTGTTCGCCCTCGACTGGGCCACCGCCACCCGCGAGGCCACACGCTGGCTGCTGTGGCTGCTGCCGCTGGCCGGCTTCGGCGTCGGCTGGTTGTATCTGCGCTACGGCCAGCAGGTAGAGGCTGGCAACAATTTGCTGATCGACGAAATCCACGACCCGAAAAAAGTGATCCCGTTGCGCATGGCGCCGCTGGTGCTGGGGGGGACTGTCATCTCGCACCTGTTCGGCGCTTCGGTGGGGCGCGAGGGTACCGCGGTGCAAATGGGCGGCGCGCTGGCCGACCAGCTCACCCGCCTGTGCCGGCTGCAGCACGAGGACCGCCGCATCATCCTGATGGCCGGCATCAGCGCCGGCTTCGCCTCGGTATTCGGCACCCCGCTGGCCGGCGCGGTGTTCGGGCTGGAGGTGCTGGCCATTGGCCGCCTGCGCTACGACGCCATCCTGCCGTGCATGCTGGCGGCGATCCTGGCCGACCAGGTCAGCCTGCTGTGGGGCGTGCAGCACAGCCACTACCTGGTGCCGCACATCCCGCCGGTATCGGCCTGGGGGCTGGCTGCCATGCTGCTGGCCGGCGCGGTGTTCGGCCTGGCCGGCAAGCTGTTTGCCGATGCCACCCACGCGCTGTCGGCGCGAATGAAACGCTGGATCGGCTATGCGCCGCTGCGGCCGCTGGCCGGCGGCCTGCTGCTGGCGGTGCTGGCCTGGAGTTTGCCGCTGGATCGTTATCTGGGGCTGGGCATTCCCACCATCGTCGAGGCGTTCCAGCAGCCGCTGGCGCCGTACGACTTCGCCGCCAAACTGGCGCTGACGGTGCTGTCGCTAGGCAGCGGCTTCAAAGGCGGGGAGGTGACGCCGTTGTTCTACATCGGCGCCACGCTGGGCAATGCGCTGGCGCCACTGCTGCAGCTGCCGTTGCCGCTGCTGGCCGGTGTCGGCTTTGTGGCGGTGTTTGCCGGTGCGGCCAACACCCCGCTGGCCTCCACGCTGATGGCGATGGAGCTGTTCGGCAGCGACATCGGCATCTACGCCGCGCTGGCCTGCGTGGTGAGCTATCTGTGCTCCGGCCATTCCGGCATCTACAAGGCGCAGCGGCTGGGGCAGGGCAAGCATCGCCCGCTGCCGGAAGGCATGACGCTGGGCGACCTCTCCGGCCGCCGCCCGCCACCGCAGCCTTGAGCGGCTGGCCGTGGCGTCAGTCTCGGCCAGTAACTGCTTCTTTATCCGGCTGCGCCAGTCGTGCGCGGCCAGCTGGCAGATGACTTTGCGATTTCTTGTCGTAAATCAACAAGTGCTCGTCTGCTGCAAGCTATCGACCCCGGGCCAAGTCGCCAAGAATGTCCCCATCCTGGCACTTAGACACGGATACGTCCATGGCAAACCGTTACTCCTTCTGGAGCCTGCTCAAACACGGGCTCAAACATCACGAAACCTGGCAACCGGCCTGGCGTACACCGCAGCTCAAGCCACGTTACGACGTGATCATCATCGGCGGTG
>NZ_JBEFLD010000007.1:0-278848 GCF_040148885.1 Vogesella oryzagri
CTTTGGTGCGTGGGTGAGGCAGGCCCCACCCGGACCGCCGCCTCACCCCGGTCCCTGACACGCCTGCTGCGGCCAACGTGGGCCGCAACGTACCCGACCAAACATAAAGCCCGCTGATGCGGGCTTTATTGTTTTTGTTGCCGAGTTGCTGCTGGGTCGCGGGGTTGGAGTGAATCGCTTAGCACTACTCCGCGCTACACAACCCTGCCGTGCTCTTGCAGGCGAATGGAATTGCGAGAGAGCGGCTGCAGTCAGAGCAAGCGATAAAATAGCCGGTCGATGCGAAACTTTCCTAGCCGGCCGAGGAGTTTGCGCACTTTTTCCGGATAGTCCTGCAGTTTCTGCAATTGTCGGTAGTGGCTCAGTACTGTGGTGTGCTGACGAATATTAGTTAATTCCTCAGTGATCTGGGCCTGCAGGATATGTTGCGGATCGTGAATTAGCAGGCCGTTTTCCAGATCGAGGTTGAAGGCGCGGGGGTTCAGGTTGTTGCCGGTGATCAGCATGTACTGTTGGTCAATCCACAGGCCTTTCAGGTGGTAGCTGTTGCCATCATGTTTCCACAGGCGCAGCGTGAGTTGGCCATTTTGCAAGTAGGATTGGCGCTTGCGGGCAAAGCGCCGCAGGTTCATTTCATACAGATAGGGCAGGCAGCCAATGACCTTGAATGCTTGCTCTGGTGGAATGTAGAAATCGTTGGCCTGCTTGTCGCCAACAATGATTTCGACATTAACGCCGTGCGCGAGCAGGGCGTCTATTTGCAGCAATACGCTACGAGGCAAGTTGAAATACGGTGTGCAGATGACGAGTTGCCGCATTGGCTGCCGCAGTAATTGCAGCAGCAGGCCATTGAACGGGTTGCCGCGGCCTTGTCCGCAAACTGGATGAATACTGGTGCTGCGGTGTGTGCCCGGCGGCAGCCGGTATTGCGTGTGCGCCAGCTTTTGGCGTAGCTGGCGTATCAATTGGCGTTGGGTGCGGCCATCCGTTTCTGATGGGCGATCCAGGCGGATAACCGCTGGGTCGGTGGCTAACTGCGCTATCAGGTAGTGCGACATGCTGTCGGCGAGCTCGGCATGGTGCAGCAGGTGGTAGCGATCAAAGCGATAGCGCTCGCCCACGTGCAGATAGACGTTGTTGAGGCTGGCACCGCTGTAGAGCACATCGCTATCGATGATGAAGCCCTTCAGGTGCATCACGCCGAACAGCTCTTTGCTTTGTGCCGGGACGCCGTAGATGGCCAGATTGGCTAACGGCTGCTGTTGTGCGCGTTGGCGATACCAGGCGGCATTGCCGGCCTGCTTTCCTTGTCCGATCAGACCGCGTTGCGCGCGGTGAGCGTCAACAAACAGCCGCACATCCAGTTGCGGGTTGCTGCTGGCGGCCTGATAGAGCGCCTCCAGCACCTCTTCTCCGCCTTCGTCCTGCTGCAGATAGAGTGCGGCCAGATGAATGCGGACTTTGGCGCTGCGAATCAGTTCGAGCAGGGCCTGTCGGAACGCGCTGGCTGAATGCAGGGTTTGCATGCAGTCAGCTGGCATGGCGAAGCCTGGCAGGCTTTCCAGCGAGGGTTTACGAGAGAAAAACGGCATGAGGGTTAACTGTCGAGGCAACAAGCGATGCTAACACTTGTGCCAAGAAAAAGGGCCGGCTAGGCCGGCCCGGTTGGCTTACTTGCCGGTCTTGAATTCTTGCCACAGGCGAGTGGTCAGGCGCTGGGTTTTCGGATCCATGCTCGGCATCACGAAACTCTTGGCCACGACGTCTTTGCCCGGGAAGATGGATGGATTAGCCAGGTTCTGCTTGTCGATGAACGGGCGGGCTGCCAGGCTGCCCGGTGCATAGCTCACCGAGTTGGCATTGGCTGCTGCCACCTTGGCGTCCAGCATGTAATTGATCCAGGCGTAGGCGTTATCCACGTTCTTGGCGTCTTTCGGCATCACCATGCTGTCTACCCAGATCGCCACGCCCTGTTTCGGTACCAGTGGTTGTACCTTCACGCCGTTCTTGGCTTCTTCTGCGCGCTTCTTGGCGATGTTCAGGTCACCACCGTAGCCCAGCACCATGCACAGCGAACCGCCGGCCAGCTCGTTGATGTAACCGGAGGACGAGAAGCGGGTGATGCTGCTACGCAGCGGCTTGAGCAGCGCTGCGGCGGCCTTGTAATCGGCTTCGCTGGTGCTGGCCGGGTTTTTGCCCATGTAGTGCAGGATCACCGGGAACACTTCCGCCGGGGAGTCCAGCATGCTCACGCCACAGCTTTTCAGCTTGGACAGGTATTCCGGCTTGAACAGCAGGTCCCACTGGTTGTCCGGCAGCTTGCCGCCCAGTGCCTTGTTGACCTTGTCCGGGTTGATACCGATGGTGTTAATGCCCCAGAAGTACGGTACCGCGAACTTGTTACCCGGGTCGAAAGCGGTCATCAGCTTCATCAACTCCGGGTCCAGGTTCTTGTAGTTCGGGATCTTGGCGCGATCCAGCGGTTGATACAGACCACCCTGGATCTGCTTGGCCAGGAAGGTGTTGGACGGGTGCACCAGATCGTAGCCGGATTTGCCGGTCAGCATCTTGGCCTGCAGGATCTCGTTACTGTCGTAGACGTCGTAACGCACCTTGACGCCGGTGGCTTTCTGGAAGTTCGGGATGGTGGACTCGGCAATGTAGTCCGACCAGTTGTAGACGTTCAGTTCTTTGGTGGCGGCAGCAGCGCTACCAGTGATACCTGCCAGGGCCAGCCCGAGTGACAGGGCCAGGATAGATTTCTTCATGGTTTCTCCTTGAAGTGCTCCCGCAGAAGCCTGTAAGCGTTATATACAACAAGCCTGCTAATTAAACCCCCCCGTAGGGGAGAAAACAACTCTGATGAGTTAATAAATCGAAGTGCATAAACCAATGGCACGGCTTACGCCTGATCCAGAAGATGCGTGCGTTCCCATTGGCTGATCTGCTGCTGGAAGTCGGCCAGCTCTACCTGTTTGAGGGCAATGAACTGGCTGACAAATTCACTTCCCAGCATTTGGCTCAGCCTGCTGTCTGCCGCCAGCGCGGCTAATGCGGCCGCCAGGTCCGCTGGCAGCGTGGCCTGCTTGCCATAGGCACTGCCAGCGAGTGGCGGAGTGGCCGACAATTCGGCCTGCAGACCAAGCAAACCACAGGCCAGCGTGGCGGCCAGCGCCAGGTAAGGATTGCAGTCGATGCCGGGCAGGCGGTTTTCCACCCGCCGTGCCTGCGCGGCAGATGCCGGTACGCGCAGGCCGCAGCTACGGTTGTCGTAACCCCATTCCACATTGATGGGGGCGGCGGTGTTGGCTGCCAGCCGGCGGTAGGCATTGGGGTTGGGGGCCAGTAGCGCCATGGCGGCCGGCAGATGCTGCTGCAGCCCGGCGATGTAGTGTGCAAAGCGCGGATGCTCGCTGCCGTCGTCATGGCTGAAGACATTGCGGCCAACCTTGTCCAGCAGGCTCTGATGAATGTGCATGGCGCTGCCGGGCTGGCCGGCAAACGGCTTGGCCATGAAGCAGGCTTTCAGGCCGTGCGCTGCCGCCAGCGCGCGCAGGGTGCGTTTCAGCAGAAAGACCTGGTCCGCCAGCTGTAGTGCATCGCCGTGTTGCAGATTGAGTTCGTACTGGCCGTTGCCGACTTCGTGCAGCAGGATGTCGGTGGCGATACCCTGCTGATGACATTGTTGCTCCAGTGCGGCAAAGAACCCTTCGTGTCGCTGGGCATGGTCCAGCGAGTAGGCGGCGCCCAGCGCCTCTGCCTGTTGGCCGTCGGCATTCAGCAGGTAAAACTCGATTTCCGGTGCCACCTGTGGCGTCAGCCCGGCCTGCTGGTATTGTGCCAGCACGTGCTTGAGAACGCTGCGCGGGGCAAATGGCACCATGCGGCCATCTTCATAGTGGCAATCGTGAATCAGCTGGGCAATGCGGCGCCCGTTGCCCGGCTTCAGACTGAGGCTGCCGTCATCCGGCAGTAGCAGCATGTCCGGGTCGTTGTCTGGTACCAGTTGTTGCTGTGGTTCGCCCATCAGCGTCTGCAGCAGGCTGACTTGCGGAAAATGCAGCTGGCCGCTGCCCGGGTAGTGGCTGACCGGTACCAGCTTGCCGCGTGGCAGGCCGTTCAGGTCGGGGATAAGGCATTCAATGTGGGTGATGGCGTGCGCGTGCAGCCAGTCCTGGCGTGTTTGACTCATGGGGTAGCTCCGTCATTTGGACAGTGGAAAAAACAGCGATGCGATGCTGTTTGCTGCCCCCGACGGCACTGAGTGGCTGTTCGAACACGCCAAACGCCAGCTGACTGCCGCGGCGGGGTGGCCAAGGCGCAGAACTGCAGTCCATGAGTGGCTCCAGGTGGAGGTGTGTCTAATTTTTTAGCCGAATATTCGATAATTCGTCAATTTTATTTAACGAATGGCATCGGGTGGGGCGCGGTGTTGTGACGCCGGCGCCACGCTCGTGGCAACCGGCGCTGCATGGCGCACAAATGCGAAATGTGCAAAAATCGAGCCAACTAACGAACTACAGGTTTTTCCATGCTGGACCGGGACGGATATCGCCCCAATGTCGGAATCATCCTCGTGAATGGCAAGAACGAGGTGTTCTGGGGCAAGCGGGTGCGTGAGCACTCGTGGCAATTTCCGCAAGGAGGCATCAAACCTGGCGAAAGCCCCGAAGCCGCCATGTACCGCGAGCTTTTGGAGGAAGTCGGCCTGCTGCCGCAACATGTCAAGATTCTGGGGCGCACCCGCGACTGGCTGCGCTACGACGTGCCTACCAACTGGGTGCGTCGCGAATGGCGCGGTAGTTACCGCGGCCAGAAACAGATCTGGTTTCTGTTGCGCATGGTTGGCCGCGAGTGTGATGTCTGCCTGCGGGCAACCAGTCACCCCGAGTTTGATGGCTGGCGCTGGAACGACTACTGGGCGCCGGTGGATGCGGTGATTGAATTCAAGAAAGATGTGTACGAGCGTGCGCTGACCGAGTTGACCCGCTTTCTCAAGGGCGTGGAAAGCTACAGCGACTATCTGAAACGGACAGGCGGGGGCGACGCGCCCTAGCCCGGAGTGGCCGGACTCGTGATGATCTCTTCTTTGCCACGGCCACGCGCTGCATTTGCAGCCGTGGCCGTTGTTGCTGCCTGGTCGGCATGGCAACCGCATGATGCCGCCACCTGGTGGCTGGAAGCGCTGCCCGCCGTGCTGGGGCTGCCGTTGGTGTGGCTGCTGTGGGGGCGTTTTCCGTGGACCAGGTTGGCCGCATGGGCGATGGCGCTGCATGCGATCATCCTGCTGATCGGTGCGCACTACACCTACGCACTGACGCCGCTGGGCTTCTGGCTGCAGGATTTTTTCGATTTTAGCCGCAATCACTACGATCGCATCGGCCACCTGGCGCAGGGCTTCTTTCCGGCATTGCTGGCGCGCGAGGTGCTTAGCCGCCGTACGCCCTTGCGTGGCGGCTGGCTGGCCTTTCTTGCCACCTGCTTCTGCCTGGCATTTTCCGCGCTGTACGAGCTGATTGAATGGTGGACCGCGCTGGCGCTGGGCTCGGGCGCCGATGCCTTTCTCGCCACCCAGGGCGATCCGTGGGACACGCAGTGGGACATGTTCCTGGCGCTGTGTGGCGCCTTGCTGGCCCAGCTGACGCTGACGCCGGCCCACAACCGACAACTCGCGACGCTGCAGGCGGCGCGTTACTGATCTGAATAACAGCCATGACACAACAAAACTACGACGAATCCTCGGTACGGGTACTCAAGGGGCTGGAGCCGGTCAAAGAGCGGCCCGGCATGTACACCCGCACCACCGATCCCACCCACATCTGCCAGGAAGTGATCGACAACGCCGCCGACGAGGCACTGGGCGGTTTTGCGCGCAAGATCGCGGTGACCGTGCACCAGGACGGCTCGCTGACAGTGGAAGACGACGGCCGCGGCATTCCGGTCGGGCTGCACCCGCAGGAAGGCGTGCCGGTGGTGGAACTGGTGTTCACCCGCCTGCACGCCGGCGGCAAGTTCAACAAGAAGGACGGCGGCGCCTACGCCTTCTCCGGCGGCCTGCACGGCGTCGGCGTGTCGGTGACCAACGCACTGTCCACCCGGCTGGAAGTCGAGGTCAAACGCGAGGGCGGCGTGCACCGGCTGGTATTCGCCGGCGGCGACGTGATCGAGCCGCTGGCCCGCGTCGGCGACTGCGGCCCGCGTACCAGTGGCACCCGCGTGCGGGTGTGGCCGGATGGCAAATACTTCGAAAGCCCGCGCTACTCGATGCAGGAGCTGGAGCGCCTGCTGCGCGCCAAGGCGGTGTTGCTGCCTGGCGTGGCGGTAACTCTGACGGTGGAGCGCCCCAGCGGCGACGAAGTCAAGGTATGGCAGTACCCGGAAGGGCTGAAAGGCTATCTGGCCGAGCTGTGCGGCGATGACGACCCGGTGGCGCCGCTGTTCGCCAGCGAAGCCTACATCGGCGACGATCACGAGCAGTTCGCCCGTGGCGAAGGCGCACAGTGGGCGATGGCCTGGTTCGAGGATGGCGCCAGCGGCGAAAGCTACGTCAACCTGATTCCCACCCCGGTGGGTGGCACCCACGAGGCCGGCCTGCGCGCTGGCGTGTACGAGGCGGTGAAGAGCTTCATCGACCACCACAACCTGCTGCCGCGCGGCGTCAAGCTGATGGCGGAAGACGTGTGGAGCCGGGTGCGCTTCGTGCTGTCGGCGCGGGTGCTCGATCCGCAGTTCCAGGGCCAGACCAAGGACAAGCTCACCAGCCGCGACGCGCTGAAGCTGATCTCCGGCCTGTCGCGCGATCCGGTGGAGCTGTGGCTGAACCAGCACGTGGAAGCCGGCAAGAAGATCGCCGAGCTGGCCATCCGTCAGGCGCAGAGCCGCCTCAAGTCCGTGAAGAAGGTGGAAAAGAAAAAAGGCTCCGGCGTGGCGGTGCTGCCGGGCAAGCTTACCGACTGCGAGAGCGAGGATATCGAGCGCAACGAGCTGTTCCTGGTGGAGGGTGACTCCGCCGGCGGCTCGGCCAAGCTGGCGCGCGACAAGGAATACCAAGCCATCCTGCCGCTGCGCGGCAAGGTGCTCAACAGCTGGGAGACCGACCGCGACCAGCTGTTCTCCAATGCCGAGATCCACGATATGGCGGTAGCCATCGGCGTCGATCCGCATGGCCCGGACGACACGCCGGACCTGTCCGGCCTGCGCTACGGCAAGATCGCCATCCTGTCCGATGCCGACGTCGACGGCTCGCACATCCAGGTGCTGCTGCTGACGCTGTTCTTCCGCCATTTCCCGCGCCTGATCGAGAACGGCAACATCTACATCGCGCAGCCGCCGCTGTTCCGCGTCGACGTGCCGGGGCAGGGCAAGAACCGCCCGCCGCGCAAGCTGTACGCGCTGGACGAGGGCGAGATGACCGCCATTCTCGACCGCCTGCGCAGCGAAGAGGTGAAGGAAAACGCCTGGAGCATCTCGCGCTTCAAGGGTCTGGGCGAGATGAACCCGGAGCAGCTGAAGGACACCACCATGAACCCGGATACCCGCCGCCTGTCCTGCGTGCAGGTGCGTCCGGGCGCGCTGCAGGAAACCCGCGACATGTTCATCAAGCTGATGGGCAAGGGCGAGGCCTCCAGCCGCCGCAGCTGGATGGAAGAGAAAGGCAACGAGGTCGAAGCCGACATCTGATGCTGGATGGCGGCGGCTGGCGCTTGCCCGTCGCCAGCGCCAGCATAGCCTGCTACGGCGACACAATAATGGCCATGGTTTGCTCCATGGCCATTGTCATTGCCGCGGCACTCAGCCGCTGCTACATGCTGCCAAGGTGTGGCGGCCGTGCCGGGGGCTCAGCGCAAGCGGGTCATGTCGTGACGGCGTTCGGTGCAGCCGGTGGACAGGGTCAGACCGTGCAGCTTGGCCAGTAGCCGCGCCTGGCCGGCGCCCAATTCCTCCACCGCGGTCTGCTGCTTGCTGCTGACCATGCTGCCGTCGGCGGCGAAGGCTTCGTGCGCGGCGCCAACCGCCAGCTGCTCCGGCAGCACGATCACGCCGAGGTTGCCGAGAATGGCGCGCACGTGCACCAGCCCGCGCAGGCCGCCGAAGCCGCCGGGCGAGGCGCTCAGCAGCGTGGCCACCTTGCCGCCGTACGGCGATGGTCCGTTGCTGCCGGGTACCGGGCGCGAGGTCCAGTCGATCAGGTTCTTCAGCAGCGGCGAGATGGAGCCGTTGTATTCCGGCGAGGCGATCAGCAGGCCCTGGTGCTCCAGCATCAGCTCGCGCAGCGTCAGCACATTGGCCGGCATGCCGTATTCGCTTTCGTCGTCGCCATCGTAAAGCGGGATCGGAAAGTCGCGCAGGTCGATCTGCGTCACCTCGGCGCCGGCGATTGCCGCGCCTTCCGCCGCGATGGCCACCAGTTTCTTGTTCCAGGAATCCCTTCGCGCGCTGCCGGCAAAGGCCAGGATTTTGGGGGCGTTGCTCACACTGTTCTCCTTGTCGCAGGTCTTGCCCGGTGGGGTAGGAAGACTCAGCTTCCAGTGTAGGTAACGGCGGCCAAAACCCAAGCCGCGACATGTAGCGCGACCATCGCGGGCATGGCGTCATGCCCGCGATGGTCGCTCAGGCGGCGCGGCTGTGGCGCGCCTGGGCCGCCAGCGCCAGCCAGCGTTGCACCGCCGGGCGCTGCCATTGCTGCCGCGCGTAGTGCGCCAACCTCTCCGGCACGGCATCTCCATGCAGCACCAGGCGGTTCAGCGTGGCGGCCAGATCCAGGTCGGCGATGCTCCAGTCGCCGAACAGGTTGGCCGCAGCGTCCGGCAGCAAGGCATCGGCGATGCTGAACAGCTTGCTGGCGGCCTCCTGGGCCGCCGGTGTCAGCGCCGCCTTGCGCGCTGCGGCAAAGATCACATCACTGCCGCGTTCCTGGCGCAGCAGTTGCAGGTCGCTACGCAGCCAGGCTTGCAGCTGGCGGGCGCGGGCCCGCAGTTGCGGCGCAGCCGGGTACAGCGCGCGGCCGGCAAACTGCTCGTCCAGGTATTCGCTGATGGCGGAGGATTCCGACAGCGCAAAATCGCCGTGCTGCAGCGTGGGCACGCGGCGGGTCAGCGACAGCGCGGCATAGCCGGCGGCGTGCTGGGCACGGGCGGCCAGGTCGACGGTGTGGAGCTGGAAGTCGAGATTTTTCTCGGTCAGCGCCACGAATGCCGATAGTGCGTACAGGCTGGAGAACTGGCTATCGACATACAGGTGCAGTGCGGATTGAGACAAGATGATCCCCTTGCTGGTGATGGATACGGCCGCCGCGGCGGTGCGGCCGGCGCAAGGGCAGGTATAGCAGGCGGGCGGGGCACCACGAAGCGAGAAGAAATGCTAAACAAATCAGCGTGGCAAGGTTGGCCGCATGGCGCGCGGGCGCTGCCGCATGCTCAAGCCTGCGGCCAACCATGCCGCGCCTGGCGGCGGCCGGCGTAACAGCCCGCCGCCGTGCGGCCGCCGGTCTGGCTACAGCCGGGCCAGCAGCGCCGCCAGCTGGTCGGTGGCCTGGCCCCAGCCGCTGTGGAAGCCCATTGCCTCGTGCGCTTCGCGGTCGGCCACGCTCCAGTGCCGCACCAGCGCGGTATAGCGCGTGCCGCCGGCCTCGGCGGCAAAGGTCAGGATCACGGTCATGAACGGTTTTTCCGCCGGCTGCCAGGCACGGCTATAGGCATCGGTGATCACCAGCTTCTGGTTGGGGATCACTTCCAGGTAGACGCCGGCATTGGGGTAGTCGTTGCCGTCCGGGTCGCGCATCACCACCAGGTTGCTGCCGCCGGGGCGCACGTCCAGCTCGGCGTGCGGCGTGGTATAGGGCAGCGGGGCAAACCACTGGCACAACAGCGCGGGTTCGGTCCAGGCGCGGTATACCTGTTCGGGCGTGGCGGGTAACAGCCGGCTGAGTTGCAGTTCGCGCGGGTCGCTGTGTGCCTGGGTGCTCATGGTGCCTCCTGGGGGGGCGGTGGGGACGCTTCAGTGTAGACGCTGACGCGACCGGCGCCGCCCCCCGCCTCAGGGGGGCGGTATGCTGGCGATCGCCCACTGGGTGAAGGCGCTGGCCAGGGCCGAGGCGGTGGCCTGCACCAGCACCACCCGTTGTGGCGGCAGCGGCTCGGCCAGCGGCCGGCAGGCGATGGCCACACCGTCGTAGCTGTAATCGCCCGTTGGCCGCATGCAGGCCAGCGCCACGCCGCAGCCATGCGCCACCAGCCCGCGCTGCATCTCGAAGCTTTGTACTGTCTGCACCACCCGCGGCGTCAGCTGCTGCTGCCAGAACAGCGACAGCAGGTATTCGCGGCTGTGCGGGATGTCTTCCAGCACCAGCGGCTCTGCGGCCAACTGTTGCAGCGACACCTTGTCCTGCGCGGCCAGCGGATGATCGGCCGGCAGCAGCGCATATGGTGGTAGCTCGGCCAATATCTGGCGCGGCATCTGTGGGTCGGTGGCCAGCTCGTAGGTCAGCGCCAGCTCGGCCTTGCCGCTGCGCAGCGCGCGCTGCACGCTGGCCAGATCGCCTTCCAGCAGGGTGATCTCCACCTGCGGGTGCTGGCGACGGAAGCCGGCCAGCAGCCGCGGTGCGAAGTAAGGGGCCAGATCCTGAAAGCAGATCAGCGACAGTTGGCCGCGCAGCGGTGCCGCGGCGTCCTGTTGCCCCAGTGCGGCGGCCAGCGCCAGTAGCTGGCGCGCCTGCTGCAGCACCTGCTGACCGGCATCGGTCAGCTCCACGCGGCGGCTGGCCTGGCGGCGGAACAGCGGCGTGTCCAGCGTGCGTTCCAGCTCGGCGATGGCCTGCGATACCGACGGTTGCGACACATGGCGCGCCCGGGCGGCGGCATTCACCCCGCCGTGTTCGGCGGTGGCGACGAAGTACTCTAGCTGGCGCAGCGAGAAGGTGATCATGTTTTCCGATATTGCAGAATAGAAAAGAGATATTTTTATTATTACCTGATGCGCGGAGATACTGCACTGGCCTTACCACCCACCCGGAGTCCCCCATGTCCACCGTAAGCCTGAGTCAGCAACAGATTGCAGATTTCCAACGCGATGGCGTCATCGTGCTGCGCGGCGTGTTCCGCGACTGGATCGACACCCTGCGCGACGGGTTCGAGCAGGTGCTGGCCGCCCCCGGCCCGTTCGCCATCGAAAACGTCGGCAACGGCGAAGCCGGCCGCTTCTTCGAGGATTACTGCAACTGGCAGCGCATCGCGCCGTTTAGCCAGTTCATCCGGCAGTCACCGGCCGCCGACCTCGCCGGCCGGCTGATGCAGTCGCAGCTGGTGCAGATCTTCCACGAGCACATCCTGGTGAAAGAGCCGGGCACCGCCAAGCCGACGCCGTGGCACCAGGACATCCCGTACTACTGTGTCAACGGCGAACAGACCGCCAGCTACTGGATTCCGCTGGACCCGGTGCAGGCCGACAACACCCTGCGCGTGGTGCTGGGCTCGCACCGCTGGCCCAAGCTGGTGCGCCCCAAGCGCTGGGCCAGCAACGAGAACTTCTTTGCCGGCGAAGACGATTACATGGAAATGCCGGATGTCGAGGATGGCAGCTACACCATCCTGGCGCCGGAAATGCAGCCGGGCGATGCGGTGGTGTTCGACTTCCGCACCGTGCACGGCGCCGCCGGCAACCTGGGCGGCAATCGCCGCCGTGCGTTCTCGGCGCGCTTTCTCGGCGACGACGTGCGCTTCGAGCAGCGCCCGGGACGTACCTCGCCGCCGTTCCCCGGCATTGACCTGCACACCGGCGAACGCATGCGCGAGGACTGGTTCCCGGTGGTGTGGCGCGCGGCCAACTAGTCGCCATGCATGCCGCGCCGGCGGCAGTGTCGGCGCGGCGGCAGCTCGTGCCCACGGCTGCCGCCGACACGGCCACGCGGCTACAATTGAAGTATCCAACTGCCCGTGGCTGCACCATGTCCCGTCTGCTGTACCTGCAATCCGGCGGCCCCACCGCCGTACTCAATACCTCGGCGCAAGGCGTGATCGAGACCGCGCGTGCCCACGGCGTTGCCGTGTGCGCGGCGGCCGATGGCCTGGCCGGGCTGCTGGCCGGTCGGCTGCTGGATTGCGATGCGTTGCCGGCGGCTGCCATCGCCCGGCTGGGGTTGCTGCCGGGCGCGGCGTTTGGCAGCAGCCGGCAGATGCTGCCGCCACAGGCGGAGGCGCCGCAACAGTGGCAGCAACTGGCCGCACTGCTGCAGCGCTTCGACATCTGCCAGATTCTGCTCAATGGCGGCAACGGCTCGATGGAAACCGCCTTGCTGCTGCAACAGTTGGGTGAGCAGTTCGGCCTGCCGCTGACGGTGGTGGGCATCCCCAAGACCATAGACAACGATCTGGAAGGCACCGACTTCAGCCCCGGCTTCCCCTCTGCCGCCAAATACCTGGCCAGTAGCCTGCGCGAGGTGCTGCTGGACATGCGCAGCATGGCGCAGGGACGGGTGTTCATCCTGGAAACCATGGGCCGCCATGTCGGCTGGCTGGCTGCTGCCGGTAGTCTGGCGGCGCTGCCGGACGAGGCGCCGCCGCTGTTGCTGCTGCCGGAGGTGGCCTACGACGAGGCGCGGCTGTTTGCCGCCGTGCGCTGCCAGATCGACGCGCAGGGCTACTGCGCCATCGTGGTGTCGGAAGGGCTGCGCAGTGCCGATGGCCGCTTCGTGGCGCAGATGCATGCCGACCGGGTGTATGGCCACGAGCAGTTGGGCGGCGCTGGCGTGTGGCTGGCGCAGCGCATCCAGCACGGCCTGCAGCTGCACGCGCACGTGGCGGTGGCCGATTGCCTGCAGCGCGCGGCGCGGCATTTGCTGTCGGCGGTGGATGCGCGGCTGGCGTACCAGGTTGGCCGCATGGCGGTGGAATGGGCGCTGGCCGGGCAGGGCGGGGTGATGGCCGGCTTGCAGCGGATCGCAACGCCGCATGGCTGCGACTGGCAGGTGGTGCCGCAGCCGCTGGCAGCGGTGGCCAATCTGGAGCGCGCGCTGCCGGCGGCCTTCATCGCCGCCGATGGTCTGGACGTGACGCCGGCCTGTCGTGCCTACCTGCAACCGCTGCTGCTGGGCGAGGTGGCGCTGCCGTTCGTGGCCGGGCTGCCGGACATGCAGCCGCTGCAGTTTCCGCCGCTGCCGGGCTGACGGTATGCGGCCAACGTTGGCCGCATTGCCGCGCTGGTGTGGCCTGTGCCTGTCCACCGCCAGCCGCTGTTCACTCCTCGCCTTCTTCCTCCAGCCAGGCACAGAAATCAGCGCACAGCGGGTCTTCCGCCAGCGCCAGTGGCAGTACCCAGGAATAACCGCGCACCCGCACCCGCGGGCCATCCAGCGGCGTCACCAGCTTGCCGCTGGCCAGCAGTTCCTCGATCACCGGCAGCGGCCCCAGCGTCACCCCCAGGCCGTCGATGGCCGCCTGCAGCGCCAGGTAGTAGTGATCGAAATGCTGCTGCCCGGCGGCCTGCAGCGCCGGCTCGCCGGCTGCCGCCAGCCAGCGCTCCCACGCTACCGGGCGGGTTTCCGAGTGCAGCAGCGTGTGCTGCGCCAGATCTGCCGCGGTGTGCAGCGGCAGCCGCGCCAGCAGCGCCGGGCTGGCGGCCGGCAGCTCGTGCTCGGTGAGGAAGGTGTGCGACACGAAACCATGCCAGTGGTCGTTGCCACGACGGATGGCGATGTCGAAATCGGCATGCTGGTTGTTGATGGCGGCGTCCGAGGTGGCCAGCCGCAGCTCCACCCCGGGGTGGCGGCGCTGGAAGCGGGTCAGCCGTGGCAGCAGCCAGTGCATCGCCAGCGTGGGGGTGACATTGATGCGCAGCAGCCGCGGCCGGTTGCTTGTGAGTTTTTCGGTGGCGCTGGCGATGCTGTCAAACGCGGTTTGCAGCACCGGCAGATATTGGCGGCCGGCGTCGCTCAGCTGCACGCGGCGGCCGTGGCGCACAAACAGCGCCACGCCCAGCCACTCTTCCAGCTGGGCGATCTGGCGGCTGACGGCGCCGTGGGTGACATTGAGCTGCTCGGCGGCGGCAGAAAAACTGTCCAGCCGGGCGGCGGTTTCAAACACGCGCAGGGCGTTGAGCGGGGGCAGGCGGCGGTTCATGCTGGTGAGTTTATTGCACAACGCTTGCCGAAAAAACTCGTTTGTGAGCGCGGCGGTCAGCGGACTAAGCTCAACACCATGATGACGAGCGTAGTGCCTGACCGGCGGGCCTTGTTTGCCGGTTTCTTTATCGTGGGGCTGTCCGGCTTTGGCGGCGTGCTGCCGCATGCGCAGCACATGCTGGTGGAGCGGCGGCGCTGGCTGTCGGAGCAGCAGTTTGCCGAGGTGCTGGGGCTGGGGCAGGTGTTGCCGGGGCCGAATATCGTCAACGTGGCGGTGGCGGTGGGGGCGCGCTTCCATGGCGCCAGCGGGGCGCTGGTGGCTTGCGCCGGTCTGCTGCTGGCGCCGCTGGGCGTGGTGCTGCTGTTGGCCGCACTGTATGCCGGCTACCAGCAGCTGCCGCTGGTGCAGGGGCTGCTGCGCGGACTGGCGCCGGCGGCGATCGGGCTGATTTTCGGCATGGGGCTGAAACTGGCGGCGCGGCTGCCGCGCAAGCGGCGGCCATGGGTGCTGGCGCTGCTGACCTTTGCCGCGGTGGCGCTGTGGCAGCTGCCCTTGTTGCTGGTGTTGCTGCTGCTGGCGCCACTGGGGGTGGCGCTGGCGTGGCACTGGCCGGAGGGCGCGCAATGATGCTGCTATGGGTGTTGTTTCTCTTGTTCGCGCAGTTTTCGCTGCTGGCGGTGGGCGGCGCCAACGCGGTGGTGCCGGAAATCCACCGCGTGGTGGTGGGCGAGCTGGGCTGGCTCAGCGGCCAGCAGTTTGCCGATCTGTTTGCCATTGCCCAAGCGGCGCCAGGGCCGAACGTGCTAATCGTCAGTCTGATCGGCTGGCATATGGCCGGCGTGCCGGGGGCGGCGGTCAGCCTGCTGGGTATCTGCCTGCCGTCGTCACTGCTGAGCTTTGCTGTGGCGCGCTGGTGGCAGCGGGTGCAGGGCAGCCGGCTGGCGCTGGCGATAGAGCGCGGCCTGGCACCGCTGACGGTGGGGCTGGTGTTGGCCGGCGCCAGCATGATGCTGCACGCGCTGACGCTGGACGCGCGCGGGCTGCTGCTGTGTGCCGCCAGTGCGCTGCTGGCCTGGCGCCTGCGCCTCAATCCACTGTGGCTGCTGGCGGGCGGGGGGCTGCTGGGGATGCTGGGCTGGGTGTAGCGGCGGGCGGCACCGGGTTGCCGTCGTCGTCGAACTGGCAGCCGCACAGCGGCTCGTCTACCGCGGCTGGCGGGGTGTCGCACCAGGCGGCGCGGAAAAAGCGCGGCGAACCCCAGCGCTGGTGCGGCTGCCAGCCGTCGGCCGGCAGCTGCAGGCCGCGGATGCCGAAGCGCGCCAGATCCTGTGGCGAGTAATCGAACCCCAGTGCCTGTGGCACTGCGCGTCGCCACTGCTCATGTTGGCCGCAGACGCTGATCAGCTGGCTGACGCCGATGCTGGCGTAGAAGTCGCGTTCCTGCTGCTGCCACAAGGCGAGGTCGTCGCGTGCCGCCTGTTGCCGCGCTGGGTTGTGCGGCCAGCGGGCGCGGATGATGGCCTGCCAGTCCGGCTGCAGCGCACCGCCATGCCACAGCAGCATGCTGCCGGCTGCGAGATATTTGTTGCGCCCGGCCGGAAACACATAGTTGGCGCAGGCCGACGCGCACTGCTCGCGCACGCGCACGTCCAGCCCCCACCCGTGTACCAGATAGCCCAGCAGCAGCCCCAGCCGCGCGTCGCCGCCTGGGCTGTTGATCAGCAGCTCGCGCGGTTTTGCCGCGCTGCGCTGGTATAGCGCCTCCAGCTGCTGGATGGCGGGCAGCAGCAGCGGGCCATCGTACTGCAGGGTCTGCCCGTCGGCGCTGAGGCTGGCGCTGGCGCTCTCCTCTGCCTGGCTGCTGCCGCACAGCAGCGCCAGCAGGGCTGCAATCAGGTGGCGGCTGACGCTGGATTGGCAGGGCATGGCTGGCTCCGTGCAAGGTTGGCCGCAGGCTGGCTCAGTCGGCCAGCGCGATCACCACGCGCTTGTTGCGCGCGCCCTTGCTCTCGATCTTCTTCACCAGCACCTGGCCGATTTCGCCGGTGCGGCGCACGTGGGTGCCGCCACAGGGCTGCAGGTCGATGCCGTCGATGGCGATCAGGCGGATTTCCGGCAGCTCCAGCGGCGGCGTCACCGACATGGTCTTGATCAGCTCCGGCTGCGCCTTCAGCGCCGCGCCGCTGGTCATCTGCACGCTTACCGCATGGTCGGCGGCAATCAGCGCGTTCAGCTCGCGTTCGATGTGATCCTTGTCCAGTTCCATGCCTTCCGGCAGGTCGAAATCCAGGCGCCCGGATTCGGCGGACAGATTGCCGCCGGTGACGCCAGCCTTGATCACGCAGGACAGCAGGTGCAGACAGGTATGGATGCGCATGTGGCGGTGACGGCGCGCCCAGTCCAGCTGCAGCGTCACCGCCGTGCCGGCGACCAGCCGTGGCGCGTCGGCGGCCACCTGATGCACGATGGCGCGGCTAGTCTTGTCGCGGCGGGTGTCGCTGATGGCGAGGCTGCTGCCGTCGGCCAGCTGCAGCGTGGCCGTGTCGCCGGGTTGGCCGCCGCCCAGCGGGTAGCACAGGGTATCGGCCAGCACGATGCCGGCATCGTCATGGCTGACGACGGTGGTGCTGAGGCTGGTCTGGTACGGGTCGAGATAGAAGCGTTCCGGCATGATGTCCTCTGTTGTTATGCGGCGCGTAGCGCCAGTCATGACAGAGTGCTGGCGGCGGGCGCGCTTTTCAAGTGCCGCTGACGCCGGAGGCGGGCTTGCGCGATAATCGGCGACTGTCTTTTCCGCGTTATCGCCATGTCACTGCACACCCTGGATCACTACACCCCGCCGCCGGATGAGGGGCTGTCGCTGCTGTACGCGGATGAAGCGCTGCTGGCG
Organism: Vogesella oryzagri; assembly: GCF_040148885.1. NCBI lineage: Bacteria > Pseudomonadati > Pseudomonadota > Betaproteobacteria > Neisseriales > Chromobacteriaceae > Vogesella > Vogesella oryzagri. The sequence continues at coordinate 17,005 of NZ_JBEFLD010000007.1, forward strand.
GTGGATAAACCGGCCGGCCTGCTGAGCGTGCCGGGGCGCGGCGCGGCGTTTGCCGATTGCCTGATTGCCCGCGTGCAGCGGCAGTATCCGGAGGCGCTGATCGTGCACCGGCTGGATATGGCCACCTCCGGCATCCTGCTACTGGCGCGCGGTGCGGCGATGCAGCGCACGCTGTCACTGCTGTTTGCCAGCCGGGTGGTGCGCAAGTGCTACAGCGCGGTGCTGGCTGGCCGCTTGCAAGGGGAGGGGCGCATCATGCTGCCGCTGGGGCGCGACTGGCCGAACCGGCCGCGGCAGCGGGTGGATCTGCTGGCAGGCAAATCGGCGCATACCGACTGGCAGGCCCAGGACTACGACCGCGACGCCGACTGCAGCCGGGTGTTGCTGTGGCCGCATACCGGCCGCACCCACCAGCTGCGGGTGCATATGCAGGCGCTGGGGCACCCGATTCTGGGCGACGGCCTATATGCCCCGGCGGAAAGCTTGGCCGCCGCGCCGCGGCTGCTGCTGCATGCCAGCCGGCTGCAACTGCCGCATCCACTGACCGGCGCGGCGCTGGATATCGCCTGCCCGGCACCGTTCTAGACCGCGGCCGCGCCGCCAAACAGCAGCGCACCGGCGAACACTGCCAGCATGGCAAAGGCGCAGGCGATCTTCACCGCCGTGCCGGCGAGAAAGCCGACAAAGGTGGCCACGCCGACTTTGCCGGCCTGCGGCAGCGAGCGCCGCGCCTGTAGCTCGCCGATCACCGCGCCGACGATGGGGCCGATGATGGCGCCAAACAAGCCCAGGAACATGCCCACCACGCCGCCGATAAAGGCGCCGAGCAGTGCCTGGCGGCTGGCGCCGCTTTTCCTGGCACCCAGCAGGCCGGCCAGGTTTTCCACTACCATGCCCAGCAGCGCCAGCAGGCCGATGACGACCAGCGGCCACATGCCGACATGGGCAAAATCCCCCAGCCATGCCGCCAGCAGCATGCCGCCGCCCAGCAGCAACAGCCCAGGCAGCGCCGGGTAGACGGTGCCGGCCAGACCGGCCAGCATCAGTATCACGGCGAGGGCGTAGCCCAGCCAGCTCCATTCCATGAGAGTGCTCCTGCGTGGGGTAATGGCAGAAAAGAACACGGCGCCGACGGTAAGTTCCGCCAGCGCCGTGTTGCGGCCAACCTTCGGACCAGGCTCAGCTGGTGTATTCCAGCTGCAGGATCTCTTGTGCGCAACGGCCCTTGCCACGCGCCACACGGCGGCGATAGCTACCATCCGGCTGCATTTCCCAGGTGTTGGCGTTGTCTTCCAGGTAGATTTTCAGGCCTTCCTTGATGATGCGGCGCTTGAGCTTGGCATCCAGGATCGGCACGCAGGTCTCGATGCGACGGAACAGGTTGCGACCCATCCAGTCGGCACTGGCGATAAACAGATTTTCCGCCTTGTCGTTGGAGAAGTAGAACACGCGGGTGTGTTCCAGGAAGCGGCCAACAATGGAACGCACGGTGATGTTTTCCGACAGCCCTTCCACTCCCGGGCGCAGCGCGCACACGCCGCGGATGATCAGCTGGATCTTGACCCCGGCCTGGCTGGCGCGGTACAGCGCGTTGATCATCTGCGGCTCCAGCAGCGCGTTCATCTTGGCGATGATGTGCCCCTGGCGGCCTTCCTGCGCATGCTGGATTTCGCGGTCGATGGCGCTCATCAGCATGTTGTTGAGGGTGAACGGCGACTGGTACAGATGGGTAAGTTCGCTGGCGTGGCCGAGGCCGGTGATCTGCACGAACAGGTCGTTGACGTCGCTGGCGATTTCCTCGTTGGCGGTCAGCAGGCCGAAGTCGGTGTACAGCCGCGCGGTGCGCGGGTGGTAGTTGCCGGTACCCAGGTGCACGTAGCGCTTGAGCAAGCCTTCCTCGCGGCGTACCAGCAGCAGCATCTTGGCGTGTACCTTGTAGCCGAACACGCCGAACACCACGTGCGCGCCGGCGTCTTCCAGCCGGTTGGCCCAGCTGATGTTGGCTTCTTCGTCGAAGCGCGCCATCAGCTCCACCACCACGGTGACTTCTTTGCCGGCGCGGGCGGCGGCAATCAGCGATTCCATCAGCACCGAGTCGGTGCCGGTGCGGTACACCGTCATCTTGATCGCCAGTACGTCCGGGTCGGTGGCGGCCTCGTTGAGCAGGTCGATCACCGGCTGGAAGCTCTGGAACGGGTGGTGCAGCAGGATGTCGTGCTGGCGGATGGCGGCGAACAGCGGCGCCTTGTTAGCCAGCTCCGGCGGCAGCGACGGTTCGAACGGGGTGAATTTCAGCTCCGGGCGCTCCACCTTGTCCGGCACCTGCATCAGCCGCACCAGGTTGACCGGGCCATCGACGCGGAACACGTGTTCCTTGCTGAGGTTCAGCGTACCGGTGAGGAAGTCCTCGACATGCTGCGGGCAGGTGTCGGCGATTTCCAGCCGCACCGCATCGCCAAACTGGCGCTGGCGCAATTCGCCCTGCAGCGCGGTGCGCAGGTTTTTCACGTCCTCGTCTTCCACGTTCAGCTCGCTGTCGCGGGTGACGCGGAACTGGTAGCAGCCTTTCACCGTCATGCCCGGGAACAGCTCCTGCACATGCGAGTGCAGGATGGAGGACAGGAACACGAAGGTATCCGGGTTGCCGCCACAGATCTCGGCCGGCAGCTTGATCACCCGCGGCAGGATGCGCGGCGCCTGCACGATGGCGATGCCGGATTCGCGACCGAAGGCGTCGGTGCCTTCCAGCTCCACGATGAAGTTCAGACTCTTGTTGAGCAGGCGCGGGAACGGGTGCGACGGATCCAGCCCGATCGGGGTGAGGATGGGCATCAGCTCGCGGAAGAAATAGCCGCGCACCCACTCGCGGTGATGGCTGTCCCATTCGTTACGGCGCAGGAACACGATGTTCTGCTCGCGCAGCGCCGGCAGGATTTCCTCGCGCAGCAGCCGGTATTGCTCGCGCACCAGCTCGTGCGCGGCGGCGGCAAGCTGGCTCAGCGCCTCGCACGGGGTGCTGCCATCGGCCAGGATGCGCTTGGGTGTCAGCTCGGCGGCTTCTTTCAGCCACGCCACCCGTACTTCGTAGAACTCGTCCATATTGGACGAGACGATGCACAGGAACTTGAGTCGCTCGAGCAGTGGCAGGCGTTCTTCTTCGGCCTGCGCCATCACGCGGCGGTTGAATTCGATCAGACCCAGTTCGCGGTTGAGCAGATTGTCGTTTGGCGTGGACATTTTTTATGCAATTTAAATGATTTGAGCGGCAAAAAAAGCCCTCTTGCGAGGGCTGCGGCTTATTGCTGCGGGGTAAACCCGGCTACCTGATCGGCACCCTGGCCGAAGAAGTAGGCCTCCAGCTGGGCGGCCAGGTACTGACGGGCGCGCTGGTCGGCCAGGCTGAGGCGGTTTTCGTTGATCAGCATGGTCTGGTAACGCAGCCAGCCCTGCCAGGCTTCCTTGGACACGTTCTCGAACACGCGCTGGCCCAGTGCGCCCGGCAGCGGCGGGAAATCCATACCTTCAGCTTCGCGGCCGAGTTTCACACAGTTAACCATTCTTGCCATGGTGCATTCCTTACTAAAAGTTTTGACACAGTAGAGGGCAATTGTGACACAGCGATGACAGGTCACCAACCTTGCTGCCGCTATCGGCTGTCGCCGGTCAAGCCAGCGGCTTGATGAATACCTTGGAGCGGCGGTTGTGGTTGTAGAGTTCCTTGCGTGCCGCCGGCAGGTCGGCGATCTCGGCCGGCTGGAACCCGCGCTCCATGAACCAGTGCGCGGTCTGGGTGGTGAGGATGAACAGCTTCTTCAGTCCGCGCAGCTGCGCCTGTTTTTCCACATGCCCCAGCAGCAGGTCGCCAAAGCCGCCCTTGCGCCGCTCCTGGCTGACCGCCAGGCAGGCCAGTTCCGCCATGCCTTCGTCCGGGAAGCTGAACATCGCCACGCAGCCGCAGATGCGCTCGTCGTGCTCCACCACGAAATACTGGCGGATGCTGATCTCGAAATGCTCGCGGCTGCGCTTGATCAGGATGCCCTGTTCTTCCAGCGGACGGATCAGCGCCATGATGTCGCCGACGTCGTCGATAGTGGCTTCGCGCACTTTCACCAGCGAATCGCGGGCGATCATGGTGCCGGTGCCGTAGTCGGTGAACAGCTCTACCAGCAGCGCGCCGTCGGCGGCATGGCTGACCAGATGGGCGCGGCCAACCCCTTCGCGGGTGGCGCGAATGGCAAACGGCAGGCTGACATTCACCTCGTCGCTGTCGATGCCGCGCTGCTGGATGCTTTCCGCCTGTTCGGCGGAGATGGCGCTGTGCAGCACGCCGTCGGCATCCACCAGACCATTGCTCTGCATCATGAAGATCAGCTTCTCCGCCTTCAGCTCGATGGCGGCCTGGCAGGCGACTTCTTCCATGGTCATGTTGAAGGTTTCGCCGGTGGGCGAGTAGCCGATCAGCGACATCAGCACCAGTTCGCCCTGGTCCAGCCGCTTGTTGATGGCGCTGGTGTCGATCTTGCGCACCCGGCCGCTGTACTGCATGTCCACGCCGGCGATCACCCCCAGCGGCTGCGCGGTGACGAAATTGCCACCGGCCACGTGCAGGCAGGCGCCGTGCATCGGTGAATTGGGCATGCCCATCGACAGGAAGGCTTCCAGATCGTGGCGCATGCCGCCGACGGCGGCCTTGACTGCTTCCAGCGTGGCGGCATCGGTAACGCGGCGGCCGTGGTGGAACTGGCGCGGCAGGTTGCGGATGCGCAGCTGTTCGTCGATCTGCGGACGGGCGCCGTGTACCAGCACGATACGCACGCCCAGGCTGACCAGCAGGTTGATGTCCTGCGCCAGGCCGTACAGATTGCCACGGGCGATGCACTCGCCGTTGACGGCAATCACGAAGGTCTTGCCGCGGAAATTGTTGATGTAGGGCGCGGCCTCGCGAAAGGCCAGCACGAAATCGGGATGCAGCATGCACAGCTCCAGACGGAAGGGGCCGGAAAAAGCGCAAGGTTAGCAGGAATGCGCCGCGCACGGGGCGGCCAACGTTGGCCGCAGGCGATCAGCGCTCCAGGCGCAGCTCTTCCGGGGTGTCGTCGTGGTCGCCGTGCGGATGCTGCTGGTACAGCTGGCAGAACACTTCGCGCACCCGGGCGCTGCCGGGCGTGTCGTCCAGATTGTCCAGCTGCACTTGTTCGCTATAGCCGATCAGTCGGCAGTGTGCGCGCTGCCACCAGGAGCCGGCCAGGGGGATGCCGGCGGCGGCCAGCGCCGGCAGCAGCTGCGCCAGGCTGTGCTGCGGCAGCTGGTAGTGCAGGACCAGCCGCGACTGTTGCGGCAGGGCCAGCACCTGCAGGCCGAACTGCTGGCGCAAAAAAAGCGCCGCACGCTCCACCTGCTGAGCATCAGCCAGGTGCAGGGTGCGGCACTTGTGGAGTTCCGACGGTGTCATGGTGGCCTCCAGTCTGGCGGCCAACCATGCGCGGGCGCGTCAGGACGGGTTTTTCTTCAGCAGGATCTGCTGCACCTTGAGCACATTCAAGGCTTGCTCCAGCTGGCTGTCAACCGGCTTGGCGTTGCTGTCGCTGTCGCCGTTCTTGGCCGCAGGCTTGGCTGCCGGGGCGGCCGGCTTGCTCTTCGGTGCTTCCTCGCCGCCGTTCGGGTTGCTCAGATGCTTGTCCAGATCGGCTTCGCGGATGCGGAAGCCGGCATCGCTGTTGTCCTCGGCGGTAATGTCCGGGGTGATGCCCTTGGCCTGGATGGAGCGGCCGCTCGGGGTGAAGTAGCGCGCGGTAGTGAGCTTGATGCCGCCCTCGTTGGACAGCGGCAGCACCGACTGCACCGAGCCCTTGCCGAAGGTCTGGGTGCCGACGATCAGCGCGCGCTTGTGATCCTGCAGTGCGCCGGCGACGATTTCCGAGGCCGAGGCCGAGCCGGCATTCACCAGCACCACCAGCGGCACGGTTTTCAGCTCGGCCGGGGACTTGGTGTAGTAGTCGCTACCGCCGCGCAGGTAGTACTTCGGACTGGCGTACAGGCGCATCTGGGCATCCGCCACGCGGCCTTCGGTGTACACCACCAGCGCATCCTTGGGCAGGAAGGCGGCGGACACGCCCACCGCGCCGTTGAGCAGGCCACCCGGGTCGTCGCGCAGGTCGAGGATCAGGCCGTTGAGCGGCGCCTTGTTGTCCTTGTACAGGCTGCCCAGCGCGCTGGCGAAGTTCTCCACCGTGTGTTCCTGGAACTGCGACACTCGCACGTAGCCGAAGCCCGGCTCCAGCAGGCGCGATTTCACGCTCTTGGTCTGGATGGTGGCGCGAGTCAGCGTCAGCACGATGGGCTTGGTTTCGGTCTTGCGGGCGATGGTCAGCGTGACCTTGGTATTGGGCAGGCCGCGCATGCGTTTTACCGCATCGTTGATCGACAGGCCGCGTACCGGGGTGTCGTCGATCTTGACGATGAAGTCGCCGCTCTTGATGCCGGCCTTCTGCGCCGGGGTGTCCTCGATCGGCGACACCACTTTCACCAGGCCGTCTTCCATGCTGATCTCGATGCCGAGACCGACAAACTCGCCCTGGGTGCCTTCCTTGAAGTCCTTGAATTCCTTGGGATCAAAGTAATCCGAGTGTGGATCCAGCCCGGACAGCATGCCGCGGATGGCTTCGTTGATCAGCTTCTTGTCTTCTACCGGTTCAACGTAATCCTGCTTGATGCGGCCGAAGACCTCGGCAAAGGTGCGCAGCTCGTTCAGCGGCAGCACGCTGTCGCCCTTGTCGGCGAAAGCCTGGATGCTGAGGGTGAGTGCGCCACCGAGCAAGGCACCGGTGGTCAGCAGAGTCAGCTTGCGGATGCGTGTATTCATATCGGGTTCTCGTCTGTTGCCTGCGTGCCGTCAGCGTGCCCACGAAAGCGGGTTGATCGGTCTGCCCAGGTAGCGTAATTCAAAATAAAGGCCGGTTTCGCCGCTTTCCATGCTGCCGGAGGTGCCCAGCACGTCGCCGCCGCGGATCGGTGCGCCATTGCCGCGCACCATGGTGCCAAAACCGGTGTATACGGTGAGATAGCCGCCGCCGTGATCGACAATCATCGCATTGCCGAAGCCGCGCAGCCAATCGGCATAGACCACGGTGCCGTCGGCCACCGCGCGCACCGGTGTACCCGGCGCGGTGCGGATGTAGATGCCTTTCCAGCTGTTGCCTTCGCCGCGGCGGGCGCCGAAGCGGCCGGCGATATCGCCGGACACCGGCAGCTTGAGCCTGCCTTGCAGGCTACGGAACGCCTTGCCGGCGGCGCTGCCATCCACCACTTCATCCACGGATTCGACTGGAGGCAGCGATTTCGGTTCCGGCGGCGGTGCCTTGCCTTGTTTCTTCGCTTCGGCCACCTGCTGGCGGCGTTTCTCTGCGGCCAACCTGTTGGCTTCTTCGCGTGCCTTCTTGCGTTCTGCCGCCTTGCGCATGGCGTCCTGGCGTCGGCGCTCGATGTCGGCGTTGATGCGGGCAATCAGGTTGGACAGCTGTTTTTCGTCTTCTTTCAGCTGCAGCAGCTTGTTCTGCTGCGCCTTGATGCTGGCGTCCAGCTGGGTGGCCTGGGCCAGGTGCTGGTTCTTGGCTGCCTGCAGCTGGCGCTTCTCGCGTACCTTGTCGGCGGACAGTCGTCCCAGCCGCACCAGCTCGTCTTCCAGCCGCTCGGCCACGGCGGCGAGCTGGATTTCCTGCTCGTGCAGCTTCTCGATCAGATGCTGTTGCGCGCGGGAGATATGGGTGTAGTAGGTCAGGTCGCGGCCGGCCTGGTTGGGGTCGGCCTGATTGAACATTAGCGCCATGGCGTCGTGCTGGCCGCGCTTGTAGCTGCCCTGCAGCAGCTTGCCCACCCGCTGGCGCGTTTCCGCCACCTTGAAGCGGATGGCCTGCAGCTCTTGCTGGTATTGCTCCAGCTGGTTGCTGGAGCTGCCTTTTTTCTGCTCCAGTGCCGACAGCGCCTGATGTGTCTCTTGCAGCGCCTCTTCCGATTCGGCTATCGCACTAGCCGCCTGCTGGCGCACCACTTCCTTCTTGGCGATGTCCTGCTGCAAGGTGGTGATTTCCTTGCGCACAGCCTGCAGATCCCGCTGCGGGGCAGCGGGATCCGGCTGGGGCTTGCCGGTGGCGGCGGCAACGTTGGCCGCGGCCGCCAGCAAGCTGAGCAACAACAGTTTGTTCACTGGAACTCGATCAGCGATTGGCCGGTCATCTCGGCCGGTTGGTCCAGGCCCATCATTGCCAGCAGGCTGGGGGCGATGTCGCGCAGCGCGCCGCCCGCTTTGATGCTGGCGTTGCGGCCAACGTACAGGAACGGCACTTTTTCCAGCGTGTGCTGGGTATGCGCCTGATGATGCAGCGCATCGTGCATCTGTTCGCAGTTGCCGTGGTCGGCGGTGATCAGCACCTCGCCGCCGTTGGCCAGCATGGCATCCACGCAGCGCTGCACGCAGCCATCCAGCGTTTCCACCGCCTTGATCGCCGCTTCAAAGATGCCGGTATGGCCGACCATGTCGCAGTTGGCGTAGTTGCAGATGATGGCGGCGTACTGCTGGCTGTTGATGGCGGCCACGATCTTGTCGGTGACTTCCGGCGCGCTCATTTCCGGCTGCAGATCGTAGGTGGCCACTTTCGGCGAGGCCACCAGGATGCGGTCTTCGCCCGGGTACACCTGCTCTTCGCCACCGTTGAAGAAGTAGGTGACGTGCGGGTATTTCTCGGTCTCGGCGATGCGCAGCTGCTTCAGTCCCTTGGCGGCCAGGTATTCGCCCAGGCCGTTACTGATCTTCTGCGGCGCGTAGGCCACCGGGTTGTGGTACGCCTCGCCATAGCTGGTCAGAGTCACATACTGGGCGAACTTGGGCTGGCGGGCCTGGAAGCCATCGAACGCCGGGTCGGTCAGCGCGGAGGTGAGCTGGCGGGCGCGGTCGGCACGGAAGTTCATGAACACCACCACGTCGCCATCCTGCATGCGCTGCGGCTCGCCGATCACGGTGGCTTTGACGAATTCGTCGTTTTCGCCGCGTTCATAGGCGGCGGCCAGCGCGGCTTCCGGCGTGGCGGCACTGAACTCGCCGACGCCTTCCACCAGCGCGTTGTAGGCGGTAACCACCCGTTCCCAGCGCTTGTCGCGGTCCATCGCCCAGTAGCGACCGCAGACGGTGGCCACGCGGGCATGCGGGCAGTCGGCCAGCACCTCGGCCAGGCGCGCGAGATAGGTCTCGGCGCTGCGCGGCGGGGTGTCGCGACCATCGAGGAAGGCGTGGATGGCGATGCGGCCAACCCCGGCGGCTTCCGCGGCGCGGATCAGGGCGAAGATATGGTTTTCATGGCTGTGCACGCCGCCATCGGACATCAGGCCCATGATGTGCAGGGTGCTGCCCTGGGTCTTGGTGGTGGCGATGGCGCCGGCCAGTACCGGGTTCTGCGCGAAGCTGCCGTTCTCGATGTCGCAATCGATGCGGCTGATGTCCTGCTGCACCACACGGCCGGCGCCGATGTTGAGGTGGCCGACTTCGGAGTTGCCGAACTGGCCGGACGGCAGGCCGACGAAACCTTCGGAGGCGTCGATCACGCCATAGGCGTAGCGGGATTTCAGGGCGTCGATATGGGGGGTGTTGGCGGCCAGGATGGCGTTGTCGTCGCCTTCCAGGCGATGGCCGAAACCGTCAAGAATCAGCAGAAGAACCGGCTTTACCGTACTCATGTCTTTTCCGTGCATGCAATGTCGTGGGTGGGGGCAGCGAACAGGTGCTGGCTGGCCCCGCAGAGGCGCAAGAACGGAATAGTACAGGCTGCGCCGTCGGGGGGCGAGTGCCATGCCGGCACCCAAGGCTGTCGCAGCGATGGTATTGGATCGCGGCGTGGCTGTCAGGTGCGGCGGGGCGGGGTGTTGGTAGCCCGCCCGTTACGCGCGGCTAGCGGTCTTGCTTGCGGCGGATGTACAGCGTCTTGTGCACCCGCGCTACCACCTCGCCGTGGCGGTCGGTGATGTCCACGCAAAGCTCCGGCAGGTGTTTGCTGCCATCGGCGGTGGCGGCGCGCGCCTGCTCCAGCCAGTCCGCATCCAGCTGGAAGTGCGCGGTAACGGTGCCGCGCCCCGGCTTGATGTAATCGATGCTGCCGGCCTTGTCCCACACGATGTAATCCTTGCCCAGGTTTTTCAGCGTCATCAGCATGAAAAACGGGTCGGTCATCGAATACAGGCTGCCGCCGTAGTGCACGCCGACGTAGTTGCGATTGGTCAGCCCCAGCCGCAGGCGTACTTCCACCTGCCGCCAGTCCGGGCTGATGCGGCCAACCCGGATGCCGGCACCCAGAAACGGTGGCCACAGGTTGAAGATGGTTTTGGCGAGACGATGGTGCATGGCGATGGCGTGAAACGATTGTTTGAATAACTGCATCGTCGGGAAAACCTCCCGCCACGTCAAGCCCTTGCCGCGCTCAGACCACGCTGCTGGCGGCCAGCACACCGCCCAGGGTGGCGAGTATCGCGCCGATCACGCGATTGAGCTGCTGCTGTCGTTGCAACAGCCGCGCGCGCAGGCTGGCACTGGACAGGCACAGCGCCACCAGGGCAAACCACAGCAGGTGGGCCGCCGACATGAACAGCCCGTAAGCCGCCTGCTGCCACAGCGGCGTGCTGGCGCTGACCAGCTGGCTGAAGGTGCTGACCACGAACAGCGTGGTCTTGGGGTTGAGCGCATTGCACAGCAGACCGCTGCGCAGCGCCTGCCAGCGGCTGCGGCTGGACAGGTTGGCCGCAGCGGTTGGTTGCGCCGGCAGCGGCGGGCTGCGGAACGTCTGGATGCCGATGTAGACCAGATACGCTGCGCCCAGCCACTTCAGCAGGTTCAGCCACAGCGGCGAGGCCGCCAGCAGCAGGCCGACGCCCAGCAGGGTGTACAGCACATGCAGCAACACCCCCAGCGCGATGCCCAGCGCCGCCAGCAGGCCGTCGCGGCGGCCGTGCAGCAGGCTGTAGCGGGTAATCATGGCAAAATCCGCCCCCGGGCTGATGACGGCAAGAATGGTGATGGTGGCGACGGCCAGCAGTTCCAGCATGGTGTTCTCTCCCAATCGGGTAATCGATGATTGCTGCTCACGCATTACCGGCTGCCTCGCGGCAGGGGCTTGCGGCTGGCAGCTATTTTCTGCATTGTCGCCGGTAAGGAAAAACGATGATTGCGAACGCCGATGCGTGAAGAAAACTCACTGATATTGCGCGATCTGCCCAGCCTGAACTGCCTGCGGGTGTTCGAGGCGGCGGCGCGCTGGCAAAGCTTTGTTCGTGCGGCGGACGAGTTGTGCGTCACCCACGGCGCGGTGAGCCGGCAGGTGCGCCAGCTGGAGCTGCAACTGGGGGTGGCGCTGTTTGAGCGGCGCAACCGCGCGGTGTTCTTGACGCAGGCGGGGCAGCAGCTGCTATCCGGCTGCAGCGAAGCGCTGGCCACTCTGGCCACCACGCTGGCTGCCGTCCGGGCACAGCCAGCGGTGCGGCCGCTGGTGTTGTCCTGCGAACCGACGCTGGCCATGCGCTGGCTGATTCCACGCCTGCCGCGCTGGCAGCAGCGGGCGCCGGAGCTGCCGCTGCACTTGTTGGCCGCCGGCGGGGCGGTGGATTTTGTGCGTACCGGGGTGGATGCCGCCTTGCGGCGCAACGATTTTGCCTGGGGCAGCGACTGCCACGCCGAAGCGGTGGCGCCGGAGCTGATGGCGGCGGTGTGCGCCGTGGGGGCGAGCCCGGAGCAGGGCGCGTTGTTGCACAGTCTGAGCCGTCCGCAGGCCTGGCCGCGCTGGCAGGCCTTGGGCAAGCCCTTGCCGCCATGCCCGGCGCAGCAGCGCTTCGAACACTTTTATCTCAGCCTGCAGGCGGCCCAGGCCGGCGTGGGCTATGCCCAGGCATCGCTGTACATGGTGGTGGACGAATTGCGCGCTGGCCGGCTGGCGGCGCCGTATGGCGCGCTGGCCGATGGTTCGCACTACGTGCTGCTCTGCGCCAGCGGCCGCCAGCAGGAGCCGGCGCTGCAGCGCCTGCTGGCCTGGTTGCGCGAGGAGATGCAGCTCAGCCGCGAACAACTGCAGGGCGTGGCCGGGCTGGAGCTGCCTGCGAGTTGAGCGGCGGTTGCGGCCAACGTTCAGAACGGTAGCTGGCTCTGGGTGCCGTGTTCCAGTTCCACCCGCGCCCGTGCGCTGCCGTCGGCCAGTTGCAGGCGGATGGCCTCGCCCTCGTGCAGTTCGGCGGGGGAGTGGATCACCTTGCCGGCCTCGTTCTGCACGATGGCGTAGCCGCGCGCCAGCACCGCTTCCGGGTTCATCGCCAGCAGGGTCGCTTCCAGCCTGCCCAGCGCCAGCTGCTGCTGTGTCAGCTGGCGATGCACCGCGCCTTGCAGCTGCTGCTGGCGTTGCTGCAGTGCCTGCTGCAGCCGTGGCAGCGCCGGTTTGCCCTGTGCCAGCTTGTAGCGCAGCGCATCCAGCCGCCATTGCCGCTGCCGCAGCATGTCCTGCAGCCGCTGTTGCAGTTGCTGCCGGTACTGCGTCAACCGGGTCTGCTGCCGTTGCAGCCGCTCGCCCGGGTGCTGCAGGCGGCGGCCGAGGTAATCCAGTTGCTGCGTCTTGTCGGTCAGCAGCCGCGACAGCGCGCGTTCCAGCTGGCGGCGGGTGAGGTCCAGCCCCTGCTGCAGCGCCTCGCGGCTGGGCGACACCATCTCCGCTGCCGCGGTGGGGGTGGGCGCGCGGCGGTCGGCGACGAAATCGGCAATGGTGAAGTCGGTTTCATGGCCGACGCCGCTGAGCAGTGGCAGCTTGCTGGCGGCAATGGCGCGTGCCACCGCCTCGTCGTTGAACGCCCACAGGTCTTCGATGCTGCCGCCGCCGCGACAGACGATCAGCACATCGACCTCGGCGCGCAGGTTGGCCGCATTGATGGCGGCCACGATCTGTGCCGGGGCAGTACTGCCCTGCACCTGGGTGGGGTAGAGAATCAGCTCGATGGCCGGCATGCGCCGGCGCAGGGTGGTGACCACGTCGCGCAGCGCGGCGGCGGCAGGCGAGGTGATGATGCCGACCCGGCGCGGGTTGGCCGGTAGCGTTTTTTTACGTTGATTGTCGAACAATCCTTCGGCTTCGAGTTTGGCCTTCAGTCGGGCAAACGCCTCGTACAGCCGACCCAGCCCGGCGGCACGCAGGGTGTCGACGTTGATCTGGTAGTCGCCGCGCGCCTCGTACAGCGTCACGGTGCCGCGCAGCTCTACCTGCATGCCCTCGCTGAGGCGAAAATCCAGCTGCGACAACTTGTTACGGAACATCACGCAGCGGATCTGCGCATTGCTGTCCTTCAGCGAAAAGTAGCCATGGCCGGAAGCGGCCAGGGTGAGATTGGAAATCTCGCCGCCGATCCACATCGGTGGCAGGCCGGATTCCAGCAGGTCGCGCGCCATGCGGTTAAGGGTGGCGACCGAGATGACATCGTTTTGGTTGGCGGGGAAAAACATGCTTGTCAAGTCATCCACAGCTGGTTGTGAGCAGGAAAGGGCGGCGATTGCATATCATGTATGTCATGCGACACGGGCATAAATAAAATCAAAAACCTTTTAAAACAATGATTTAGGCGCGTGGTGCATTTTGTGGGCAGGGCAGCGGCAGGCTTGTTGCTGCTGGTTTTTTGGCCATTGCCGGCAGTTCATCCACAGAGTTGTCCACAGCTTTTGTGGATGAAAGGCAAAAGCCCTGCAAAAATCGATACTTAGCCCGGGAACTTAAATAGCATTCAAGAAGCATGATGCAGCACCCATGCGTGTTGCGCCAATGCAGCCTACCCGATAAAGTTTAGCGCTTGCCCAATGAAGGGAGAATCCCCATCGTGTTGTCTATCATCGAGGCCGCCGGCTGGCCGATCTGGACCATTATCCTCGCCTCTGTCATCTCCCTCACCATAACCCTGGAACGCTTCTACAGTCTGCGTGCGCCGCTGGTGGTGCCCAAGGGCCTGCTGGCGCAGACGCTGCAGGAATTCCGCCGTACCGGCGCCTCGCGCGATGTCATCGTGGAACTGCAGCGCCATTCGCCGCTGGGCCGGCTGTTTGCTGCCGGCCTGCGCCAGGTCGGCAGTTCGCGCGAGGTGATGAAGGAAGCGATCGAAGACGAAGGCCGTATCGTGGTGCACCAGCTGGGCCGCTATCTCACCACGCTGGGTACCATCGCCGCCATGTCGCCGCTGCTGGGGCTGTTGGGTACCGTTATCGGCATGATCGAGATCTTCGGCTCGCAATCGCCGGCCGGTACCGACCCGCGCGTGCTGGCGCATGGTATCTCGGTGGCGCTGTACAACACCGCCATGGGCCTGGTGGTGGCCATTCCCAGTATGATGTTCTACCGCCATTTCCGTGCCCGGGTGGATGATTTCCTGGTGGACATGGAAGCACAGGCGGTACGGCTGGTGGAAGCGATTCACGGCGACCGCCGCGGAGACTGAGCATGAACTTTCGCCGCCACGGCCAACGTGAAGAGCCGGAAATCAACTTCATTCCGCTGATCGACCTGCTGCTGGTGATCCTGATCTTCCTGATGGTCACCACCACTTACTCGCATTTTTCCGAGCTGCAAGTGAATCTGCCGCAGGCCGAAGGCAAGGCGGACGAGCAGAAGAACAGCCCACTGCGGGTGGAGGTGAGTCGGCAGGGCGAGTACCGGGTCAATGGTCAGCCGCCGGCGGCCGCCACGGTGGCTGCGCTGACCGAGCTGCTGAAAACACAGGCCAGCGGCAAGACGCAGCCGGTGGTGATCATCAATGCCGATGCCCAGGCCACCCACCAGGCGGTGGTGACGGTGATGGAGGCAGCACGCTACGCCGGTCTGGCGCAGCTGACCTTTGCCACCCAGATGGGGCCCAAGTGAATCGGCTGGAACGACACTGGTACCAGCCACGCTGGTGGATGACAGCCCTTCTGGCCCTGCCCGAAGGGCTGTTTGCACTGTTGGCCGCGGTGCGCCGCCGGCTGTTCCGCTACGGTATCAAGCGCAGCCGTGCGTTGTCGGTGCCGGTGGTGGTGATCGGCAATATCAATGTCGGTGGCGTCGGCAAGACGCCGCTGACCCTGTCGCTGCTGCAGGCCTTTGCCGCGCGCGGGGTGACGGTAGGGGTGATCAGCCGCGGTTATGGCGGCAGCCACCGTCAGCCCACCGAGGTTGGCCGCGACACGCCGGCCAGCCTGGTGGGGGACGAGCCGCTGCTGCTGGCCGCCACTGGTGCCCCGGTGGTGGTGGGGCGCGACCGGGTGGCGGCGGGCGAATGGCTGCTGGCGCATCATCCGGAAGTCGAATTGCTGCTCAGCGACGATGGGCTGCAACATTACGCCTTGCGGCGCACGCTGGAGATCGTGGTGATCGATGGCGAGCGCGGGCTGGGCAACGGCCACCTGCTGCCGGCCGGGCCGCTGCGCGAGCCGGCATCGCGGCTGCTCAGCGTGGATGCCATCGTGGTCAATGGCGACAACCGCGCCGGCATCGACTGGCCGCCGCAGGTACCGCTGTTCGGTCAACGTCTGCTGCCGGGCGCCTTCCAGCATCTGGCCGGCACCCAGCCGCCGCGGCAGGCAGCCGATTTTGCCGGCCTGAAAGTGGTGGCGCTGGCCGGTATCGGCAACCCGCAGCGCTTCTTCGATACCTTGCGTGGTCTGGGGCTGGTGTTGCAGCGCACGATAGCGTTGCCGGACCACCACGACTTTGTAGCGGCGGACATTCCGGACGATGCCGATGCCGTGATCGTGACCAGCAAGGACGCGGTGAAGTTGCAGTGCGTCAATCATGCTAGACTATGGTTCCTGCCGGTAACGGCACAGCTGCAGCCTGATTTGGCCGGCTGGATTTTGTCCCGATTGAAAGAACTCCATGGACGCTAAATTTCTCGAGATTCTGGTTTGCCCACTGTGCAAGGGTCCGCTGCTGCTGGACAAGGCAAAGCAGGAACTGATCTGCAAGGGTGACCGCCTGGCCTACCCGATTCGCGACGGCATCCCGATGATGCTGGAAAGCGAAGCCCGCGAACTGGCGCCCGAGGAAGAGGTGCAATGACCGGCTTTCTGGTGGTGATTCCGGCACGGCTGTCTTCCAGCCGGCTGCCGGAAAAACCGCTGGCCGACATCGGCGGCAAGCCGATGGTAGTGCGCGTGGCCGAGCGTGCCCGCTTGTCTGCGGCCAACCGCGTGGTGGTGGCGACCGATCACCCGCGCATTGTGGCCGCGTGCGAGCAGTACGGGGTGGAGGTGGTGCTGACCCGTGCCGACCATCCCAGCGGTACCGACCGCCTGGCCGAGGTGGCCAGCCTGCTGGCGCTGCCGGACGACGCCGTGGTGGTGAACGTGCAGGGCGACGAACCGCTGATCGAGCCGGCGCTGATCGACCGCCTGGCCGCGCTGCTGGGCGAGAGCAGCGCGCCGATGGCAACGCTGGCCCACGATATCCATAGCGCCGCTGACATGTTCAACCCGAACGTGGTCAAGGTGGTGCTGAATAAACACGGGCACGCGCTGTACTTCAGCCGTGCACCGATCCCCTTTGCGCGCGATGCCTTTGCTACCAGCAAGGAATCGTTGCCGGCCGGTTTGCCGGTATATCGCCACATCGGCATGTACGCCTACCGCGCCAGCCTGCTGCACACCTACAGCCAGCTGGCACCCGCCCCACTGGAGCAGTTCGAGGCGCTGGAACAATTGCGCATGCTGTGGCATGGCCATGCCATTGCCGTGGAATGCGTGGCCGAAGCGCCCGCTGCCGGCGTGGATACCCCGGAAGACCTGGAACGGGTACGCGCCGTGGTGGCAGAAACCACCCGATAACACAACAAGTACTGATGGGAGTAAACGATGAAGCTGATTCTGTTGGGCGCTCCGGGCGCTGGTAAAGGCACCCAGGCCAACTACATCAAGGAAAAATTCGGCATTCCGCAGATTTCCACCGGCGACATGCTGCGTGCGGCGGTAAAAGCCGGCACCCCGCTGGGGGTGGAAGCCAAGCAGATCATGGATGCCGGCGGCCTGGTGCGTGACGACATCATCATCGGTCTGGTGAAAGAGCGTATCGCCGAAGCCGATTGCGCCAACGGCTTCCTGTTCGACGGCTTCCCGCGCACCATTCCGCAGGCGGAAGCGATGAAGCAAGCCGGCGTGGACATCGACTACGTGGTGGAAATCGACGTACCGGACGCCACCATCATCGACCGTATGTCCGGCCGCCGCGTGCATGTGGCTTCCGGTCGCACCTACCACGTGAAATACAATCCGCCGAAGGTGGAAGGGGTGGACGACATCACTGGCGAAGCCCTGGTGCAGCGTGACGACGACAAGGCGGAAACCGTGAAAAAACGCCTGGACGTATACCATGAGCAGACCGAAGTGCTGGTCGGCTTCTACTCGCAGATGGCGGCTTCCGGTGACAGCAAGGCACCGCAATACGTCAAGGTAAACGGTGTGCAGGCGGTGGAAACCGTGCGCGACGAGGTGTTTGCCGCCTTGGGCGCCTGATGCGCTGATGGCCGGTAACAAAAAAAGGCGGGGGCAACCCCGCCTTTTTTTCATGCCTGCGGCCAACCTTGCGGCGGCTAGCCGCGTTGCAGCGGCCCCAGCAGCAGCGGTGGCAGCTTGTTGCTGCTGATCAGCCGTTGCAGGGCCTGCACCACCTTGGGGTCGAACTGGGTACCGGCGCGGCCGGCGATATAGTCCATGACCTCGTGCAGTGGCCACGGCTGCTTGTACGGCCGCTTGTGCAGCAGCGCATCGAACACGTCCACCACCGCCACGATGCGGGCCGACACGGGGATGGCCTGCCCCTGCAGCTGATGCGGGTAGCCGCTGCCATCGAAATACTCGTGGTGGCCGCCGGCGATCTCCGCGCCCACCGACAGATAGCTGACGCCTTCCACCATCGCGCTGGCCTTGGACAGGATGCTGGCGCCGATACTGGCATGCTGCTCCATGATGACGCGTTCATCCGGATCCAGCTTGCCCGGCTTGAACAGGATGTGGTCCGGGGTACCCACCTTGCCGACATCGTGCAGGATGCTGGCCATGCCGATCATGTCCATGAAGGCCGGTGTCAGCACCGCAGGATACTCGCCCATCGCCTGCAGTTCGCCGGCGATGGCATCGCTCAGCTGTTGCACGCGCAGCACGTGCTCGCCGGTATCGCTGTCGCGGAATTCCGCCAGGTCGGCCAGCGCCACCACGGTGGCCTCCTGCGCTTTGAGCAGCTGGGTGTACAGGTACAGGTTGTCGTAGGCGGAGGAAATGCGCTGGCAGAATACTTCCAGCAGGTCGCGCTCTACGTCCTCCAGCGGCCACGGCGGTGAAAAGTGCACCACGAATTCGCGGCCGTTCTGCGAGGCGATATACAGCACGTCCACCGGGTGGCGGAACAGGCTGTGCTTGGATTGCAGCGTCTCGAGGATGGCGGCGTGCAGCTCCGGGTAGAGCGGCGCCATTTCTTCGGCCGAGCGGCCCAGCAGCGGTTCAAACGCCCCGGTGGCGGCCAGCACCTCTAGATTGGGGCGGTTGTGCTCCTGCTGATGGGTGTTTTCCATGCACAGCACGCCGTCGGTGCCGATATCCAGGATGGCGCTGATCTGCTTGAGCACGCCGGAGGCGAACTCCTTCAGTGAGCGCAGCTGGTACAGGTCGGCGGCGCCCTCCAGAATCTTGGACAGCCCCTGGCGGTTTTTCTCGATGGTGACCAGGTTCTCGTAGGCGCGCAGCGAGGCGATCACGGTAGTGAACAGCTTCTGCACCGTCAGTTCGGTCTTGGTCTTGTAGTCGTTGATGTCGTAATCGAGGATGACTTCCTGCTCCGGCGCCTGCCCCGGCTGCCCGGTACGCAGCACGATGCGCGCCAGGTGGTTGTGCAGTTCTTCGCGGATGCGCTGTACCAGCAGCAGGCCGGCGTTATCGGTTTCCATCACCACATCCAGCAGGATCAGCGCCACATCGTCATGCTGGCGCAGCATGTCGAAGCCCTCGCGCGCGCTGTAGGCGCTCAGCAGCTGCAGCGGCCGCTCCTTGTACTGCATATCCTTGATCGCCAGCCGGGTGGCGCTGTGCACGTCCTTCTCATCGTCGATGATCAGGATCTTCCACGGCTTGCGGGTCGGGCACGGCTCTTCCGCCTGCTCGGCCTCATCGTCCAGCAGCCAGTCGTCGTTATTGTTGTCAATGCTGCTCATGATTGCTCCTCATGCTTGGGTTCCGGGGCGTTGCAGGGCAGTACCAGGGTAAATCGGGTCCCCTTTCCCGGGGTACTGTCTACATTGATCACGCCGCCCAGACGTTTGAACACGATGTTGAAAACGATATGCAGGCCAAGGCCGCTGCCGCCATTGCCGCGCTTGGTGGTGAAAAAAGGCTCGAAAATGCGGCCCATGTTTTCCGTCGCGATGCCCTTGCCGTCGTCGCTTACCACCAGCCGCACCTGTGTGTCGCCCAGGCGGCTGGCGCGCAGCGCAATAATGCCTGCCTGTTCTTCATCATAGGCATGCAGCAGGGCATTCATGACCAGGTTGGTAATCACCTGCGACAGCGCGCCGGGGTAGCTGTCCATCTGCAGCCGGTCGGGGCAGTCGATCACCACCTGTACCTGGCTGCGACGCAGCTTGGGCCGCAGGCTGGTGATGATTTCGTTGAGGTAGTCGCTGAGGTCGAAGGCGCGGCGCGCTTCACTGGTCTGATCCACCGCCACCTGCTTGAAGCTGTGGATCAGGTTGGCCGCACGTTCGGCATTGGACAGGATCAGGTCGGTGGATTCCTGCGCATTGAGCAGATAGTCCTGCAGATCGCTTTTCCGGATCTGGCCGCTGCTGAACTGCTTGTTGATCTGCTCGGTGGTGAGCGACAGATGCGAGGCGGCAGTCAGGGTGATGCCCACCGGCGTGTTGATCTCGTGCGCCACGCCGGCCACCAGTGAGCCCAGCGACGCCAGTTTCTCGGTCTTGATCAGCGTGTCCTGGGTATCCAGCAGCTGGCGGTAGGCCGACTCGGCGCGCTCTTTTTCTGCCAGCGCGATGGTTTCCGCCTGGCGACGCAGCCCCAGTTCGCTGCTGATCTTGTGGATGATGGCGTTGACGCCGTGCACCAGCTCGGAAAACTCGCTGAAACGCGCTTCCGGCAGCTGCGGCTTGTCGCTGCCCTCCAGCGCCGCGGCCCGTTGCAGCGCCTGCTGCAGCTGCTTGAGCGGGGCAAACACATAGCTGCGCAGCAGCAGGGTGAGGATGATGGACAGCATCACCACAATCAGCAGCGCCTGCATGCCCTGATGCAGGATTTCGCGCTCCAGCCGTTCCAGGATGCGGGCGCGGGACAGGTAGACCTTCACCGTGCCCAGATTGTCGCGCTGCTGGTAGATCACCGGCAGCGCCAGAATTTCGTCGCTGGCAGGTTCGATATTGCGGCCCAGATACACCGGCTCGCCGCGGCTACTGCGCTGGCGGCCAAGGTACAGCCCGGCATCGCCCTCCACCCGCAGCGCCACCACGGCCGGGGATTTCAGTTCGGCATCCAGCGTCAGGCGAATGAACTCGTCGTCCAGTTGCCACACGCCGTGCGGCAGCGACAGCGACAGCCGCTGCTTCAGGCCTTCCTTCTGCGCCGCATAGTCGCGTTCCTCGCTGCCCAGCGTGGTCTGATAGGACACATAGCCGGTGGTGCCCAATACCAGCAGCAGCACCAGCACAATCCAGATGATCAGTCGCGTCTTGATACTACGCATTGCAGGCTTCCAGGCAGCGCAGACGGCTTTATCTTAAGCCATCTACTTTGCCATCATGGGTAAATTCTGAACCCCGCCCCGCATCGGGCTGCGCCGCGGCCATGCGCCGGGCCGGGTGCGGCTATTGAAATATGCCGCGGCGGCCCTATTTTTCTCCTGTCTTGTTCAACCTAAGTACACCGATACCATGAGCGCACAGAAAGAAACCCTGGGTTTTCAGACCGAAGTCAAACAGCTGCTGAAACTGATGATCCACTCCCTGTATTCCAACAAGGAGATCTTCCTGCGTGAGCTGGTTTCCAATGCCAGCGATGCCGCCGACAAGCTGCGTTTCGAGGGGCTGCACAATGCCGCCCTGTTCGAGAACGATCCGGAGCTGAAAATCCGCATCTCCTTCGATGCCGAGGCCAAGACCATCACCATCGCCGACAACGGCATCGGCATGAACCGTGACGAAGTGATCGCCAACATCGGCACCATCGCCAAATCCGGCACCAAGGCCTTCTTCGAGCAGCTGTCGGGCGATGCCAAAAAGGATGCCAACCTGATCGGCCAGTTCGGCGTCGGCTTCTATTCCGCCTTCATCGTCGCCGACAAGGTGACGCTGACCACCCGCCGCGCCGGCAGCGCGGCCAGCGAAGGCGTGCGCTGGGAATCGCAGGGCGAGGGCGAGTTCACCCTGCAGCAGGTGGACAAGGTTGGCCGCGGCACCGAGATCGTGCTGCACCTGAAGGAAGGCCAGGACGAGCTGCTGAACGACTGGGCGCTGAAGCGCATCGTGCGCACCTATTCCGACCACATCTCCATCCCCATCGAGATGAAGAAGGGCAACAGCTATGGCGAAAACGGTGAAGTGATCGTCAGCGACGACTTTGAAGCCGTCAACGCCGCTTCCGCGCTGTGGACGCGCAGCAAGAACGACATCAGCGACGAGCAGTACCAGGAATTCTACAAGCACGTGGCGCATGACTTCAGCGAACCGCTGGCGTGGAGCCACGCCCGCGTCGAAGGCCGCCAGGAGTACACCGAGCTGCTGTACATCCCGTCGCGCGCGCCGTTCGACATGTGGGACCGCGACCGCAAGCAGGGCGTCAAGCTGTACGTGCGCCGCGTGTTCATCATGGAAGACAGCAACAAGCTGATGCCGCAGTACCTGCGCTTCGTACGCGGCGTGATCGACAGCAACGACCTGCCGCTGAACGTGTCGCGCGAGATCCTGCAAGAATCCAAGGACATCGACGCCATCCGCGCCGGCTGCGTGAAGAAGGTGCTGGGCCTGCTGGAAGACCTGGCGGCCAACGAGCAGGACAAGTACGCCACCTTCTGGCAGGAGTTCGGCCAGGTGCTGAAAGAGGGCGTCGGCGAGGACTTTGGCAATAAGGAACGCATCGCCAAGCTGCTGCGTTTCGTGTCTACCAGCTCGGAAGGCGATGTGCCCACCGTGTCGCTGGCCGACTACGTTGGCCGCATGAAGGAAGGCCAGGACAAGATCTACTTCATCACCGCCGATACCCTGTCCGCCGCGCGCAACAGCCCGCACCTGGAAGTGTTCAAGAAGAAGGGCGTGGAAGTGCTGCTGCTCACCGACCGCGTCGACGAGTGGGTAACCGGCTCGCTGCTTGAGTTCGACGGCAACAAGCTGCAGTCGGTGGCCAAGGGCGCGCTGGACCTCGGCGCGCTGGAAGACGAAGCCGACAAGGAAGCGCAAAAGCAGGTGGAAGAAGTCGCCAAACCGCTGGTAGAGCTGGTGCAGAAGGCGCTGGGCGAGCGGGTGAAGGATGTGCGCGCCACTTCGCGCCTGACCGACAGCCCGGCCTGCCTGGTGGTGGGTGAGCACGATATGAGCGCCCACCTGGAGCGCATGCTGAAGGCCGCCGGTCAGCCGGTGCCGGAAGGCGCCAAGCCGACGCTGGAGATCAACCCGGAGCACGTGCTGGTCAAGCGTCTGGCCACGGAAAACAACGACGCCCGCCGCGAGGATCTGGCGCACGTGCTGTACGACCAGGCGCTGCTGGCCGAAGGCGGCAAGCTGGAAGACCCGGCGGCATTCGTGAAGCGTATCAACAAGCTGATGCTGGAGCTGTCGGCCTGAGTCACGCCAAGGTCGGCAATAAAAAACCGCCCCACGCGTGGGGCGGTTTTTTATTGCCGACCGCGCCGCGCGCTTACTCGAACGGGCAGGCGAGGAAGGCCGGATGCGTCTCTGCCTGCTGGCTCCAGGCGCACAGCGCCGGGTAGTCGTCCAGCCGTACCTGTGCCGTCGCGCGCTCGGCGATGAAACGCCAGGCCACGGCGATGCTCAGCGTGGCCTGGTCCAGCTGGGTAAGCTGCGGTGGCTGGCGTTGCAGCAAGGCTTCCATCTGCAGGCAGGCGGCATTCAGCTGCTCCGCCACCCGCGCCAGCCACGGGGCGTGGCGTGCCTCGGCCGGGCGCAGCTGGCATTCGTAGAACGCTTGTACCGCCTTCTCCATCGCCGCCAGCGCCAGGCCGATGCCGTGCAGGCAGTGCTGCCGCGCCGGCAATGCCTCCGGTGTCAGGCGGCGCTCCGGCGGCACCAGCCGCTCCAGGTAGTCCAGGATCAGGCTGGAATCCATCAGCAGCTCGCCGTCGTCGCACACCAGGGTCGGCACCTTGAGCACCGGGTTGATGTCGCGGAACTCCGGCATGTTGCGGAACACCGACAGCGGCAGGTGCTGGTAGTCGATATCCAGCAGTCGCAGTGAAATCGCCACCCGTCTGACGTAGGGTGAATCCAGCATGCCGATCAGTTGCATGACACCTCCCGTTGTTCGTTGCGTACCGAAATAAAGCCCAGTTGCAGGGCGCCGCCTTGCGGTGCCGGTGCGGCCAGGCCTTGCAGGTCGAGGCGGCCGTCGCCTTCCAGTAGCAGTTTACCGGCCGGCAGCCGCGCCTGCTCGCCGGCATACAGACAGATGTCTTCGCCGTTGATGGTCAGCCAGTGCGCGCCGCTGACGGCGCGTACCTGTCCGGGGCGCACCAGTTGCAGCACCAGCAGCTCGCGCCGTTGTAGGGTCAGATGCAGTACGTGTTCCATTGCGTTTCCCTCCAAGTAGTGTTGCTACTATAAGCAAGTGAAACACAAAGAAAAATTGATGATTTCTGCCGCTACATGTTAGTTTTTCTTACATGAAAGCCTTGCCGCCCCTCACTGCGCTGCGCAGTTTCGAAGCCGTTGCCCGCCTCGGCGGCATCACCCGTGCCGCCGGCGAACTGCACGTCACCCACTCCGCCATCAGTCAGCAGATCCGCCTGCTGGAAGAGCTGCTGGGGGTGGCGCTGTTCGTGCGCGAGGGCCGCGGGCTGCGGCTGAGCGAGGAAGGGCGTATCTACGCGATGCAGATTCGCACCGGGCTGGCGGAGCTGGGCGAGGCGACCCGCCTGATCCAGGCGCGGCCGCGCGAGGGCGACCTGGCCGTGGCGGTGCTGCCGTCGTTCGGCTCGCAGTGGCTGCTACCGCGGCTGCACCGCTTCCAGGCCTTGTACCCGCGCTACCGGGTGAGCATCCGCGCCAGCCTGGACATCCTCGACCTGCGGCAGGGGCTGGTGGACGTGGGCATCCGCATCGGCCAGGGCAACTGGGAAGGCTTGCAGCAGCAGAAGCTGTTTGACGACGAGCTGCTGATGGTGGCAGCGCCGACATTCAACGGCGGCCGCCTGCCGCAGACGCCGCAGCAGGTAATGGCCGGGCCGCTGATCCGTTCGGTGGAAAGCTGGCAGCCGTGGTGCCAGCTGGCCGGCATCGAGGAGCCGGGCGAGGCGTGGCTGTGGATCAACGACTCCAACCTGATCATCGACATGGTGCGCCAGGGACAGGGCATCACCCTGGAGCGGCGCAGCCTGGTGCAGCGCGAGCTGGATGCCGGCCGGCTGGTACAGCTGACCGACATCGTGGCGCCGTATCCCTACCCGTGCTGGCTGGTGTGGCCGCCGCGTGAAAGCGCCCGCTACAAGCAGGAGATATTCGCCGCCTGGCTGCAGCAGGAAGTGGCCGACTATCAGGCCGGACTCGCGCGCCGGGCGGCAGGCTAGCGCGGCAAGGTTGGCCGCAGGTGGCGCACTTTTTACGCGCCGTCACGCGCTGCAGGCACTGCCCGCTCGGCATGGATGCGTACTGCCGAGGTTTTCCTGGCCGGCAGCTTTTGGTACCGTGTCGGCCATGAAGATCACCCGCCATATCCCCCGCGAAGAAATCAAGGCGCTGCCGCTGTTTGCCGGCCTGACGCTGCCGCAGATCACCCTGGTACGGGACGACGCCATGTTGGCCGCCGCCACCGCGCGCCTGGCCACCGAGCCGGTGCTGGGCTTCGACACCGAGTCGCGGCCAACCTTTCACAAGGGGCAGCAGCCCACCGGGCCGCACCTGGTGCAGCTGGCCACCGCCGACCACGCCTGGCTGTTCCCGCTGGGCGAAGGGCCGATGCCGCCGGCGTTGGCCGCGCTGCTGGCGCGGCGCGACCTGACGCTGGCCGGTTTCGACCTCAGTTCGGACCGCGCCCACCTGAAAAACCGCTTCGGGGTGACCGATCTGCAGCTGCTGGACATCGGCAAGCTGTTCCAGTGCGAAGACAAGCGGCTGACCATCGGCGCAGTACAGGCGGTGGCGCAGCTGTTCGGCCAGTACTTCCGCAAGTCGAAGAAGGTGTCCACCTCCAACTGGTCGCTGCGCGCCCTGTCCGAGGCGCAGCAGCTGTATGCGGCCAACGATGCCTGGGTGGCCTACCGCGTGTGGCAGGTGCTGCAGCCGGCCGGCTGATGGCTGCCGGTCGCAGGCAGGGTGAAGCGGCGGGCGAATCGTGGTAGTCTCTTCGCCCCGCCGCGTGGCGGGATTCCCCTGTGTAATCACCGAGTTCCCGCATGCTGTTTGACCGTCCCCTCGCCATTGTCGACCTGGAAACCACCGGCGGCCACATTACCCGCGACCGCATCACCGAAGTGGGCATGATCCTGATCGATGGCGAGCAGGTGCAGCGCTTCGACATGCTGGTCAACCCGGGGCAGAACATCCCACCGTTCATCGAAGAGATGACCGGCATCAGCAATGCCATGGTGGCCGAGGCGCCGCCATTTGCCGCCGTGGCCGAGCAGCTGCTGGAAAAACTGCAGGGCCGGTTGTTCATCGCTCACAACGTGCGCTTCGACTACGGCTTTCTGAAGAACGAATTCAAGCGCGTCGGCATCAAGTTCCGCAGCGAGGTGCTGTGCACCGTCAAGCTGTCGCGCAAGCTCTACCCGCAGCATTACAAGCACAATCTGGACAGCATCATCCAGCGCCATGAAATCCAGCTGCCGTCGCGCCACCGCGCCATGGCCGATGCCGAAGCGTTGTACCAGTTTCTCGGTCAGTCGCTGACTAATCTCGGGCGCGAGGCAGTTGAGACGGCGGCCAGTGAGCTGATGGCGCAGGCGATGGTGCCGCCGGGGCTGGATCCGGAGGTGATGGAGCAGCTGCCGGATGTGCCGGGGGTATACCTGCTGTATGGCGAGCATGACCTGCCACTGTACGTGGGCAAGAGCAGCAACCTGCGCAATCGCGTGCTGGCGCACTTTGGCAGTGGCCAGCAGCAGCACAAGGAAGTGCGCCTCAGCCAGCAGATCAAGCGGGTGGCCTGGCATGAAACCATCGGCGAGTTTGGCGCCCAGCTGCTGGAGCTGGAGCTGGTCAAGTCCTTGCAGCCGATTCACAACCAACGCGGCCGGCTGGAGCAGGAGCTGTGTTCCATTCAGCTGCAGCCGGCGGGCAGCGGCTTTTTGCTGCCGCGGGTGGTGTACGCACACGAGGTGGATTTCTCGCAGCTGACCAGCCTGTACGGGCTGTTCCGCAACCAAAAGGAAGCCAAAAAGACGCTGACCGAGCTGTGCGAATTCAACGGCCTGTGCCAGACCTGTCTGCAGCTGGAAAAACGCGGCGCACGCAAGGGCGCCTGTTTTGCGCACCAGCGTGGCCGCTGCAAGGGCGCCTGCGTCGGCAAGGAAGACGCCGCCGCGCACAATATCCGCCTGCTGCAGGCGCTGTCGCGGCTGCAGTTGAAGGCATGGCCGTATCCCGGTGTGGTGGCAGTGCGCGAGACCGACCCGGTGAGCGGTGAGTGGGAGGAGTTCCTGTTCGAGCGCTGGTGCTATCTGGGCTCACGCCGCGCCGACAGCAAGCAGCCGCAGGCCAAGCCGCGCTTCGACCATGATGTGTACAAGCTGCTGGCGGCCTTTATCAAGAAGCCGCCGGAGCATGCGCAACTGCTGGAGCTGCCGCCGTCGGCCTGAGCGGAAGTATCCGCCGTTGTAAGCAAAACGACCGCGAGTAGCGGGCGTTGTCGTTGGCGGCGGGGCTGGGCTCAGTCGGTAATGGCCTGGAAGCCGCGCAGCCGTGCCTCGATCTGGCGCGGGTTTTCGCCGTTGGCGATGGCGACGATGCCCTCGATTACCAGTTCGCGCGCGGTGCTTTCCAGCGTGATCAGGTGCTTGAGTTTCTGTGCCATCGGCAGGAACAGCAGGTTGGCTGCCCCAACGCCGTAGACGGTGGCGACGAAGGCCACGGCGATGCCGCCGCCCAGCTTGGACGGGTCGGACAGGTTTTCCATCACGTGGATCAGCCCCAGCACCGCACCCATGATGCCCATGGTAGGCGAGTAGCCGCCGGCGGATTCCCAGATCTTAGCCGCCAGCTTGCGCGCGTGTTCGTGGGCTTCCAGCTCCACTTCCAGCACCTCGCGGATCATCTGCGGTTCGCCGCCATCGACCAGCAATTGCAGCGCCTTCTTGGTGAACGGGTCCTTCTGCGCGTTGAGGTAGCCTTCCAGCGCCAGCAGGCCGCTGCGGCGGGAGGTGTTACTCCAGCCGACGATGTCGCGGATCTGCTTTTCGAACTCGAAGTTGGGCGGCACGAACACCCACTTGGCCATCTGCAGCCCGGTCATGAACTGGCGCGGGGTAGATTGCAGCATCACCGCACTGGCGGTGCCGCCGATGACGATGAGAAAGGCGGTGACCTGAATCAGCGAGGCGATGTGGCCGCCTTCCAGCGCCTGGCCGGCAAGAATGGCGGTCAGCCCGCCAAGGATGGCGATAAAACTGATCTTGTCCAAAATGTAGGGTTCCGTTTACTGGCGGCGCAAAAGGTTGGCCGCATCAAATCCAGTCGCGCAGGCGGCTGCGCAGGCGAGTTACGGCCTGGCTGTGCAGCTGGCAGACGCGCGATTCGGAGACGCCAAGCACGGCGCCAATTTCCTTCAGGTTCAACTCTTGTTCGTAGTACAGGCTCATCACCAGCTGGTCGCGTTCTGGCAGCAGCTTGATTGCGTCCACCAGTGCACTGCGGAAGGCGCCGCTGGCCAGGATGTCGGCCGGCTCGTGGCTGTTTTCGTCCACCACGTTTTCCACGTGGTGGCCACTGCTGTTGCCTTCGTCGTCTTCGAAATCGGAAAAATGCACCAGGCTGATGCCGCGGCACTCGCCCAGCATCTCCTGGTACTGCTCCAGCGGCAGTTCCAGGTGCTCGGCGATCTCGCTTTCCAGCGGCGGGCGGCCCAGCTGCTGTTCCAGCGTGTGGATGGCGGTTTCGATCTGGCGCGAGTTGCGCCGCGTCTGGCGCGGCATCCAGTCTTCGCGGCGCAGTTCGTCCAGCATGGCGCCACGGATGCGCTGACTGGCGAAGGTTTCAAACTGCACGCCCTGGCTGGCATCAAATTGCTTGGCCGCTTCCATCAGTCCGATGATGCCAACCTGGATCAGGTCATTGATATCGACGCTGGCCGGCAGCCGGGCCACCAGCATGCTGGCCAGCTTCTTCACCAGCGGCGTGTGGCGCTCGATGTCGATCTGTTCGCGCGTGGCGGCAACCTGGGCGTAGGCGCGTATTTTATGGGGGGCTGCCATGTCAGCTTCCTGTCAGATCTGCAAGCGATTTGGTGGTCATCAGCAAGTGTTCCAGATAGCTGGCGCGCTGGGTGGCACTGTCCGGGCCATGCCAGCGCGGCAGCATCTGCGCCAGCTGGCGGCAGGCCTGCGCCGCTTCGCTGTCGGCAAAGGCTTCGACGGTGGGGCGGCGCAGAGTCTGGCTCTTGCGCACGGTGTGGTCCAGCGGTACGAAGCCCACCCAGCGCAGTGCTACCGACAGATAGTCGCCGGCTACGCCGCTGAGGCGGTTGAACACGGCCTGGGCTTCGTTGAAATCCTGGGCGCGGTTGACCAGCACGTTGAAGCGGCGGCGGGCGTAATCGCCGGCCAGGCGCTTCAGGCTGGCATAGCCCTGGGTGAGGCTGTCGGCATCCGGGCTGAGCACCAGCACCAGATTGTCGGCAATGCACAGCGGCGCCGGGTCTTCGGTCAGCGCCGGGGCGTCGATCAGCAGCATGCTGTTGTCGGCTTCCAGCGCGGCGAATTCGCTGGCCAGCCGCCGCCACAGTCGCGGCGACAGGCGGGTGCGTTCCTCGCTGCTGGCCACCAAGTTGATCAGGTTCAGGCCGTAGCGGTTGCTGACCAGCAGGTCGCTGACACCGCCCAGGCTGATGGACAGGCTGGCAAAGCTGGCACTGGTGGGCAGCCCCAGGCGGCGCGCCTGATGGTTGCCCGGCTGGTGTTCCACCAGCAGCGGACGTTGGCCGCTCATCGCCAGCGCCGCCGCCAGCTCGCCCACCACGGTGCTGACGCCGCTGCCTTCGCCGCCAAAGAAGGCGAACGAGGGCGGGTAGTGGGATTGTGCACGTGCCTGGCGCAGGCTGGAGGCTTGGTCGCTCATGCTGTCAGCCCAGCCAGCCGGATTGCGCGGCGTTGACCAGATTCAGCTCGTCGCCGGACGGGCTGAACGGCGAATGCTGCTGCGCGGCGCGCAGCGCGCGGTCGATCAGCAGCTCGGCATGGGCGGCGTGGATGTCTTCCGGTACGCGCTGGCCGTTGGTGACGTAGAACAGGCGCAGGCGGTTGCGGATCACTACGTCCAGGCTGGGGCCCAGCGCCAGCGCCTCGTCGATCTTGGACACGATGGCGCCGGTCAGGCCTTCGCCCTTGTAGTGGCGCACCACGTCTTCCAGGGTGTGGCCGTCGGCGTTGGCCGCCAGCAGCAACAGGCGCTGCACCGGGCGGCCGGCCTGCTTGAACATTTCCAGCTGGCTTTGCACCCGCGCATCGCGCTGGCTCATGCCCACGGTGTCGATCAGCACGATCTTGCGCGGAGTCAGGTCGGCCAGCGTCAGTTGCAGATCACCTTCATTCTGTACCGAGAACACCGGCACCCCGAGGATCTTGCCGTAGATGCGCAGCTGATCCTGCGCGCCGATACGGTAGGTATCGGTGGTGATCAGCGCCACGTTCTGCGCGCCGTGGCGCATGGTGGCGCGTGCGGCCAACTTGGCGACGGTGGTGGTCTTGCCGACGCCGGTAGGGCCGACCAGCGCAAAGATGCCGCCGGCCTCGATTGGGTCGTGCTGCGGATCCATGCACTTGAGGTTGTGGATCAGCGCCGAGCGCGCCCATTTCTGTGCGATTTCGCCATCGTATTGCGGCGGCAGTTTCTGGGTGAGCTGGCGGATCAGTGCGGAGCTGAAGCCGGCGGTGAGCAGGTGGCGGAACAGCTCGGCGCGGTTGGGGCTGCGCTGCTCCATGTCCGACCAGGCAAAGCCGGCCAGCTGACTTTGCAGCAGGCTGCGCAATTGCTTGATCTCGTCGCTGATCTGCTTGAGCTCCTGCGACATCTGCTCGCGCTCGGCATCCGTCTCCGCGGCATTGCTGCTGCGCGGCGTGGTAGGCGGCGGGGCTGCCGGGCGACGGCTATTGCTTTGTTGCACGTGCTGCAGAAACGGCTGCGGCTGGTTGCGCGCAGGTTCCGGCGCCGGTGGGGGCGCAGGTGGCGTCGGCGGAGCCGGCGGCTCATCCAGCGGCTCCACCGGCATGGCGTAGGTACGTGCCAGCGCGCGGTTGACGGCGGGGGCGCTGCCGCTAGCGGCGCTGGACGGTGGTGTCGGGTTGGCCGCAGTCTGCGGCGCGGCATTGCGCGGCGGCTTGGGCTGCGCCGGCGGCGTAAGCGTGGTGGCAATCGCGGACACGTCAGCATCGGCAACCGCCATGATCTCTACCCCACCGCCCAACGTCGGGCGATTGGACAGGATCAACGCATCAGCGCCAAGTTCTTCCCGAACCTGGCGCAGCGCGTCGCGTGTAGTTTTGCCGTAGAACTTTCTGACGACCATTGTGCGTTAGCCTTTGCTCCCCCCGATCACCGCAATTATACGAATGGATTTGCTGTCGGGTATCTCATTATGAGAAATGACCCGCAGTTGCGGCAGTGCCCGGCGCAAGAAGCGTGCCAAAAGCGGCCGCAATCCAGGCGGTGTGAGCAGCACCGGATTGTACCCTTGATTTTCAACATTTTCTGTTTGATGAGCGGCATTGGACAACAGGTTCTCTGCAAGACCCGGTTCCAGGCCGCCGCCCGCCTTGCTGTTGACCGCCTGCATCAGGATATTTTCCAGCTGCGGCTCCAGCGTCATCAGCGGCAGTTCCTGTTCGCCCGGGAACAGCTGCTGCACGATGGCACGCGACAGCGCGGTACGCACGGCGCTGGTCAGGTCGTCGATATCCTGGGTAATGGCCACGTGGTCGGCCAGCGTTTCGATGATGGTGCGGAAGTCTCGCAGGTGAATGCCGTCCAGCAGCAGCTGTTGCAGTACTTTCTGCAGGATGCCGATTGGTACCACCTTGGGCACCAGGTCTTCCACCAGCTTGGGCGCTTCCTTGGCCACGTGTTCGATCAGTGCCTGTACCTCTTCGCGGCCTAGTAGTTCGGCGGCATGGGTCTGCAGCAGGTTGGAAATGTGGGTCGCCACCACGGTACTGGCATCCACCACTGTGTAGCCCAGGTTTTGCGCCTCGTCGCGCTTGCTGGCATCGATCCAGATCGCCGGTAGGCCAAATGCAGGATCGGTGGTGGGCGTGCCTTGCAGATCGCCGCTGACCTGGCCGGGGTTGATGGCCAGGAACTGGCCGATATAGGCCTCGCCATTGCCGATCTCCACCCCTTTCAACAGGATGCGATAGGCATTGGGGCGGATTTCCAGGTTGTCGCGGATGTGGACCGGTGGCACCAGGAAGCCCAGTTCTTGCGCCATCTTCTTGCGGATGCCGCGGATACGGCGCAACAGCTCGCCATCTTGGTCGCGATCGACCAGCGGAATCAGGCGGTAGCCGACTTCCAGTCCCAGCGCGTCTACCGGCTGCACGTCCTTCCAGCCCACTTCGGCCAGTGGCTGCTCCAGTACCGCCGGCGGCGGCTGTTCGCTGACCGTCGCCACCGCTTGTTCTTTCTGTTGACTGAGTTTTTCCAGCCAGCGAGCGGTGCCGGCCAGGGTGGCGGCAATCAGCAGAAACGCCAGGTGCGGCATGTTGGGGATCAGGCCCAAGAGGCCGATGACACCGGCGGTGAGATACAGCACGGTGGGGTTGGCGAACAGCTGGCCAGCCAGTTGTTCGGAAATGCCTTTTTCGGTACCGACCCGGGCCACCACCATACCGGCGGCGGTCGAGATGATCAGCGCCGGAATCTGCGCCACCAGGCCGTCACCGATGGTCAGCAGAGTGTAGGTTTCGGCGGCGCTGGCAACATCCAGATCATGCTGTACCACGCCGATGATCAGGCCGCCGACAATATTGATCACCATGATCAGGATGCCGGCGACGGCATCGCCGCGCACGAACTTGGAGGCACCATCCATGGAGCCAAAGAAGTTGGCCTCTTCGGTGATCTTGGCGCGGCGGCGGCGCGCGTCGTCTTCGCCGATCAGGCCGGCGTTCAGGTCGGCGTCGATAGCCATCTGCTTGCCGGGCATCGCATCCAGGGTGAAGCGGGCCGACACTTCGGCGATACGGCCGGCGCCCTTGGTGATCACCACGAAGTTGATGATGGTGAGGATGACGAACACCACGATACCGATGGTGATGTTGTCGCCGATCAGGAAGTGGGCGAACGATTCGATCACCTTACCGGCGGCACTGGTGCCGGTGTGGCCTTCCAGCAGGATGATGCGGCTACTGGCCACGTTCAGCGACAGGCGCAGCAGGGTGGTGATCAGCAGCAGGGTAGGGAAGGAGGAGAACTCCAGCGGCTCGCGTGTGTTCACCCCGACCATCAGCACGATGATGGAAATGGCGATGTTGAAGGTGAAAAAGATGTCGAGCAGCAGCGGTGGCAGCGGCAACACCATCATCGACAACACCAGCATGATCAGGATCGGCCCTGCCAGGGTGTTGACGTCGATTTTCTTGAGCAGTTCGAGCAGCTTGTTCATGCCTCGTTACGGGGTGCCGGTGGGCGCAGTATGTTGATTGCGTTTGGATTCGGGGTCAAGTTCGGGCGGTACCTGCAGTTTTTCCGGGAACACCGGTGAAACGCCGCCGCTCTGCTCATACTGCTGCAGCTGGTAAACATAAGCCAGCACTTGCGCGGCGGCAGTATACAGCTTGGCCGGAATGGCTTCGTTCAGCTCGACATTGAAATACAGTGCACGGGCAAAGCTGGGCGCGCGCAGCACCGCCACGCGATGCTCCTTGCCCTTGCCGATGATGCGCTCGGCCAGTTTCAGCGAGCCTTTGGCGATCAGCTTGGGTGCACCCATGCCTTCTTCGTATTGCAGTGCTACGGCATAGTGGGTCGGGTTGGTGACGATCACGTTGGCCTTCGGCACTTCCTGCATCATGCGTTTGCGTGCGGCTTCACGCTGCAGCTGGCGGATGCGGCCTTTGACTTCCGGTGAGCCTTCCTGCTCCTTGTATTCCTGCTTCAGCTCTTCCTTGGTCATGCGCAGGTTCTTCTGGTATTGCCACAGCTGGAACGGCACGTCGATCAGCACCAGCAGCAGCATGGCGCCCACCACCATCAGAAAGGTGTGCTCCATCAGTTTGATCAGCTCCGCCAGCGCGCGATCCAGCGGCATGCTCACCAGCCCGACCAGCTCGCCGCGCTCGCTCCAGATTACCCAGGTGGCGACGCCGCCAATCAGCGCGCTTTTCAGGATCGCCTTCAGCCCTTCGGTGGCGGCCTGTACCGAAAACATGCGCTTGATGCCGCTGGCCGGATTGAGCTTGCCAAAGTTGGGCATGAAGCCCTTGCTGGTCAGGTTCCAGCCGCCGATGCTCAGCGGCGTCAGCGCGGCGACCAGAAACAGCGCCCCCAGGATCGGTGCCAGGATCATCAGCGAATCCAGCAGGCTGCTGCGGAAGTGCTCGAGAATCTGCACGCCATCGAATGCCTTGCGCTGATCGAAGGTGAACCAGTCGATCATCAGCTTGTGCAAAAACTGGTAGATGCTGCTGCCGGTTGCCATCAGCAGCGCCAGGCCGGTGGCGGTAACGGCAAAGGTGGACAGTTCGCGCGAACGCGGCACATTGCCCTCGGCGCGGGCCTGTTCCAGCCGCCGGGGCGAGGGTGCTTCGGTGCGGTCTTCCTTGTCGCTTTCTTCTGCCATTGCTCGCGGGTATTCAATAAGTAGCTGCCAAGCGGCGATGTTAGCCGATTGCAACCGGGCTGCGGGGGAGTTTGATCAAGTAGCCAGGCGGTCGGGTCGGCACGCAGGTTGGCCGCAAGCGGCAATAACCGTACAATCGCGCGGTTTCTCTACTGTGTTTTCGAGGTACCGATGAAGCAATATCTAGATCTGATGCGCCATGTGCTGGAGCACGGCGTCGACAAGTCCGATCGCACCGGTACCGGCACGCGGTCGGTATTCGGTTACCAGATGCGCTTCGACCTGGCGCAGGGCTTTCCGCTGGTGACCACCAAGAAGTGCCACCTGCGCTCCATCATCCACGAGCTGCTGTGGTTCCTGAGCGGCGATACCAATATCCGCTATCTGAAGGAAAACGGCGTATCGATCTGGGACGACTGGGCCGACGACAACGGTGACCTCGGCCCGGTGTACGGCTACCAGTGGCGCAGCTGGCCGGCGCCGGATGGCCGCCATATCGACCAGATCAGCAATGTGCTGGACATGATCCGCCGCAACCCGGATTCGCGTCGGCTGATGGTGTCGGCGTGGAACCCGGCGCTGGTGGATGAGATGGCGCTGCCGCCTTGCCACAGCCTGTTCCAGTTCTACGTGGCGGATGGCCGCCTGTCCTGCCAGCTGTACCAGCGCTCGGCCGATATCTTCCTCGGCGTGCCGTTCAACATTGCCAGCTATGCGCTGCTGACCATGATGGTGGCGCAGGTGTGCGGCCTCAAACCGGGTGATTTTGTGCACACGCTGGGCGATGCCCACCTGTACAGCAACCATCTGGAGCAGACCCGGTTGCAACTGTCGCGTGAGCCGCGCTCGCTGCCGACCATGCGCCTCAATCCGGAGGTCTGCGACCTGTTCGCCTTCAAGTTTGACGACTTCACACTGGAAGGCTACGACCCGCATCCGCACATCAAGGCGGAGGTGGCGGTATGAGCCTGCGGCCAACCTCGCGTCCGGTCATTACCCTGGTGGCGGCGATGGCGCACGACAATGTGATTGGCATCGACAACACCCTGCCGTGGCATCTGCCGGAAGACCTGAAGCATTTCAAGGCGGTAACCCTGGGAAAGCCGGTGATCATGGGGCGCAAGACTTTCGACTCCATCGGTCGCCCGTTGCCGGGACGTCTCAATATCGTGATTACCCGCCAGCAAGACTGGCAGCATGACGGCGTCAGCGTCGCGCATTCGCTGCAGGATGCACTGGCGTTGGCCGGTGCGGTGGACGAGGTGTGCGTGATCGGTGGCGCCAATCTGTATGCGCAGGCGCTACCGTTGGCCGACAAGCTGTGCCTGACCCATATCGACCTGGTGGTGGCCGGCGATGCGCGTTTCCCGGCCTGGGATGCCGCCGAGTGGCAGTGCACCACCCAGCCCGCCCTCGTTGCGGCCAACGGTGTGCAGTATTACTTTGCCGACTATCAGCGGCTGGCCTAGCGAGTAACCACATGCAAAAAAAGCGGCCAGACGGCCGCTTTTTTATTGCCGGCTGGTCTCAGCCCAGTAGTTCCGCGGCAGCCGCCTGCGCGGTATGGCTGTACTGGATGGCGAACTCGCGCAGCATCTGCTGCAACTGGCTGCCGTCGCGCGCCACGATGGCCTTGAGCAGGCGGTCGAGGAAGTCGTAGGTGCGGTCGATCTGGTTCTTGCCGGCGCGCAGGATGGCAAACAGGCAGCGTTGCGACTGTGGCAGCAGGTCGAACAGGGTCTGCTGCAGGTAGCGGTTGCCGCAGTGCTGATACAGTAGTTCCAGAAACTGTACCCCGGTGCGGTAGAAGCCTTCACTGTCGCTCTTGCGCTGCTGCTCGCCCAGTTCGGTCATCAGTTCGATGAAGCCGGCCAGATCATCGTTCTGCCAGTGGCCAGCCAGATTCTGCACCGCTTGTTCCAGCAGCAAGAACCACAAGGCAAACAGTTCGCGCACGTCTTCCGGGCTGATGCTGGAGACGATGGCGCCACGGCGCGGGTAGATGTCCACCAGATGGCGGCGTTGCAGGATCAGCAACGCCTCGCGCACCGAGCCGCGGCTGACGTCCAGCTCGGCGGCAATGCGCAGTTCCTGGATGCGTTCTCCCGGCTGCATGTCGCCGCTGACGATCTTGTGCCCCAGGTATTGGGCGATCTGTTCGGTAAGCGAGTCGTTGGCCTTGAAGCTCACACGCGCCTCCTGCTGGCTGCTAGTCATGATGATGATCGGGATTGAAGTTTGTCGATTGTCCGGCAATCGGACGGCGGGATTCTAGCATTGCCGGCATTACTGGCGCCTCGCCCTGTGCTATCGAACAGGCGGCGGGTATGACTTGTGGCGTAAAAACAAACGGTTGTTTCGTTTTTGAGAGAAAAATCTTGCCTGCAAGGAGCGGCAAAAGTACCATTCAAACGCTTGTTTAAGCAAGGCCAAGCGAGGAATCAGGGGCTAACACGACAAGTGGCTCGCAAGGTAGGTTTGAACAGCTGCTTCAAGAGCAATAACGCCGTTATTGCGTGTTCCATTGGGAACCTTGCAGGTACGACACGGGTGTTGACCTCTCCCTTTTGTGGGAGAGGTCTTTTTTTTGCCGCTGTCAGCGCGCGCCACGCTCGCGTTCGGCGGCGATCAGGTCGGACAGCAGGATATTCAGTGCATCGGTCGACATGCGCAGCTCCAGCAGCGACATGCCCAGCGACATGATCATCAGCAGCAGGCTGGCGCCAAAGGTGACCTGCGCCACCTGCGGCCAACCGGTATAGATCTGCAGCATGGCCAGCACGCACAGAAACAGGCTGCCGACTCCCAGGCTCTGCATCCATTTGATCAGCGCGATGCGCCGGCGCAGGTTGCCGATCTGCTGCACCAGTTTTTCGTCCGGCGCTTGCTGGTAGTCGTCGTACAGGTTGCGAATGATGCTGGCCAGCGCCAGATAACGGTTGGTATAGGCCAGCAGCAGCAGGGAAATCGCCGGGAACAGCAGGGCAGGGGTAGTGAGATTGAGCATGGGTCAGAGGTTTTCGTTGATCAGGACGTCCAGGCCGTTACCGGTGAGGGCAAACAGCTCGACGATGTCTTCATTGCGCATGCGCACACAGCCACGCGAGGTCGGGGTGCCGAACGCCACGTGTTCGCCGGCGCCATGGATGTAGATGGCACGGTCATAGCTATCCACCGCTCCACCCTGGTTCTTGCCGGGCTCCATGCCACACAGCCACAGGATGCGGGTCAGAATCCAGTCCTTGTCCGGGTATTCCTGGTGCAGCTGCGCGCTATACATCCACGGGGTGACCTGGCGGCGGTAGATAATGGTGCCCGGCGTTACGCCATCGCCGATACGCTCGCAAACCCTGTGCCAGCCACGCGGGGTCTGATAGCTGTTGGCCAGTTCACCGACGCCGTTCTTGGCGGTAGAGATGGCGTAGTGGGCACGGGCAACGCCCAGCGCGTCATAAAACACCAGCGACTGGCTGCGCACGCCCACCTCCAGCCACGGGCTACCCGGGGTGTAGGGATTGTGTTTGATCACTGCGGCTTGCACCGGCTGCAACTGGCTGGCGAGAAGGTAATCCGCCTCCGGTGGGTTGGCCGCAACGGCAGGCAGCGTCAGCAGCGCAAGCAGGGCCGGCAGATAGGACAGGCGAGTGGACATGCTGCTCTCCTCGGTTACCTGCGTTGGGCAAAAAAAGCAGCCAGAAGTGCCGCGGCAGCCTCGGCGGCGATGCCGCCATCGATGGCAGTGTGGTGATTGAGGCGGCGTTCGGCA
Source organism: Vogesella oryzagri (assembly GCF_040148885.1). NCBI lineage: Bacteria > Pseudomonadati > Pseudomonadota > Betaproteobacteria > Neisseriales > Chromobacteriaceae > Vogesella > Vogesella oryzagri. The sequence goes on from NZ_JBEFLD010000007.1 coordinate 55,008, forward strand.
AACAGATTGATCACACTGCCGGCGGCGCCGGTACGTGCCTCTGCCGCACCGTACAGCACGTGATCCAGCCGGCTGTGCAGGATGGCGCCGGCACACATGGCGCACGGCTCCAGCGTGACATACAGCTGGCAGCCGTGTAGCCGGTAGTTGCCAACATGAGCCGCCGCTTCGCGCAGTGCCAGCATCTCGGCATGGGCGCTGGGATCGTGGCTGCCGAGCGGGCGGTTGTAGCCACGGCCGATGATCTTGCCCTGATGCACCACGACCGCGCCTACCGGTACCTCGCCGTGTCGCGCCGCTTCGGCGGCCAGCGCCAGCGCCTCGGCCATGAACGCCTGCCGTTCCGCCTGTGGCGGCAGCGGCCGCACCGGTGGGTGGTTGCCCGCAGCGGCGCGTAGCGCGGCGCGAGTGGCGTCGTCCAGCGCCGACCAGTGTTCGCCGCGTGCCGCTGCCTCCAGTGCAAACAGCAGCCGCTCGGTGACGGTGTGACCGCTGGCCTTCAGCAGCAGAAATGCCCGCACGGCACCCACGGCCTGCAATTGCTCGCGGCGATGGATATTGAGTGCCGCCAGCCAGCGGATGGCATTGGGTGGCAGGGGGGGCGAAGTCAGCATGGCTATGGGCTTAAATGCTGCGGCCAACCTGAACATGGTGTCAGGTTGGCCGCAAGGTGGTCACGCCGGCAATATCAACCCGGACGGCGCATGGCCAGCAGGTAGTTGACGTCGGTGTCGTCGTTCAGACTATAGATATGTGTCAGCGGGTTGTAACCCATGCCCTTGACCTGTACCAGTTCCAGCCCGGCGCCACGCGCCATGCGTGCCAGCTCGGATGGCTTGAGGAAGCGCTTGTAATCGTGGGTGCCGCGCGGCAGCATGTTCAGCACGTATTCGGCGCCGACCACTGCCAGCAGATAGGCCTTGGCATTGCGGTTGAGAGTGGAGAAGAACACCCAGCCGCCCGGCTTCACCAGCTCGGCGCAGGCGCGCACCACGCTCAGCGGGTCCGGCACGTGTTCAAGCATCTCCATGCAGGTCACCACATCAAAGCTGGCGGGCGCCTCTGCGGCCAACTCTTCTACCGGCAAGCAGCGGTAGCTGACGCTGACGCCGGATTCTAGGCTGTGCAGCTGGGCCACTTTCAGCGACTTCTTGGCTAGGTCGATGCCGGTAACGCTGGCACCCTTGGCCGCCATGCTTTCGGCCAGGATGCCGCCGCCGCAGCCAACGTCCAGCACCGTCTTGCCGTCGATGGCAGCGAAGTCGTCGATAAAGCCCAGTCGCAGCGGGTTGATCTCGTGCAGCGGCTTGAACTCGCTGTCCTTGTCCCACCACTTGTGGGCAATCTGGCTGAATTTATCCAGTTCCAGTTCGTCTACATTGCTCATTTTGTATCCTGCTTATTTGGCCAGAATGCGCACGCGCCAGTCTTCGGCCTTGGCTTTCAGTTCCGCTTCGTCGAGGGTGGTCAGCTGGCGCTCGCGCAGCACCTGGCGACCATTTACCCACATGTGGCTTACCTGTTCGCGACCGGCGGCGTACACGATGTGCGAGATCGGATCGAATTGCGGGCTGGTTTCCACCGCCGACAGATCGACGGCAATCAGATCGGCCTGCTTGCCCACGCTGACGCTGCCGACCTTGTCGGCAATGCCCAGCGCCTGCGCGCCGTTGAGCGTCGCCATACGGATGGCGGTGGCAGCCGGCACGGCGGTCGGGTCCAGCGTGCCGACCTTGGCCAGCAACGCGCCCATGCGGGTTTCGCTCAGCATGTCCAATTTGTTGTTGGAAGCGGCGCCGTCAGTACCGATGCCCACGGTGACGCCGGCGGCCAACAGTTTCTGCACCGGGGCGATGCCGGAAGCCAGTTTCATGTTGGAGGTCGGGTTGTGGGCGATGGACACGCCATGCTTGGCCACCAGCGCGATTTCCTCGTCGCTCAGGTGCACCATGTGGGCGGCAATCAGCCGCGGCGACAGCAGGCCGAGATTGGCCAGGCGCGCCAGCGGGCGCTGCTTGAACTGCTCCAGGCTGCCGTTTACCTCGTCCATGGTTTCATGGATGTGGCAGTGGATCAGCATGTCTTCCTGTTCGGCCAGGGTGATCACCTTGCGGAAGGTGTCGTCGGCCACGGTGTACGGCGCATGCGGCGCCAGGGTGAAGGTCACCAGTTCCTCGCCCAGGAACTGCTGGCGTTCGGCCATGCCCTTGGCGATGTAGTCATCGGCATTCTGGCCGTAGACGGTGGGGAATTCCAGGATCGAGCAGCCGACGAAGGTACGCATGCCGGCAGCCAGGCCGGCACGGGCCATGGCGGCATGGAAGAAGTACATGTCGTTGATGGTGGTGGTGCCGCTACGGAACATTTCCCCCATCGCCAGCAGCGCGCCGTCGAACACGAAGGCATCGCTGACATGTTTGCCTTCTGCCGGCCAGATGTGGTTTTGCAGCCAGTCCATCAGCGCTTTGTCGTCGGCCATGCCGCGCAGCAGAGTCATTGCCGAATGACCGTGCAGATTGATCAGCCCCGGCATTAGCACGTGCTGCGGCAAGTTGATGTGCTTTACCGCGCTTGCCGCAGCAATTTCGTCCGGTCGCAGGATCGCCACAATGCGGCCATTACGCACGCCTACTGCGTGGTTTTCCAATATCTGGCCATCCTGCTCCACGGGAATAATCCAGCGAGCGCAAATCAACTGATCAAAAGCGGTATTTTGCATGAAATGTTGCCTATAAAAGTATGCGGGCGATTGTAGGCGCTGGCTTCCCGGTTCGGCAACCTGCCTTATACTATGCAAAAAGAGAAATTCCGCGCAGCGGCAAGCGCTTCCGTATAATCTGTTGCAATAAATTGAACATCCATGGCGCCTAGCCTTTGGGGAACCCGAGTCCATGACCCAGAAGCCTGACAATTTCGATAGCTATACCATTGGTTCGCGCCTGTCCTTGCGACAAGTCTTTCTGATGGCGCTGGTCCTTGGACTACTTATTCCTGCCGTCATCATCAGTGTGCTGAGTTTCAACCTGCAGCGTGAGCAGGCCGAGAACCAGCTGGCAGTGGACCAGAAGCGCCTGTTGGATATCGTGGCGCTGGGCATGCAGGAGCCGTTGTGGAACCTTAGCCGCCAGGCCGGTGCACCGCTGGTGTCGTCGGTGATGGACGACCCGCGCGTGATTTCCATCCGCGTGTCGGATACCCAGTCCAATACCGTGTTCCTGTCTACGCTGCGTAGCGAGCGCCGTATCGGCAGCGTGGCGTTTGTGCAGAAGCCGGTGGTGTACCGCGGCGAGGAAATCGGCCAGGTCAGCATCGAGTTCGACACCGAGCACCTGGCCATCTACCAGCGCAACCAGCTGAAGAACCTGCTGCTGATCGTGGCGGCACAGCTGCTGCTGTCGGTCATTCTGGTGATGACCATTCTGCATTCGCGCTTTCTGCGCCCCATCGCCCAGCTGTCGCAGCAGGCCACCAAGTTGGCCGCACTCAAGCTGGACGAGCCGTTCCATTGGGGGCGGCACGATGAAATCGGCACCGTGGGCAAGCATCTGGAGTGGACCCGCTCCGAGCTCAAGCGCCTGATCGACGAACTGAAAGCCAAGACCCTGGCGCTGGAGGCGGATATCGAGCGCCGCCGCGAGGTGGAAGACGCGCTGCGCCGCTCGGAGAACAAATACCGCGAACTGTTCTGGTCCAACCTGGATGGCATCGTGATCAGCTCGCTGGAAGGGCAGATCATCGACGCCAACCCGGCCTTCCTCAGCCTGCTGGGTTACAGCCTGGACCAGCTCAAACTGCAGAACTTCTGGGGCCTGCTTGATCGCGACAGCGAAGCCCACGAGCGCTATAACCTGGACAACAAGGTGATGCGCTTCGGCTTCTGCGATGAATTCGAAGTGCAGTACATCAACCGTATCGGTAACCCGATTCCAGTCAGCGTCAAGACCGTGGCCATGCGCGATGCCAGTGGGCGCATTACCGCCGTGTGGCGCATGGTGCGCGACATTTCCGAGCGTCGCGCGGCCGAGGAGCGCATGCAGCTGGCGGCCAAGGTGTTCGAGAACACCGCCGAAGGCATCATGATCACCGATGGCGATGTCCGCATTCGCAGTGTGAACCGTGCCTTTACCGAAATTACCGGCTTTGCGCAGGAAGAAGTGCTGGGCCAGCGCCCGATGGTGCTCAGCTCCGGCCGTCACAACAAGGACTTCTACGACAGCCTGTGGCAGGTGTTGAACGAGCAGGGCTCGTGGCAGGGCGAGGTGTGGAACCGCCGCAAGAACGGCGAGGTATACCCGGAGTGGCTGGCGATCAACGCGGTGAAGAGCCCGTCCGGCGATGTCACTCACTATGTCGCGATCTTCAGCGACCAGTCGGAGCGCAAGGCCGCCGACGAGCGCATCCAGTTCCTGGCGCACTTCGACGTGCTCACCGGCTTGCCCAACCGCGGCCATCTGCAGGATCGCGCGTTGCTGGCAATCCAGAACGCCACTCACGACAACGGCAAGCTGGCCATTCTGTTGCTGGACCTGGACCGTTTCAAGACCATCAACGAATCGCTGGGTCATGCCGCCGGCGACATCCTGCTGAAGATGGCATCCGAACGCATCCGCAGCGTGTTGGGCAGTGGCGAGGTGGTGGCACGGCAGGGCGGTGACGAATTCATCATTCTGCTGCCGCTGATCAGCGATGCCGCCGCCGCCGCGCATGCCGCCGAGCGTATCCTGTCCGAGTTCACCACCCCACTGGAGGTGTACAACCACGCGCTGATGGTTACCGGTAGTATCGGCATTAGCGTGTTCCCGGACGATGGCCGCGATTTCGACACCCTGGTGCGTAATGCCGATGCGGCGATGTACCACGCCAAGTCCAGTGGCCGTAACAATTACAAGTTCTACACTGCCGATCTGAACGCGCGTGCCCGTGAGATCCTGGCCATCGAGAGCCAGCTGCGTTACGCGGTGGAGCGTGGCGAATTTGTGCTGCACTACCAGCCGCAGGTGGAAATCAAGAGTGGTCGCATTGTTGGCGCCGAGGCGCTGATTCGCTGGAATCACCCGTCCTTGGGCTTGCTGGGGCCGTTGCACTTTATTGATGTTGCCGAAGAGCGCGGTTTCATCGTGCAGATCGGCAACTGGGTGATCCGTGAAGCCTGCCGCCAGATTGCTGCTTGGCATGCGGCTGGCCTGCCGCTGATCACCATCGGCGTCAACCTGTCGGCATTGCAGTTCCGTCATCAGGACCTGACCCAGGTGCTGGGTAATGCGCTGGCGGCCTACAACCTGCCGGGCAGTTGCCTGGATGTGGAAGTAACCGAAAGCGTGATCATGGACGATATGGAGTCCACGGTGCAGTCGATCCGCGCCATTCAGGAGATGGGCATCCGTTTGTCGATCGACGATTTCGGTACTGGTTATTCCAGCCTGGCCTACCTGAAGCGCTTCAAGGCGGACAAGCTGAAGATCGACCGCTCCTTTGTGCGCGATATTCCGGACGATCAGGACGATACCGCCATTACCCGCGCCATCATCAATATGGCCAAGAACCTGAACATGCAGGTGGTGGCCGAGGGGGTGGAAACCATCGAGCAATGGCACTTCCTGGAACAGCACGGTTGCGATCAGGTGCAGGGCTACTTACTGGCCAAACCGATGGCGGCCGAGCTGGTGGAGCCGCTGTTGCGCAATGCCAGCCTGTTGCCGCAGGGCTGATCGCTGACATTGCGGCCAACGTTGGCCGCAGCATGAAGCCCCGCCGGATACGGCGGGGCTTTTTATCGGCACTTGCTGCCGTGCTACGTGAGAGGCTGGCGTTGTCACGCTTGCCGCTATGCCGGTGACGAAGCTCTGTGCTGTATTACCTATCACCGCTGCCGCTACCCGAGGCAAGAAAAAACCCGCCATCTTGCGATGACGGGTTTTCTTTATCCGCAAATAGCCGGATTAGATCATGCCTTTGCTTTTCAGCAGTTCGAACATGGTCTTGCCGATTTCAGCCGGGCTGCGAGTGTAGGCGATGCCAGCCTGTTCAAAAGCCTTGAACTTCTCTTCGGCAGTACCCTTGCCGCCGGAGATGATGGCGCCAGCGTGGCCCATGCGCTTGCCTTTCGGGGCAGTCACACCGGCGATGTAACCAACAACCGGCTTGGTCACGTAAGCCTTGGCGAATTCGGCCGCTTCTTCTTCTGCGGAGCCGCCAATTTCACCGATCATCACGATCGCGTCGGTATCCGGATCGTCCTGGAACAGTTTCAGCGCGTCGATGTGGCTGGTGCCCGGGATCGGGTCGCCGCCGATACCGATGCAGGTCGACTGGCCCAGACCCAGCGCGGTGGTTTGTGCCACGGCTTCGTAGGTCAGGGTGCCGGAACGGGACACGATACCGATGCGGCCCGGGTTGTGGATGTGCCACGGCATGATGCCGATCTTGCACTCACCCGGAGTGATGATGCCTGGGCAGTTAGGGCCGATCAGGCGGATGCCGGCTTCGTCGACGGCTTTCTTTACGTACAGCATGTCTAGGGTCGGCACACCTTCGGTGATGCACACGATCAGCTTCACGCCGGAATCGATCGCTTCCAGGATGGAATCCTTGGCGAATGCTGCCGGTACGTAGATTACCGAGGCATCAGCCTGGGTCTGGCGTACGGCGTCCTTCATGGTGTTGAACACCGGCAGGCCCAGGTGCTCGGAACCGCCCTTGCCCGGAGTCACGCCACCGACAACCTTGGTGCCGACTTTCAGCGCCTGTTCGGCGTGGAAAGTACCGTTCTTGCCGGTGAAGCCTTGCACCAGCACTTTCGTATCTTTGTTTACCAATACGCTCATTTTGAAATCCTTATGCGGTGCAGGTGATTAAAGCGCGGCAACGGCAGCAACGATCTTCTCGGCTGCGTCGTTCAGGCCCTGGGCGGAGGTCAGTTTCAGACCGGATTCGTCCAGAATCTTGGCGCCCAGTTCAGCGTTGTTGCCTTCCAGGCGTACAACGACCGGAACGGTCACGTTCACTTCTTTAACTGCAGCGATGATCGCTTCGGCGATCATGTCGCAACGAACGATACCGCCGAAGATGTTGATCAGCACGCCCTTGACCGAGGTATCGGCCAGGATCAGCTTGAACGCTTCGATCACGCGCTCTTTGGTAGCGCCGCCGCCAACGTCCAGGAAGTTGGCCGGCTGGCCGCCTTTCAGCTTGATGATGTCCATGGTGGCCATCGCCAGGCCAGCGCCGTTCACCATGCAGCCGATGTTGCCTTCCAGTGCCACGTAGTTCAGGTCGAACTCGGAAGCTTTCACTTCGCGCTCGTTTTCCTGCGACTTGTCGCGCTGTGCCAGCAGCTCTGGGTGACGGTACAGGGCGTTGGAGTCCAGATTGATCTTGCCGTCGACGCAAGCCAGTTCGCCGTTTTCACGCAGCGCCAGCGGGTTCACTTCGAACAGTGCGAAATCGTTGGATACGAACGCGTCGTACGCGCCCAGCATCAGCTTGGTGAAGTCACCAATCTGCTTGCCGGACAGGCCCAGGGCGAACGCGCAATCGCGTGCCTGGAACGGCTGCATGCCGACCAGCGGATCCACTTCCACCTTGATGATTTTTTCCGGGGTTTCTTCCGCTACTTTTTCGATTTCCACGCCGCCTTCGGTGGAAACCATGAACACCACGCGCTGGGAGCCACGGTCAACCACGGCGCCCAGGTACAGTTCGCGCTGTACCGGGTACATGTCTTCGCATACCAGTACGCTGTGAACTGGCTGGCCAGCGGCGTCAGTCTGGTAGGTCACCAGATTGGTACCGATCAGGCTCTTGGCAACTTCAGCGGCTTCTTCGCGGCTTTTCACCACTTTCACGCCACCGGCCTTGCCACGGCCACCGGCGTGGACCTGGGCCTTAACAACGGCAAATTTGCCGCCCAGCTTGTCGTAAGCAGCAGCTGCTTCTTCCGGCGAATTGGCCAGAATGCCCTGTTGCACCGGCAGGCCGTACTTGGCCAGCAGCTCTTTCGCTTGGTATTCGTGCAGGTTCATTGAGTTTCCTTTCGGGTGGAAATGATGGCGGGGCCCTGTCTGGCCTACGTCTCTATTCCTTGGCCGCTTGCGCGGGCCTTATCTTGCGGGCGGTCATGGCTAGCCATTCCCGCCCCGATTCACGCGGGCCGCGTCATTGTACACGGCCCACCACCGTTTAGCCGTGCAAGGCGCGCTTGTCAGCGGCCAGGGCGGCTTCGTGTACTACTTCGGACAAGCTCGGATGGGCATGGACAATGCGTGCCAGGTCTTCGCTGGCAGCCTTGAATTCCATGGAAACCACGCCTTCGGTCACCAGCTCGGACACCATCGGGCCGATCATGTGCAGGCCGAGGATGCGGTCGGTCTTGGCGCAGGCCAAGAGCTTGACGGTACCTTGGGCATGGCCCAAGCCCAGCGCGCGACCGTTGGCGGCAAAGCCGGAAGTGCCCTTCTTGTACTCGATGCCTTCGGCCTTGAGTTGCTCTTCGGTCTTGCCGACCCAGGCGATTTCCGGCGAGGTGTAGATCACCCACGGAATCACGCCGAAGTCCACGTGCGGCTTCTGGCCGGCGATGCGCTCGGCCACTGCCACGCCTTCTTCGGACGCCTTGTGCGCCAGCATCGGGCCGCGCACCACGTCACCGACTGCCCATACGTTCGGCAGGTTGGTGTGGCAGTGGTCATCCACTACCACGAAACCGCGCTCGTCCAGCTGCAGGTTGACGTTTTCGGCGCCCAGACCGGCAGTGTTCGGCACGCGGCCGATGGCCACGATCAGCTTGTCGAACTCGGCCTTCACCGCTTCGCCATTCAGCTCGTAGTTCACGGTGACGCTGTTGGCACCCTTGCTGATCTCGCCGATCTTCACGCCCAGCTTGATGTCGAGGCCGGTGTCCTTGGTCAGCGACTTGAACGCTTCCTTGGCGATCTGCTGGTCGGCAGCGGCCAGGAAGGTCGGCATGGCTTCCAGGATGGTGACGTCGGCGCCCAGGCGCTTCCATACCGAACCCATTTCCAGACCGATCACGCCGGCGCCGATCACGCCCAGGCGGGCCGGCACGTCGGCCAGCGCCAGTGCGCCGGCGTTGTCCAGCACCAGCTGGTTGTCGGTCGGCAGGCCCGGCAGTTGGCGCGGGTTGGAGCCGGTGGCGATGATCACATGGCTGGCTTCCAGGGTGTCCACCACGGCGCCGTTGTCGGTCACCTCGATGATCCACTTCTCGCCCTGACGGGATTTCAGCGTGGCCAGACCGTGTACGTTGGCCACCTTGTTCTTCTTGAACAGGAAGGCGATGCCACCGGCGTTCTTGGTGATGATGCCGTTCTTGCGCTCCAGCATGGTGGCCACGTCCATCTTGGCACCGTCGACCGAGATGCCGTGCTTGGCGAAGTCATGCTGGATGGCGTGGAAGTTTTCCGAGGACTGCAGCAGCGCCTTGGACGGGATGCAACCCACGTTCAGGCAGGTACCGCCGAGCGATGCCTTGCCTTCCGGGCTCTTGAAGGCGTCCACGCAGGCGGTGTTGAAACCCAGCTGCGCGGCGCGGATGGCGGCCACGTAACCGCCGGGGCCGCCGCCGATCACTACTACGTCGAATTGTTGGCTCATTAATCTTTCCTTTGCACGTTGCGGCCAACCTTGTGGGTTGGCCGCACGCGATGGTGTCAGAGCGGGCAGGGCGCATGGCGCTGCCCACCAACTGCGCTTACAGGTCCAGGATCAGGCGGGCCGGATCTTCGATGGCTTCCTTCACCGCTACCAGGCTCAGTACGGCTTCGCGGCCGTCGATGATGCGGTGGTCGTAGGACTGCGCCAGATACATCATCGGGCGTACCACAACCTGGCCGTTTTCCACCACGGCACGTTCCTTGGTGGCATGCATGCCCAGGATCGCGGATTGCGGCGGGTTGATGATCGGGGTGGACATCATGGAGCCGAAGGTGCCGCCGTTGGAGATGGTGTAGGTACCGCCAGTCAGCTCTTCCACGGTCAGCTTGCCTTCCTGCGCGCGCTTGCCGAAGTCGGCGATCTGCTTCTCGATCTCGGCCAGCGACAGCTGGTCGGCATTACGGATCACCGGTACTACCAGGCCACGCGGGCTGCCTACTGCCACGCCGATGTCGAAGTAGCCGTGGTAGATCACATCGTTGCCGTCAACCGAGGCATTCACTACCGGGTATTTCTTCAGCGCGGCAACCACGGCTTTTACAAAGAAGCCCATGAAGCCCAGCTTCACGCCGTGCTCTTTCTCGAACTTGTCTTTGTACTTGTTGCGCAGGTCCATCACCGGCTTCATGTTCACTTCGTTGAAGGTGGTGAGGATGGCGTTGGTCTGTTGCGACATCACCAGACGCTCGGCCACGCGCTGGCGCAGGCGGGACATCGGTACGCGCTGTTCCGGGCGGCCGGACAGCACGCTGGTATTGATGGCCGGAGTGGAGGCCAGTGCCTTGCCCACGTTGGCCGCAGCCGCGGCGATGACCGGGCCGGACTGCGCCGGAGCCGCTGGCTTGGCGGCGGCGACGTCTTCTTTCAGGATGCGACCGTCACGGCCGGAGCCAGCGACGTCAGCCAGGTTCACGCCGGTTTCGGCGGCCAGTTTGGCAGCGGACGGCATGGCGGCGCCACCGGTGGCGGCAGCCTGTACCGGGGCAGCAGCAGCGGCAGCAGGTGCGGCGGCAGCGGCTGGGGCAGTGGCGCCAGCAGTGGCTTCGGTATCGATGTGGGCGATCAGCTGACCGGAGGTCACGGTCGCGCCGTCCTGTTCCACGATCTTCACCAGTACGCCAGCCTGCGGTGCCGGCAGTTCCAGTACCACCTTGTCGGTTTCCAGGTCGATCAGGTTCTCGTCACGGGCAACCGCCTGGCCGACTTGCTTGTGCCAGGTCATCAGGGTGGCTTCGGATACGGATTCCGGCAGCTGGGGGACTTTGACTTCAATGATGGCCATTGTTCTTCTCCATTGGGGGGCGGCGCCTTGCCGCCCCGTTCTTATGTGCAGGTGTTATTTGTTGAACGACAGTGCTTCTTCGACGAAGGCCTTGAGCTGGGCAACGTGCTTGCTCATGTAGCCGACGGCCGGGGAGGCAGAAGACGGACGACCGGCAAAGTCTAGGGTCTGCTTGGCTTGCAGCAGGCCTTCCAGACGGTGGCGGATCTGGTACCAGGCACCCTGGTTACGCGGCTCTTCCTGCACCCATACCAGTTCCTTGGCATGGGCAAACTGCGCCAGTTCGGCCTGCAGTTGCTCGGTCGGGAACGGGTACAGCTGCTCGATACGCACGATGGCCACGTCTTCTTCCAGACCGCGTTCCTTGCGACCGTTTACCAGGTCGTAATACACCTGGCCGGCGCACAGCAGCACACGCTTCACCTTCTTGGCGTCCTGGATGCCGGCATCGCCGATCACCGGGCGGAAGCTGCCGGTAGTCAGGTCGCTGATCGGGCTCATCGAGTCCTTGTAGCGCAGCAGGCGCTTGGACAGGAAGATCACCAGCGGCTTGCGGTACGGACGCAGTACCTGGCGACGCAGCACGTGGAACATCTGGCTGGCTTCGGACGGCATCACGATCTGCATATTGTGCTCGGCGCACAGTTGCAGCCAACGTTCCAGGCGGGCGGAGGAGTGCTCCGGACCTTGGCCATCGTAGCCGTGCGGCAGGATGGTGGTCAGGCCGCACAGGCGGCCCCACTTGGTTTCGCCGGAGGAAATGAACTGGTCGATGGCTACCTGGGCGCCGTTGGCGAAGTCGCCGAACTGGGCTTCCCAGATCACCAGCTGGTCCGGAGCGGAGCAGGCGTAGCCGTATTCGTAGGCCAGTACCGCTTCTTCGTTCAGGATCGAGTCGATCACTAGGAACTCGCCCTGGTTGTCGCTCATATTGCGCAGCGGTACGTAGCTGCCCTGGTCCCAGCGCTCGCGGTTCTGGTCGTGTACCACGGAATGGCGGTGCGAGAAGGTGCCGCGGCCGGAGTCTTCACCGGAGATGCGTACGCCGTAGCCATTGGTCACCAGGCTGGCGTAGGCGGTGATTTCCGCCATGCCCCAGTCCAGCGGCTGCTCGCCGCGGGCCATGGCCATGCGTGCTTCCTGTACTTTCTTCACGGTCGGATGCAGCTTGAACTCGGCCGGTACGCTGGTGAACTTCTCGGCCAGGCGCACGATGTCGGCTTGCGACAGCGAGGTATCGGTCGGGTGTGCCCAGTGGGTGCCCTGGTACTGGCTCCAGTCCAGCGCGTGTTCGCGACGGTAGTTGGACAGTACGGTCTGCTCGACGTGTTCGCCCTTGTCCAACGCATCGCGGTAGGCACGGATCAGATCTTCGGCTTCTTCGGCCTTCAGCACGCCTTCGGCGACCAGACGCTGTGCGTACAGCGCGCGCGGACCGGCATGCTTGGCGATCTTCTTGTACATCATCGGCTGGGTCAGGAACGGGTCGTCGCCCTCGTTGTGGCCCAGTTTGCGGTAGCACACCAGGTCGATTACCACGTCCTTGTTGAAGGTCATGCGGTAGTCGAGCGCGGCCTGCATCACGTAGCACACGGCTTCCGGATCGTCGCCGTTGACGTGGAAGATCGGCGCTTCAACCATCTTGGCCACGTCGGTACAGTACAGCGTGGAGCGCATGTCGCGGGTGTCGGAGGTGGTGAAGCCCACCTGGTTGTTGATCACCAGGTGCAGCGTACCGCCAGTGCCGTAGCCGCGGGTCTGCGACAGGTTGAAGGTGCCCTGGTTCACGCCCAGGCCGGCAAACGCCGAGTCACCGTGGATCAGCAGCGGTACCGCGGTTTTGCGGTCGCTGTCCTTGCGACGGTCCTGGCGCGCGCGCACCGACCCTTCCACTACCGGGTTGACGATTTCCAGGTGCGACGGGTTGAACGCCAGCGACACGTGCATCGGGCCGTTGGCGGTCGGGATGTCGGAGGAGAAGCCCATGTGGTACTTCACGTCACCGGAGGCCAGGTCCTGCGAGGCCTTGCCTTCGAATTCGGCAAACAGGTCACGCGGCAGCTTGCCCAGGGTGTTCACCAGCACGTTCAGACGGCCGCGGTGGGCCATGCCGATGATCAGTTCTTCGATGCCCTGTGCCGAGCCGTTCTGGATCAGGTGATCCAGCGCGGCGATGGCGGCTTCGCCACCTTCCAGCGAGAAGCGCTTCTGCCCCACATAGCGGGTATGCAGGTAGCGTTCCAGTGTTTCCGCGGCAGTGATCTGCTTCAGAATGCGCTTTTTCTTGTCGGCACTGTAACGCGGGGTCGACAGGTCGCCTTCGAAGCGATTCTGGATCCAGTGCTTTTCGGCGGAGTTGGTAATGTGCATGTATTCCACGCCGACATTGCCGCCGTAGGTCTGCTTCAGGCGCGAGATGATGTCGGACAGTGGCAGCTTCTGCGGCGCAATCAGCGAGCCGACATTGAATTGCACTGCCATGTCGGCGTCGGACAGACCGTGCGAAGCCGGGTCCAGTTCGCGGACGGTGGCTTGGTCCATGCGCTTGAGCGGGTCGAGGTTGGCCTGACGGGAGCCCAGCACACGCCAGGCGGAGATCAGCTTCAGCACGCCAACCTGCTTCTGCATCGATTCCCAGTTGGCCACATCGCTGCTGCGCTGACCGGTAATCGGCTTTTTCGCCAGCTGGATGAAGGATTCCTGAATCGGCTGGTGCGCCACGTCGCGCTCGGCGGCGCCCGGAGCCATTGCCAGCTTGTCGAAGTAATCCCGCCATTCTGCCGGAACCACGTTCGGATCAGCGAGGTACTGTTCGTACAGCTCCTCGATGAACGGTGCATTCCCACCAAACAGGTGGGAATGACTGTACATGGATTGCATCATTGTTCGACCCTTTTGTCTGCGTTGCAGCTTTGCAAAAACCGTTTTGACAAAGAGAGTGGTTGGCGATGCGGTCATCGCCGCTACTCCCTTTGACGGAACACTCTTGCGGGGTGTGCTGTCATTTCCCCGCCGCGGGCGGAGAAAAAGGTTGGCCGCATTGCGGCCAACCTTTACTGCGCGTTTAGCGCTTTGCTGCCGGAATGAAGTCGCGACGCGGCGAGCCGGTGTACAGCTGGCGCGGACGGCCGATCTTCATGCCCGGATCGGCGATCATTTCGGTCCAGTGCGAGATCCAGCCCACGGTACGTGCCAGGGCGAAGATCGGCGTGAACATGGAAACCGGAATACCGATGGCGGACAGCACGATGCCGGAGTAGAAGTCGACGTTCGGGTACAGCTTGCGCTCGATGAAGTACGGGTCTTCCAGGGCGATCTTTTCCAGCGCCATGGCCAGCTTGAACTTCGGATCGTCCTGCAGGCCCAGTTCGGTCAGTACTTCGTCGCAGGTCTGCTTCATGATGGCGGCGCGCGGGTCCATGTTCTTGTACACGCGGTGACCAAAGCCCATCAGTTTGTAGCGCTTGTCCTTCACGCCCTGCATGAATTCGGCCACGTTATCCACGCTGCCGATTTCGTCCAGCATCTTCAGCACGGCCTCGTTGGCGCCACCGTGGGACGGGCCCCACAGGCAGGCGATACCGGCAGCGATACATGCGAACGGGTTGGCACCGGAGGAGCCGGCCAGACGCACGGTGGAAGTGGAGGCGTTCTGCTCGTGGTCGGCGTGCAGGGTGAAGATGCGGTCCAGCGCGCGCGCGGTAACCGGGTTCACCTTGTACTCTTCGCACGGGGTGGAGAACATCATGTGCAGGAAGTTCTCGGCGTAGGTCAGACCGTTCTTCGGGTAGGAGAACGGCAGGCCCTTGTTGTAGCGATACGCCTGGGCGGCGATGTTCGGCAGCTTGGCGATCAGGCGGTGTGCCGAAATCTTGCGGTGTTCCGCGTTATTGATGTCCAGCGAGTCGTGGTAGAACGCGGACAGCGCGCCAACCACACCCACCATCACGGCCATCGGGTGCGCGTCGCGGCGGAAGCCCTTGTAGAAGCTGATGATCTGATCATGCAGCATGTTGTGGCGCATGATGCCGCGCTCGAATTCCTTGCGCTGTTCTGCGTTCGGCAGTTCGCCGTTCAGCAGCAGGTAGCACACTTCGAGGTAGTCGCTGTTTTCGGCCAGTTGCTCGATCGGGTAGCCGCGGTAGTACAGCTGGCCCAAGTCACCGTCGATGAAGGTGATCTGCGATTCGCAGCTGGCGGTGGCCAGGAAGCCCGGGTCGAAAGTGAACATGCCGGTCTTGGAGAAGGCACGGATGTCCACCACGTCCGGACCCAGAGTGCCCGGCAGTACCGGCAGGTCGAGCGCGTCCTTGCCGTCGTTGTAGGTGAGCGTTACTTTGCGATTGTTTTCCACAGCAATACTCCCAGTTCCAGTTTGTGGTCGTTGTAATATTTTTGCTGCAGCGGCCAGTCAGGCTGTCCGCAAGATCCCGATGATGTGTGTCAGCTCGGGATCGGGTACTTCCGCCTTGCCATTCACGTAGTCCAGAAAGTCGGTGTCGTCCAGCTCCAGACACTTCCGGTACGCGGCCAGCTCCGCCGCGGTGAGCTGCTCGAAACCGTTGGCGAGGAAACGTTCCAGCACCAGATCGAGTTCGAGCAGGCCGCGGCGGGAGCGCCAGCGGATCCGTTTGATTTCAACCGGATCGATGTCGGTCATACGGCACGCTTGACCATCAGGTCTTTGATCTTGCCGATAGCCTTGGTCGGGTTCAGGCCCTTAGGACATACGTCCACGCAGTTCATGATGCTGTGGCAACGGAACAGGCGGTACGGGTCTTCCAGGTTGTCCAGACGTTCGTTGGTAGCGGTGTCGCGGGTATCGGCAATGAAGCGGTACGCGGCGAGCAGGCCGGCCGGGCCAACGAATTTGTCCGGGTTCCACCAGAACGACGGGCAGGAAGTGGAACAACAGGCGCACAGAATGCACTCGTACAGACCATCCAGTTCCAGACGGTCTTCCGGCGATTGCAGGCGTTCCTTTTCCGGCTTCTGGGTGTCGTTGATCACGTACGGCTTGATCGAGTGGTACTGCTTGAAGAACTGGGTCATGTCCACGATCAGGTCGCGGATGACCGGCAGGCCCGGCAGCGGACGCAGCTCGATCGGCTGTTTCAGGTCGGCCACGTTGGTGACGCAGGCCAGACCGTTCTTGCCGTTGATGTTCATGGCGTCGGAGCCACAAATACCTTCACGGCAGGAGCGGCGGAACGACAGGGTGTCGTCCATGGCTTTCAGCTTGACGATCACGTCCAGCAGTTTTACGTCGTTCGGGCCGAGCTCGATCTCGTAATCCTGCATGTACGGCTTGGCGTCCTTGTCCGGGTCGTAGCGGTAAATGGAAAAACGGGTTTTGGTCATCTTCGATCTCCTGGTCGCCGCTTAGAAGGTACGCTCTTTCGGCGGGATGTAATCCACCGACAGCGGCTTGGTGTGTACCGGCTTGTAGCTCAGACGACGGTCTTCACCGTAGTACAGGGAGTGCTTCATCCACACCTCGTCGTCGCGCTGCGGGTAGTCGGCGTGGGCGTGGGCACCACGGGACTCCTTGCGGGCGTCGGCGGCAATCAGGGTAGCCACGGCGACTTCGATCAGGTTTTCCAGTTCCAGCGCTTCCACGCGGGCGGTGTTGAACACCTTGGACTTGTCCTTGATCTGGGTGCGCTTCACGCGCTCGGCGACTTCCTGGATTTCCTTCACGCCCAGTGCCAGGTTCTCGGCATTGCGGAATACTGCGGCGCGGGCCTGCACGGTACGCTGCATGGCGGTACGCACTTCGGTCACGTCTTCGCCACCGGTCTGGTTGTCCAGACGCTCGATACGGGCCAGCGATTTGGCTGCCGCGTTGGCCGGCAGCGGTTTCCAGGTTGGCATCTCGTTCTTGATGAACTCGACCATGCTGTCGCCAGCGGATTTGCCGAATACCACCAGGTCGAGCAGCGAGTTGGTGCCCAGACGGTTGGCGCCATGCACGGATGCGCAGGCACATTCGCCAGCCGCATAGAAGCCATTAACGCGGCTTTCCGGATCGTCGCCCTTCGGTACCACCACTTCGCCACGGTAGTTGGTCGGAATACCGCCCATCTGGTAGTGGCAGGTCGGGATCACCGGGATCGGGTCCTTGATCGGGTCCACGCCGGCGAACTTGATGGCGATCTCGCGGATGCCTGGCAAGCGCTGCTTGATGATGTCCGGACCCAGGTGGTCCAGCTTCAGCAGCACGTAGTCCTTGTTCGGACCGCAGCCACGGCCTTCCAGCACTTCCTGTTCCATGGAGCGGGCAACGAAGTCGCGCGGCGCCAGGTCTTTCAGGTTCGGCGCGTAACGCTCCATGAAGCGCTCGCCGTTGCTGTTCAGCAGGATGCCGCCTTCGCCGCGCACGCCTTCGGTAATCAGCACGCCGGCGCCGGCCACGCCGGTCGGGTGGAACTGCCAGAATTCCATGTCTTCCAGCGGGATGCCTGCGCGCACGCTCATGCCCAGGCCGTCACCAGTGTTGATGAAGGCGTTGGTGGAGGCGGCGTAGATACGGCCGGCGCCACCGGTGGCGAACAGCACGGCCTTGGCATGAAAGATGGTTACTTCACCGGTTTCCATTTCCAGGGCAGTGACACCAACCACGTCGCCGGCTTCGTCACGGATCAGGTCCAGCGCCATCCATTCCACGAAGAACTGGGTGTTGGCGCGCACGTTGCGCTGATACAGGGTATGCAGCATGGCGTGGCCGGTACGGTCGGCGGCGGCACAGGCACGCTGCACCGGAGTCTGGCCGTTGTTCTGGGTGTGGCCACCGAACGGACGCTGATAAATCTTGCCGTTTTCCAGGCGGTCGAACGGCATGCCGAAGTGTTCAAGCTCGATCACGGCTTCAGGCGCTTTGCGGCACATGAATTCGATGGCGTCCTGGTCACCCAGCCAGTCCGAACCCTTCACGGTGTCGAACATGTGCCATTCCCAGCGGTCTTCCTGCACATTGCCCAGCGAGGCGGAGATGCCGCCTTGTGCTGCAACGGTATGGGAGCGGGTAGGGAATACTTTGGAGAGTACGGCGGTTTTCAGGCCGGACTCGGACAGTTGCAGAGCAGCACGCAGACCTGCGCCACCGCCGCCAACAATCACTGCGTCAAAACGACGAACGGGTACAGTCATTACAGCCCCCAGACAACCTTGAGTGAATAGATGAAACAGGACACCAGCCAAACCGCGGTCAGGGAGTGCAGCGCCAGGCGCACGCCAACCGGTTTGATGTAGTCCATCCACAGGTCACGGATGCCAACCCAGGCATGCATGAACAGAGCCAGCAGCGTGGTCTGGGTAAGTACTTTCACCCAGGTCAGGCTGAACAGGGTTTTCCAGCCCTCGTAGCCGGCCGGCATGGCCAGCAGGAACAGCACCAGCATCACGGTGTAGGCCAGCATGATGACGGCAGTAATACGCTGAACGATCCAGTCCTTCAGGCCGTAATGAGCGCCAACGACGTTGCGGTTTACCATAGGATCGCCCCCAGGATCACGGTCAGGGACAGGCTGACGGCCAAGACGATCTTGGCGGTAGCGCGAGCGGTTTGCAGCTCGAGGCCCTTGTGAATATCAAGAAACAGGAAACGGACGCCGGCAGTAGCGTGGTGCAGGAAGGCCCACAGGAAACCGATCAGGATCAGCTTCATCAGCGGGTGGGCAACTACTGCGTGGTAGCTATCGAAGGTTTCAGCGGCGCTGAGAGAACCGGAGAGGAGGTAAATCAATAACGGCAGGGCGAAGAAGAGTGCCACGCCGCTGATCCGGTGCAGGATCGAGACGATGCCCGGAACAGGCAGTCTGATCTTCCCCAGATCGAGGTGCTTTGGTCGTTGCTTCTGCATAGAGCTTCCTTGGATGTGCATGTACCAAGTGGTTATATCGGGCTCCGCTGTACGGCTGCGAAGTCCTCTGAACAGGGGCCTTGTGGCTGCCCCCACCCGATTAAAAACATGTCGAACCGATGCTGCAGGTGCAACATGTCCGTAAATTCTAGCAAATTAGCGCCGCCATGCCGACGCCTGACATAAAACGGTCGCCTGCTTACACCTTTGCGACACACAAAACCGCTAGTCCTGCTGTTGCCGGGTCAGCCCCAGTGAGCCGGTCAGGCACCAGCGTTCGCGCCACTCCACAGCCTGTCCCTGCATGTCTTTTGCCACGCGCAGGTAGAACAGTGCAGCATCGCCTTCGCGGGCTTGCAGCAGTTGGGCTTCTTCTCGCGACAGCGCCACTGCGCGCCATTGTTCCGCCGCCACTCGCAGTCGCACCCCGAAGTGCTGTTGCAGTACCGCCCACACGCCGGCACTCTGCCGCAGCCAGCGGGCGTCCAGCGTGTCGAAGCGCTCCAGCGGCAGCGTCACTTCGTCGATGGCGACCGCCTGGCCTTGCTGGCGCCACAGCATCCTGATGCGGTGCACGCTGGCGCCTCGGCGCAGGCCCAGCACTGCGGCCAACTCTTCGCTGGCGTGTGCACGGCTGATGCCCAGGAATTCACGTGCCAGCCGATCCGGTTTTTCGTTCAGCAGGCCGGGGGAAACCATACTCATCCCAGCCCAGTCATCCAATGCTTCGGCGACGAAAGTGCCGCGACCCTGCTGGCGAAACAGCACGCCATCGTTTACCAGATCGGTCAGCGCCTTGCGTACGGTGCCTTGGCTGACGGCGAACTGCTCTGCCAGCTCCCATTCGCTGGGCAGCAGTTCATTGCTGGCCCATTCGCTGTTCGCAATCCGCTGCAGAATCTGCAGTTTGATCTGCTCGTACAGCGGTAGGCGAAGAAGGGATTTGGCATTCATGGCTGCTTTTTAACATCAAACAAATCAAGCGTAAAGCCTAGTCTTATATAAGACACAAGACAAATCTTGCGAAGGGGTGCAGATGCAGGGTAAGGTGATGGTCACAAACCGTAACTTGCGTGCTACACTCCGGCTCTATTGCATAGCAACATGCGCAAGTCAGAGCATGTGCACGCACCATCGCCACGTCCAAAGGAGAGTACCTAGATGAAAGCCCCCGTACGCGTTGCCGTTACTGGCGCAGCCGGTCAGATTGGTTACGCCCTGCTGTTCCGTATCGCCTCCGGTGAAATGCTGGGCAAGGATCAGCCGGTGATTCTGCAGCTGCTGGAAATCCCTGACGAGAGGGCTCAGAACGCGCTCAAGGGCGTGATCATGGAGCTGGAAGATTGTGCCTTCCCGCTGCTGGCCGGCATCGAGGCCCACAGCGATCCGATGACCGCCTTCAAGGACACCGATTACGCGTTGCTGGTGGGTTCCCGTCCGCGTGGCCCGGGCATGGAGCGTGCCGAACTGCTGTCCATCAACGGCGCCATCTTCATCGGCCAGGGCAAGGCCCTGAACGCTGTGGCTTCCCGCGACGTGAAGGTACTGGTAGTAGGCAACCCGGCCAACACCAACGCCTACATCGCCATGAAGTCCGCACCGGATCTGAATCCGAACAACTTCACCGCCATGCTGCGCCTGGACCACAACCGTGCCGCCAGCCAGATCGCTGCCAAGACCGGCAAGGCCGTGGCCGACATCGAGAAGCTGACAGTGTGGGGCAACCACTCGCCGAGCATGTACGCCGACTACCGCTTCGCCACCATCAACGGTGAGTCGGTCAAGTCCATGATCAACGACGAAGCCTGGAACCGCGACGTGTTCCTGCCGACCGTTGGCAAGCGTGGCGCCGCCATCATCGCCGCCCGCGGTCTGTCGTCCGCTGCCTCCGCTGCCAATGCCGCCATCGACCACATGCGCGACTGGGCGCTGGGCACCAACGGCAAGTGGGTTACCATGGGTATTCCGTCCGACGGTTCCTACGGTATTCCGAAGGATGTGATGTTCGGCTTCCCGGTAACTTGCGAGAATGGCGAGTACAAGATCGTACAAGGCCTGGAAATCGACGAATTCAGCCGTGAACGTATCAACTTCACCTTGGCTGAGCTGGAAGAAGAGCGCGCAGGCGTTGCCCACCTGCTGGGTTGATGTCTGAGTGTTGCAGGCAAAAGCGCACCGCGAGGTGCGCTTTTTGTCTTTACTGAATTACCATAATCAGCAGCAAAATGTTCTTTATTGTGGAGGTTCTACACCATGATTGAAGCAGAAGTTCTCAATCAGATTCAGGCCCAGATCGACGATCTGAGCGCGCGCAACACCGATATCCGGGGGTATCTTTGACTTCGACGGCAAAAAAGACCGTCTGGAAGAAGTTTCCCGCCTGACCGAAGATTCGGACATCTGGAATGATCCGAAGAAAGCCCAGGAACTGGGTCGCGAGCGCAAGCAACTGGAAGACGTGGTACTGGTGATCGAAGGCATCGCCGCCACACTGTCCGACTGTGCCGAGCTGTTCGACATGGGCAAGGCCGAAGAGGACGACGATACCATCCTCGCGGTGAAGGCCGACCTGGACGAGGTCGAAGCCAAGCTTGCCAGACTGGAATTCCGCCGCATGTTCCACGACCCGATGGACCCGAACAACTGTTTCGTGGACATCCAGGCAGGGGCGGGCGGCACCGAGGCGCAGGACTGGGCCGGCATGCTGCTGCGCATGTACGTGCGTTACGCCGAGCGCAAGGGCTTCAAGGTAGACATCCTGGAAGAGTCCGAAGGCGAGGTTGCCGGCATCACCAGCGCCACCATCAAGATCGAAGGCGAATACGCCTACGGCCTGCTGCGTACCGAAGTGGGTGTGCACCGTCTGGTGCGCGTATCGCCGTTCGACTCCAACGCGCGCCGTCATACCTCGTTCTGCTCGGTGTTCGTGTACCCGGAAGTGGACGACAGCTTCGAGATCACCATCAACCCGGCCGACGTGCGCACCGATACCTACCGCGCTTCCGGTGCGGGTGGCCAGCACATCAACAAGACCGACTCCGCCGTGCGCCTTACCCACGCGCCGACCGGCATTGTGGTGCAGTGCCAGAACGACCGCTCTCAGCACCGCAACCGCGACGAAGCCTGGCAGATGTTGCGTGCCAAGCTGTACGAACGCGAGCTGAAACTGCGTAACGAAGCCAAGCAGTCCCTGGAAGACAGCAAGACCGACGTGGGTTGGGGTCACCAGATCCGCTCCTACGTGTTCGACCAGTCCCGCATCAAGGATCTGCGCACCAGCTACGAAGTGGGCAACATCAAGGCGGTGATGGACGGCGACCTCGACGGCTTCATCGAAGCCAGCCTGAAGCAGGGCGTGTAACGCATTCCCAGGGTTGGCCGCAGTGTTGCGGCCAACCTTTTACATTTGACGGAGATTTCCATGTCGGAACAAGAATCCAGCCTGGTGCAGCATGATGAAAACCACATCATGGCCGAGCGTCGCGAGAAGCTGAAAGCGCTGCGCGAAGCCGGTATTGCCTTCCCCAACGATTTCAAGCGTGAGCACCTGGCCGGTGAGCTGCACAGCAGCCACAACGACAAGAGCAAGGACGAGCTGGAGCCGCTGAACATTCATGTCGCCGTCGCCGGCCGCATGATGCTCAAGCGCGTAATGGGCAAGGCCAGCTTTGCCACCATCCAGGACATGTCCGGCCAGATCCAGCTGTACATCAACGACCAGGGCGTCGGCCCGGAAGTGCATGCCGCGTTCAAGCACTGGGACATGGGTGACATCGTTGCCGCCAAGGGCATCCTGTTCAAGACCAACAAGGGCGAGCTGTCGGTGAACGTTACCGAACTGCGCCTGCTGTCCAAGAGCCTGCGCCCGCTGCCGGACAAGTTCCACGGCATGACCGACCAGGAGCAGAAATACCGTCAGCGCTACGTCGACCTGATCATGAGCGAGGACAGCCGCAACACCTTCATCAAGCGCTCCAAGATCGTGCAGGCGCTGCGTGAAGTGATGGTGGGCGAGGGTTACCTGGAAGTGGAAACCCCGATGATGCACCCGATCCCGGGCGGCGCCACCGCCAAGCCGTTCGTGACTCACCACAACGCACTGGACATGCCGCTGTACCTGCGCGTGGCACCGGAGCTGTACCTGAAGCGACTGGTAGTGGGCGGTCTGGAGCGCGTGTTCGAGATCAACCGCAACTTCCGCAACGAGGGGATGAGCACCCGCCACAACCCCGAGTTCACCATGATCGAGTTTTACGAGGCCTACAGCGACTACCAGCGCATGATGGACCTGACCGAACAGATCATCCGCAGCTGTGCCATTGCCGCCACCGGCCACACCGTGGTCAGCTACAACGGCAAGGAAGTGGATCTGGGCAAGCGCTTCGACCGCTTCACCATCGTTGGTGCCATCAAGCACTACAACCCGCAGTACACCGATGAGCAGCTGTTCGACACCGACTGGGTAGCCGCCGAAATCAAGCGTCTAGGTGGCAAACTGCCGCCGGCACCGGGGCTGGGCAGCCTGCAGCTGGCGCTGTTCGAAGAGTGCGCCGAAAGCCTGCTGTGGAACCCGACCTTCATCATCGACTATCCGGTGGAAGTGTCGCCGCTGGCACGCGGTTCCGATACCCAACCGGGCATCACCGAGCGCTTCGAGCTGTTCATCGTTGGCCGCGAGCACGCCAATGGCTACTCCGAATTGAACGATTCGGAAGACCAGGCCGCGCGCTTCATGTCGCAGGTGGAACAGAAGGATGCCGGTGACGACGAAGCCATGCACTACGACGCCGACTACATCCGCGCCATGGAATACGGCCTGCCGCCAACCGGTGGCTGCGGCATCGGCATCGACCGCCTGGTGATGCTGCTGACCGACGCACCGTCCATCCGCGACGTGATCCTGTTCCCGCAGATGCGTCACGAGCATCAGGACTAAGCACTGCGCCGCTGTGCGGCGCGTTGCTGCCGCCTTCGCCAAACGCCACGAGCACTGCTCGTGGCGTTTTTCATGCGGGCATCGTGCAGCGCAATATCGACAACGCTTGCGGCGTGGGTGGCACAGGCGTAATCTCACCGCCACCTGTCGTGCCGCGCATGGCAGGTCTGTTAGCAACGGAGACCAACATGAATCTGCTTGTCTGCGCTGCGACAAGCTGGGGTGCCAGCCTGACGCAGTCCCACTGGTACAACCTCGACGTTGTGCTGACCTACGATTTTCCCCGCGCCTGATGCTCCCTGCAGCCTGCCGGCTGCCGTCCCGCTTTTCCCTTTTCTACAATTGAATTGATTGTCTTGTGGCCCCGCCACGCACTTTGCCTGCCCGCCGTTTCCACGAGCGCAGGCGCTGCTGCCGTGCGCGCAAAGGTTGGCCACAAGCCAAGGAGCATCCTCATGGCACGACGCATTCCCGAACCGTTCCGCATCAAGATGGTGGAACCGATCAAGCAAACCACCGGCGAGTATCGCCGCGAAGCACTGCAGACAGCTGGCTGGAACCCGTTCCTGCTGCGCGGTGAAGATGTCTACATCGATCTGCTGACTGATAGCGGTACCGGTGCCATGTCCGACCGGCAATGGGCCGGCATCATGACCGGTGACGAGGCCTATGCCGGCAGCCGCAACTTCTACCACCTGTCCGATACGGTACAAGAGGTGTTCGGCTACCAGTACACGCTGCCGACGCACCAGGGCCGCGGTGCCGAGCAGATCCTGTTTCCGGAACTGGTGAAGCGCTGTCAAGGCGACCGCCCGGTGTTCATCTCCAACTACCACTTCGACACCACCAAGGCGCACGTGGAGATTGCCGGTGCCCGTGCCATCAATGTGCTCACCGACAAGGCGCTGGACACCACCACCGCGTACGACTGGAAGGGTGATTTCGACTTGCCGCGGCTGGCGGCCACCATCGAAGAGGTGGGTGCGGCCAACGTGGCCGGCCTGATCATCACCATTACCTGCAATAGTGCCGGTGGCCAGCCGGTGAGCATGGCCAGCATCCGCGAATCGGCGGCGCTGGCACGCAAGCATGGCATTCCGGTGATTATCGACGCGGCACGTTTTTCCGAGAACGCCTGGTTCATCCAGCAGCGCGATCCGGATTATGCCAATGTGAGTGTGCCGGCCATCGTGCGCGAGATGTTCAGCCACGGTGACATGTTCACCATGTCGGCGAAAAAGGATGCGCTGGTGAATATCGGCGGCCTGTGCTGCTTCAAGGATGATGTTGAACTGTTCCGTACCGTGCAGGTGCGTTGTGTGGCAATGGAAGGCTTCATCACCTACGGCGGGCTGGCCGGGCGCGATATGGAGGCGCTGGCCATCGGTCTGAAGGAAGGCATGGACGAAAGCTATCTGGCCTACCGTATCGGCCAGGTGGCGTATCTGGGCGACAGGTTGGCGGCCGGCGGCATTCCGATCCAGACTCCGACCGGTGGTCACGCGGTGTTCGTCGATGCCAAGAAGCTGTTGCCGCACATCCCGGCCGAGCAGTTTCCAGCCCACGCGCTGGCCTGCGAGCTATATCTTGAAGGGGGTATCCGTGGTGTGGAAATCGGCTCGCTGCTGCTGGGGCGCAACCCGGCCACCGGCGAGCAGGAAGCGTCGCCATTCGAGCTGCTGCGACTGACCATTCCGCGCCGGGTGTATACCAACGATCACATGGACTATATCGCCGATTGCCTGATCGACATTCGTGCCCGTGCGGCCAGTATCCGTGGCCTGACCTTCGAGTATGAGCCGCCGCTGCTGCGTCATTTCACCGCACGGCTGAAGCCGGTGTAAGGCAAGCGGGCAGGGCATTGCCCTGCCCGTTGTGGCGCAATCCTGGCAGGATGGCGCAATGAGATATGTATTGTTGCTTGTAGGTTGGCTGCTGCCGGGCGTGGCCATGGCGCTGACCACGGTGGAGCTGTCGCTCTCGGGGCAGGCGCTGATTTACAGCGGCGAGTTGTCCGCCCAGGCCAACCAGCGTTTGTACCAGCTGTATGAAGCGGTGGAGCCCAAGCCGGAAACGCTGGTGATCTCCAGCCAGGGCGGCAATTTCGAGCACGGTCTGGCGCTGGGCGAGTGGGTGTTTCGCCATCGGCTGAAGGTGTCGGTGCCGCGCTACTGCAATTCCTCGTGTGCCAATTACGTGTTCACCGCCGCCAGCAGCCGCGAGCTGGGGTTGTATGCCATCGTGGCCTTTCACGGCGGCATGATGGATACCGCAGACCGCATCGGGCAGCTGCTGTATAAGTATCCCGCCGAGCGCCGCGATGCCCAGCGCCAGCGCATCGCGCTGCTGGTGCGCGACAAACAGCAGCGCGAAACCGCGTTCTTCCGCCAGATCGGCGTCGATCAGCGCATTACTTCCTATGGCTATCTGCCGATCTATCGCAGCGGGCTGCAACGCTACGCGGTGTGGAGCTACAGCTTGCCGATGCTGGCCTATTTTGGCGTGGGCAATGTCCGCGTTGCCACTGATGACAAATGGTTCCCACGACCGAGCAATCATGGGCTGATGCTGATCAGCGCGCCGGGCGAATTTGCCTGCATACCGCCGGGGATGGCGATCGATCGGCTGATCGATTGTCGCGATGGCCGGGTGTTGCAGGGCTGAGCGAGCCGGGTCAGCGACATGGCGGCCACTTGCGTCGGTTTGCCGCCGCGCTGGTAATAAGCTGTTGTTGATAATTATTCTCGATTTGGCTAAGGTGCCTGCTTTAGCCCTTGTTCTGCCATCATGACCGACGCTCTGCCGCCGCTGGACCATATTCCGGCCGATCTGGTAAGCGCTGCCGATTACCAGCGCTATGCTAGCCATTATCTGTCCGCCAATGCCCGTGCCTATATCGACAGTGCCGCCGCCGATGAGCTGAGCCATGCGGCTAACCTGTCGGCGTTTGCGCGCTGGCGGTTGCAGACGCGGGTGCTGGCGGATGTGCGCGGTGGGCATTGCCGCCGCGAGTTGTTTGGTCTGTCGCTCAGCCATCCGCTGCTGTTGGCGCCGGTGGCGTACCAGAAGCTGGCGCATGCCGATGGAGAACGCGCGGCGGCGTATGCCGCGACGGCGGTGGGCAGCAGCATGCTGGTGAGCACGCTGGCCAGCACGCCGCTGGAAGAGATTGCCGCCGCGGCACAGGGGCCATTGTGGTTCCAGCTGTACTGGCAGCCGCAGCGCGAGGTGACGCTGCAGCTGCTACGCCGTGCCGAGGCCGCCGGCTATCGTGCGCTGGTGCTGACCGTGGATGCGCCGCTGGCCGGGGTGCGTAACGTCGAGCAGCGTGCCGGCTTCCAGCTGCCTCCCGCGGTGTATGCGGCCAACCTTCCGGGTCAGGCAATGGCGCTGCCGGCGCTGCTGGGCGGGCAAAGCGTGGTGTTCGATAGTTTCATGGCGCAGGCACCGCGCTGGGAAGACATCGCCTGGCTGCGGCAGCAGACGCGGCTGCCACTGCTACTCAAGGGGGTGCTGTCGGTCGCCGATGCCGAACTGGCGGTGCAGCACGGCGTGGATGGCATCATCGTCTCCAATCACGGCGGGCGGGTGCTGGATACGGTACCGGCCAGTCTGGAGGCGTTGCCGGCCATTACTGCCGCAGTGGGCGAGCGGGTGCCGCTGTTGCTGGATGGCGGCGTGCGCCGCGGCAGCGATATCCTCAAGGCGCTGGCCTTGGGGGCGCAGGCGGTGCTGATTGGCCGCCCGTTTGTGCATGCACTGTCGGTGGCTGGGGCGCTGGGGGTGGCGCACCTGTTGCGCATCCTGCAGGAAGAGCTGGAGGTGGCGATGGCACTGACCGGCTGCCGCACGCTGGACGATATCGACCGCCGGCTGCTGTGGCCGCAGTAACGCGGCAAGGTTGGCCGCAAGTGTCGAGCGACAACAAAAAAGCCCGCCGTTTGGCGGGCTTTGTCATGGCGGAGTGGCCTCAGTCGATGGCGATCATCTGCAGGCGGATCTGCGGCCCTGCGCTGCTGCCATCCATGCTGGCGACCAGCTCACGACCCTGCATGCGCAGCTCGCCATCGACGAACAGGCGGGCATCCACCACGTAGCGGTGGTTGGCCTGCACTCCCTGGGCGTCGTAGCACAGCGAATACGTTGCCGGGGTGCCGACCTTTTCCAGCGATTGTTCCGCCAACACGGCTGGCGCAGCATTGCTGTCGGTGATATCCAGCAGCCGCAAGCGCAGCAGGGTCTTGTCGCGTGGCCACTGGATTTTTTCCAGGTAGAAGGCGCTGCCATTCAGGTGGGCCATGCGGGTCTGGCCGCGGGTGGCGCAGGCGCCCAGCAGCGATGCCGTCAGGCCCAACAGCAGGGTACGGCGGGGAAGGGTGAGTTTGCTCATTCCGCGGGCTCCAGTTTCGGGTTGCCAAGCGCTACTGTCAGGCTTTCACTGGGGCGCCATTCGCCCTGCAGGCGCCAGGTGCCGGCCTTATCCTGCAGCCGCACATACCAGTGGGCGGCGGTGTAGCGGGTGATCTTGCCCTGGTACAGATTGTCGCCCTGACGCTGCAGGGTAATGGTCTGGTCGTCCTGCTGGCGGGTCGGGTGCAGCAGCTGCAGTTCCAGGGTATCTGCCAGCGGCTGTTTGCTGCTGGTAAGGATGCGGACATGTTGCAGATCGTCGCTGAACATGGCCTGTGCCTTGATGCCCATGCTGACGGCGGCCTTGTCGCGGCTCAGTTCCAGATTAATGTCCTTGCCGCGCTTGTAGTAGTCATCGTTCACCATGTCGTCGGCGGTCACTACGGCCAGACGGAAGGTGACGATGCCGGCGACCACGGCAATGGCTGGCCCGGCCATCAGCAGCCACGGCCAGCGATTCTTGTACCAGGGGGTGGGGGTCCCGGTGGTTTTCTGCATGTTATTCCCCGATGAAACTGGATTTTTCGTGCACGGTGCTGCCGTCTTCCAGCGATTCAACCGTGAAGTGGATTTCGTGGCTGCCTTTGGGGGCCTCTTCCGGCTCGACCTGGACCCGTACCGCAATCAGCTCGTTCTCGGTGGGCTTGACGACAATTTCCTTGTGGTCGGTCTGCAGCTTCATGCCGTTCATGCCTTCGACTTGGATGCGGAAGTGCTGTACTTGTTCCGACACGTTCATGATGCGGATGCTGTAGCTGTTTTCCAGCAAGCCGTCGTCGGTTTCGCGCACCAGCGAGGCACGGTCGCGGATGACGTCTACCTTGAAAGGCTTGCGCAGCGCCAGCGAGGTGAGCGCGGCGATCAGGATGATGCTCAGCACCAGTACATACATCACCACGCGCGGTCGCTTCAGGCGCGACAGGAACTGGCTTTCCGGGTACTTGCCTTCCAGTGCGGCTTCGGTGGTGTAGCGGATCAGGCCCTTGGGGCTGCCCACTTTCACCATCACTTCGTCACAGGCATCGATACAGGCGGCACAGCCGATGCACTCGTACTGCAGGCCGTTGCGGATGTCGATGCCGACCGGGCATACCTGCACACAGATGCCGCAATTGACGCAGTCGCCCAGATTCTGCTTTTCCTGCCCCTTCTTGCGTGCACCGCGTGGTTCGCCGCGTTTTTCGTCATAGGAGATGATCAAGGTGTCTTCATCGAACATGGCGCTCTGGAAGCGGGCATACGGGCACATGTACTTGCAGACCTGGTCGCGCATGTGACCGGCAAACAGGTAGGTGAAGCCGGCGTAGAAGAACATCCAGAAGGTTTCCCAGGTGCCGTAGTTGAAGGCGGGCAGGGCGGCGATCAGATCGTGCATCGGGGTGAAATAGCCCACCAGGGTGAAGCCGGTCCACAGCGAGAACACGATCATGATGCTCTGCGAGGTGCCCTTGATGCGCAGCTTGCGCAGGCTCCACGGCTCCTTGTCCAGCTTCATGCGCTTGTTGCGGTCGCCCTCCACCCATTGCTCAATCCACAGCATGATTTCGGTGTACACCGTCTGTGGACAGGAGTAGCCGCACCACAGCCGGCCGGCGATGGTGGTCCAGGCGAACAGACCGAAGGCGCTGATCATCAGCAGTGCGGCAAGGTAGACAAAGTCTTGCGGCATGATGGTCAGGCCCAGCAGGTAAAACTTACGGTTGACCAGGTCGAACAGCACGGCCTGGCGACCGTTCCACTGCAGCCAGGGCAGACCGAAGTACAGCAGCTGGGTGGCCACCACAAACAGGATGCGCCAGTTGGCGAACAAACCTTTCACACTGCGCGGATAGATTTTTTTCTGGGCGGCGTAGAGCGAAACGGTTTCAATTTTGGGGTTTTCGACTTTGACGGCTATGTCTTTAAGCTTGTCGGTCATGGTGGGATTCCTGCAAGAAATTTCCGTCAAGGGCATGCGTCATTGTATGGCCTTGGCGCAAACTTCTGGGGCGGTAAATGATTTATAAAAAAATATACTGATAGTGCAAAAGATACTGCCCGCTTGCGCGGGCAGTATTGAGCGGTATCAATTACTGAGCTTTGCCGTTATGGGACAGGCCATAAACGTAAGAAGTCAGCAGGTGTACCTTGCCGTCGCCGAGGAAGTCTTTCCAGGCCGGCATCTGGTTGTTGCGACCGTTGGTGATGGTCTCGATGATGGTCTTTTCGGTACCGCCATACAGCCAGACGTTGTCGGTCAGGTTCGGCGCGCCGACAGCCTGGTTGCCCTTGCCGTCAGCACCGTGGCAGGCCGAGCAGATGGCAGCAAAGGTTTCCTTGCCGCGTACTGCGCGTTCTGCATCATGCTTCTTGCCGGACAGCGACATCACGTAGTTGGCCGCATCCTTTACCTTGTCCTCACCGAAGGCCGCACCGAAGGCCGGCATCTGACCATGACGACCGCCGCTGATGGTGGTCTTGATGACATCCGGCGTACCACCGTACAGCCAGTCGTTATCGGTCAGGTTCGGGAAACCCTTGGCACCGCGTGCATCAGAGCCGTGGCACTGTACGCAGTAGGTCTGGAACAGACGCTTGCCCATGGCCTGGGCTTCCGGATCGGCAGCAACAGCCTTGACGTCCTGTTTCAGGAACTTGTCGTACAGCGGCTGATACTTGGCTTCCGCCTGGGCCTTCTCTTCGGTGTACTGACCGACGGAAGTCCAGCCGCGCAGGCCTTTCCAGGTACCCAGACCCGGGTACAGGGTCAGGTAAGCGGCACCGAACACCAGTGTGATGTAGAACATCAGCATCCACCAGCGCGGCAGCGGGTTGTTGTACTCGGCCAGGTCGTCATCCCAGACGTGGCCGGTAATTTCAACCTGCTCACCTTTCTTGACCGTGGTTTTCGACTGCGTGAACAGCAGGTAGGCGAGGCCTACGAAGCCCACGATTACCACGACGGCGATATATACGCCCCAGAAGTCACTTACGAAATCACTCATTACTCAGGCTCCGTTGGAAGCGTCTGACTTGTTCGGCAGCTGGTCATCTTCATCCAGCACCAGCTTGGCCGCCTCGTCATAACGCTTCTTGGATTTTTTGCCGAAGGCACCTATCGCGATCACGATGAACACGGTAAAGCAGAACACCGTGAACAAGATACGTGCCAGGTTGGTCCAGTCCATGGCTTAGCGTGCGTTCTTCAGTGCCAGACCCAGGCCCTGCAGGTAGGCAACCAGCGCATCCAGCTCGGACTTGCCTTCGACCATGGCCTGGCCTTCGGCAATTTCCTTGTCGCTGTACGGCACGCCTACCTTGCGCAGCGCGGTCATCTTGGCGGCAACGCCTTCCGCATCGGCCAGGTTACGCGCCAGCCACGGGAACGCCGGCATGTTGGACTCCGGCACCACGTCGCGCGGGTTGGTCAGGTGCACACGGTGCCATTCGTCGGAATAGCGACTGCCGACACGCGCCAAGTCCGGACCGGTACGCTTGGAGCCCCACTGGAACGGGTGGTCGTAGACCGACTCACCAGCAACGGAGTAGTGGCCATAACGTTCGGTTTCGGCGCGGAACGGACGGATCATCTGCGAGTGACAGGTGTAGCAGCCTTCGCGGATGTAGATGTCGCGACCGGTCAGTTGCAGCGCGTTGTACGGCTTCACGCCGGCTACCGGCTCGGTGGTCGACTTCTGGAACATCAGCGGTACGATCTCGACCAGGGCTGCCACGCTGATTACCAGCAGGGTCAGCACGATCAGGTACGCTACGTTTTCTTCAATCAGTTTCTGGATTTTTTCCATGATGTTTCCCTTGGCCCCTTAGTGCGCGTGAGCGGCAACAGCCGGGATCTTGGCATCAACGGCACGGCCGGCAGCGACGGTGCGGAAGGTGTTGTAAGCCATGAGCAGCATGCCGGACAGGAACAGCACACCACCCAGGAAGCGTACGAACAGGTACGGGTAGGAGGCTTTCACGGCTTCAACGAAGGCGTAAGTCAGGGTGCCGTCTGCGTTCAGCGCACGCCACATCAGGCCCTGCATCACACCGGCAATCCACAGCGAGGCGATGTACAGCACCACGCCCACGGTAGCCAGCCAGAAGTGCGCCTCGATCAGCTTCACGCTGTGCATGCCGTCACGGCCGAACAGGCGCGGCAGCAGGTAGTACATGGAACCGATGGAAATGAAGGCAACCCAGCCCAGTGCGCCGGAGTGCACGTGGCCAACGGTCCAGTCGGTGTAGTGCGACAGGGCGTTCACGGTCTTGATCGACATCATCGGGCCTTCGAAGGTGGACATGCCGTAGAAGGACAGCGATACCACCAGGAACTTCAGCACCGGGTCGGTGCGCAGCTTATGCCATGCGCCGGACAGGGTCATGATGCCGTTGATCATGCCACCCCAGCTCGGAGCCAACAGTACCAGCGAGAAGGCCATACCCAGCGACTGGGTCCAGTCCGGCAGGGCGGTGTAGTGCAGGTGGTGCGGACCAGCCCACATGTAGGTGAAGATCAGCGCCCAGAAGTGCACCACGGACAGGCGGTAGGAGTACACCGGACGGCCAGCCTGCTTCGGTACGAAGTAGTACATCATGCCCAGGAAGGCGGCGGTCAGGAAGAAGCCCACCGCGTTGTGGCCGTACCACCATTGCACCATGGCATCCACGGCGCCGGCATATACCGAGTAGGATTTCCACATGGAAACCGGTACTTCCAGGCTGTTGACGATGTGCAGCAGGGCCACGGCCAGAATGAAGGCACCGTAGAACCAGTTGGCCACGTAGATGTGCTTGACCTTGCGGATGGCGATGGTGCCGAAGAACACAATGGCGTAGGCAACCCAGACGATGGTGATCAGGATGTCGATCGGCCATTCCAGTTCGGCGTATTCCTTACCGGAGGTCAGGCCCAGCGGCAGGGTGATGGCGGCCAGTACGATGACCAGTTGCCAGCCCCAGAAGGTGAATGCGGCCAGCTTGTCAGACAGCAGGCGAACATGGCAGGTGCGCTGAACCACGTAGTACGACGTGGCAAACAGTGCGGAGCCGCCAAACGCGAAAATCACGGCATTGGTGTGCAGCGGACGCAGACGACCGTAGTGGAACCAGGGCCCAAAATTGAGCTCCGGCCACACCAACTGGGCCGCAATAATCACGCCAACCAGCATGCCGACAATGCCCCAGACTACGGTCATTATCGAAAACTGGCGCACCACCTTATAGTTATAAGTGGATTGCGTATCCATTAGGGTTTTCTCCAAGGTTGCGAACTAGAACGTGTGAAACCGGTGACTTGAAGTCCGGGTGCGTACCCCCATGTTGTACAGGAGGCCCGGCAAGTCGCGGGAACCGAGGCGTGAGATGCGGCTGCCAGTAGCAGTGCGACTGCACTGCAATAACCTTGGCAAACGCCGCCCGGAAACGCGCTCGATCCCCAGTTGTTCAACGGGCGATTCTAAATCAATTCGGGCATGAGCCACTAGTCGATAGAGAACCGGGTGGTCGCAAATTGCGCGAATGGCACCGTTTGCAGACCCACTCCCGCCATTGACATGCAGGCGATTATATTGTCATCGCCTTGTTCGCTATTGACGCATATCAAGCCGTAAGGTCAGGCGCAGTTCAGGGTGGCTGGTGCTAGAATTCGCGCTTCTTCTGTTTTCCTCCGGACTGCCTCCATGTCTACCGCTGTCAGCTATCGCATCCGTCCTGTCTCGCCCGAGGCTCACCTGTTCGAAGTGTCGATGACCGTGGCCCAGCCGGCGGTGGCCGGGCAGGTGCTGCGCTTGCCGGCGTGGATTCCCGGCAGCTACATGATTCGCGAGTTCGCGCGCCATATCGTGTCTATCCGCGCCGAAAGCGGAAAGAAAGCGGTGGCGCTGAGCAAGCTCGACAAGCACAGCTGGCAGGCGGCGCCGGTCCAGGGCGCGCTGACGGTGCATTACACCGTGTATGCCTTCGATCTGTCGGTGCGCGGCGCTTATCTGGATGGCGAGCGCGGCTTCTATAACGGCACCAGCGTGTTCTTGCAGGCCGACGGCTGCGAGCACGAGCCGTGCGAAGTGGAAATCCTGCCGCCACAAGACAAGGCGCAGGCCAAGTGGAAGGTGGCTACCAGCCTGCCGGCACACGACATCAAAAAATCTGGTTTTGGCCATTATCGTGCGGCCAACTACGACGAACTGATCGACCATCCGGTAGAACTGGGCGAGTTCGAGCGCGTTAGTTTCAAGGCCTGCGGCGTGCCGCATGAATTCATCGTTTCCGGCAAGTACAAGGCGGACCTGAAAAGGTTGGCCGCAGACACCAAGCGTATCTGCGAGTGGCAGGTCCGCTTCTTTGGTGAGCCAGCGCCGTTCGAGCGCTACGTGTTCATGCTGTTCGTCGGCGGCGATATCTACGGCGGGCTGGAGCATCGCGCCTCCACCGCGCTGGTGGCCAGCCGCGACGACTTGCCGCAGGCGGGCGAGGACGGCATCGGCGACGGCTACCTCAAGCTGCTGGGACTGATCAGCCACGAATACTTCCATACCTGGAACGTCAAGCGCATGAAGCCGGCGGCGTTCACCCCGTATGACCTGAACCGCGAAGGCCACACCACCCTGCTGTGGGCGTTCGAGGGCATCACCTCCTACTATGACGATCTGGCGCTGGTGCGCAGCGGCCTGATCGACGAGCGGCGCTATCTGGGCCTGCTGGCCAAGACCATTACCGGGGTGGCGCGCGGCAACGGCCGTAACAAGCAGACGCTGGCCGATTCCAGCTTCGATGCCTGGACCAAATACTACCGCCAGGACGAGAACAGCCCCAACAGCATCGTCAGCTACTACACCAAGGGCGCGCTGGCGGCGCTGGCGCTGGATTTGCACATCCGCCAGCACACCGCCGGCGCCAAGAGTCTGGATAGCGTGATGCTGGCGCTGTGGCAGAAATGGCTGGCGGATGGCCAGGGCCTGGCCGAGGATGAATGGGAGCGCGTGGCGGAAGACACGACCGGCCTCAAGCTGGGCAAATTCTTCGACATGGCGATCCGCTCCACTCGCGAGCTGCCGCTGGCGGAACTGCTGGCCACGCAGGGAGTCGAGATGCAACTGCTGCCCGCCGATAGCTCGGCGGATAGCGGCAGCGTGGTGGACGAAATCGCGCCTGCTTCCATGCGGCCAACTCTGGGGGTGAAAACTGCCAGCGATGCGCAGGGCGTCAAGCTGACTGCCGTGCTGGATGGCGGTGCGGCACAGGCTGCCGGCCTGGCTGGCGGCGATGTGGTCATCGCCGTGGATGGCCTGAAGGTGACGGACCTGGACAAGGCGATCCGTCGTTGCTGCAGTGGCGACAGCATCAAGCTGCATGCCTTCCGCCGCGATGAGCTGCTGAGCTTCCGTGTCACGCTGCAGGACACGCCGGCCGATACCTGCCGCTTACGTTTGGCAGAGCAAGGCGGTCGCTGGATCAAAGGCTGAGCGCAGCGTTAACAGAACATGACCGGGGACGCGTCAGCGTCACAACGATAAAGGCGGGCGCACGGCGACCCGTCCTACCCTTTGCAGGATTGAAGTAGATGAGCCAACAACCGCAGATCAAATACCGCAGCGACTACCAGCCGCCGGCCTACCTGGTGGACAAGGTCGACCTGACATTCGACATCATCGAAGACACCCTCACTCGTGTGCATTCGCGCATGGTGATGCGCCGCAACCCGGCATCGACTGCGGCCAACGTGCTGCAGCTGGATGGCAGCGCCAAGCTGGCCAGCGTGACGCTGGACGGCGACAAGTTGGCCGCCGATGCCTACACGCTAAGCGCCGACATGCTGAGCATCGTCAACGTGCCGGACAGCTTCATCCTGGACGTGGAAACCGAGATCGACCCGGTGGCCAATACCAGCCTGATGGGGCTGTACGCTTCCGGCGGCAGCAACCTCTACACCCAGTGCGAGCCGGAAGGCTTCCGCAAGATTACCTTCTACCCGGATCGCCCGGATGTGATGGCTAAGTTCAGCACCACCATCATCGCCGACAAGGCGAAGTACCCGGTGCTGCTGTCCAACGGCAACAAGGTGGGCGAGGGCATGCTGGACAAGAAGCGCCACTGGGTAAAGTGGGTCGATCCATACAAGAAGCCGTCCTACCTGTTTGCGCTGGTAGCCGGCAAGCTGTCCGCGTTGCGCGACAACTACACCACCCGCAGCGGTCGCAACGTGCTGCTGGAAATCTGGACCGTACCGGCCGATCAGGACAAGGTGGCGTTCGCCATGGGGGCGGTAAAGCGCTCGATGCAGTGGGACGAGGAGCGCTTTGGCCTGGAATACGACCTCGACATCTACATGATCGTGGCGGTGGGCGACTTCAACATGGGGGCGATGGAAAACAAGGGCCTCAATATCTTCAATACCTCGGCGGTGCTGGCGCGGCAGGACACCTCCACCGATGCTGATTTCCAGCGCGTGGAAGCCATCATCGGTCATGAATACTTCCACAACTGGACTGGCAACCGCGTTACCTGCCGCGACTGGTTCCAGCTGTCGCTGAAGGAAGGCCTGACCGTGTTCCGCGACCAGGAGTTCAGCTCCGACCTGGACAGCCGCGCGGTGAAGCGCATCCAGGACGTGAAGAACCTGCGCCAGCTGCAGTTCCCGGAGGATGCCGGCCCCACCGCGCACCCGATCCGCCCGGACAGCTATATCGAGATGAACAACTTCTACACCATGACGGTGTATGAAAAGGGCGCCGAAGTGGTACGCATGTACCACACCCTGCTGGGCGAAGAAGGCTTCCAGAAGGGTATGCAGCTGTACTTCAAGCGCCACGACGGCCAGGCGGTGACCTGCGACGAATTCCGTGCCGCCATGGCGGATGCCAACGATGTCGATCTGGCACAGTTTGCGCTGTGGTACAGCCAGGCCGGCACACCGCTGCTGACAGTCAGCGGCGAGTACGATGCCGAGGCGCAACGCTACACCCTGCATGTGCAGCAAAGCTGCCCGGCGACCCCAGGGCAGAGCGACAAGCAGCCGCTGCACATTCCGTTTGCCGTCGGTCTGATCGGCCCGGATGGCGACGACCTGCCGCTGCAGCTGCAAGGCGAGGACACCGCGCAAGGCACGACCCGCGTGCTGGACGTGCGTGCCGCGGCGCAGACTTTCACCTTCGTCAACGTGGCCAGCGCGCCGGTGCCGTCGCTGTTGCGCGGTTATTCCGCACCGGTGAAGCTGTCCTTCGCCTGGCACGACAGCGAACTGGCCTTCCTGATGGCCAACGACAGCGATGCCTTTGCCCGCTGGGAGGCCGGCCAGGCCTATGCCGAGCGTTTGCTGCGCCAGCTGCTGGCCGATCACGCCGCCGGTACGCCGCTGAAGTTGGCCGCAGGCTTTATCGATGCCTTCCGCGCGGTGCTGGAAGACCACGCGGCGGATCCGGCGTTCAAGGCGCTGATGCTGAGCCTGCCGACCGAGGCCGAAATCCTGGAAATGGTGGCCGAGGCCGACCCGGCCGCCATCCACACCGTGCGCGACTTCGTGCTGGATACCCTGGCCCAGGCGCTGCGCGGTGAGCTGCGCGAAGCGTTTGATGTCAACCAGACCCGCGATTACAAGCCGGCCGAAGCCGGCCGCCGCGCGCTGAAGAACCTGGCTCTGGGCATGCTGGCACGGCTGCCGGACCCGTGGCCGCTGGAAGCTGCCGAGCGGCAGTGCCTGCAGAGCAACAATATGAGCGACCAGATGGGCGCCATGCTGGCGCTGCGCGACCGCGACAGCGAGGAGCGCGACAACTGCTATCTGGCGTTTGTCGAGCGCTGGCAGGATAACGCGCTGGTGATGGACAAATTCTTCTCGTTGGTGGCCAGCAGCCAGCTGCCGTGCACGCTGGAGCACGTCAAGGCGGCGATGGCGCATCCAGCGTTCACCCTGCGCAACCCGAACAAGGCGCGGGCGCTGCTGGGCAGCTTCGGCCGCAACATGCTGCACTTCCATGCCGAAGACGGCTCCGGCTACCGCTTCCTGGTGGACCAGGTGTTGGCGCTGGATGCCATCAATCCGCAGGTGGCCAGCCGCATCGTGTCGCTGTTCAATCGTCGTCAGAAGCTGGAGCCGCTGCGCCGCGACCTGATGACGCGCGAACTGCAGCGCATCCTGGCCAAGGATGGGCTGTCCAAGGATGTGTACGAAATCGTGTCGAAAAACCTGTCGGCCTAACTGCCGCCTTGCGCGGTAGCGTCAGCACGGGCCGGTGACTCACCGGTCCGTTTTTATTGCCCACGGCCAAGCGTGGCGGGCCGTGGTGTCATGCCCTGTGGCTGCTTCTGTTGCCGTCAGCACGCTGTGCTGCCACTCGCTGCATCGGCGCAGGGCGCAGCGGCCAACGTTGGCCGCATCAGCGTCCCGGCGGTTGCAGCGGCAGGCGGGTAGTGTGCTTGATCGACTCCAGCGCTACGGTGGATTTCACGCTGCGCACCAGCGACAGCGTCATCAGCTTGTTCATCACGAAGCGCGATAGCGATGGCAGGTCCTGTACCACGATGCGCAGCCAGTAGTCGGCCTCGCCGGCCACCGCGTAGCACTCCAGCACTTCTGGCAGATCGCTGATGGCGGCGGCAAACTCACGGATCGATGCCTCGCCATGGCGTTCCAGGCTGACGTTGGCGAAGGCGGTCACCGACAGGTCCAGC
This sequence comes from Vogesella oryzagri, assembly GCF_040148885.1. Taxonomy (NCBI): domain Bacteria; kingdom Pseudomonadati; phylum Pseudomonadota; class Betaproteobacteria; order Neisseriales; family Chromobacteriaceae; genus Vogesella; species Vogesella oryzagri. The sequence continues at coordinate 93,816 of NZ_JBEFLD010000007.1, forward strand.
AGGTCTGGGCGCAAGGCGATGTGGTAGCCCTGGATGATGCCGGCTTCTTCCAGCCGCTGGATGCGGCGGCCGATCTGTGATGCCGACAGCGGCACCTCCTGCGCCAGCTTCTGGTGCGTAGCGCGCGCGTCCTTCTGCAGCGCTTCCAGAATCTGGTAGTCGTAACGGTCTAGCTCGATTCCGCGCATTTTGTGCATACCAATGAGTTTGTGTGCGGGAAGTATGCAAAACACGGCGTCAAAACTCAAATCATGCGGCCAACGCGCATGCGCTTGCACCTACACTCGAAACATAGGCAGCCACTGCCAGACACATCGAGAGACAACGCCATGGATATGAATACCTACACGGTGCCGGACATTACCGTGCGCAAGAACCAGGGGCTGACGCACGCGGCAGACTTTACCCTGCCGCAACCGCTGGATCGCTATACCGCCGAGGATCACCAGACCTGGGCCACGCTGTACCGTCGCCAGAGTGAGATGCTGCCGGGCCGTGCCTGTGACGAGTTCCTGCAAGGGTTGGCCGCGCTGGAAGTGGATGCCGACCGGGTGCCGGACTTTGCCCGTCTGAACGAAAAACTGCAGGCCGCCACCGGCTGGCGCATCGTGGCGGTACCGGGGCTGATTCCGGACGACGTGTTCTTCGAACACTTGGCCAACCGCCGTTTCCCGGTGACCTGGTGGCTGCGCGAACCGCATCAACTGGATTACCTGCAAGAGCCGGACGTGTTCCACGACCTGTTCGGCCATGTGCCGTTGCTGATCAACCCGGTGTTCGCCGACTACCTGGAGGCTTACGGCAAGGGCGGCATGAAGGCCAAGCATCTGGGCTTCCTGCCGTTGCTGGCGCGGCTGTACTGGTACACGGTGGAGTTCGGCCTGATCAACACGCCGCAGGGCATGCGCATCTACGGTGCCGGCATCGTGTCCAGTAAGTCGGAGTCGGTGTACAGCCTGGAAAGCGATAGCCCCAACCGTGTCGGTTTCGACCTGCAGCGCATCATGCGCACCCGCTACCGTATCGATACCTTCCAGAAGACCTACTTCGTGATCGACAGCTTCCAGCAGCTGTTCGAGGCTACCGCGCCGGACTTCACCCCGTTGTACCACGCGGTGGAGCAGCAGGGCGTGCTAGGCGCCGGCGAGATCGATGCGCACGACCGCATCTTCCATGTCGGCAACCGCGTGGGCTGGGCCGATACTGCCGACGCGTAAGGTGGCTGGCAGCCGCACTGCTGCCGCCAGCAACAAAAACGCCCGCTAAGCGGGCGTTTTTTACTGCAAGGTTGGCCGCGTGGGCTTATTCCCACTCGATGGTTGCCGGCGGCTTGCCGCTCACATCGTAGACCACACGGTTGATGCCGCGCACTTCGTTGATGATGCGGTTGGAAGCATGGCCGAGCAGGCTGTACGGCAGTTCCGCCCAGTGTGCGGTCATGAAGTCGCTGGTCACCACCGCGCGCAGTGCCACCACGTAGTCGTAGGTGCGGCCATCGCCCATCACGCCCACCGATTTTACCGGCAGGAACACGGCAAAGGCCTGGCTGGTCAGCTCGTACCAGTTCTTGCCGGTTTTTTCATCCACGGTATTGCGCAGCTCTTCGATGAAGATGGCGTCGGCGCGGCGCAGCAGCTCGGCGTATTCCATTTTCACTTCGCCGAGGATACGCACGCCCAGGCCCGGACCCGGGAACGGGTGGCGGTATACCATGTCATGCGGCAGGCCCAGAGCCACGCCCAGCTGGCGCACTTCGTCCTTGAACAGGTCGCGCAGCGGTTCCAATAGCTTCAGGTTCATGTCGTCCGGCAGGCCGCCGACGTTGTGGTGGCTCTTGATGGCGTGCGCCTTGCCGGTCTTGGCGCCGGCGGACTCGATCACGTCCGGGTAGATGGTGCCCTGTGCCAGCCACTTGGCGTTGGTGAGCTTGCCGGATTCGCGCTGGAACACCTCGACGAACTCGGCGCCGATGATCTTGCGTTTCTTCTCCGGGTCGGATTCGCCGGCGAGCTTGCCCATGAACTGGGCGCTGGCGTCGACCTGGATCACTTTCACGCCCAGGTTCTGCGCGAACATTTCCATCACCATCTTGCCTTCGTTCAGGCGCAGCAGGCCGTGGTCGACGAAGACGCAGGTCAGCTGGTCGCCGATGGCGCGGTGGATCAGCGCGGCAGCTACCGAGGAATCGACACCGCCGGACAGGCCGAGGATGACTTCCTCGTCACCGACCTGGTCGCGGATCTTCTGCACCGCTTCCTCGATGTAGTTCGGCATGGTCCAGCTCGGCTTGGCGCCGGCCACGTGCAGCACGAAGCGATGCAACATCTCGGTGCCGCGCTTGGTGTGGGTCACTTCCGGGTGGAACTGCACCGCGTAGAAACCGCGGTCCTCGTCGGCCATGGCGGCGATCGGGCAGGACGGAGTCTCGGCAATCACTTTGAAGCCGGCCGGCAGCGCGGTCACCTTGTCGCCGTGGCTCATCCACACGTCGAGGAAGCCGTTGCCGGCGTCGTCGATGCGGTCCTGCAGGCCTTCCAGGATCTTGGAGTGGTGGCGCGCCTGGATTTCGGCGTAGCCGAATTCACGCTTGTCGCCGGCTTCCACCTTGCCGCCCAGGCTCTGCGCCATGAACTGCATGCCGTAGCAGATGCCCAGCACCGGCACACCCAGGGCGAACACTTGCGGGTCGGCCTGGTAGTCGGATTCGTATACCGAGTTGGGGCCGCCGGACAGGATGATGGCCTTGGGGTTGAACGCACGGATCTCGTCGATGGGCATGTCGAACGGGTGCAGCTCGCAGTAGACGTGGGCTTCGCGCACGCGGCGGGCGATCAGCTGGCTGACCTGGGAGCCGAAGTCGAGGATGAGGATTTTGTCCATGGCAGTCCTTGCGTGAATTAACCGGCTGGGGTTGGCCGGTGTCATTTTGAATACGGTGTATCGTTGCGGCGGCGCGGCTGGCGTCGCTCCGGTATGCGGTCGCTGCGCGCCAGCAACAGCAGGATGCCCAGCAGCATCATGCCGACAGCGGCGACATGGCTGAAGCGCACGAAGTAATGGTCATACAGGTAGATGGCGGCACCGGCATAGATCAGCAGCGGGCTGCTGACCACGGTGGATTTGGTCACACCATCGAGCAGCGCCAGCACCACGCCGGCAGCGGCCAGCAGCAGGGCCAGCAGGGTGCTGGTCTCGGGCAGCATGGCGGTACTTTTCAGCAGCCACAGGGCGCCCAGAATGATCAGCAGGATGGGTTGGACGGCGCTGGGTTTCATATTCAGCCCTTGTCGCGCATCAGGCGCTGCTTCTCGCGCTGCCACTCACGGTCTTTTTCGCTTGCGCGCTTGTCGTGCTGCTTCTTGCCCTTGGCCAGGCCGATATCGGCCTTGATATTGCCTTTGCTGTAGTGCAGGTTGAGCGCCACCATGGTGTAGCCGGCGCGTTCCACCTTGCCGATCAAGCGGCTGATTTCGTGCTGGTTCAGCAGCAGCTTGCGGGTGCGCACCGGGTCGGGGTGGACGTGGGTGGAAGCGGACTGCAGCGGGGTGATATGGCAACCGAACAGATAAAACGCGCCATCGCGATAGATGACGTAGCTTTCTTTCAGTTGCACGCGACCAGCGCGGATGGCCTTGACTTCCCAGCCTTCCAGCACTAGGCCGGCTTCGAGCTGCTCCTCGATGAAGTAGTCGTGAAAGGCTTTGCGGTTGTCGACAATGCTCATGGGGTCCAAGGCGGGTATTGCAGGGAATCGCGCATTCTAGCAGAACGGGCGCATTCGCCAAAGCGCTGAAAATTCATGGGCTTGATCTGACGGCTTGCCGCCGGCGGTAGCGATTGTGTACCCTTCGGGCTTTCCTTCGCCCTGTTTCAGCATGCATGTCATCGAGAAAAGCGTCCTGGTGGCGCACACCCCGGAGCAGATGTTCCGGCTGGTGGATGATGTAACCCACTATCCGCGCTTCCTGCCGTGGTGTGCCAAGGCCGAGGAGCACGAGCGCGATGGCGACCAACTGGTGGCCAGTCTGCATATCGACTATCTGAAGGTGAAGCAGCATTTCACCACCCGTAACCGTAACGAGCCGTATGGCACCATTTTGATGGAGCTGGTGGATGGGCCGTTCCAGCACCTGGAAGGGCGCTGGCATTTCCAGCCGCTGGGCGACTTTGGCTGCAAGGTGGAGTTTCGCTTGAGCTATCAGTTCTCCAGCAAGATTCTGGAAACCATCATCGGCCCGGTGTTCGGCCATATTTCTGGCACGCTGGTGGACGCCTTTATCCGCGAAGCCGACAAGGTCTACGGAGATGACTGAGCCGTTTGCCATCGAGGTGGCGTTTGCGTTGCCGCAGCGGCAGAAGATCGTGACATTGACGGTAGCGCCGGGCACCACGGCGCAGCAGGCGGTGGCGCTGTCCGGGTTGGCCGCAGAGTTTCCGGAGATCGCACTGGCGGAACTGAAGCTGGGCATCTTCGGCAAGGCGGTAAAGCCGGACAGCGTACTGCGTGCGCACGATCGGGTAGAGATCTACCGCCCGCTGCAGGCCGACCCGAAGGCGGTGCGGCGCCAGCGGGCCGAGGCCGGCAAAACCATGAAGAAGGGCAGCGAGTAAACAGGCAGGCGGCAAGCCGGCAGATATGAAAAAACGGGGCATTGCCCCGTTTTTGTTTTTGCCGTCCTGGCTCAGCTTTCCGCCGATAGCGTCCGGTTCTTGCCGGCCAGCTTGGCCTGGTACATCACGCGGTCGGCGCGCTCGATGATGTTCACATCCTGTTCGCCACGGTGCCACTGCGCCACGCCGGCACTGAAAGTCACCACCAGTTTTTCCTGGTTGGCCAGGAAGAAGTTCTTGGTCAGCTCGCGCTGCAGGCGTTGCATCAGCGAGACGGCTTCTTCCGCCGGGGTGTCCGGCAGCAGGATGATGAATTCCTCGCCACCGAAGCGGCCAACGATGTCGGAGGCGCGCACGCAGTGGCGCATCATGTCCACCAGGTACTTCAGCACATTGTCACCGGTGAGGTGGCCGTAGCTGTCGTTCAGCTGCTTGAAGTTGTCCACGTCCAGCAGCGCTACCGACAAAGGTTGGCCGCTGCGCTCGGCGCGGCTGATTTCGCGGGTAAAGTGCTCTTCCAGCCCGCGACGGTTGTAGGCGCCGGTCAGCTGGTCTTCCTTGATCTTGGCGCTGGCCGCTTCCAGTGCCTGCTCCAGCTCGCGGATGCGCGATTGGGCATTTTCTACGTCGTGCTGCGCATCCAGCAGTTCCAGCTGCGAGTGCTGCAGGTTGTTCTGCATGCTGGCGGTGTCTTCCAGCAGCGATTGCAGGATATCGTTCAGCGAATTGCTGTCGCTGCTGGCACGGATACGCTCGCTATGTTCGCGCAGCTTTTGCTGGAATTGCCCGGTGCCGCTGCTCATCAACGACAGCTTGTCGAGGAAGGTGTCCAGCAAGGTGCGCAGCGAGTCGGTGGCTTCATCCAGCGAGCTGCGCAGCACCCCCTGCTTGTGAATCACCTCTTTTAGCGTGGATTCCAGGTGGTAGATATGCTGGATCGAGATATTGGGCTGGGCCAGAATCTGTTGCAGATTGCTGATTTGGCCGATCAGGTAGTTATCACCGCGATTGAGCTCGGCCACGTTTTGCAGCATCAGGCGCATCAGGTTGGAGAGGCCGGATACCAGGCGCTCGTCTTCCTGTGACAACAACTCCAACCGGATCAGGAATGTGCGCAGCTTGGGGAAGAACACTGCCAGCTCGTCTTCGTTGCTGCAGTGCTGCAGGCTGTGCTGCACTTCTTCGAACTGCGCCATCAGGTCGGGGTAGTGCACCAGGCGCGGGGCGATGCCATAGCGCACGCCATATTCCAGTACGTCGCGCCAAACCATGCTGCTCGCCGCCGGGACGCTGTCGTGCTCGGCTGTTGCTGCCGGTACGGCGGGGGCGTCATCGGCGTCGGCGGTTTCGATGCCGGCGGCCGGGCTTTCCGGCTGCATCCAGCTTTTCACCAGATTGCTGAGCTTGTCGTTGAGTTCCTGCGGATTGTTGCCAAAGGTGGCAATCACGCGCTCCAGCGCCGATTGCTTGTAGCGCTGCCCCATTTCCGGGGTGCGGATATCCCATGCCTGCATCAACTCCAGAATCAGCTTGCCCCAGTGCTGGCTCAGTTCGCGGCTACGCTGGTGCTGTACCGACAGATCCATGGTCAGCTGCGGTACCAGCTCCCATTTTTCCTCCTGGATGGCCTTGCGCAGTTTGGCCAGGGAAATCTTGTAGCTGCTGTCGGCGACCGGCAGCTTTTCAAAGGCGTGAAACAGCAGCTCTGCCAGTTTGTTCTTTTGTGATTCTGGCTCTACACCGGCAATTTCACAGTAGAGGCGCTCGAAGTTGTCGGGGGTGGGAAGAAGTTTGCGCTGCGTCAGCTGTTTCAGCGTTTCTCGCGCAGTGTCTATTGGATTGTGCGTCGTCATGGACCAGACCCTGAAGCCTTTTTTGCCAACCATGTTTGTCGTTATCGCTTGTGGTCCGTTTCCCGTCAATGCCTGTTATGGGGATGCCGGGGTGGGTGGATGTGACGGATCAAGAAGCTGGAAAAATACCTCACCTTGCCGAATCATGCCAAGCTCGTTGCGAGCCCGCTCTTCAATTGCGGCGGTTCCTTGCTTTAGATCACGTACTTCCGCGTCCAGTGCCGTGTTGCGGCCAACCAGTTGCCGGTTGGCCGCACGTTGCTCTTCAACCTGCTTGTCAAGTTGCCAGACCCTGAGCCAACTGCCCTTGCCCAGCCATAATGGCCATTGCAAAGCAGCAAGCAGCAGGATGAGCAGCAGGGTCAGGCGTTTCATGATTACTTCAGATTGTAGAAGGCGGCACGGCCCGGGTACCAGGCGGCATCGCCCAGTTCTTCTTCGATGCGCAGCAGCTGGTTGTACTTGGCCATGCGGTCGGAGCGCGACAGCGAACCGGTCTTGATCTGCATGCAGTTGGTGGCCACGGCCAGATCGGCAATGGTGCTGTCTTCGGTTTCGCCGGAACGATGGCTCATCACGCTGGTGTAGCGCGAGCGCTTGGCCAGGTCAACTGCCTTCAGGGTTTCCGACAGGGTGCCGATCTGGTTCACTTTTACCAGCAGCGCATTGGCCACGCCGCTTTCGATGCCCTTGGCCAGGATTGCCGGGTTGGTCACGAACACGTCGTCACCCACCAGCTGTACGCGACCGGCCAGACGCTCGGTCAGCAGCTGCCAGCCGGCCCAGTCGTGCTCGCTCATGCCATCTTCGATGGAGATGATCGGGTAGTTGTTGACCAGGGTTTCCAGGTAGTCGGCGAACTGCTCGGAAGTCAGTGCCAGGCCTTCGGCGGTCAGGTGGTACTTGCCATCCTTGTAGAACTCGGAGGAGGCGCAGTCCAGGGCCAGCAGCACGTCCTGGCCGGCAACGTAGCCGGCGGCATCGATGGCTTCCAGAATCAGCTTGATTGCATCTTCGTGGCTGGCCAGGTTCGGGGCGAAGCCACCTTCGTCACCGACGGTGGTGGCGTAGCCCTTGCTGTCGCACAGCTTCTTCAGAGTGTGGAAGATCTCGGCGCCACAGCGCAGCGCTTCGCGGAAGCTTTGCGCGCCTACCGGCATGATCATGAATTCCTGGATATCCAGGGTGTTGTTGGCGTGCGCGCCACCGTTGATCACGTTCATCATCGGTACCGGCATGGCCATCGGGCCGGCGCCGCCCAGGTAGCGGTACAGCGGCAGGCCGGCGTCTTCGGCGGCGGCGCGGGCCACGGCCATAGACACGGCCAGCATGGCGTTGGCGCCCAGGCGACCCTTGGTCTCGGTGCCGTCCAGCTCGATCATGGTCTTGTCGATGAAGGCCTGGTCGGAAGCGTCCAGACCGATGATGGCTTCACAGATTTCGGTGTTGATGTTCTCGACGGCTTTCAGCACGCCCTTGCCCAGGTAGCGGCTCTTGTCGCCGTCACGCAGTTCCAGTGCTTCCTTCTCACCGGTGGAGGCGCCGGACGGTACGGCGGCACGGCCCATTACGCCGGATTCCAGCAGTACATCGGCTTCAACAGTCGGGTTACCGCGCGAGTCAAGAATCTCGCGGGCAATCACGTCAACGATCGCACTCATCTATGTTTCCCTTTGGGTATCAAGGTTAGTCAAACCGGGTTCGGTGCGGCCAACCTTGGAACAGGCTGGCCGTGGAGTCAACCTGTTACAGCGAAAGCTCGGCCAGCGGTTGCGCTTTTACCAGCTTGTCGATGGCGATCAGGGTGCTCAGCAGTTCTTTCATGCGCGGCAGCGGCCAGGCATTGGGGCCGTCGGACATGGCCTTGGCCGGGTCGGGGTGGGTCTCCATGAACAGACCGGCGACACCGGCGGCAACCGCGGCGCGCGCCAGCACCGGCACGAATTCGCGCTGGCCGCCGGAGCTGGTGCCCTGGCCACCCGGCAGCTGTACCGAGTGGGTGGCATCGAATACTACCGGGCAGGCGGTTTCGCGCATGATCGCCAGGCTGCGCATGTCGGATACCAGATTGTTGTAGCCGAAGGAGGCACCGCGTTCGCAGGCCATGAAGCTGTCCGGGTCCAGGCCGGCTTCGATGGCGGCATCGCGCGCCTTGTCGATCACGTGCTTCATGTCGCCCGGGGCCATGAACTGGCCCTTCTTGATGTTCACCGGCTTGCCGCTTTGCGCCACGGCACGGATGAAGTCGGTCTGGCGGGCGAGGAAGGCCGGGGTCTGCAGTACGTCCACCACCGCGGCCACGTGCGGTACCTGTTCTTCGGTGTGGATGTCGGTCAGCACCGGTACGCCGATCTGGCGTTTTACTTCCGCCAGGATGCGCAGTCCTTCTTCCATGCCAAAGCCGCGGAACGACTTGCCGGACGAGCGGTTAGCCTTGTCGAAGCTCGACTTGTAGATGAAGTTGATGCCCAGTTGCTGAGCAATTTCCTTCAGTTGGCCGGCGGTATCCAGCGCCATCTGCTCGCTTTCGATCACGCACGGGCCGGCGATCAGGAACAGCGGGTGGTCGAGGCCAACTTCAAATCCGGCAAGTTTCATGGTGTGTCCTTTCAAGACAAGGTTGGCCGCAACAGCCGCGAAACCTGCGTTTCGCTACCTTGCGGCCAACTTTGGTCAGACGGGCTGACTATTCAGCAGACTCAGGCGTTGGCCTTGTCGGCCTGGTAGGCAAGGGCTGCCTGCACGTAGGCGATGAAAAGTGGATGACCGTCACGCGGCGTGGAAGTGAATTCCGGGTGGAACTGGCAGGCAAAGAACCAGCGATGGTTGCCCAGTTCAATGGTTTCCACCAGTTTTTCATGACCGGCGGACAGGCCGCTGATGGTCAGGCCGGCAGCCTGCAGGCGTGGCACGTAGTGGTTGTTCACTTCGTAGCGGTGACGGTGGCGTTCGGTAATCTCGGTGCTGCCGTACACGCGTGCCGCCAGCGAGCCTTCATTCAGCTCGCATTGCTGGCCGCCCAGGCGCATGGTGCCGCCCAGATTGGAGTTTTCGTCGCGGGTTTCGATCTTGCCGTCGTGGTTTACCCACTCGTCGATCAGCGCCACTACCGGGAAGTCGGTTTCCAGGTCGAATTCGGTGGAGTTGGCACCAGTCATGCCGGCTACGTCACGGGCGTATTCGATCAGCGCGATCTGCATCCCCAGGCAGATGCCCAGGTAGGGGATGTTGTTCTCGCGGGCGAACTTCACTGCCTTGATCTTGCCTTCCACGCCGCGCTTGCCGAAGCCGCCCGGTACCAGGATGGCATCCATGTCCTTCAGCGATTCGGCGCCGTCGCGCTCGATCTCTTCGGAGTCGACATAGATGATGTTGACGTTGGTGCGGGTGTGCACGCCGGCGTGCTTCAGCGCCTCGGACAGCGACTTGTAGGACTCGGTCAGGTCGACGTACTTGCCTACCATGGCGATGTTCACGCTGTGGTCTGGGTGCTCGATGGCGTCGATGATGCGGTTCCAGGTCGACAGATCGGCCTTCGGCAGCTCCAGTTGCAGCTGTTCGGCGATGATGTCGTCGATGCCCTGCGCGTGCAGCATCGCCGGTACCTTGTAGATGGAGTCGGCGTCGTAGCAGCCGATTACCGCGTTCTCTTCCACATTGCAGAACAGGGCGATCTTGCGCTTTTCGTCTTCCGGCAGCTCGCGGTCCATGCGGCACAGCAGAATGTCCGGCTGGATGCCGATCTCGCGCATCTCTTTTACCGAGTGCTGGGTCGGCTTGGTCTTGATCTCGCCGGCGGTAGCGATGTACGGCACGTAGGACAGGTGCACGAACAGGGTGTTCTTGCGGCCCAGGTTGGAGCGCATCTGGCGGATGGCTTCCAGGAACGGCAGCGATTCGATATCGCCCACAGTGCCGCCGATCTCGACGATGGCAACGTCCACGTCGCCGGCGCCTTCGCGGACTTTCAGTTTGATTTCGTCGGTGATGTGCGGGATCACCTGCACAGTGCCACCCAGGTAGTCGCCACGGCGTTCCTTGGTGATCACGGATTCGTATACCTGGCCGGTAGTGAAGTTGTTGCTCTTCTTCATCTTGGCGTGGATGAAGCGCTCATAATGGCCAAGGTCGAGGTCGGTTTCCGCGCCGTCTTCGGTGACGAACACTTCACCGTGCTGGAAGGGGCTCATGGTGCCCGGATCCACGTTGATGTAGGGATCCAGCTTCAGCATGGTGACCTTGAGACCACGGGATTCGAGAATGGCGGCGATGGACGCGGCAGCGATGCCCTTGCCCAGAGAGGACACCACACCACCGGTAACGAAGATGAACTTGGTCATGGGATTACGGCTCTATGAGAATCCGGGATTCTAACAGCAACGCCCCTGTTTTTGAATGGGGAGGCGCGAGAGTTTGTGGTGGCAGAGTGGCGTTTGTGGTGCGCAAGTAGCAGTGCCGCTTTCTGCAGTTGCATGATTTTTATGATGTTTTTCTATTTGTTGTTGCTTCTCTCCGCCGTGCTTTAGGTTTTTGCTGCAAGACGCGATGGCTTTCGGTATGATCTTGCCTTTCTTTATGAACCCGATGCCGCTGCATCTTGTCGCCGGGGCCTCTGCGCTTGCGGGTCCGACTTGTGTAATGGTGTCGATTTATGGTATAAGTCTTTCTTTTACCGGCTTTTGGGAGTGACTCACCATGGCGCGTGTTTGCAAAGTCACCGGCAAGCGTCCGATGACCGGGAACAATGTGTCCCACGCCAATAACAAGACCAAGCGTCGTTTTCTGCCGAACCTGCAGTACCGCAAGTTCTGGGTAGAGAGCGAAAACCGTTGGGTGCGCCTGCGCATCTCCAACGCTGCTCTGCGTACCATCGACAAAGTAGGTATCGATGCCGTTCTGGCCGACCTGCGTGCTCGCGGCGAACTGTAATTTAGTCGACCGACAGCTCTTTAAGGAATAAGCCATGCGCGACAAGATCAAACTGGAATCGACCGCCGGTACTGGTCATTTCTACACCACCACCAAGAACAAGCGCACTATGCCGGAAAAAATGGAGATCAAAAAATTTGATCCCGTTGCCCGCAAGCATGTTCTGTACAAAGAAACCAAACTGAAGTAATTCGGCCCGGTTTCATGCAAAAAGCCCTCGTTATTGAGGGCTTTTGTTTTGATGCCCCGCACCAGCGGGGCATTGTCATTGCTGCTTGAGTAATTGGCGTACGCGGCACCAGTCCTGCCAAGCCTTGGCTTTTTCGGTCGGGCTGCGCAGCAGGTAGGCAGGGTGGAAGCTGACGAGTACCGGGTAGCGCCCATGCTGGTGCAGCTTGCCGCGCAAGCTACTGAGCGACGCCTGATTCTGTAGCAGGCTCTGGGCGGCAAAGCGGCCAACGGCCACGATCAACTCGGGTTGTACCGCATCAATCTGCCACTGCAGGAAGCGGTTGCACTTAGTGATTTCGTCTTGCGCAGGATTGCGGTTGCCCGGCGGGCGGCACTTGAGCAGATTGCAGATGTAAACGTCGCGGGCGCTATCGATACCGGCTGCGGCCAACATGTTTTCCAGCAGTTGTCCCGCCTTGCCGACAAATGGCAGCCCCTGCCGATCTTCCTGTTCACCCGGCGCTTCACCAATCAGCAGCACGCGTGCTTTGTTGTTGCCGCGGCCGACGACAGTATTGTTGCGGGTCTTGGCGAGCTGGCATTGCTGGCACGCGCTGACCTGCCCTTGCAGGTCATCCCAGTCGGCAATCGGTATGGGCGCCGCTGCTACTATGGCGGTGGGTGCAGCCGGGGACGGTGGCTCGGCCACACTGGTGTTTTCGGCGGCTGGTGATGGGGGCGCTGCCACCGCCATCGTAATATGGCTGGTGCTTTCCGGTATGGTCGCAGCCGATAGTGCCGGCTGAGCACCCACTGGCGGATGGCGTGGCTGCCACAGTGTACGGTGTCCAATTTCGGCCAGTATCAGGTCACGTCTGCTCATAGCTGGGCCTCCATCAGGATGGCGTGTTCGCGCGGGCCGCTATCGGTACGATAGTAATGCTTGCGCTGGCCGGTTTCGCGGAAGCCACAGCTCAGATATAGCTGCCTGGCGGCGAGATTGCTTTCCCTTACTTCCAGTAGCATACGGCTGGCCCCTTGCTTGGCCGCATGCTGCATCAGCTGCTGCAAAAGTTGGCGGCCATGGCCCAAGCGCTGCCAAGGCTGACAGATGAAAACATTTTGCAGGTGAGCTTCGTCCAGTACTTGTAGCAGCACGGCAAAGCCGATGGCCTGTTGCTGCTCGGCATGATAGGCAAAGACTTGATCCTGCCCTTCGATCGATTCCGCATACATGGTGGAGGACCACGGGTGGGTGGTACTGGCGGCTTCTGCGTTGGCGATATCTGCCGCGGCAAGCACATCAACTATGCGGCACAGTTCAGCCACGCTGTTGTTCCCGTTGTTCTGCCGTGGTCAGGGCAACCTTGTCGCGTACATAGAGTAGGTTGGCACTGTCGCTGCCCTGGTAGCGCTCCGGCTGGCGTTGAAACAGCTGGATATAATGCTCGGCCAGTGGCTCACAGGTGATAAACCGCTGCGGCCAACCTGTAAAATAACTGCCTGCGTCGCCGGCCAGTACATCTTCGGCTTGTAGCTGCAGCTCAGCCGGCTTGCCCACCGTAATGCTGGCTGCTTGTCCGGCCTGATAACGACAGGCATACACCTCTTGCATGCGGGCATCCAGCACCGCAATGCCGGTATCCTGTGGCAGCTGCAGGGCGATGGCATCCAGTGTGGTAATGCCATGCACCGGGATATTGGCTGCGGTGCCGAGTCCTGCGGCGATGCCGGCGGCAATGCGCAGGCCGGTAAAGGCGCCAGGGCCTTTGCCAAACAGAATGGCATCCAGTTGCTGCAGTGAAATGCCGGCTTGCTGTAGCAGGTCGGCAATTACGATCAGGGCCAGGTCGGAGTGGCCCTGTTTGACGGTCTGGTGATAGCGATACAGTTGCTGATTGCTCAGCAGCGCAACCGACAGATTGTAGTTGGAGCAGTCAAAGGCAAGCAGGTGGGTCATCAACAATAATTTCGATCAGAGTTCTTCCACCCAGGCGAGGGCAGAGGTGTGCAGCAGATTGAGCTGATCCGGGTCCAGTCCGAGGCTCTCTGCCTGTTGTGGCAATGTCTCCAGCCCCTGTTCCAGCGCCAGTGCCAGTTTGAAAATATTGGCAAAGCTGCCTTGCTGGTGCAGTAGCACCTGCTGCACTTCGTGCGGCAGGTTGATGTGCTCCAGAATCTGCGGCATTGGCATGTCGAAAATGACATCCAGCAACGAGAACATGCCGACAATGAAGGCATTGTCGCAGAATTCGCTGCCATGGCTGGTTTCAACCGCCAGCAGTTCCATGACTCGTGCGCGGGTAATGGCCGTCTTTTGCAGGGCTGGTGCCAGGTTGCCGTTTTCGTTGCTGGTTACCAGCAGCAGGGTCAGCCAGCGGTACAGCTTCTGGTAACCCAGCACGGTTACTGCATGGCCAAAGGAACTGATGGTGGTGTTCAACCCTGCGGCCGCAGAGTTGACGTAGCGCAGCAGTTTGAACGACAGCGCAACATCGCCCTTCAGTACCTGTTCAATGTCGCGCAGTGGCGCATCGGCACGCAGCAGGTTGAGCAGTTTCAGTGTATTGCTGAACGAGGCGTGAATGATTTTGGCGGACAGTGTCTCCGGGCGGGCGAAGTAGTAGCCCTGATAGCCGTCCAGCCCGAGGTCGCGGCACAGATTGTAGTGCTCATAAGACTCAATGCGCTCGCCAATGCGAATCACCGGGTAGCTACGCAGGCGTGCGGCCAAGGCCTGGAACTGCAGCTTGTCCATCGCCTGCACATCCAGCTTCACGTAATTGGCCAGCTCCAGCAAGGCGGCAGCAGGCTGCTCGAAGTTGAAGTCATCCAGCGAAATGCCAAAGCCTAGTGAGCGCAGGTAGCGTACACGGGAAACCAGTTCATTGCCTGGTTGGATGTTGGCCGCAATATCCAGCACTACCCGCCGTGGTGGGAGCAGTTCGAGGAAGTCGCTACCCAGCATGGCCTCACCCACATTAATGAAGGCCAGTTTGCTGCCGATCAGCCAGTTGGTGCCCATATTATTGAGGGCATTCACCAGTACCTGGGTATCAGCTTCCAGCGGCGCATGCGGCGCCGCGGATGCCGCATCGCCAGAACTACGAAAAAGCAGCTCATACCCGATGAGCTGCTGGTTCCTGTTCAAGACAGGTTGACGCCCAAGAAAGGCGGAGTTCGACATCGTAAACAGTCTTTAGTAAGCGAAATTGTCAGCGTTTCTGGCCATGATGCCGCCGGCTGCCGCATTATCCAGCTGGCCGGCCAGCAGGTCTTCCATATCCAGCACCAGTACCACCGAGCCATCGCCGGAGAGCGTGGCACCTGCTACGCCTTTCGGGCGGATATTCTGCAGCGGCTTGATGACCACGTCGTCGCGGCCAACAAAAGAATCCACGGCAAGGATGAAGGACTTCTCGGCAGATTGCATCAGCACGCCAAAGTTCGGCTTTTGTGTTGCTTCCCAGTTGAGCAAGCCGGACAGAGTCTTCAGTGGCAGGATCTCATCGCGCACCACGATGGTCGGACGACCCGAGACTTCCTGGATCGCGGTGGTGTCGATCGGAATGATCTCGCGCACCATAGCCAGCGGTACGGCAAACGGCTGGTTGCAGGCACGTACCACCAGTACCGGCAGAATGGCCAGCGTCAGAGGCAGGGAAATGCTGATCCGAGTGCCTTCACCCTGGATGGAGTTGATGTCGATGCGGCCATTCAGCTTTTGAATATTGGTGCGCACCACATCCATGCCGACACCGCGGCCGGAAACGTTGGAAATCTGATCTTTGGTAGAAAAGCCCGGCAGGAAAATCAGTTGTAGGCACTGCTTTTCATCCAGCGAGTTGGCGGTTTCGGCATCAATCAGGCCCTTGGCAATAGCCTTGCGGCGTAGTACTTCGGGATTCATGCCCTTGCCGTCATCGGTAATCTCGATAACGATGTGGTCGCCAACCTGCTCGGCAGTCAACTCCACCAGCGATTGCGGCTTCTTGCCGCTGGCAATGCGCTCTTCGGCAGATTCCACGCCATGATCCACCGCGTTACGCACCAAGTGCACCAGCGGGTCATTCAGATCCTCGATCATGGTCTTGTCGAGTTCGGTTTCCTCACCGGTAATGATCAGCTCGACTTCCTTGCCCAACTGGCGTGCCAGATCGCGAGCAAGACGCGGATATTTCTGGAACAGGCGGCCAATCGGCTGCATCCGGGTTTTCATTACCGCGTTCTGCAGATCGCTAACCAACAGGTCCAGCTGGCTGATGGCCTCATCCAGCGAACGCAGAGTGTTGGTTTCCATATTGCCCTGCAAAATCTCGGTACGCAGGGTGGTCAAGCGGTTCTTGGTCAGCCCGATTTCGCCCGACAGGTTTAGTACCTGGTCAAGGCGTACGGTATCGATCCGAATGGTGTTTTCCTGGCCGGAAATCGAGCCGGAGCCAGCAGAGGAGGATGTTTTGGCTGGTGGCTTGGGTGCGGCAACAGGAGCAATGGCGGTAGCCGGTGCACTTACCGGGGCTGCAGCAGGAATGACTTCAACTGCGGCAGGAGCAGGAGCCGCCAGTGCGGCTGCGGGACTTGCGCTGCTGGTAGTGACGGCTGCGTGCAGGGCGTTCCAGTCGGGCTCACCGCTGGCTGCGGCAACTACTGCCGCTGGTGCCGCGACCGCCGCCTCGAGGTTGCCCGCAAGTGCGGCATCCAGTGCGGCGAGCAAGGCTGGATCCGGGGTTGCTGGCGGAAGGCCTTGTGACAGGGTTGTGAACATGTCGCGCACGGCACCGGTAGCATCCAGAATTACATCCATCAGCTTGGTGGACAGCTGCAGCTCGGAGTTACGCAGCTTGTCGAACAGATTCTCGGTGCGATGGCAGACGGTCACCATTGGGGCAACATTCAGGAAGCCGGCACCACCTTTGATGGTATGAAAGCCGCGAAAGATGTCGTTGAGCAGAGCCCGGTCATTCGGACGCTTTTCCAGTTCGACAAGCTTGTTGTCGACATCGGACAGCAACTCGGTCGATTCGAGCAAGAAGTCTTGCAACAGTTCTTCCATGCCAGCGAAGTCGCTCATTTTTACTTCCTTAATTGAATGTCGGCCCGACCTGTGTCAGGCGGCAAGTATGCGCTCAGAAACCCAGGCTTTCGAGCAGGTCGTCTACCTGCTGCTGGCTGGTGACTACGTCGGTACGGCCATCCGGGTTAACCACCGGGCCTTGCAGCAGGTCAGAGCCAAGCTCCATCTTGCGGTCAGCAGGCAGATATTCGATCAAGACACTGAGCAACTCGTTTTCCAGTGTTTTGACCATCTCCATGACCTTCTTGATTACCTGGCCGGTAAGGTCCTGAAAGTCTTGCGCCATTACAATTTCCAGCAGCTGGTTGCTGGTTGCTTCGGTCTGCTTGGGGACCAGGGCCAGATAGGAGCGAGTTTCTTGTGCCAGTTGCTTGAACTCGGCGGTACTTAGCTGGTTGGCGAACAGTTTTTCCCAACGCTGGTTCAGGGATTCGGCCTGATTCTGCAGTTCATCCTGAATTGGTTTGGCAATGTCGGTGGCGTTGAGAACCCGCTCTGCCGCATTGGCTGTCAGGGTGGCGATATAACCCAGGCGATCCTTGGCATCGGGGATGGCGTCGGCCACTTTTTCAAGCGACTTGTCATAACCTAATTCGCGCAGAGTATCGTGCAACTTGCGAGTCATCTGGCCAATCTGGGCGTACATGCCCATCACTGCTTCCGGGGACATGTCGGCGGGCATCGAAACCTGGACGTCGCCACCGGTGGCACTGTGTTGCAGGGCGATACTGTCGAACAGGGCTTCCAGATCTGGAGAGTCACCACTTTCAAGAGTGTGGTCAGGCACGTTAACTCCTCCTGCGCGTAGCACTTTGGTGCTGGCTTAATTAATGTTATTTGCTCAGGTTCTGGAAGATCTTGTTCATCTTTTCTTCCAGCGTGGCGGCAGTAAACGGTTTCACGATATAGCCGCTGGCTCCCGCCGTAGCTGCTTCGATGATGTTTTCGCGTTTGGCTTCCGCGGTAATCATCAGAAAGGGGATGGGCTTCAGCTGTGCGTCTGCGCGTACGGCACGCAGCAACTCGATGCCGGTCATGTTCGGCATGTTCCAGTCCGACACGATAAAGTCGAAATGCTGTGTTTTCAGTTTGTGCAGGGCAACCTGACCATCTTCTGCTTCATCAACGTTGGTAAAGCCCAGTTCCTTGAGCAGGTTGCGCACGATACGTCTCATTGTGGAAAAGTCATCTACCACGAGGAAACGAAGATTCTTGTCTGTCATTAGCGTTGTCCTGACCTGGGTGGTGGTTAACCCGTTATTTTAACGTTGCAGGAACGGAATTAAAGTGTCTGCAAGAACTGCTGGGTCGAATTTTGCAACGTAGGCATCGACACCGACACTGGCACCCATCGCACGATTGGCATTGGAGGACAGAGAAGAGTGCATGACGACAGGGATGCCGCTGAAGCGATGATCAGACTTGATCAGTTTGGTCAGCACGTAGCCGTCCATTTCCGGCATTTCCGCATCGACCAGAATCAACTTCAGGGTGTCGTGTAGGGACTCCTCCTCTGACCAGTTACGATTGGCCAGTACCTGCAGTTTGTCCCAGGCTTCCTTGCCGTTATTGGCCTGGTGATACTTGATCGCCATTTTGTCGAGCACGCCGCAGATTTCCTTGCGTGCAACGACGGAGTCATCAGCAAAAAACACGTATTGGTCAAGTTCCAGCGGCGCTTGTGGCAGATCCGGGACGTGGGACTCACCTACGACACTGGCTAGGATTTGTTCAACATCCAGAATGGAGACCAGTTTGCCGTCGTCCAGCTCGGTAACGGCGGTAATCAGTGTCTGTTGGGAGGTGCTCATCACGTTTTCCGGGGCTCGCACTTTGTCCCAGTCCACACGGATGATGCGATCAACAGAATCTACCAGGAAGGCCTGCGTGCTCTTGTTGAACTCGGTCACGATCATGGTGCTGTAGCTGACATCCACGGTTTCACACCCAATGAACTTGGCCAGCGAGATAACCGGAATAATGTTGCCACGCAACGACAGTACCCCCTCGACCCCAAACGGCATGTTCGGTGTCTTGGTAATGAACGGGGTCTGCGACACTTCGCGGACCTTGAAAACATTGATGCCAAATGTTTCCCGTGTGCCTAGGGAGAACAGGAGGATTTCCATTTTATTGGAGCCTGCCAGCTTGGTTCTTGCGTCAATGCTGGCCAACAAAGAAGCTTCAGATGCCGCCATAGCGATTCCTTATTTATTCTGGTGTCTCTGGATCAGATCTTCAGCATTTCGCGGATCTTCATCGACAGCTTTTGTGGCTCGAACTTGGAGACATAGGCATCTACGCCCACGGACTCGCCCAGTTTTTGGTTCGACTGGCCGGACAAAGAGGAATGCATCAGTACCGGGATGCCAGCAAAGCGAGGATCGGACTTGACCATCTTGGTGAGCATGTAGCCGTCCATCTCCGGCATTTCCACGTCAGTCAGAATCAGATGCACAACTTCATTGAGTTTGCGCCCGGCCAGGTCCGCCTGACCGGCCATCCGCTGCAGGTCATCCCAGGCACGCATACCGTTAATGGCGTAGGCATATTTCACCTGCATGGCCTGGAAGGTGCGTTCGATCTGCTTGCGGGCAACTGCCGAGTCGTCTGCAAAGTAGACCATGCGTTCTTCGCGCAGCGGCTCGATGTTGATGAACTGGTGTTCGTCGCTGTACATGGCAGTTTCGGCCAGTACTTTTTCCACATCCATCATCATGACCAGCGTACCGTTTTCCAACTCGGTGACGGCAGTTACCAGACCCCCCATCCGGTTGGTGATCATTTCCGGCGGGACGCGCATAGCCGCCCAATCGAGGCGTAGGATGGTGTCCACTGCCTCAACCAGAAAGCCCTGGGTATGACCGTTGTATTCGGTCACGATCATGATTTCGGGCTTCTTGTCGCTGATTACGCCGGCATACTTGGCCAAGTCGATGACAGGGACCAAGCTGCCGCGCAGGCTGACCATACCCTCCA
Source organism: Vogesella oryzagri (assembly GCF_040148885.1). NCBI lineage: Bacteria > Pseudomonadati > Pseudomonadota > Betaproteobacteria > Neisseriales > Chromobacteriaceae > Vogesella > Vogesella oryzagri. Next base: position 113,433 of record NZ_JBEFLD010000007.1, read on the forward strand.
CCGATGAAGGCATTTCCGGTGCCGATGTGATCTCCGGAGTACGCATCACTTCCCGGACTTTGAACACATTGATGCCAAAGGTTTCTTTTCTTCCCGTACGCTGGTCTACACCGAGCGAGAAGAGCAGGATCTCCAGTTTGTTGGTGCCTGCCAGTTTGGTACGGGCATCAATTTTTTTAAGCAGTTCTGACACGGAAACCTCCGGAGGGTTGGCCGTCGTGCAACGGGTTCGCTGACAATACTATTAATACAAGTTTCGCGCAAAAAGGCCAGAGTAACCACCTGGCGGTTTTGCAAGCCTTATTTGGGCATCTGGCAGGTCAGCGGGCATTATCATACTGTTCAAGCAAGTTTTACAAATCATGCGCTACTAGTATGTAAGGATTTTAACAATGCAGGGCAATAGTGAGCAGTTGCGCGAGGTGTTCGAGCACTTCAATAGCGTTACCGATGAGCTGATCAGTGCCTATAAGCTACTGGAAGGGCAGGTTGCCGAACTGAACAGCAAACTGCAGCGCGCGAATGATGAGCTGGTGCAGAAGTCTGCAGCCAACGAGCGGCTCGCTGCCAAGCTGACCGCGCTGTTGGCGGCCATGCCGGTGGGGGTTGTGGAGCTGGATGAGGCGGGTACTGTCACGGGAGTCAATGACGCTGCCACCATGTTGTTACCTGACTTGGCTGAGCAGCAGTCCTGGCAGTTGGATGCCTTGTTGGAGCGGGATGCCCAGGACGGTGAGTATTTATGCCGCGGTGCGGATGGCTCGGTTGCTTTTGTCTCCGTGGCGGAGGTGGCGCTGCAGGGGCAGGGGAGTTTCATGCTGCTGGTGGATGTGACCCATCTGCGGCAATTGCATGAACAACTGGCGCAGCAGGCCAAGCTTGCCTCAATGGGGCGGATGGCGGCTTCGCTGGCGCATCAGATACGCACACCGCTGGCAACCGCACTGCTGTATGCGGCCAACCTGCGCAGAGCGGATTTGCCCGAAGAGGCCAGAGGCCGTTTTGCGAGCAAGATTGTGGAGCGGCTGCAGGCGCTGGAGTCTCTGGTGCAGGATATGTTGAGCTTTGTACGCTCTGGCGTAGTGGGGGGCGTGCAGGAGCAGATCGAGGTGAACGCACTGCTGCAGGAAGTGGCATTGATTGTGCAGCCGCTACTAGAAAAGAAGCAGCTCGACTGGGATGTGGGAATGAGTGAGCCCGCTTTTATACAGGCAGTACGGTCCGATTTGGTTGGCGCTTTGACCAATTTGGTTGAAAATGCCTGCCAGTTTTGCCCTGAGCATGGGCAGGTGCGCTTGGACGCATCTGTTCAGGCCGGGCAGCTGCAGCTGCGGGTGGCTAATGAAGGTGAAGCCATTGCCGAGGGGCTGCAACAGCAAATATTCGATCCATTTTTTACCACAAGAGCACATGGCACTGGTCTTGGACTTGCCATTGTCAAAAGAGTGGTCGAGGATATGAATGGAGCGATCAGATACACGCGCGATGGCGAGATGACGGTTTTTGAGTTGAAGCTGCCAATTGCTGTCACTGCTATCACCAAGGGCAAGTAGGGGAGAGTATGAAGCCTATCGTCAGGATCGAAGGTAAAAAAGGGTCGATTGTGCTGGTTGGTCAGTTTGACTTCAATGTGCACAAGGACTTCCGCGCGGCAAGTCAGGAGCTGCTGGAAAACAGCGCTATATCCCATATCGAGGTGGACTTCGAGCAAGTGCCGTATCTCGACAGCTCCGCGCTGGGCATGCTCCTGTTGCTGAAAGAGCGCGCGGGGGCCGCTGGTAAGGAACTGGCACTGGTAAATTGTCGTGACACCGTGCGTCAGGTACTGGAAATCGCCTGCTTCACCAAACTGTTCACCATTCGCTGACCTCTGCCCGCTTGTTGGCAGTGATGTCGCGGAGGAACTGTTTCTTGCTGTAACCCTGCTCACCACAACTCGATTAACGCCCCCCCATTGTACTTGCGGGGCTGACTGGTGGTGGGCAACGGTACATTCCCTGGAATGATTGGATAGCTGGCTATGGCCAAAAAAATACTCACGGTAGATGACTCTGCCTCGATCAGACAGATGGTCACCTTCACTTTGAAAAGCGCCGGTTACGAAGTAGTGGAAGCCGCGGATGGCAACGCCGGTCTTGCCAAGGCACAGGTCTCCCAGGTTGACCTGGTGTTGACCGATCAGAACATGCCAGGCATGGATGGCCTGACCCTGATCCGCTCGCTGCGGCAGCTGCCCAGCTACGCTGCCACGCCAATCCTGATGCTGACTACCGAGTCCAGCGACCAGATGAAGGCACAAGGCCGCGCTGCCGGCGCCACCGGCTGGCTGGTCAAGCCGTTCGACCCACAGAAACTGATCGACGTCGTGCGTCGCTTGGTGGGCTGAAACCTGCGTTGATCTGTCCCAAGGGGGCTGCCGATGTCTTTTGATATGTCCCAGTTTCATCAAGTATTTTTTGATGAAACGGCCGAACACCTGGCCAGCATGGAGTCTTTGCTGCTGGTAATCGATATTGCCCGGCCGGACAGCGAAGATCTTAATGCCATTTTCCGGGCAGCTCACTCTATCAAAGGTGGGGCCGCAACCTTTGGTTTTTCTGATCTGGCCGATCTCACCCATGTACTGGAAAACCTGCTGGACAAGGTGCGCAAGCTGGAGCTGCCTCTCAGCCGGCAGATCGTGGATGCCTCCTTGCAATCTGGTGATTTGCTCAAAGACATGTTGGCACATCATCGTGGTGGCGATGCCGTCGCAGCCGAGCGTGTCCAGGAGTTGAAACAAGTTCTTGTCCAGCTGTCGCTGGCCGAGAAAGTCGTCGTGGCGCCCGCGCCGGTGATTGAGCCGGTTTGCGGGCGTTTACATATCGAGCTGCATCCGCCATTGGCGTTGTCCGAAGAGGATATATGGCAAAGGTTGGCCGCACTGGGGCAGGTGGAAGTCATCAGCAGCCTGCCTGCCGATGGCAGCGCAGGCCTGCCGGCGATTGCCCTGCTGACCAGCGCCGTGAGTTGTGACGATGTCAACGAAATGCTGGCTTTCGTGCTGGAGCCGGCCTCGTTTCGCGTGCTGGCGGATGTCACCACCGAAGATGACGGCTTCGGCCTGTTCGGCCCGGACGAGTCGATGCTGCCGAGCGCTACGTTGCCGGAAGACGTACTGCTGGAAGAGGACGGCTTTGGCCTGTTTGCCCCGTTGCCTGCGGTAGTCGCGGCCACCGACGAACATATCGCTTACGAGGAGCCGGGCTTCGGCCTGTTTCAACCCCTGCCTGCGGCGACTGGTACCGCGACGCCGGTCGTGGTGATGGAAGTGGCGGCAGCGGTACCGGCGGTGGCGGCTCGTTCCGATACGCGTTCGCCCAGCGCTAGCAGTCAGGGCGGTGAGAGTTCCATTCGGGTCAGCACCGACAAAGTGGATCTGCTGTTGAACCTGGTGGGCGAACTGGTCATCACCCAGTCGATGTTGGTGCAGTACGGTGGCGGGCTGGATACCGTGGCGCACGAGAAGCTGCTCAACAGCATCTCGCTGCTGCAGCGCAACTCGCGCGAGCTGCAAGAAGCGGTGATGTCCATCCGCATGATGCCGATTTCCTTTGTGTTCCAGCGTTTTCCACGGGTGGTGCGCGACCTGGCCGCCAAGCTCGACAAGCAGGTGGAGCTGAAAATGGTCGGCGAGGGCACCGAGCTGGACAAGGGCTTCATCGAGAAACTGTCGGACCCGCTGACACATCTGGTGCGCAACAGTCTGGACCACGGCGTTGAGTCGCCGCAGGAGCGGCTGGCCAAGGGCAAGCAAGCCTGTGGTTTGCTGACCCTGCGTGCCTTTCACGAAGGCGGCAGCATCGTGATTGAAGTTACCGACGATGGCGCCGGCTTGCGGCGCGAGAAGATCCTGGCCAAGGCCCGTGAGCGTGGCCTGCCGGTGCAGGACAGCATGACTGATAGCGAAGTGTGGGCGCTGATTTTCGAGCCCGGCTTTTCCACCGCCACGGAAGTGACCGATGTGTCCGGCCGCGGCGTAGGCATGGACGTGGTACGCAAGAACATCGTGGCCATGGGCGGGCGCATCGACATCAGCAGCATGGCCGATATCGGCACCACCATGACCATCCGCCTGCCGCTGACGCTGGCCATCATGGATGGCATGTCGGTGATGGTGGGCGACGAAACCTATGTGCTGCCGCTGAACTACATTCTGGAGTCGTTGCAGCCGCAGCCGGGCGATGTGAAGAACATCGTTGGCCGCGGGCGCATTGTCAGCATTCGTGGCGAATACCTGCCGATCATCAGTATCGCCGAAGTCTTCGAGATCACCCCGCAGCATCCCCAGCCAGAGCAGGCCATCCTCATCGTGGTGGAGGCCGGCGGGCAAAAGTTTGCGCTGATGGTGGACGAGCTGCTGGGGCAGCAGCAGTTCGTGGTGAAGAATATCGAAGCGAATTACCGGAAGGTGGCCGGTCTGTCCGGCGCCACTATCCTGGGGGATGGACGCGTGGCGCTGATTCTGGATGTTGGCGCGATTGTCCGAATGAATATGCAGAAAGCGCCGCAGACCGATGCGGTCGCGGTCTGATCCAACCGTAACAGGATGCGGCAAACATCATGGTGGATATGAGAACAATGGCAGAAGCCGACGCCCAGCGCCGGGAGTTCCTGGTGTTCACGCTGGGGCAGGAGGAGTACGGCATCGACATCCTGAAGGTGCAGGAGATCCGCGGCTACGATGCGGTGACCCGGCTGGCGAAGTCGCCGGACTTCATCAAGGGGGTGATCAATCTGCGCGGCCACATCGTGCCGATCATCGACATGCGCATCAAGTTCGGGGTCGGCAACATCGTCTACAACGACTTCACCGTGGTGATCATCCTCAACGTGCTGGGGCGTACCGTGGGCATGGTGGTGGACGGCGTGTCCGACGTGATCGAGCTGTCCGGGGACGATATCAAGCCTGCACCGGAGTTCGGCTCAGTCATGGACACCGCCTACATTCAGGGGCTGGGGGCCATCGGTGAGCGCATGATCATCATGGTGGATATCGAGAAGTTGATGAGCAGTCAGGAAATGGCGCTGATGGATACCGCGCTGGCGGCCAACGTGTAAGGGGCGGAAAACATGAAAGTAAAGAACCTGCTGGTGTTGGGCTTTGGCATCTTGCTGCTGCTGATCGCGGCGACCTCGCTGCTAGGCATTGCCCGGCTAAACCTGATCTCGTCGGAGATCGTGGCGGTGTCGCAGGATCACCTGCCGCGTGCGGCGGCGGCCAACCATGTGTCCGACCACGTCAACGAAACCGCGCGCGTGGTGCGCACCGCGCTGCTGAGCCCGGATGCCACGCTGGCAGCACAGCAGATCAAGGCGGCCGATGATGCCGTGCGTGCCATCGATACAGCGCTCGAGCAACTGAAGCAGCACCCAGCCACCACCGAAGCCCAGCCGCTGGAGGCCGCGATGAAGCAGGCCGACCTCAGCTATCGTGCCGACCTGCTGCATTTCCGCCAGCTATTCAATGCCGGGCAAACAGAGGAGGCCAAAGCGTTCCTGTTCGCCCGTATGCGTCCCAGCCAGCTGGCCTACCAGTCCAGCATCGAAAAGCTGGTTGAGTATGAAGAGGGTCAGGCCCAGGCGCGTGCCTCCAATATGCGTCAGGCTGCCGACAGCACGCTGCAGATGACCATCGTACTGCTGGGGGTGTCGCTGCTGGTAGGCGTGCTGGCTGCCTGGCTGATCAGCCGCAGCCTGTTCCGTACCCTGGGTTGCGAACCGGCGGTGGCGGCACAGGTAATGAAAGAGCTGGCGGCTGGTAGCCTGGAAACCAATCTGCAGGTGGCAGACGGCGATAGCAGCAGTCTGGCGCATTACATGAAGTTGGCCGCAGACAAGGCGGTGGACAATATCCTGGTTCGCAACGCGCTGGATGTCGCCGCCACCAACATCATGATCGCCGACGCCAACGGCGTGGTGGTGTATGCCAACCGTGCGGTACAGGACATGTTGGCCAATGCCGAAGCCGATATCCGCAAGGAACTACCCAACTTCAGCGCCCGCAGCGTGGTGGGCAGCAATATCGACGGCTTCCACAAGCACCCAGACTACCAGCGCAAGCTGCTGGCCAACTTGCGTAGCGCCCATCGCGCGCAGATCGCCGTGGGCGGCCGCTCCTTCGTGCTGCTGGTGAACCCGATCAGTGATACCAAGGACCGTGGTATCGGCATGGTAGTGGAGTGGCAGGACATCACCGAACAGCTCAAGCTGCAGGCGCTGGAGCAGGACAAGCGTCAGGAAGAGCTGCGCCTGATGGCGGAGAACACCCGCATCCGCAAGGCGCTGGACAATGTGTCGTCCAACGTGATGATTGCCGATCCCGAGCGCAACATCATCTACATGAACCGCAGCGTGCAGGACATGCTGCGCAATGCCGAGGCCGACATCAAGAAGGCGCTGCCGAACTTCGACTCGCGCACTCTGCTGGGCAGTAGCATGGACGGCTTCCACCGCAACCCGGCGCACCAGCGTGAACTGCTGGCTTCGCTCAAGCAGACCTACGCCGCACAGATCATGGTGGGCGGCCGTACCTTCCGCCTGATCGCCAACCCGGTGTTCAGCGATGGCGGCGAGCGCCTGGGCTCGGTGGTGGAATGGGCCGACCGCACCGACGAGGTGCGCGTGGAGAAGGAAGTGTCCGACATCGTGGGGGCCGCGGTACGTGGCGACTTCCTGCAGCGCATTCCGATGGACGGCAAGAGCGGCTTCTTTGCCTCCCTGTCCGAGCAGATCAACCAGCTGATGGAAGTTTCCAACCAGGGGTTGTCCGATGTGGCGACCGTGTTGGCCGCATTGGCCAAGGGTGATCTGACCCACACTATTGCTGCCGATTACCAGGGCATGTTTGGTCAGCTGAAAACCGACACCAACATGACTGTGTCGCGGTTGCGGGAAATCGTCGGCAATATCCAGGATGCCGCCTCGGCCATCAATACCGCTGCGCGCGAAATTTCCGCCGGCAACAGCAACCTGTCCAGCCGTACCGAGCAGCAGGCCGCCAGCCTGGAAGAAACCGCGTCCAGCATGGAAGAGATCACCAGCACCGTGAAGCAGAACGCCGACAACTCGCGCAAGGCCAACAGCCTGGCGGTGGGCGCTTCGGACATCGCCTCGCGCGGCGGGGTGGTGGTGGGGCAAGTGGTGTCCACCATGAACGAGATCAACCAGAGCGCCACCAAGATCGTGGACATTATCAGCGTGATCGACGGTATCGCTTTCCAGACCAACATCCTGGCGCTGAACGCCGCGGTGGAGGCCGCGCGTGCCGGCGAGCAGGGCCGCGGTTTTGCCGTGGTAGCCAGCGAAGTGCGCAACCTGGCACAGCGTTCCGCCGCCGCCGCCAAGGAGATCAAGGGACTGATCGGCGATTCGGTGGACAAGGTGGAGTCCGGTACCCGTCTGGTGGATGAGGCGGGCCGCACCATGGAAGAGATTGTGTCGTCGATCCGTCGCGTTGCCGACATCATGAGCGAAATCTCCGCCGCCTCCATCGAGCAGAGCTCCGGCATCGAACAGGTGAACTTGGCGGTAAGCCAGATGGATGAAAACACCCAGAAGAACGCCGCGCTGGTGGAAGAGGCCGCCGCCGCCGCCGAGTCGCTGGAAGAGCAGGCCTCGGTGCTACTGGATGCTGTCTCCATCTTCCATCTGGATGGCAGCGTCGCTCGTGCGCCGGCCAAGTTGGCCGCAGCGGCGCCGGTAAGGCAGGCCGCCATCGTACTACCCAAGCCTGTGGCCGCCGCCCCACAGCCAAGCGTACTGAATAACCGAGCGTCCGCCGTGCATTCCCCGCTGCACCCGGTACCGACTGACGAAGGCGAGTGGGAGGAGTTCTGAGAGCGCTAGCCGATACCGAGGCGATCTTTCCGCGCGATCTGCATTTTTCCGAGGCAGATTTTCGCGCGGTAAGGTCGCTGCTGTACCACAAGACCGGCATCGCACTGAGCGATGCCAAGAACCACATGGCGTATGCGCGGCTGGCCAAGCGGGTGCGCCACCAGGGCTTCAAGTCGTTTGCCGATTACCTGGCGTTGCTGGACTCCCCTGAGGGAGCGAACGAGTGGGAGCATTTCATCAATGCGCTCACCACTAACCTGACGTCGTTCTTCCGCGAAAATCACCATTTTGATCTGCTGCAGCAGCATGCACGGCAGTATGCTGGCGGCGCCGATGCATATCGGGTGTGGAGCTCGGCCGCCTCTACCGGCGAAGAGCCTTATTCCATTTTGTTTACGTTGGCGCAAAGTCTGGCGGCCCGCAGTTACGATATCGTGGCGTCGGATATCGATACACAGGTACTGGCCAAGGCGGCGGCGGGGGTATACGGCTATGACCGGGTGTCCAAGCTTGCGCCGGCGCTGCTACAGCGGTTTTTTGTGCGCGGTGTGGGCAGCAATGCCGGCAAGGTCAAGGTCAAGGCGGCCTATGCGCAGCAGATCCAGTTCCGCCAGCTCAATCTGGTTGACGACAGTTGGCCGCAGCTGGGACTGTTTGACGTGATCTTCTGCCGCAACGTACTGATTTATTTCGATAAGCAAACGCAAGCTGGCATTCTGGAGCACTTTGCCCGACACCTGAAGCCGCATGGCCTCTTGCTGCTGGGGCATTCCGAGAATATCCAGCACATCAGCAATACCTTTGCGCCTTGTGGCAAGACGGCTTATCGCCTGGCGCGTGGATAACGATATGGTGCAGGGGCGCAAGATCCGGGTAGTGGTGGTGGATGATTCCGCGCTGATCCGCGAAGTGCTGGGCAAGATCATCAATGCTGCACCGGATATGGAAGTGGTGGCGCTGGCGCCCGACCCGGTGGCGGCACGCGAGCGTATCCGTGAAACCAATCCGGACGTGATCACGCTGGATGTGGAAATGCCGCGCATGGACGGGCTGGAGTTTCTGCGCCGGCTGATGAGCCTGCGGCCAACCCCGGTGCTGATGATTTCCTCTTTGACCGCTGCCGGCTCCGACATCGCCCTGCGCGCGCTGGAACTGGGCGCCGTGGACTGCATCGCCAAGCCGCAGGGGGATATCGGCCGTGGCATGCAGGGGTATGCCGAGCTGATCTGCGAGAAAATCCGCACCGCCGCTGCTGCGCGCGTGCAGTTACCGAGCCGCTTCATCCAGCAAACGGCGACGCCGCTGGCCACCGCGCCCGGCATGACCATCCTGCGCAAGGAGGCGGTGATCGTGGTGGGCGCCTCCACCGGCGGCACCGAGGCGCTGCGCGAGTTCCTCAGCAGCCTGCCGGCCAATACCCCGCCGGTGCTGGTGGTGCAGCATATGCCGGAGCATTTCACCCTGTCGTTTGCGCAGCGACTGGACCAGTGCTGCGCCATGACCGTGTGCGAGGCAAGCGATGGCCAGCCGCTGGCTGCCGGCAATATCTATATCGCCCCCGGGCACTCCCATTTGAGCATCGTCAGTCGTGGCGGGCAGCTGTTTACTCACCTGGCGCAGAGCGAGCCAGTGAATCGCCACCGCCCGGCGGTGGATGTGCTGTTCGATTCGGCGGCCACGCTGCTGGGCAAGCGGGCGGTGGGGGTGATTCTTACCGGCATGGGCAAGGATGGCGCCGCCGGCATGCTGCGCATGCGTGAAGCCGGTAGCTACAACTTCGGCCAGGATCAGTCCTCGTGCGTAGTGTATGGCATGCCGCGTGCCGCCTACGAGCTGGGCGCGGTGCATGAGGTCGTACCGCTGCCGTGCATGGCCGAGCGGGTGCTGGCCTATCTGTGCGGCCAACGTAAGCGGGAGGACTGATGCCAAAAGGTCATGCCGCGCACCGTTATTTCGATAAGCATTTCAACAAGAATGCCGCCAAGCTGTTGCCGGGCGAATATCAGGCCACCGACGACGGTCTGCTGCTGGTGACGGTACTGGGCTCCTGCGTGTCGGCCTGTCTGCGCGACCGGGTTACCGGTATCGCCGGCATGAACCACTTCATGCTGCCGGATCAGGGCAGCAGCAGCAGCGACCGGCTGATGCCGGCCCGCTTCGGCACCCATGCCATGGAGCTGCTGATCAACGACATGCTCAAGCTGGGCGCCAACCGCCGCACGCTGGAAGCCAAGGTATTCGGCGGTGGCAGCGTACTGGATGGCATGACCAAGGTGAATATCGGTCAGCGCAATGCCAGTTTCGTGCATGCCTTCCTGGCACAGGAACATATCCCCATCGTGGCGGAAGATTTGGGGGCGGATATTGCGCGCAAGGTGTATTTCTTTACTGATAGCGGCAAGGTGCTGATCAAGAAAATCCGCCCGCAGCAGACCCTGGTGCAGGAAGAGGACAGCTACCGCCGCCGTATCGACCGCGATACGGAAAGCAAGGGCAGCGGCGATATCGACCTGTTTATCTGAGCCGCCGCGTCAGCGTTCCAGCAGATCCCGCTTGTCGCTGACGCCGGCCCAGTGCTCGTGGTCGGACAGCGGCTCTTTCTGGCTGACGATCACTGGCCAGGTTTTCGACAGCTCGGCGTTCAGCGCCAGCATCACCAACTGGCCCGGCGGCAGTTCCTCTTCGGTGGTGATGGCGTCGATCGGGCATTCCGGCACGCACAGCGTGCAGTCGATGCATTCGTCCGGGTCGATCACCAGGCAATTGGGGCCTTCATGAAAGCAGTCCACCGGACACACTTCCACGCAGTCGGTGTATTTGCATTTGATGCAGGCTTCAGTTACAACGTGCGTCATTTCCCGCCCTCCGTCAGTCGCCGGCCGCCCCGTGCCAACGGGGGCCTGTCTGTGATTATTGTCTGCCCGTCCTCGTATGTCTGCCCTGAATCCTGATTATCGTGGTCGTTTCGCCCCCAGCCCCACCGGCTTGCTGCATGCCGGTTCGCTAACCACGGCGGTCGGCAGCTATCTCGAAGCCCGCTGCCGTGGTGGCCAGTGGTTGCTGCGCATGGAAGATCTGGACCCGCCGCGTGAAATGCCGGGCGCTGCGGCCAACATTCTGCGCACGCTGGAAGCGTTCGGCTTCGAATGGGACGGCGAGGTGGTGTACCAGAGCCAGCGCCACCCGTTGTATCGCGCGGCACTGGACCAGCTCATTACCCAAGGCGATGCCTACGGTTGCGCCTGCACGCGCAAGGAAATCAGCGAGCACGGTCGGCGCGGCGTCGATGGCATGGTCTACCCCGGCACCTGCCGCCATGGCGTGGCAACGGGTCGCTCACCGCGCGCCTGGCGGCTGGCAGTGCCGGAGACCGAGCTGAGCTTCGACGACCGGCTGCAGGGGCATTACGTGCAGCAGCTACAGCGCGACATCGGCGACTTTGTGCTGCTGCGCGCCGACGGCTTCTGGGCCTACCAGCTGGCGGTGGTGGTGGACGACATCGCGCAGGGCATCAATGACATCGTGCGCGGCGCTGATCTGCTGGTGTCCACGCCGCGCCAGCTATGGTTGCGCCAGTGTCTGGCGGGGCCGGCGGTGACGCACTGCCACCTGCCGCTGATGGTCAATGCCGCCGGCGAGAAGTTGTCCAAGCAGACGCTGGCACCCGCCATTTCACCGCAGGCGGCGGCAGGGGAGTTGCGGCTGGCGTTGCAACGGCTCGGGCATCTGCCACCGGCGGAGCGGCAGTCGCTGCCAGAGCTGTGGCAGTGGGCACTCGCCAACTGGTCGCTGGCCCGCGTGCCGGCTGGCCCGGTGACTATCGCTTGAGTTAAGGCGCGGCTGGTTATCGCGCCAGTGCTGTCAGGCGGGCTAAGGGGTTGGCCGCAAAGCGAAATATCATGATTGCCAGCTGTGCACTTGCCGCAAGTGCCTGAAAAATGGACAAAACCCGACTTGCCAAGCTGGCGGCGGACAACGATAATCCGGGCATTCCGCAGGAGAGTGTAGCCGCTGCTAGCGCAGTAGGCTGCCGCCGAAGGCGCAAGTGCACCCGCAATCGCTCAGGCAAAAGGACTGCAAGAATCGGATCGCAAGGTCCGTAGAATCTGGAGAGCGGCGCAATACGCGCCCACCGAAGGGGCTAACGGCGCAATGCCGGAAAATCTCAGGTGCAGGGACAGAGGGGTGTGAGCTAGCGGAAAAACTCACTCCGAGGACTTGCCCATGACGGCCCCGAAACGTACCCCCCTGTTTGATGCGCACATCGCCGCCAATGCAAAGATGGTCGACTTTGCCGGCTGGGAAATGCCCATCCATTACGGCTCGCAGCTGAAAGAACATGAAATCGTGCGTAGTGACGCCGGCATGTTCGATGTTTCCCACATGACCGTGGTGGACATCAGCGGCAGCGATGCCAAAGCCTGGCTGCAAAAGTTGATTGCCAACGACGTGTCCAAGCTGGGCTTCGAAGGCAAGGCACTGTACTCCGGCATGCTCAACGAGCAAGGCGGCGTGGTGGACGATCTGATCGTGTACCTGGCCGCCAACGGCTACCGCATGGTGATCAACGCCGGCACCACCGACAAGGATCTGGCGTGGATGGACAAGCAGTCCGCCGGCTTCGACGTGCAGCTGCAGGTACGCCGCGATCTGGCCATGCTGGCAGTGCAAGGCCCGCAGGCTATTGCCAAAGTCTGTGCCGTGAAGCCGGACTGGGCCGCTTCCATCCAGGGCCTGAAAGTATTCCAGGGTCTGCCGTTCGGCGACTGGTTTGTGGCCCGCACCGGTTACACCGGTGAAGACGGCCTGGAAATCATGATCCCGGCCGCCGAAGCCATCCCTTTCTTCCAGCAGCTGCAGGCAGCCGGCGTAGCGCCGATCGGCCTGGGCGCGCGCGACACCCTGCGTCTGGAAGCCGGCATGAACCTGTACGGCCACGACATGGACGAAACCGTGTCGCCGCTGGAAGCTGGCATGGGCTGGACCATTGCCTGGAATCCGGAAGAGCGTGACTTCATCGGCCGCCAGGCACTGCAAGCGCAGAAAGCCGCCGGCGTGGCCATGAAGCAGGTCGGCCTGGTGCTGGAAGGCCGCGGCGTGCTGCGCGAAGGCCAGAAAGTAGTGGTCGATGGCCAGGAAGGCATCATCACCAGCGGCACCTTCTCCCCGACCCTGAAACACTCCATCGCCATCGCGCGTGTCCCGGCCACTACCGGCGCTACCGCCCAGGTGGACCTGCGTGGCACCCTGACCGAGGTGCGCGTGGTGAAAATGCCGTTCGTGCGCAACGGCAAGAAAGTTTTTGAATAAGCTGGTGTATAACGACGTGGCGAGAGCGTCACCCCGGTAATACCCAATCAAGATCCAAACTATCTGCATCAGGAGAATCACATGAGCAACATCCCCGCCGAACTGAAATACGTTTCCAGCCACGAATGGCTGCGTCTGGAAGCTGACGGTACCGTTACCGTGGGCATCACCGAGCATGCACAAGAGCTGCTGGGTGACATCGTGTTCGTGGAACTGCCGACCGTAGGCAGCGCACTGGGTGATGGCGAGCAGGCTGGCGTGGTGGAGTCGGTAAAAGCCGCCTCCGACATCTACGCCCCGATCGCCGGTGAAGTGCTGGAAGTGAACGGCGAACTGGAAGCCACTCCAGACCTGGCCAACAGCGAGCCGTACGGCGCAGGCTGGTTCTTCAAGATCAAGCCGGCCAACGCCGCCGATCTGGACAAGCTGCTCGACGCCGCTGCCTACGCAGCCGAAATCGGCGCCTGATCGAATGGCCCTGCTGTCACAAGACAGCGGGGCTTTTTTGCTTTTAGCCACGAAAGCACACGGAAGGACATGGCCATGACCGCCGCTGCGGCCAACCTTGTCGCCTGTGTTTCCGTGTGTTTTCGTGGCAATGAAATACGGAACCGAAGACATGTCGCTCTCGCAACTCTTCAATCATCAAGAATTCATCGAACGCCACATTGGCCCGTGCGAGGCCGAGAAGGCCGAGATGCTGGCCTATGTCGGCGCCAGCTCCTTCGAGGACCTGGTGGCACAGACCGTGCCGGCCAATATCCGCTTCAACCGCAACCTGGATCTGCCGCCGGCGCAGCGTGAAGCCGACGCCCTGGCCGACCTGAAAGCGGTGGCCAGCAAGAACGTGGTGAACAAGTCCTTCATCGGCCTGGGTTACTACCCGGTGCTGACCCCGGGCGTGATCCTGCGCAACGTGCTGGAAAACCCGGGCTGGTACACCGCCTACACCCCGTACCAGGCGGAAATCGCCCAGGGCCGCCTGGAAGCGCTGCTGAACTTCCAGCAGATGGTGATCGACCTCACCGGTCTGGAAATCGCCAACGCCTCGCTGCTGGACGAAGCTACCGCCGCCGCCGAAGCGATGGCCATGGCACGCCGCGTGTCAAAGTCCAAATCCAACCAGTTCTTCGTCGACAGCCGCGTGCTGCCGCAGACCCTGGACGTGATGCAGACCCGCGCCGAATACTTCGACTTCGAACTGGTGCTGGGTCACCCGGAAGAAGCCGGCAATGGCGACTACTTCGGCGTGCTGTTCCAGTACCCGGGCGAATCCGGCGAGCTGCTGGACCTGACCCCGTACATCGCCGCGGCCAAGGCCAAGGGCGCACTGGCGGTGGTTGCCGCCGACGTGATGGCACTGGTGGCACTGAAGTCGCCGGCCGAAATGGGCGCCGACGTGGCGGTGGGCAACACCCAGCGCTTTGGCGTGCCGATGGGCTTCGGTGGCCCGCACGCTGCCTTCTTCGCGTTCAAGGACGAGATGAAGCGCTCCGCCCCGGGCCGCATCATCGGCGTATCGGTGGATGCCAAGGGCAAGACCGCGCTGCGCATGGCGCTGCAGACCCGCGAACAGCACATCCGCCGCGAGAAGGCCAACTCCAACATCTGTACCAGTCAAGTTTTGTTGGCCAACATCGCCGGCATGTACGCCGTGTACCACGGTGCCGAGGGCGTGCAGCGCATCGCCGCACGCATCCACCGCATGGCCGCCATCTTCGCCCACGCGGTGAAGGCCGCCGGCGGCAAGCTGGTGTTCGACCGCTTCTACGACACCGTGCAGGTTGAGCTGGGCGCCAATGCGGCCAACGTTTACGCCGCAGCACTGGCTGCCGGCATTAACCTGCGCGATGCCGGCAACGGCGTGCTGGGCGTGGCCTTCCACGAAGCCGCCAGCGAAGCCGATCTCAAGCAGCTGATCGAGATCTTCACCGGCAAGGCCGCCGACATCGCCGCGCTGGACGCCGCCGCGGCCGACGCCATCCCGGCTGCACTGAAACGCGAATCCGCCATCCTGTCGCACCCGGTGTTCAACACCCACCACAGCGAACACGAGATGCTGCGCTATCTCAAGAAGCTGGAAAACCGCGACCTGGCGATGAACCACTCCATGATCAGCCTCGGCAGCTGCACCATGAAGCTGAACGCCACCAGCGAGATGATCCCGATCACCTGGCCGGAATTCGCCAACATGCACCCGTTCGCCCCGCGCGACCAGGCTGTTGGCTATCTGGAAATGATCGACGCGCTGCAGCAGCAGCTGCTGGCCATCACCGGTTTTGATGCCATCTCCATCCAGCCGAACTCCGGCGCACAGGGCGAATACGCCGGCCTGCTGGCCATCCGCCGCTACCACGCCAGCCGTGGCGACGCGCACCGCACCATCTGCCTGATTCCGCAATCCGCGCACGGTACCAACCCGGCTACCGCGCAGATGCTGGGCATGCAGGTAGTGGTGGTGAAGACCGACGACAACGGCAACGTCGACATGGCCGACCTGCGTGCCAAGACCGAGCAGCATGCGGCCAACCTGGGTGCACTGATGATCACCTACCCGTCCACCCACGGTGTGTTCGAGGAAGGCATCAAGGAAATCTGCGAGATCGTGCATGCGGCCGGCGGCCAGGTGTACATGGACGGCGCCAACATGAACGCGCAAGTGGGCCTGACCCGTCCGGCCGACATCGGCGCCGACGTGTTGCACATGAACCTGCACAAGACCTTCTGCATTCCGCACGGCGGCGGCGGCCCGGGTATGGGTCCGATCGGCATGAAGTCGCACCTGGCGCCGTTCATGGCTAACCACGTGGTGTCCGAGGTTCCGGGCGCCGTGGCTGGCCAGAGCGCGGTATCAGCCGCGCCGTTCGGCTCCGCATCGATCCTGCCGATCTCCTTCATGTACATCCGCATGATGGGCTACGAAGGCATGAAGCACGCCACCGAAATGGCGCTGCTGAACGCTAACTACCTGATGCAGCACCTGTCGGCGCACTACCCGGTGCTGTACACCGGCCGCAATGGCCGCGTGGCGCATGAGTGCATCATCGACCTGCGCCCGCTGAAGGCTGCCTCCGGCGTGACCGAAGTGGATGTGGCCAAGCGCCTGATGGACTACGGCTTCCACGCCCCGACCATGAGCTTCCCGGTAGCGGGCACGCTGATGATCGAGCCGACCGAATCCGAATCCAAGGCCGAGCTGGACCACTTCATCGCCGCGATGTTGTCCATCCGTCAGGAAATCGACAAGGTGCAGAACGGTGTATGGCCGGCGGACAACAACCCGCTGGTGAATGCACCGCACAGCAAGGCAGACATCGCCGGCGAGTGGACCCGCCCGTACAGCCGCGAAGAAGCGTTCTTCCCGCTGCCGTACGTGCTGGAAAACAAGTTCTGGCCGAGCGTGAACCGTATCGACGACGTATACGGCGACCGCAACCTGATCTGCAGCTGCCCGTCCATCGACAGCTACCAGTAAGCCGGCAAGGTTGGCCGCATGCGGCCAACCCGGCATGGCAAAGCCCCGCGCAAGCGGGGCTTTTTGTTTGTGCAGGAAGTGTTAGAACTTGTGGGCAAGCTTATGGGTTGTATCACTCAACGATGGCTGCAGATGTTTCCCAGATCAGACCGATACATGCTTGCAGCCACTATACTGTTGCACCCAACTTGCCCCACGGGGAGCGCCGGTCAAAATGGTATTCGCCAGGTTTTAAGACGGCAGCTGAGCCGTTTGACGTTAGCAAACGGCGAATTGCCGGCGCCTGGCGAGTTCCTTTTTGGCCGGGGTTTCGCGGACCATTGGGGCGAGCGGGGTTGCCAGGGGGCGGCGGCACGCCCCCTTGCCCGTGCGCCGGGCGGAACCGGCGACTTCAAACATCATCCGCGTAGCGGATTCCACTGCTTGCATCATGCGCAGCGCCGCACCGTCCACAGCGCGCCGCCCAGCAGCATCAGACCACCAAACTGCAGCGGGCCCAGCGCATGACCGTAGGCCAGCCAGTCGATGACGATGGCGGTGGCCGGGTAGATGAACTGCAGCACCGCGATGCGGCTGGTGGGCAGGCGGCTCATGCCGGCATACAGCAGCACGTAGGCAAGGCAGGTGTGCAGGCTGCCCAGGCCGATCAGCCAGCCCCAGGTGGCACCGGCCGGCGGCAAGCCATGCCATAGCGGCCACCAGGCGCTCAGTAGCACGCCCACCGCACACTGCCACCACGCCAGCGCAAAGGCGCTGACACCGGGCGCCAGCTTGGCGATCAGCGGCACGCCGGCATAACACAGCGAGCCGATCAGGCACAGCAGCAGGCCCTTGATGTAGCCGGCGGTCAGCACCTGTTGTGCCGGCTGGTCGAACAGCCCGGTGGCCAGCGCCAGGCCCAGCAGCGCCACACCACAGGCTAGCGAACGCGTGGATGACAGGTGCTCGCGCAGCAGCCAGGCGCCCAGCAGCAGCACCCAGAACGGCTGCAGGTGGAACACCACCGTGCTCACCCCGATGGAGGTCAGCGGGATGGCGGCAAAGAACAGCGCCCAGTTACTCACCATCAGCACGCCTGCCAGCACGGCGGCCAACAGCGTGCGCCCGCTCAGGCGCAACTCGCCCAGTCGGCCACTGGCCGCGCCCCACAGCAGCAGCGCCAGGCCGCCGAACAGGCAGCGGAACAGCACCGTGGTCACCGGGTCCTGGCCGGCTTCGGTAACGAAAATGCCGATGCTGCCCAGCAGCACGCCGCCAAGCGTCATCAGCAGCGTGCCGCGCTGTTCGGCGGCGGTGCCGCTGCCGGTGGCAGCAGCGCTCAGGGTGGAGGTAGCGGTCTTCATGCAGGCATTGTGGAAGCTGCGCGATATCGCGAAAAGCGGATTTATGGCGATGCTATCATTCGATTTTCGAATGCATGGAGTGGCCATGAACAGCACCGATCTGCAGCTGGACTGGCTGCGCGCCTTCGTTACCGTGGTGGACAGCGGTTCGCTTACCGCCGCGGCGCGGCAGCTGTATCGCTCCCAGTCGGCGATCAGCATGCAGCTGAAGAAGCTGGAAGACGCCGCCGGGCGGCCCTTGCTGGCCCGCGGCCCGCGCCACCTGGTGTTGACCGTGGCGGGTAGCGAGCTATTGCCGCATGCGCGCCGCATGCTCGCCGTACATGCCGAGGCGCTGGCGGTGCTGCATGGCCCGGCAGTCAGCGGCCGCATCAGCCTGGGCGCGCCGGACGATTACGCCATGGCCTACCTGGCGCCGGTGCTGCGCACCTTCTCCAGCCGCTACCCTGGGGTGGAGATCACCCTGGTATGCGAACAATCCACGGTGCTGATTCCGCGCGTGGAGCGCGGCGAACTGGACCTGGCGCTGGTAACGCGCGACCAGCCGCAGCGTGGCGAGCTGCTGTTCCGCGAGGCGCTACTGTGGGTGGCGGCGGAAGAGCACGAAGCCTGGCGCCGCGAGCCGCTGCCGATTGCCGTGTACGAAGCTGGCAGCCGCGCGCGCAACGAAGCGCTGGCGGCCATCGAGGCACAGCGGCGCGCCTACCGCATCGTCTACTACAGCCCCAACGTGGCTGGCCAGCTGGCGGTGGCCTACAGCGGCATGGCGGTGGCGGTGCTCAGTCGCTGCAGCCTGCCGCCAGACCTGAAAGTGCTGGACGAACGCCATGGCCTGCCGCCGTTGCCGGCACAGTCGGTGGCGCTGATCCGCAGCGATGCTTCGGCGCGCAGTCCGGCAGTGGATGCCATGTACGAGCAACTGCTGCGCACCCTGCGGCGCGAGGGCGTCAGCTAGCCGCTGGCAGGTCGACCACCACCCGCCACAGCGCATGGCCGGAGTGGTGGTATTTGCGCTCGAACGGGGTGAGGAAGTCTTGCGGCTGCCAGCGTTCGGCGTGGCAAGGTTGACCGCAGAGCTGGCTTACCGCCAGCGCATGCTCTTCGGCATAGGTCTGCCAGTTGCTGCGCAGCTCCAGCCGGCCGCCCAGCGCTAGCGCGATGGGGAAGACCGCGTGGCCGTGCCAGCGGCGTTGCAGGTGTTCCGGCTTGGGCCACGGGTTGGGGTACAGCATCCACTGCTGCGCCGGGCGGATGCCGTCGGCGGCCAGCAGGCGCCAGATGTCCACCATGTCGGCGCGTAGCAGCAGTGCGTTGTCCGGCAGCGGCGCCGGTTTGCCGCGCTGCAGGCGATCCAGTGACTGGTCGATGCCGACGATGAAGTGATCAGGCTGCTGTGCCGCCAGGTTCAGCGTGGAAGCGCCCACGCCGCAGCCGGTGTCCAGCACCAGCGGCGCGCGGCCGTCCCAGGCGGCCAGCAGCGTGGCGTAGGCGGTACGGTTGTAGTCGGCGAACGGCTTCTGGAACGGGTGCTGCGCATGGCGCGCCACCACCTCGGCCAGGCGGCTGTGCGGGCCGGGTTGCGAGCTGGTTACGGGGCGGGAGTTGGCGAACATGGTGAATCCGGTAACGGGAAAGGTTAGCCGCAGGCGGCCAACCTGGGTGAATCATTTGCCACGCATGAACAGGTTGTCCAGGTCGCGCATGCTGAGGCGGCTCCAGGTGGGGCGGCCGTGGTTGCATTGGCCGGAGCGCTCGGTGGCTTCCATGTCGCGCAGCAGCGCGTTCATCTCCGGCAGCGTCAGCTGGCGGTTGGCGCGTACCGCGCCGTGGCAGGCCATGGTGGCCAGCAGCTCATTGCGGCGCTCGGTCAGTACCTGGGTGAGGCCGAATTCGCGCACGTCCTTCAGCACCGCGCGCGCCAGCTCCACCGGGCTGCTGTCCTGCAGCCACACCGGCACGCCGCGCACCGCGATCTGGGTCGGCGATAGCGGCGCCAGCTCGATGCCGAGGCGCTGCATATCGGCGCCATGCTCATGCACGGTGGCGACTTCGAACTTGTCGGCGGCGAAGGATACCGGCAGCAGCAGCGGCTGCATCGGAATGGTGTCGGCTTCCAGCGCGGTTTTCAGCCGTTCGTAGACGATGCGCTCGTGGGCGGCGTGCATGTCCACCACGATCAGGCCGTCCTCGCACTGGCTGAGGATGTACACGCCGTGCAGCTGCGCCAGCGCGAAACCCAGCGGCGGGATGCCGTCGCTGGCATCCGGCAGGCGCTGCGGCGTGCTGCCGGCCGGCGGCAGGGTGTTGCTGACTGGGGCGGGGGCCGGGCCGCGCTCTTCGTCGCGCAGGCCGGAGAACATCTTGTCGTACACGCCGACTGCCTCACGTGCCACGTTCAGCGGAATGCTCTGCTGCTGGTAGCGGAACGGCTGCGGCAGCGAGCTGCGGCCAACGTTGCCGCCATCCGTACTGCCGCCGCTGCTGTAGCTGGTACGTGGGGGGAACAGCGCATCCTGGGTCGGGGTCTGGTTGCCATGGCCGCCAGGGGCGGCCGCGGCGGCAGGTTGGCCATCGGCCAGCTGCACCGCCGGGCTGGCGCCGGCGGTGGTACTGGCCAGCGCGCGATGCACGCTGTGGAACAGGAACTGGTGCACGCCCTGGCTTTCACGGAAGCGCACCTCGATCTTGGTGGGGTGCACGTTGACGTCGACATTGGCCGGGTCCAGCGTGAAGAACAGCGCGTAGGCCGGGTGGCGGTCGTGGTGCAGCACATCGCGGTAGGCCTGGCGCAGCGCGTGCTGTGCGGTCTTGTCGCGCACGAAGCGGCCGTTGACGTAGAAATACTGCGCGTCGCGGCTGGCCTTGGAGTAGGTGGGGCTGGCGATGAAGCCGGTCAGCGTCAGGCCGGCGGCCACGGTTTCCACCTGCAGCGCCGCCTCGACGAAATCCTTGCCCAGTAGTGCCGACACGCGTTCGGCCAGGCTCTGCTGCGGCAGGCGCCATACCACCTTGCCGTTGTGGCGCAGGATGAATTCCACCCGTGGGTGCGCCAGTGCGATGCGCTCGAAGGTGGCGGCGCAGTGCGCGTACTCGGTGTTCTCGCTCTTGAGGAATTTGCGCCGCGCCGGGGTGTTGAAGTACAGGTCCACCACTTCCACGCTGGTGCCTTCCGGGTGCGCCGCCGGCTCCACCGGGTGCAGCGTGCCGTCGATGGCGATGATCTGGTGCGCGTGATCGGCGTCATGCTGGCGGCTGGTGAGGGTGAGGCGCGACACCGAGGCGATACTGGCCAGCCCTTCGCCACGGAAGCCGAGGGTGCCGACGCTTTCCAGGTCGTCCAGGCTGCCGATCTTGCTGGTGGCGTGGCGGTCCAGCGCCAGCGGCAGCTGTTCGGCCGCGATGCCGCCGCCGTTGTCGCTGACGCGAATCAGCTTGATGCCACCCTGTGCCAGGTCGACGGTGATCTTGTCGGCGCCGGCATCCAGGCTGTTTTCCAGCATCTCTTTCAGTGCCGAAGCCGGGCGCTCCACCACCTCGCCGGCGGCGATCTGGTTGACCAGATGGTCCGGCAGCTTGCGGATCGGCTTCATGCCTGCCCCGCCTTGCCGGCCAGCTTGCTGCGCAGCACGGCGATGACGGTGGGCGCCAGCGAGATGGCGATGATGGCCAGCATCAGCAGCGACAGGTTGTTGCGCACTACGGGCAGGTTGCCGAAGGCGTAGCCCAGCAGGCAGAAACCACCGACCCACAGCACGGTGCCGGCAACGCTGGAGGCGAGGAAGCGCGGGTAGGGCATGTGGCCCATGCCGGCGATGAACGGCGCAAAGGTCCGCACGATGGGGGCGAAGCGCGCCAGGATGATGGTCTTGCGGCCATGCTTGGCATAGAACGCTTCGGTGGTGTGCAGATACTGGCGGCGGAAGAGGCGCGAATCCGGGTTGGCGAACAGGCGCTTGCCGATGGTGCGGCCGATCAGGTAGTTGCAGGAATCGCCGAGGATGGCTGCCGTCGCCAGCGTGGCCAGCACCAGCGGCAGCGACATGTCGCCGGTTGCCGCCAGCGCGCCGGCCATGAACAGCAGCGAGTCGCCCGGCAGGAACGGGGTGACCACCAGCCCGGTTTCGCAGAACACGATCAGGAACAGGATGGCGTAGATCAGCGTGCCGTACTGGGCGATCAGCTCGGCCAGATGCACGTCGATGTGCAGGATGAAGTCGATCAGGAAGCTAATGATTTCCATGCGGGATTACCGGAGTGGCTGACAGGGCAGGGCTGCGGGCAACCCGGCTGTGTCAGGCACCCAAACAAAGTTGGCCGCAGGGTATGCGGCCAACCTTGAGGGCGACGGGGCCGTGGTTTACACCACTGCCTCTTCCTTCGCTTTCACCACCTTGATCATGTGCTCGCGCTTGGTACCCAGCGCCAGCGCCAGTGGGCTGGCCACCAGTACCGACGAGTAGATGCCGAACACGATGCCGATGGTCAGCGCCATGGCAAAGCCGTGCAGCGCCGGGCCTCCGAATACCAGCATCGACAGCACCATGGTTTCGGTGGAGCCGTGGGTGATGAAGGTACGGCTCATGGTGGCGGTAATGGCGTTGTCGATCACCTCGGCAGTACTCTTGCCGCGCATCGCCGGACGGCGGAAGTTCTCGCGGATCCGGTCAAACACCACCACCGATTCGTTCACCGAGTAGCCCAGCACCGCCAGCACGCCGGCCAGCACGGTGAGGCTGAACTCCCACTGGAAGAAGGCGAAGCAGCCGAGGATGATCACCACGTCGTGCATGTTGGCGATGATGGCCGACAGCGCCAGCCGCCATTCGAAGCGGATCGCCAGGTAGAGCACGATGCCCAGGCACACCAGGGAAATAGCGGTCAGGCCGTGGGTGACCAGTTCTTCGCCGACGCTGGGGCCGACGAACTCCACCTTGCGCAGCTGCACGCTGCCGTCGCCCTGCTTGAGCAGGCCCATCACCTGTTCGGACAGCTTGGCCGAGTTGGTGCCCGGCTTGTTGGCCAGGCGGATCATCACGTCGCGACTGGTGCCCAGGCTCTGCACCTGCACCTCGCCCAGCTTCAGGCCTTCCACGCGGTGGCGGATATCCGGCAGGTTGGCCGCCTGCTGGTACTGCACTTCCATCACCGTACCGCCGGTGAATTCCACCGACAGGTTCAGCCCCTTGGTAAACAGGAACACGACGGCCAGGATGAAGGTCACCAGCGAGATCGCGGTGGTCACCTTGCCGTAGCTCATGAACGGGATGTCCCGTTTGATGCGGAAAAACTCCATCTTGCAGGATCCTTAGTTGTTTTCCGGTTTCCACACCTGACCGATAGACACGGTAGTCAGGCGGCGACGACGGCCGTACCACAGGTTGACCACGGCGCGCGATACCAGCACGGCGGAGAACATCGAGGTCAGGATGCCCAGGCAGTGCACCACGGCAAAGCCGCGTACCGGGCCGGAGCCGAAGATCAGCAGCGCCAGGCCGGCGATCAGCGTGGTGACGTTGGAGTCCAGAATCGTTGCCCAGGCGTGGCCGTAGCCGGCGTTGATCGCCGATTGCGGTGGCACGCCGTTGCGCAGTTCTTCGCGGATACGTTCGTTGATCAGCACGTTGGCGTCGATGGCCATACCCAGCGTCAGCGCGATCGCCGCGATACCCGGCAGCGTCAGCGTGGCCTGCAGCATGGACAGGATGGCCACCAGCATGAACAGGTTGGCCGCCAGCGAAATCACCGAGATCACACCGAAGGCGCCGTAGTAGATCATCATGAACACCGCGATGGCGGCAAAGCCCCACATGGTGGAGTGGAAGCCCTTCTCGATGTTCTCTTTACCCAGGCTCGGGCCGACGGTGCGTTCTTCGATGATGTTCATCGGTGCGGCCAGCGAGCCGGCGCGCAGCAGCAGCGCGGTGTCGTTGGCTTCGGCCGGGTTCATGCTGCCGGAGATCTGCACGCGGCCACCGCCGATTTCACTGCGGATGACCGGTGCGGTCACGACTTCGGCCTTGCCTTTTTCCACCAGGATCATCGCCATGCGCTTGCCGATGTTCTGCGCGGTTACGTCGCGGAAGATGGCGGCGCCGGCGGCGTCCAGGTTGATGTGCACGGCAGCGCCGCCGTTTTCGTCAAAGCCGGCCTGGGCGTCGTTGATGTTGTCGCCGGTCAGCTCCACATCTTTCTTCACCAGGATTTTCTGCGGGCCTTGCGGCGTCAGCTCGTCCAGCAGGTCGTAGCCGGCGGGCGTGCTGCCAGCCAGCGCTTCGGCCATCTTGGCGGAGTCGTCTTCCACCATGCGTACCTGCAACGTGGCGGTACGGCCGAGGATGTCCTTGGCCTTGGCGGTGTCCTGCACGCCCGGCAGCTGCACCACGATGCGGCTGGGGCCGGCCTGCTGGATCACCGGCTCGGCCACGCCCAGCTCGTTGACGCGGTTGTGCAGGGTGGTGATGTTCTGTTTCACCGCATCGCCCTGCACGCGGCTGATTTCTTCCTGTTTCAGCGTCAGGATCAGGCGGTTGCTGGCCTTGTCCGGGCTGAACGACAGCGTCGGCAGGGTGCGCGCCAGGGTATCGGCGGCGGCGGTCAGGGTGGCTTCGTCACGCAGCTGTACTTCCAGCACGGTGTTGCCGCTGCGCTTGATGCTGCCGTAACGGATCTTGGCATTGCGCAGTTCGCGGCGGATGTCGCCGGCGTAGCGCTCCATGGTCTTTTCCACCGCGGCCTTCATGTCCACTTCCAGCAGGAAGTGCACGCCACCGCGCAGGTCGAGGCCGAGGAACATCGGGCTGGCATGCAGGCGGGTCAGCCAGTCGGGGGAGGCCGGCAGCAGGTTCAGCGCGATGATGTAGTTGTCACCCAGCAGTTGCTGGATGGCATCGCGCGCCTTGATCTGGGTATCCGGATCCTTGAAGCGGACTTTCAGGCTGTTGCCGTCCAGGAAAATGCCCTGGGGGGCGATGCCCTGTTGTTTCAGGGCGTCTTCAATGCGGGCCATCAGCGCCGTATCCACCGGAATGGACTGTCGGCTGCTGGACACCTGGACCGCCGGCGTTTCGCCGAAGAAATTGGGCAGGGTGTAGATCGACGACGTGATCAGCACCAGCGCAATGAGTAGGTATTTCCAGATCGGGAAGCGGTTCATGGAAGCTAGGCAGGAAAAGGGCCGCACACGCGGCCCGGGGTTTTACAGGGACTTGATGGTGCCTTTTTCCAGCTTGGAACCCACGGCGCCACGCTGAACATTGATTTCTACACCACTGGCGATTTCGATGCTCAGATACTGCTCGCCGGTCTTGGTAACGCGGCCGATGATGCCGCCCTGGGTGACCACTTCATCGCCTTTGACGATTTCGGACAGCATCTTCTGGTGTTCCTTGGCGCGTTTCTGCTGCGGGCGAACCAGCAGGAACCAGAACAGCACGAAGATGACGATCATCGGCAAGAACTGCATGAATTCGGTGGCGTTAGCCATGGGGGTCTCCCTTGAAGGTGTTGATCTTGTATGCGGGACGGGCATTGTAGCCACGGCCTGCGGGTTTTCCAACCGCACTAAAGGTTGGCCGCAACGGCGTGAGACTGCGGCCAACCCTGCGGGTTCACTCTTGCCTCAGTTCACGCCACGGGCGCGGCGCTCGTGGAAGCCGGCTTTCCAGTCTTCGAACTGGTCGGTATCGATGGCATCGCGCATTTCCTGCATCAGCGCCTGATAGTAGTACAGGTTGTGGATGGTATTCAGTCGGGCACCGAGGATTTCGCCGGTACGGTGCAGGTGGTGCAGGTAGGCGCGGCTGAAGTTGCGGCAGGTATAGCACTGGCAGTGCTCGTCCAGCGGCTTCTTGTCGGCCTTGTAGCGCGCGTTCTTGATCTTGACGTCGCCCCACTGGGTGAAGATCCAGCCGTTGCGCGCGTTGCGGGTCGGCATCACGCAGTCGAACATGTCGATGCCGTTGGCCACGCCGTGCACCAGGTCTTCCGGCGTGCCCACACCCATCAGGTAGTGCGGCTTTTCCGCCGGCAGCATGTCTTTCAGCTCGGTGAGCATGCGGTACATTTCCGGCTTCGGTTCGCCCACCGACAGCCCGCCGATGGCGATGCCGTCAAAGCCGATCTGCATCAGGCCGTCGAGCGATTCCTGACGCAGGTCGCGGTACAGGTTGCCCTGCACGATGCCGAACAGTGCATTGGGGTTCTTCAGTTCGTCGAAGGCGCGGCGCGAGCGCTCGGCCCAGCGCAGGCTCATGCGCATCGATTTGGCGGCGGTGGCGTGGTCGACCTGGCCCGGGGTGCATTCGTCGAAAATCATCACGATGTCGGAATTCAGTACTTTCTGAATTTCCATCGATTTTTCCGGCGACAGGAACAGCTTGTCGCCATTCACCGGGCTCTGGAAGGTGACGCCTTCCTCGGTAATCTTGTTCAGTGCCCCCAGGCTGAACACCTGGAAGCCGCCGGAGTCGGTCAGAATGGGTTTGTCCCAGCCGATGAACTCGTGCAGGCCGCCGAATTGCTCGATGATTTCCAGCCCCGGGCGCAGCCACAGGTGGAAGGTGTTGCCCAGAATGATCTGGGCGCCGATGTCGGTCAGCTCGTGCGGGCTCATCGCCTTCACCGAGCCGTAGGTGCCCACCGGCTGGAACACCGGGGTTTCCACGGTGCCGTGGTTCAGTTCCAGCGTGCCGCGACGGGCGCCGCCGGAGGTCTTGTGTAGGGTAAACTTCAGCATGTGCTTGATATTAATCGCGAGATTTCCGAATTCAGCCGCGCAGTATACACCGCCGTACCGGGCTCTGCGCGGCGGCGGCTTGTCAGTGCGCTGATTTGCCGCTAGTATTGCTCCCCTAAGACAACAGGCACGTAGCTCAGCTGGTTAGAGCACCACCTTGACATGGTGGGGGTCGTTGGTTCGAGTCCAATCGTGCCTACCAAACAGAATCTCGCTGTGGAGACAAACATGGTTTTCCGAACTACCACCACCCGTATCTCGAAATGAGTTCGAGCCTACGGGTGTTGCTTGCGTAATGCGGAACACTCCTCAGCAAAAAAGTGCGGCTCAAGGCCGCACTTTTTTTTTGCCGTTTTAAAAACTGTCCACCTTTGAGTTGGAGTTGCTATGCCTGACATTCGCCTGCCCGACGGTTCTATCCGTTCCTTCGACAAGCCGGTAACCGTGCATGAAGTGGCGGCGTCCATCGGCACCGGTCTTGCCCGTGCGGCGCTGGCTGGCCGTGTGGACGGCAAGCTGGTCGATACTTCGTACCAGATCGCGGCCAACGCCGACCTCGCCATCATCACCGACAAGGATGCCGACGGTCTGTCCATCATCCGCCACTCCACCGCCCACTTGCTGGCCTATGCGGTGAAGGAGCTGTTCCCGGATGCGCAGGTGACCATCGGCCCGGAAATTGAAAACGGCTTCTACTACGATTTTGCCTACAAGCGCCCGTTCACCCCGGAAGACCTGGTGGCGATCGAGAAGAAGATGGCCGAACTGGCGAAGAAGGACATCCCGGTCGAGCGTTACGAGCTGCCGCGTGACGAGGCGATTGCCTACTTCAAAAGCATTGGCGAGGCCTACAAGGCCGAGATCATCGCCTCTATTCCGCAGGGCGAAGTGCTGTCGCTGTACCGCGAAGGCGAGTTCACCGACCTGTGCCGCGGTCCGCACGTGCCGTCCACTGGCAAGCTCAAGGTGTTCAAGCTGATGAAAGTGGCCGGTGCCTACTGGCGCGGCGACAGCAACAACGAGATGCTGCAGCGCATCTACGGTACTGCCTGGGCCAAGAAAGAAGACTTGGAGCAGTACCTGCACATGCTGGAAGAGGCAGAAAAGCGCGACCACCGCAAGCTGGGCAAGCAGCTGGATCTGTTCCATCTGCAGGACGAAGCGCCGGGCATGGTGTTCTGGCACCCGAAAGGCTGGCAGCTGTGGCAGAGCATCGAGCAGTACATGCGCAAAACCTTGACTGCAGCCGGCTACCAGGAAATCCGCACCCCGATGGTGATGGACCGCGTGATGTGGGAGAAGTCCGGCCACTGGGAAAACTACCGCGACGCCATGTTCACCACCGAGTCGGAAAAGCGCGACTACGCGGTGAAGCCGATGAACTGCCCGGGCCACGTGCAGGTGTTCAACAGCGGCCTGCGTTCCTACCGCGAGCTGCCGATGCGCCTGGCCGAGTTCGGCGCCTGTCACCGCAACGAGCCGTCCGGCGCGCTGCACGGCATCATGCGCGTGCGCGGCTTCGTGCAGGACGATGCCCACATCTTCTGTACCGATGAGCAGATCATTGCCGAAGCCAAGGCTTTCAACGAGCTGACCATGGCGGTGTACCAGCGCTTCGGCTTCGAGCAGGTGTCGGTGAAACTGAGCCTGCGTCCGGAAAAATACGCCGGCACGCTGGAAACCTGGAACCGTGCCGAGGAAGGTCTGCGCGAAGCGCTGCGTGCCTGCGGCATCGAGTGGGAAGAGCTGCCGGGCGAGGGCGCTTTCTACGGTCCAAAGATCGAATACCACATCAAGGACGCGCTGGGTCGCTCCTGGCAGTGTGGCACGCTGCAGCTGGATTACGTGCTGCCGGAACGCCTGGGGGCGGAATACGTGGCCGACGACAACAGCCGCAAGCGCCCGGTAATGCTGCATCGCGCGGTGCTGGGTTCGCTGGAGCGCTTCATCGGTATCCTGATCGAAAACCACGCTGGCGCCTTCCCGCTATGGCTGGCGCCGGTGCAGATGGTGGTGATGAATATCACCGGCAACCAGGCCGAATATGCCGGCCAGGTGGCGGCAAAACTGCGTGAACATGGCTTCCGTGTCGATCTTGACTTGAGGAACGAAAAGATCGGCTATAAAATCCGCGAACACAGCCTGCAAAAGCTTCCATATCAAGTCGTTATCGGCGACAAGGAAATGGAGGGCGGGTTGGTGGCCGTGCGTGCCCGTGGTGAAGACTTGGGCCAGATGTCGGTGGACGCCTTTGTGCAGCATCTGAACGCTGCGCTGGCGCAACGCTGATTGCCGCGCGGCCAATTTGAATTTTTTAAGGAGTAACAGCTATAGCTCAGGAACGCGAATCACGGATCAACGGCGAGATTACCGCTCGCGAAGTCCGTCTGGTAGGTGAAGAAGGCGAACAGCTCGGCATCGTTAGCGTGCGTGAAGCACTGGCACTGGCCGAGGAACGTGATGTGGATCTGGTGGAGATTTCTCCGACTGCCCAGCCGCCGGTATGCAAACTGATGGACTACGGTAAATTCAAATACCAGCAGTCCAAGAAGAAGCATGAAGCCAAGCTGAAGCAGAAGCAGGTGCAGATCAAGGAAATCAAGTTCCGCCCGGGTACGGACGACGGCGACTACAACGTCAAGCTGCGCAACCTGATCCGTTTCCTGGGTGAAGGCGACAAGGCCAAGATCACGCTGCGTTTCCGTGGCCGTGAAATGGCGCACCAGGATATCGGTCTGGCGCTGCTCAAGCGAGTAGAGGCTGATCTGGCCGAGGTTGGCACCGTGGAACAGTTCCCGAAACTGGAAGGTCGCCAAATGGTCATGATGATTGCCCCGAAAAAGAAATAATCGGGTATAATCATTGACTTCCGCACGGCAGGCTCGCCTGCCGTGTTGGTTTTGTGGGCCGCAAGGCCTGCAACAAAAGCGTGACGCAGTGGTTTCAAGTGCCGATGGCCACCCTGTGTCTAATCTAACGAAAATTCAGCAGGAGATTTCCATGCCGAAGATGAAAACCAAGTCGAGCGCGAAAAAGCGTCTCAAAGTGCTGGGTAACGGCGGCGTTAAGCGCTCCATGGCCTTCAAGCGTCACATCCTGACCAAGAAGACCACCAAGAGCAAGCGTCAGCTGCGCGGTACCACCATGGTACACGCTACTAACATGGCCTCTGTTCGCGCCATGATGCCCTACGCATAAGGAGACTGAATAAATGCCACGCGTAAAACGCGGTGTAACCGCACGTGCTCGTCACAAGAAAATCCTAGCCCTGGCGAAAGGCTATCGCGGCCGTCGCAAGAACGTCTATCGCATCGCCAAACAGGCGGTGATGAAAGCCGGTCAATATGCATACCGCGACCGTCGTCAGAAAAAGCGTCAGTTCCGTCAACTGTGGATTGCTCGTATCAACGCAGCTGCTCGTGAAAACGGCCTGCCGTACAGCAAGTTCATGAACGGTCTGAAGAAGGCTCTGATCGAAATCGACCGTAAGGTTCTGGCCGATCTGGCCGTTTTCGACAAGCCGGCATTTGCTCTCATCGTTGAGAAAGCGAAAGCCGCCCTCGCTTAATCGCAGGACATCTGAAAGGGAGGCTGATGCCTCCCTTTTTTTTCGATCTTCCCCCGAAGAGTGCTGATTCGAGCGGCCAACGTTCCGGTCAGTTTTCTTACGCATACTGGTGCGACCCATGAGCAATGTTGACGTGATTCTGAAGGAAGGTCTGGCGGCACTCGACACCGTGACAGACCTCGTGGAACTGGAACAGGTCAAAGCCCGCTACCTCGGCAAGAGCGGTGCGATGACCGAGCTGCTCAAGCAGCTGGGCAAGCTGTCGCCGGAAGAGCGCAAGACCGCCGGCGCGGCCATCAACGCCGCCAAGCAGGCATTCGAAGGCCGCCATAACGAAGTGCGCGACGGCATCAACAACGCCAAGCTGGAACAGCAACTGGCAGCAGAGGCGCTGGACGTATCTCTGCCGGGCCGCGGCCAACTGCCGGCCGGCCTGCATCCGGTGACGCTGACGCTGGAGCGCATCACCGAGTTGTTCGCCACCTTGGGTTTTGCCGTGGCCGACGGCCCGGAAATCGAAAGCGATTTCCACAACTTCCAGGCGCTGAACATCCCGGAAAACCACCCGGCGCGAGCCATGCAGGACACCTTCTACGTGGAAGGTGGCGACGTGCTGCGCACCCATACCAGCCCGATCCAGGTGCGCTACATGCTGGACAACCAGCCGCCGATCAAGATCGTGGCCCCGGGCCGGGTGTACCGCGTGGATTCCGACGCCACCCACTCGCCGATGTTCCATCAGATGGAAGGCCTGTGGATCGACCGCGACGTCAGCTTCGCCGATCTGAAAGCCACTGTTACCGACTTTCTGCGCCGCTTCTTCGAGCGTGACGACCTGCAGGTGCGTTTCCGCCCGTCCTTCTTCCCGTTCACCGAGCCGTCCGCCGAGATCGACGTACTGGGCGAGCGCGGCTGGCTGGAAGTGGGTGGCTGCGGCATGGTGCATCCCAATGTGCTGCGCAATGTGAACATCGATCCGGAACAGTTCACCGGCTTTGCCTTCGGCATCGGCCTGGATCGCTTTGCCATGCTGCGTTACGGCGTCAACGATCTGCGTCTGTTCTTCGAGAACGATCTGAACTTCCTCAAGCAATTCAACTGAGCGCGCGGAGACCGAAGCAATGCAATTTTCCGAACAATGGCTGAGAAGCTGGGTTAATCCGTCGCTGTCCACCGACGAGCTGTCCTACCTGCTGACCATGGCAGGGCTGGAAGTGGAAGAAGTCGAGCAGGCCGCACCGGCCTTCAGCGGCGTGGTGATCGCCGAAGTAAAACAATGTGAAAAGCACGAAAACGCTGACCGCCTGCGCGTCACTAAGGTGGATGCCGGGACCGGTGAACTGATCCAGATCGTATGCGGCGCGCCGAATGTGGCAGTCGGCGTGAAGATCCCGTGCGCGCTGCCAGGCGCCATCCTGCCGGGCGATTTCAAGATCAAGCCGACCAAGATGCGCGGCGTGGAATCCGGCGGCATGCTGTGTTCCGGCAAGGAACTGGGCGTACCGGACGAGGCCGACGGCCTGCTGCTGCTGCCGGCCGATGCACCGGTCGGGCAGAGCATTCGTGACTACCTGGGCCTGGACGACGCGCTGTTCACCCTGAAGATCACCCCCAACCGCGCCGACTGCCTGTCGCTGCGCGGTATCGCTCGCGAAGTGGCCGCACTCACCGGCGCGCCGCTGGCGCCGATCAGCATCAACGCGGTCACCCCGCAGTGCGACGACAAGCGCGCGATCCGCATCGATGCGGCCAACGCTTGCGGCCGCTACATCGGCCGCGTCATCAAGGGCGTCAATGCCGCTGCGGTGACCCCGGAATGGATGCGCCGCCGCCTGGAGCGCTCTGGCCTGCGCTCGATTTCCGCCATCGTCGATATCACCAACTACGTGCTGCTGGAGCAGGGGCAGCCGATGCATGCCTTCGATCTGGCCACGCTGGATGGCGGCATCACCGTGCGCTTTGCCCGTGCCGGCGAAAAGCTGGTGTGCCTGAACGAAAAAGAAGTGGCGCTGACGCCGGAGCTGCTGGTGATTGCCGATGACAGCAAGCCGTTGGCTATTGCCGGCATCATGGGCGGGCTGGAAAGCGGCGTGACCACTGCCAGCAGCGACATCTTCTTCGAAAGTGCGTTCTTCAATCCGGACACCATCGCCGGCAAGGCGCGTGAGCTGGGCTTTGGTTCCGATTCCTCCTATCGCTACGAGCGTGGCGTGGATTTCCAGCTGCAGCAGGACGCTATCGAGCGCGCCACCGCGCTGACGCTGGAAATCTGCGGCGGCGAAGCCGGCCCGCTGGTGGAAACCGTGGGCGAGCTGCCGGCGCGCAACCGCGTCAAGGTACGCACCGCACGCGTAGCCAAGGTACTGGGCGTAACGTTGGCCGCAGAGCAGATCGCCGCCATCTTTACCCGCTTGGGCTTTGCGTTCGACGCGGTGGAAGACGGCTTCGTGGTGGAGGCGCCGAGCTTCCGCTACGACATCGCCATCGAGGAAGACCTGATCGAGGAAATCGCCCGTGTATACGGTTACGACGCGATTCCATCCGACGCGCCGCGTGCCCGCCTGGCGATGCTGCCGCAGCCGGAAACCCTGCGTCCGCGTAGCGAAGTGCGCCGCCTGCTGGCTGGCCGCGATTTCCAGGAAATCGTCAGCTACGCCTTCGTGGAAGAGAAGTGGGAGCGCGATTTTGCCGGTAACAGCAACCCGGTACGCTTGCAGAACCCGATCGCCAGCCAGATGAGCGTAATGCGCTCCAGCCTGATCGGCGGCCTGGTGGACGTGCTGGCGGCCAACCTGAACCGCAAGCACAGTCGTGTGCGAGTGTTCGAGATCGCCCGCGTGTTCCTGAAGCAGGCCGACGGCAGCGTACAGCAGCCGGAACGTGTCGCCGGCCTGGCCTATGGCAGCCGCGTGGCCGAACAGTGGGCCAGCAAGGCTGAGCGCGTGGATTTCTACGATGCCAAGGCCGAGGTGGAAGCACTGCTGCACCCGCGCGTGGCCGAGTACCGCAAGGGCGAGCACCCGGCGTTCCACCCGGGCCGTTGCGCCGAGGTGGTGCTGGATGGCGCCGTGGTCGGCCATGTCGGCGAACTGCACCCGCGCTGGGTGCAGGCTTACGGCCTGAGCACCGCGCCGGTGCTGTTCGAACTGGCCGCCGAGGTGGTGGAACAGAGCCGCCGCGTAGCGGTGCAGCCGGTCAGCAAGTTCCAGCCGGTGCGTCGTGACCTGGCGCTGGTGGTGGCCGAAGAGGTGACCTTGGCCAGCCTGCAGCAGGCGATGCTGGCCGCCGCACCGGAGTTCGTGTGCGAACTGGCGCTGTTCGACGTGTACCGCGGCAAGGGCGTGGTAGAAGGCAGCAAGAGCCTGGCGCTGCGCATCATCATGCAGGCGACGGACCGTACCCTGGTGGACGAGGAAGTGGAGCAGGGCGTGGCCGCCATGCTGGCTGCCGCCCAGGCCTGCGGCGCCGAGCTGCGCGCCTGAGCGCCGTCCAAGCCGATTGTTATCAGTTAAGCCACCCGCACGGTGCGGGTGGCGAGTTCAAGCATCTGTTTTGTAGTGAGGAATTGTCATGACTTTGACCAAGGCCGAGTTGGCCGATTTGCTGTTCGATAAAGTGGGTTTGAACAAGCGCGAAGCCAAAGACATGGTGGAATCTTTTTTTGAAGAAATCCGTGCCACGCTGGAATCCGGTACCAGTGTAAAACTGTCCGGTTTCGGTAACTTCCAGTTGCGCGACAAGCCGCAGCGCCCGGGCCGCAACCCGAAAACCGGCGAAGAAATTCCCATCACCGCCCGACGCGTGGTAACTTTCCACGCAAGCCAGAAACTCAAGGGAATGGTTGAACTCTATCATGCCGACAAACAAGGCTGAGCTGCCGCCGATCCCGGCCAAGCGCTACTTCTCCATTGGAGAGGTCAGCGAGCTGACCGGTGTGAAGCAACACGTACTGCGCTACTGGGAGCAGGAGTTCTCTGAGCTGCGCAACGTTACCCGTCGCGGCAACCGCCGCTATTACCAGCATGCCGAGGTGCTGCTGGTACGTCGCATTCGCGAGTTGCTGTATGACGACGGTTTCACCCTGCACGGTGCGCGCCAGCGCCTGTCCAGCGATGAACCGGCGCCGATGACCGCGCAGCAGGTGCGGGCGGAGTTGCAGTCTCTGGTCGATTGGCTGGATATCTCGCTTGGCAAGAATTGATTCATTGCCTATAATTGTGCCCTCTTTCGTCGGGGCGTAGCGCAGCCTGGTAGCGCACCTGCATGGGGTGCAGGGGGTCGGAAGTTCGAATCTTCTCGCCCCGACCAAAGAACCCGTTTCAGACAAAAAAGCCATCCAGCCGGATGGCTTTTTTGCGTTCTGCGTACGTGCAGTGTTTGTCAGATCGTGCCATGTGGTGCCCATCTTGCTGCTGCATGCGGCATACTTTGCCGCATTACCAGCTGATGCCTATGGGAGCTCAACATGAAACACTGGCTGTGTGCCGTCACGCTGGCGGCGTTGCCGCTGCTGGCGCAAGCGGAAAAAGTGGGCGACGTATCCACCGCCTTCAAGCTGATCGGCCCCAACCACAAGATCGTGGTCGAGGTGTTCGACGACCCGCTGGTAGCCGGGGTGAGCTGCTACCTGTCACGGGCGAAGACCGGTGGCGTGTCCGGTGCGCTGGGGCTGGCGGAGGACAAGGCGGAAGCGTCGGTGGCCTGCCGCCAGGTGGGGCAGATCGCCTTCAAGGGGCCGTTGCCGCAGGAGGACGAAGTGTTCACCGAGCGCGCGTCCATCCTGTTCAAGCACGTACGGGTGGTGCGCATGGTGGATGCCCGCCGCAACACGCTGGTGTACCTGGTGTATTCCGACCGGCTGATCGACGGCAGTCCGCAGAACAGCGTCACCGCAGTGCCGGTGCCGACGACGCTGAGAATTCCGCTCAAGTAAGGCTCGCGGCCAACGCTGGCCGATGACAAACCGCCCTGTCGTGTTATGCGCCAGGGCGGTTTCGTTTCCGGCGCGGCGCAAGGTTGGCCGCATGCTGTCTCAGGCCGTGAACGAGAAGCTGCGCAAGGTATACGGCTGCTCGCCCAGCTGCGCTTCGCGCCGCGCCAGGGTGACGACATGCTCGTGCTGCGGTGAGCGCTCGCATACCGGGTCCAGAGTGTCGGCGCTGCCGGCCAGCGCCAGCGCCTGGCAGCGGCAGCCGCCGAAGTCGCGTTCCTTGTGCTCGCAGCCACCGCAGGGTTCCGGCATCCAGCTGGTGCCGCGGTAGGCGGCAAAGGCCGGCGAATCGTACCAGGCTGCGGCCAGCGTGCTGTGCGGCACGCGCGGAAACTGCAGATGCGCCAGCGTCTGCGCCGCGTGGCAGGGCAGCAGGGTGCCGTCCGGCATTACGTTGAGGAAGCGCTGCGCCCAACCACCCATACAGGCCTTGGGGCGGCGCGCGTAGTAGTCGGGGATCACGTAGTCGATCACCATGCGGCCGCGGGTATGCTCACGCCATTGCGTCACCGTGGCGGTCATCGCGTCCAGCTGTGCCTCGCTGGGAATCAGCGCTGAGCGGTTTTGCAGCCCCCAGCCGTAGTACTGGGTGTTGGCTACTTCCACGCGGGCGATGCCGTGCTGGTCGGCGTAGTGCAGCATGGCGTCCAGCTCGTGGGCGTTGCTGCGGGTGATGACGAAGTTCAGCGTTAGCGCCAGCCCGCTTTGCTGCACCAGCGCCAGTGCGGCCTGTTTTTTCGCCACTCCGCCGCGAAAGCCGGACAGCCGGTCCGCCTGCGTATCCTCCAGGCCCTGGAAGCTCAGCTGCACGTGGTTGAGGCCGGCCTGCTGCAATGCGGCCAACCTTGGCGCATCCAGCAGCACGCCGGAGGTGATCAGGTTGCTGTACAGCCCCAGCTCGCTGGCGTAGGCCACCAGCTCGGTGAGGTCGCTGCGCGCCATCGGCTCGCCGCCGGAAAAATGCACCTGCAGCATGCCCATGTCGGCGGCCTGGCGCAGCACCTCGCGCCAGCCGGCGGTGTCCAGCTCCTGGCTGGCCGGGGTGAGCGTCAGCGGGTTGGAGCAGTAGGCGCAGCGCAGCGGGCAGCGGTGGGTAAGTTCCAGCAGGATGGCCAGCGGCGGTTCCGGCTGGCGCGGGGAAGTCGAATCAGTCGCGGGCGAATCAGTCGCGGTGGTGTCAGTCATGGCGCAGAAAGCCTTTCTCGCTCATGGTGGTGAACAGAGCCAGCACGTCCTGCTGTACGGTGGTCAGCGGCGCGGCAAACTCCGCGGCCAGCCCTTCGCACAGCTGGCCGATGTTCACGCCGGCGCTGCGTTCCAGGCACAGCCGCGCCAGCTCGTCGATGATCAGCATGCGCTCCGGCCCCAGCAGCACCCAGCGCTGGCGTACCTTGTCGTGTTGCAGGCGGGTGCCGGGGGCCAGCCGCACGCTGTGGCTCAGGGTCAGCATGGCGGCAGTGCCGGGTCGAAGGCGCCGGGCGGGATCATGCCGGGCGCCACGTAGGCGCTGTACAGCGCGTCCAGCTGCGCCCACAGCACATTGCACTTGAAGGTCAGCGCGTCCAGCACGCCCTGCTGCTCGGCCACAGTCAGCGCGTGGCGCTTGACGTAGTCCAGCGCGAAGTCGGCATCGCGCGGCGCCTGCGACAGGCGGCGGCGGAAGTAGGCCAGCACCTTGTCGTCGATAAAGTCATAGTTTTCCAGCAGCCCGACGATGCGTTCCTGGTGGATGGCCGGGGCGAACAGCTCGGTCAGGCAGGAGGCCACCGCCACTACCGGCGGGTGGCGGGCGACGAAGTCCACGTAGGCCTCCACCGCGAACACCGTGGCCGGCAGCGCGCCCTGGCGCGAGATCACGTAGTCGCGCGGCAGGCGAAGGCCGTCGGTGAGCACCAGCCAGCGCTCGATGCCGCCTTCCTCGTCGCCGTAGCCGTCGTGGTCCAGGATGCGCTGCACCCATTCGCGGCGCAGTTCGCGGTCGTGGATGCGGCTGATCAGCGCTGCGTCCTTGCGCGGAATCGCCGCCTGGTAGCAGTAGCGGTTCAGCGCCCAGGCTTGTACCTGGCCGAATTCCAGCTTGCCGCCGTGCAGCAGGTGGTGAAAAGGGTGGCGATTGTGATAGCGCGCATGGCCGATGGTGCGCAGCGCGTCTTCCAGTTCCGCCGGCGACAGCGGTGCAGTGAGTGGCTTATTCAACGCTGAACTCCATGCCGTCATGCGCCAGCTGCCAGCCGGCGGCGGCGATGGCGGCGCGCTCGGGGCTGTGCGGCAACAGGACGGGGTTGCTGTTGTTGATGTGAATGAAACGCTTACTGGCCAGTGGCACATCGCGCCACAGCGCCATGCTGCCAGCCTCGCCGCTCATCGGCAGGTGGCCCATGCGTGCGGCGGTCTTGCTGCCGAGGCCGGCGCGGATCATCTCGTCGTCGGTATAGGTGGTGCCGTCGAACAGCAGGCTGTCGCCGGGGCGCAGCCGTGCCTTGATATCCGACGGCAGTGCAGCGCAACCCGGCAGGTAGATCAGCCGGCCCACGCTGTCGGCGGTGGAAATCGCCAGGCCGATGGTGTCTTCCGCCACGCTGCCAAAGTTGGCCGCAGCCGGGTCTTCCAGCCACAGCGCCACCTTGCCGGGTATGGTGAAAGCCTCCACCCGCACGCCGCTGTCGGCGCCATCGGCGTCCAGTACCGCTTGTTCTGTGTCCAATGCCAGCGCGCGGCGCGGTACCAGCTGGCGGTCCAGCACATTGAACACCGCATTGGCGGCAACAATGCCCTGTACCCGCCCGGTGGCGTACAGCGCGAACGGCTGCCCCTCGCGCAGCGACAGCAGGCCGGCGATGTGGTCGACATCGGCATTGGTCAGCAGCACGGCACGGATCGGGGTGGAACGGGGAAAGTGTTGCGGTTGCAGCGCCGGCGTGGCAGCCAGCTGCTGGCGGATATCGGGCGAGGCGTTGATCAGCACCCAGTGCGCGCCATCGGCCGACACGGCGATGGAGGATTGCGTCTGCGGCGCCAGCCGGCCGGCACGGGCAGCACGGCAGGCATCACAGCCACAGTTCCATTGCGGCAGGCCACCTCCGGCCGCCGCACCCAGCACGATGACGCGCAACATGGTGGCTGCCTCAGCGCTCGGCGCACATATAGCAGTTGATTTCGCAGCCGAGGGATACTTCGATCACTTGCGGGGTTGTCCAGGTACGCATGGTGAATCCTCCAGAGGGGTAAGCAATGCCGGGATGGCCAGACCACTATAAGAAGCTGGCGCCGCGGCGAGAATGCGACTTTAGTCGCAGGGGGGCGCGCCGCGTGGCAGATAAAAAAACACCCGCCGTAGCGGGTGCCAAAAGGCCCGAACATTTGCCGCCCGGAGGAGGTGGGCGGTGGCAGCGGGGGCTGCCGTTCGGGGCCGGGGGTGATCGGTGTCGGCTGCCTCAGCGGCCGTCCACGGCCGGCAGGGCGGCTTGTTCATAGCGGCCATACAGAAAGCCGACGCTGCGGCGCCATTCGTCGCGCGCCTCCGCCCAGGCGGCGAACTCGGCGGGAACCGGCAGCGCCATCACCTCGTTGGGGGTCAGGCCGCGGCCTGCCGCCTCGCGCAGGCTGCCATCCAGCCATTGCAGATAACGGCGCGTGGCGTGGATCGGGCCGGCATCGCGGGTCACCGGTCCATGTCCCGGCACCAGCACTTTAAACGGCAGCGCCTGCAGCCGGTCCAGCGCCGCCAGCCAGTCGGCAATGCTGGCATTGGGCAGCGTCGGGGTGCGGCCATTGAACACCTGGTCGATGGCATACAGCACGCCGGTGGTGTGGTCGAACACCGCGATGTCGGACTGGGTATGGCCGGCGACGGCGATGAACTCCAGCCGGTGGCCGCCTACCACGCGCAGGCCGGTGGGCAACGGCGCGGTGGGCAGCTGCACCTCGGTGCCCTGCATGCGGTCGCCCACCAGCCGGTACAGGTTCTCGGCCAGTCCTTCCGCTTCGCTGCGCAACATGGCGCTGGTGCGTTCGTCGGCGCGGATCGGCACATCGCGGAACGCCTGGTTGCCGAGGAAATGGTCCGGGTGCTTGTGGGTAATGATCAGCTCGCGCACCGCCTGGCCGGTGGTGTGTTCGATGACGCGGCGGTATTGCTCGCCAAAGGCGCGCGAGGGGCCGCTGCCGAGCACCACCACGCCGTCGCCGGTGGCGATAAACGCGGTGTTGACTAGAAAGCCGCCGTTGGCCGGGGTGAAGTAGCCGGTATCGGCCACCACCACCCAGCTGTCCGCGGCAACCTGCTGCGGCTGGATCGGGTAGTCCTGCGCCTGCGCCATAGGGGCCAGCAGTGCCAGCCACAGGCAGAAAGGTTGGCCGCAAAATCTCATGGTTGCTCCTGCAGCCGGCCGTGATAGAAGTTGCCATCGCTGTCGCTGGCGCTGACTTGCAGCGGGCCAGGGGCCGGCTGCGCCAGCTGCAGGGTAAACAGCGGGTTTTCCGCCAGCGGCGCCTGCAGCTCGAACTCGGCCAGCGGCTGGCCGCTGGCATCGCTCAGCCGCA
The DNA here is from genome assembly GCF_040148885.1 of Vogesella oryzagri. Taxonomy (NCBI): domain Bacteria; kingdom Pseudomonadati; phylum Pseudomonadota; class Betaproteobacteria; order Neisseriales; family Chromobacteriaceae; genus Vogesella; species Vogesella oryzagri. The sequence goes on from NZ_JBEFLD010000007.1 coordinate 153,273, forward strand.
GCGTGTCCAGGTGGAAGCGGGCGATATTGCCCACCAGCCCGGTATCCATCGGATGCATGATGCGCAGGCGGATGCGCTGCTGGCCGTCGGCCTGCCAGACGCGGCCATACAGCCGGCCCAGCAGCGTGCCCCAGTCGGTACTGTTGCGGGTGGCGGTGGGCAGCGCGCAGCCGCCGCCCGGGGCATCCACCAGCTGGCCGCCGACATGCCACACACCATCGGCGGTGCGGGCCGCGGCGCGTACCGGCGTGGCCTGGTTGACGCGCATTGCCACCGAAAACACCGGCTGCAGCCGCAGCGGCGTCATGCGCAGCGCCAGCGGCAAGGGGTTGTAATCGGCAAACAGCAGCAGCTCCTGTACCTGCCCCAGCGCCGTGGCATCCACGCTGACCGGCACGCGCTGGCCGTCTTCCACCTGCCGCGGCAGGCTGACCTTGACGCGGTCATCGAATACCGCCGGCGCGCCGTGCAGCACATTGCGTTGCATCACGTCCCACATCACCGAGTGCAGGGGGTCGTCGGCCTGACTGGCGGCCTGGGCGGACAGCGGCAGCAGGCACAGCAGCGACAGCAGGCACAGCAGCGACAGCAGGGCCACGCTGCGGCCAACGTTGGCCGCAGCTTGCCTGGCATCAGGGCTGCGCTTGGCGGCGGCGGGCAGCGTGCGCGGTGGGATGGCGGCGGTCATCATGCGGCGGCTCAATGTTCATCCGGTGGACGATAGCTGGTGTGATAGCGCTGGAAGATCGCCGCCAGTTCACCGCTGGCGCGCAACTCGGCCAGCGCATCGCTGACTGCCCAGGCCAGATCGCGCAGGCTTTCCTTGGTGGCCATGCCTACTTCCCAGCCGGCCTTGAGCAGACCGGGCGTCTGTGGCTGGCCCAGCTGCCAGTTGCCGCCGTGCAGCTGCCACTCCAGCTCGCTTTGCGTGCCGAAGGTGGCGCTGGCGCGGCCATCCTGCAGCGCGGCGCTGGCGGCGGCCGATGTGGGGTAGTGCTGCAGCTGGCCGCGCAGGCGGCCGGCCTGCAGTGCCGACAGGTACAAGTCGGCCAGGCTGTCGTTTTCCACCGCGATGCGCTCGCTGCCGATCTGCCAGGTGGACGCCGGCACGCTAGCGCCGGCCCAGGCCAGGTGTTCCTTGTAATAGGCGCCAAACAGGAAGGCATTGTCGTTGCGCCGTGCCAGCTCCGGGTCGAACGGCACATGCAGCATCAGGTCGGCGGTGCCGCCACCCAGATAGTGGCCTTTCCACACCGCGTTGCGCAGGTCGCCGTCGACATCGTCCGCCGGGGTCAGCGGCATGAAATTCACCGTCAGCCCCAACTTTTTGCCGATGGCGCGTGCCAGCTCGACATCGATGCCGCCCAGCTCGCCGTTGTGCACGAAGGAGAACGGCGGGAAGTCGCGATACACCGCCACCCGCAGCACGCCACCGGCTTTCAGATCGTCCAGGTTGGCCGCACGGGCGGCCGGCAGGGCGAGCAGGGGGGCCAGCAGCAGGGCGGCCAACAGCTGACGGCGGCGCATGTGCTTACTCCTGGTGCACGGTGTCGAGCCAGGAACGGATGGCCCAGGCGGCTTCCTGCGACAGGATGCCTTCGAACGGCGGCATATAGGTCACGCCGTTGCGGATGGAGCCGAAGCGGAAACGGCCCTGCAGGATGGCGTCGCCTTCCTCGCCTTCCGGTAGTTTGCGCAGGTCTGGGGCGATGCCGCCGGAGATGGCGTCGATGCCGTGGCAGCGGGCGCAGTTCTGCGCGAAGGCGGAATGGCCGATGCGGATGGCTTCCGGGTTGCCGCGGTAAGGGTTGACGTCCAGCCAGTCCGGGCCGAGTTTTTTCAGATTGCCGGTATCCACCGGCTGCGGGGTCACATCGCCATGGGCGCCGGCCAGGCCGGACAGGGTCAGGCTGCCGGTACAAACCAGCAGAGTCAGGGTAAGCAGGCGGCGGGTAACGGCTTTCATGGGGTGTTTCCTTGCGCGGTGGTGGGGGAATTCTTGGCCAGTTCGGCCAGTTCTGCATCGCTGAACAGGCGCGAGCGGGTGATGAAGCGCACCCCTTCGGGGGCCTCCACCGAGAAGCTCGAGCCACGACCGGGCACCAGGTCGATCGTCAGGTGGGTGTGTTGCCAGTATTCGTACTGAAAGGCGCTCATGTAGAACGGGGTGCCGGCGATCTCGCCCAGCAGCAGATCCTGCGCGCCAAGGTGGAACTCGCCCTGCGGGTAGCACATCGGTGCGCTACCATCGCAGCAGCCGCCGGACTGGTGAAACATCAGCGGGCCGTGCCGGGTGGTGAGCATGCGCACCATGTCGGCGGCAGCGGGGGTAATATCGACGCGGCTGAGCATGTGAGCCTCCGGTGGCGCGGCAGCGGTGTGCCTGTGTATTGGGTGGTTAACAACAGTGCTTGGATCGGTAGGGCGGATGCCCCGGGGGGGCGATCCGCTAACCGGTCAGGTGGTTCAGATTGCAGCGGGATGCCTGTTGCGAGGCTTCCGCCCCATGGCTGCAGTCTGCGGTGGCGTGCATCGCGAGCGGGTCGCGGCTGGTGCGAGAAGCACGGCGGTACAAGTGGTACCGCGAGCATCACAGCGCCGGCCACGGCCGCACATCAGCACGGTTAACTTCCAGTAAGTCTGCGGTGGCGTGCGTCGCGAGCGGGTCGCGGCTGGTGCGAGAAGCACAGCGGTACAAGTGGTACCGCGAGCATCACAGCGCCGGCCCCGGCCCGCGCAGCCGCAGGCCAACCAGACTCAGAAGAAGCCCAGCGCGTTGGGGCTGTAGCTCACCAGCAGGTTCTTGGTCTGCTGGTAGTGGTCCAGCATCATCTTGTGGGTTTCGCGGCCGATACCGGACTTCTTGTAGCCACCGAACGCGGCGTGCGCCGGGTACAGGTGGTAGCAGTTGGTCCATACGCGGCCGGCCTTGATGCCGCGGCCCATGCGGTAGGCCAGCGAACCGTCGCGGGTCCATACCCCGGCACCCAGGCCGAAGCTGGTGTCGTTGGCCAGCTGCAGCGCTTCTTCGCGGGTCTTGAAGGTGGTTACCGCCACCACCGGCCCGAAGATTTCTTCCTGGAACACGCGCATCTTGTTGTGGCCGGCCAGGATGGTCGGTTCCACGTAGTAGCCGCCGGCCAGCTCGCCACCCAGTTCCGCGCGGCGGCCGCCGGTCAGCACTTCGGCGCCTTCCTGACGGCCGATGTCGATGTAGGACAGGATCTTGTCCAGCTGCTCGGCGGAAGCCTGGGCACCGATCATGGTGCTCATGTCGTACGGGTTGCCCTGCTTGATGGCTTTCACGCGGGCCACGGCGCGCTCGATGAAGGCGTCGTAGATGGATTCCTGTACCAGCGCGCGGCTCGGGCAGGTGCACACTTCGCCCTGGTTCAGCGCGAACATGGCGAAGCCTTCCAGTGCCTTGTCGAAGAACTCGTCATCGGCGTTCATCACGTCTTCGAAGAAGATGTTCGGCGATTTTCCGCCCAGTTCCAGTGTTACCGGAATGATGTTCTCGGACGCGTACTGCATGATCAGGCGGCCGGTGCTGGTTTCACCGGTAAACGCCACCTTGTTGATGCGGGTGTTGGTGGCCAGCGGCTTGCCGGCTTCCAGGCCGAAGCCGTTCACCACGTTGAGCACGCCCGGCGGGATCAGATCGCCGATCAGCTCCATCAGTACCATGATGGCCATCGGGGTCTGCTCGGCCGGCTTCAGTACCACGCAGTTGCCGGCGCCCAGCGCCGGGGCCAGTTTCCAGGCGGCCATCAGCAGCGGGAAGTTCCACGGAATGATCTGACCCACCACGCCCAGCGGCTCGTGGAAGTGGTAGGCGATGGTGTTCTCGTCGATCTCGCTCAGGCTGCCTTCCTGGGCCCGCACGCAGCCGGCGAAGTAGCGGAAGTGGTCGATGGCCAGAGGGATGTCGGCGGCGTTGGTTTCACGCAGCGGCTTGCCGTTGTCGGCGGTTTCCACCGCGGCGATGAACGGTGCGTACTGTTCCAGGCGGTCGGCGATGCGCAGCAGCACGTTGGCGCGCTCGGTCGGCGAGCTGCGGCCCCAGCGGTCGGCGGCGTTGTGGGCGGCATCCAGCGCCAGTTCGATGTCTTCGGCGGTGGAGCGGGCGATTTCGCACAGCGGCTGACCAGTCACCGGGCTCAGGTTGGTGAAGTACTGGCCGCGTACCGGGGCCACCCACTTGCCGCCGATGAAGTTGTCGTACTGGCTACGCAGCGGGATGGTGTTCTGGATTGCATTCAGGGTCTGTTGCAACATGATGTTCCTCCGGGTTCTGGTGTCGTGCCGGCAATGTGATCAGTGGCCTGGCAGTGATTGCATTGTGCGAAGCGAACGGAGGTTCGACCATGCTACTTTGGTCGCAGATGCAGGCGGGGCAAGGGCTGGCGGGGAGGGAGGGCAGGCACGGGTTGCGGCTAACCCGGTGCCTGCATGTGTTTGCCGCTGGCGGTAGTGGCGGGTTCAGGGGTTGGCCGCAGCCTGGGTCAGGTGCGCCAGCAGTGTGCGCAACCGGGCCGGGCGTACCGGCTTGCCCAGCCACGCCCAGCCGCCGTCGTCGGCCAGCTGGCGCACTTCGTCGCTGCGGTCGGCGGTGATCAGCGCCGCCGGCAGCTCGCGCCCCAGATAGTGGTTCACACTGCGGATGGCATCCACGCCGGTGGCGCCGTGGTCGAGGTGGTAATCGGCCAGAATCGCGTCCGGCACCACATTTTGCTGCTGCAGCAGCGCAATCGCCTCGCTGGCCGAGGCCGCCGCCAGCGGGCGGTAATGCCAGTCGGCCAGCAGCGTGCACATGCCTTCCAGAATGCTGGCTTCGTTGTCGATCAGCAAAATGGTGGCGCCCTGGCGCTGGGCCGCTTGCGGCAGGGCCGCCGGGGCTTCCGCCGGCGGCGCGCTGCGCACCGCGGCGGCATCGCCATACGGCACTACCACGCCAAACAGCGAGCCGCGGCCAAACTGCGAGCGCACCACGATGCGGTGCCCCAGCCGCCGCGCCAGCCGGCTGACGATGGCCAGCCCCAGGCCCATGCCTTTCGGGCACAGGCTGTGGTGTTCCGGCAGGCGCTGGAACTCGTGGAATACCAGTGCCAGCTTGTCGGTGGGGATGCCCAGCCCCTGGTCCCACACCCCGATCAGCAGCCCGTCCGGCTGCGGCCGGCAGCCCAGCAGGATGCCGCCAGTGCGGGTGTAGCGGATGGCGTTGGACAGGAAGTTGCGGATCATGCGCCCCAGCAGCACCCAGTCGCTGTGCACGATGGCGCGGCTGCCATGCAGTTGCAGCCGCAGCGATTTGGCCTCGGCCAGCGGGCCGAACTCTTCCGCCACCTGCTCCAGCAGGCTGGCGACCGGGAAGTGGCGCAGCTCGGTTTCTACCGCGCCGGCATCCAGCCGCGAGATTTCCAGCAGGGTGTTGATCAGGTCGTCCACCGCCTCCAGCGCGGTGCCGGTCTTGTCCACCAGCGGTCGCGCGGTGGGCGACAGCGCCTGGCCGGCCAGCGAGGCCAGGAACAGCCGCGCCGCGTTCAACGGCTGCAGCAGGTCGTGGCTGGCGGCGGCAAAGAAGCGCGTCTTGCTGTGCTGCGCGTCCTCGATGGTGCGGATCGCCTCGCGCAGGCGGCCGTTGGCCACCGACAGCTCGGCGGTGCGCTCGGCCACCCGCACTTCCAGTTGCTCCTTGGCCTGTTGCAGCGCCTGGGCGGCATGGCGGCTTTCGGTGATGTCCTGGATCAGTGCGAAGAAACCCAGCACGCTGCCGTCGGCGGCAAAGTGCGGGATGAAGGTGGCGCGCGCGAATTCGATGTGCTGGCGTGGTGCCGGCAGCTCCAGCTCGAACACCGAGGCCTCGCCGGCCAGCGCCTTCTCCACGTAGTGGCGGCGGGCGTCGAACAGCTCCGGCCCCAGCACCTCGCGCATGGCGCGGCCGTTGATCTCGGAGCGCGGCATGCCGAACCAGCTCTCGTAGCCGAGGTTGGTGAAGCGGTAGATCTGGCGGTTATCGACATAGGCGATCAGCGCCGGCATGGCATCGGTCACCAGCCGGATCTTGGCCTCGCTGTCGCGCAGCGCCTGCTCTGCCTGCTTGCGCTCACTGATGTCGGTGTAGCTCATCACGAAACCGCCGCCGGGCATCGGGTTGTACTGCACCTCCAGCGTCAGCCCGGCCGGGGTGGCGTGCTCCAGCGTGCCGCCCAGCGGGCAGCAGCGCGCCCACTCCGCCAGTTGGCCGCTGGCCAGCTCGGCCTGGCTTGGCTGGATCAGCTCGACGAAGCGCTGGTTCCACTCCATCAGCCGGCCGTCGCTGTCGAACACGGCAATGCCCTGGCGGATGCTGTTCATGGTGGCGTGCAGCAGTTGCGAGTGCGCCGCCAGGTCGCGTTCGCGCAGCAGGGTTTCCTGGCGCTTGATCTCGGTGATGTCGGTGTAGATCGCCACCCGGCCGCCGCCGGCGATCTCGCGCTCGCTCACCCGCTGCCAGCTGCCGTCGCTCATTGCCAGGATCAGGCTGTCCTGCGCCGCCTGCTGCTGCGCCAGACGCATGGCGATCCAGCCGGCCGGGTCGGCGTCGGCATCGCGGATCAGCCGCGCCGCCACCGCGGCGCGCACCAGGGTCTCGAACGGCAGGCCGGGGGCGATCAGCTGGCGCAGGGTGGGGAACATCTCGGCAAACTTGCGGTTGCAGTGCAGCAGGCGGTTGTCGCTGTCCCACAGCGCAAAGCCGTCGGCGATGGTTTCCACCGCTACATTGAGCTGGTTCTTGGCCAGCTCGGCGGCCAGCTTGGCCTCCTGCAGCGCAAAGTTGCTGGCTTCCAGATCGGCCATCGCTTTTTCCAGCGCGCGGGTGCGTTCCTGGATGCGGGTTTCCAGCTCGGCCGCCACCTGGAAGAAGGTGAACGAGTTGCCATTGTCGGCCAGCCCCAGCTCCACGCGGCGCATCAGCGCCTCGTTGATCTTGCGTAGCTTGGCGTTGTCGCGCTCCAGTGCGGCCAACCTGTCGGTGTCGTGTTCAGTCATGGCCGTGTCCGTAGCCGATGGCGATGCCGGTGAAGGTCTGGTTCACGTGCATGGCCTGGTATTGCTCGCCGTAGGTGGAAAAGCCGATCACCGCGTTGGCGGCCAGCAGCCCGGACAGGCGGGCGATGGCGTCCGATTGCAGTAGCGGCAGGGTGCGCAGGATGCAGTCGAAGCCCAGCACGATCTGGAACTGTCCCAGCCGGCTGCGCAGGTCGTGGAAGGTACGCGCCAGGTTGTCGACGATGTCCACCGCGCGGGTGCCGGACAGCACGATGCCTTCGTCCACCGCGCAGAAAAAGCTCAGGCTCAGGTCCGGGTTGATGCGCTGGATGGAGCGCACATACGGCACGCCGCCGACATTGAGCACCAGCGGGTGGGCAGCAAACGACAGCGGCGACAGCTTCTCCGGCGACACCCCCAGCAGGCGCGCGTATTCGGCGGCGGCCGGCTCGGCGTTGATCTCGGTCACCAGCCGGCGCTCGCTGTCGGCCTCGGTCACCACCAGCCGCTCGCCGTTGCGCACGGTGTGCTCGGACTTGAACACCTCGAACGGGTGCGGCGTGGCCACCAGCACCAGCACCGCGCTGTCGCTGACAAACTGGCCGTCCACCAGGATGTAGGTGCGCTCGAAGCGCATATTGTCGCCGGCCGAGCCGCCGCAGATCGGGATGTCGCCCAGCGCGCGCGCCAGCCGGCCGGCCAGTTGCTCCTCGCGCGCCGACAGCCCGTCCACCAGCAACAGCGCGAAAGTGCGCCGCTCCAGCGGAAACCCGCACTTCTGCCCCAGCGCATAGCGCGCCGCCATCACCGTGCCCAGCGCATCGGACAGGTCGAAATCCGGCAGCGCGTCGATGCGCTTGATCACCGAGAAAAAATCCGGCGCGGCAAAGCTGGCGCCGACGATGGAATGACAGCGGTAGCCGTCGGGGCTGATCTCGCCGGCGGTGGTACAGCCCACCACCGGCACGTCGCCAAAGCGGCGTGCCAGCGCGGCGGCCAACTTGTCGAGCTGGTAGTCGGGCGCCACGAACAGCAGCACCAGCGAGCAGTCCGGCTGCCACAACTGCTGGTAAAGCTCGTCGGCGGCCTGTTCCGGGTCGGCGCTGTACACGTGGCAGCGTCGTACCGGCTGGGTTTGGCTGGCAATCATCGGTTTCCATCCATCCTGTAGTGTTGTGTCGCCGTCGCTGGCGTTGTTCTTGTCGACAGTTGCAGCATAAAACGAAAGTCGAATGGCGGCACCCCTGGCGCCTTGCCATGCTGGCAGCGTGTCATCCAAGGAGCCGCCGCCATGAGCCTGTCGCGCATCAGTGTTGCCCTGTTATTGCTGCTGGGCAGCCATCAGTTGTGTCATGCCGGGCCGGTGGCGCTGCCCGACGGTTACCGCCTGCAGCACTACCGCGCCCCGACGCCGGAGATCCTGCCGGGCGCCACGGTGCTGGATACCGCTGCACTGCAGGCGCTGTTGGCCGCCAGCCGGCCGCTGCTGCTGGACGTGATGGCGGCCGGGCAGGTCACCGATGATGCCGGCATCGCACACTGGCTGCCGGCCAAGCCGCGCCTGCATTTGCCGGGCAGCGTGTGGCTGCCCAATGTCGGCTACGGCGAGCTGGAGCCGGCTATCGCCGGCTACTTCCAGCGCGAGCTGGCGCGGCTGAGTGGCGGCAAGTTCGAGCAGCCGCTGGTGTTTTATTGCCTGCGCGACTGCTGGATGTCGTGGAACGCCGCGCGCCGCGCGCTGAGCCTGGGCTATCGCAATGTGTTCTGGTACCCGGCCGGCAGTGACGGCTGGGTCGAGGCCGGGCTGCCGCTGGTGGCGGCGCAGCCGGTGCCGATGTAGGCCCGGTATTTCTCTTCTTCATGTTGCCGTGGCCGCTTGCATCCCCGGATGCGCTGCGCTTATCCGGGCTACGGGCTATGGTTGTTTATCTTTTGTGTCCGCTGCGCGGACGCTGTTTTTGCTTGCAGCTTTCCGTACCTTTCTTTTGCACTGTCTGTGCCGAGCCTGCGCAGTGCCCGATGCAACAAGCTGATTGGCGAAGCGGGGTGTGGCAATGCCAGAGCCTGTTGTGACCGTGCCCCAGTCCCGTTGGGACGCGCCGGCCAAAAAGTTGGCCGCAAGGTTTTAAGGCGGCGCCTGAGCCGTTTGGCGTTAGCAAACGGCGAATCGCCGACGCCTTGCGGGCGGCTTTTTTGCCAGGGTTTTGCGGCAGATCGGGTCGCCTTTTTTTTGGTACCTTTCTTTTGGCGAGGCAAAAGAAAGGTACCCGTCCGCCGCGCGGAAGCGGCAATGCAATCACTGTCCGCGCAGCGGACACCCCATGCGGCCAACCTTCATGCCCGCTGCCGCGGCCGGTAGCCCAGCAGTGCCAGCAGCAGGCATACCGCGGTAGCCAGCAGGGTGCCTACGATGGCGTCCTGCTGCCACTGGCCGTACAGCGCGAAGCGGATCATCTCCACCGCATCGGTAAACGGGTTGAAACGGCACAGCAGGTATACCCACTCGCTGGCCTCCTGCATCTTCCACAGCGGATACAGCGCCGAGGACAGGAAGAACAGCGGGAACACCACAAAATTCATCACCCCGGCAAAGTTCTCAATCTGCCGCACCTGCGACGATAGCACCATGCCGGCGGCACCCAGCAGCAGGCCGGTGAGCACCAGCGCCGGCAGCACGCTGATGAAACCGGCCCACGGCAGATCGACGCCGGACAGGCGCGCGATCAGCAAAAAGGCATACACCTGCAGCAGCGACACGCACATGCCGGCAAACAGCCGCGAGAACAGCAGAAACGGCAGCGGCTGCGGGCAGGTCAGCAGCACGCGCATGCTGCCCATTTCGCGGTCGTACACCATCGACAGCGAGTTCTGCATGCCGTTGAACAGCTGCACCATGCCTACCAGCCCCGGCACGATGTACACGTCGTAGGTGATATAGGTGTCGTACGGCGGGGTAATGGCAATGCCCAGCGCGGCGCGGAAGCCGGCGGCGAAGACCAGCAGCCAGATCAGTGGCCGCACCAGCGCGCCGAAGAAGCGCGAGCGTTGCTGCAAAAAGCGCCGCATCTCGCGCACGATTACCGCCCACAGTATGCGCAAGCTCGTCATGAGGTGGCTCCGGTGTGGTGTTGGAACCAGCCGCCCAGATCATGGCAGCCGGCATCGGCCAGCAGCGGCGCCACTGCGCCGGACGCCAGCAGGCGGCCACGGTGCAGCAGCGCCAGCTGGTCGTGTTGCGGGTCGATCTCGTCCACCAGGTGGGTGGCCCACAGCAGCGCCAGGCCTTCGTCGCGCGCCAGCGCATGCAGGTAGTCGATCAGCTGCTGGCGGGTGGGCAGGTCCAGCCCGACGGTGGGCTCGTCCAGCAGCAACAGCGCCGGGCGGTGCAGCAGCGCGCGGGCGATTTCCACTCGCCGGCGGTGGCCGCCGTTGAGGTCGCGCACCCGTTCGCGGCGGCGTGCGGCCAACTGTAGCCGCTCCAGTTCCGCGCCGATGCGCTGTTGCAGCGCCTTGCCATGCAGGCCCTGCAGGGCGCCGAAGTAGCTCAGGTTCTGTTCCACCGTCAGATCCAGATCCAGCGTCGGCTGCTGGAACACCACGCCGACACGCGCCAGCGCCTGCGCCCGCAGCGGCTGGCCGAAGATGCGGATGCTGCCCTCGCGCACCGCCAGCAGGCGGGTGAGCAGGCCGAACAGCGTGCTTTTGCCGGCGCCGTTGGGGCCGAGCAGGATGCAGCACTGGCCGGCGTCCACCTGTAGGCTGAGCTTGTCCAGCGCCTGGCGGCTGCCATAGCGGTGGCTCAGGCCGTCGATATGCAGCGCGGCGCTCATGAGCCGCTCACCACCACGCCCCACGGGTAGCGTCCCACCGGGATGGACTTGATCACTTTCAGCTCGGTGACGTCGATCAGCGACACGTCGTTGCTGATGCCGTTGGTCACCCACAGCTGTTTTTCGTCGGCGGAAAACTCGGCATGCCACACGCGGCGGCCCACCAGCAGGTATTTCAGCGGCTGATAGCTCTTGGCGTCGATCACCGCCACATGGTTGGCCGGCCCCAGCGGCACGAAGGCGTAGCGGCCATCGCGCGACAGGCGGATGCCCACCGGCTGGATACGGTCCTTGGGGATGCCGGTAATGGCGAAGCGGATGGTTTGCACGCGCTTGCGGCTGGCAACGTCGATCACCGACACCGTGCCGCCCACCTCGCTGCTGACCCACAGCAGCTTGCCGTCCGGGCTGAAGCGGGCGTAGCGCGGGCGCTGGTCCACCAGGGTGTTGTCCACCAGCTGGCGGCTGCGGGTGTCGATCCAGTGCACCATATTGGTGGTCTCGGAGGTATTCACCGCCCAGCGCCCGTCCGGGCTGACCGCCATGCCTTCCGGCTCCACGCCGACATCGACCTGGCCGGCCACGCGGCGGCTGGCGAGGTCGATCATGGTCACCACATTGTTGTTTTCGTTGGCGATGTACAGCGTCTTGCCATCCGGTGCCAGCGCGAACTGCTCCGGGTCTTCGCCGGAAGGCAGGTTGTGGCTGATCTTGCCGCTGGCCAGGTCCAGCACCTGCACGGTGTTGTCGTCGCTGGCGCAGATGTACAGCGACTTGCCGTCCTTCGACAGCGTCAGCCCGCGCGGGCGCTTGCCCACCGCGATGGTCTTCACCACCTTCAGGCTGTTGCTGTCGATCACCGACAGGGTGTTGTCCTTTTCGTTGGACACGTAAACGTTGGCCGCAAGTGTCAGCTGGCTGGCGGCCAGCAGCGCGGGCAGGGCAAGCAGGTGTAAGGGGCGGGTAGTCATCGGGTGTCCTTGTCGGTGCGGGGCTACTTGCCCTTGCAGCTCACTTCCGGGGCGTCGAAGCCCAGGGTGTCCAGATCGGTACGCGGGTGCAGAAAGCCGTCCTGCGGCGACAGGCTGACCAGCGAGCGCGGCTGCGCCACCATCATTGGCTGGCGCAATTCGCCGTTCCACGGTCGGTACGACAGCGTGCGGCCCTTGAAGCCGGCCAGCTGGAAATCTGGGCCGCGGATGTAGGCGGCCAACTTGGCGGCATCGCCGCTGCCGGTGCGGCTGGCGGCTTCGCCTACGCTGCGCACCGCCGCCCAGGCGGCGTAGTCCACCGCCTGCATGCTGCGGCCGCTGTGGGCGCGGAAGCGGTTTTGCAGCTGCACCGCACCCCATTGCTCGGCGGCGGCATGCCAGCCGTCGGCGGTCAGGCCCTGGGTGCCGGCCACCGGCCGCGGCAGCCAGGTGCGGTAGGACAGGTAGTCGCCAAAATCGCCGCTTTCATCCGCCACGATCAGCACGTCGTAATCGCCGCCCTGGGTAAACACCGGCACTTCGCCCTGTGCGGTGCGGCGCGCGTCGTGGCCGTAGTTCCAGCTTTTATCCAGCACGATGCGGCCGCCAAAGCGCTTGGCGGCACGGCGGATGGCGGCGGCGTACAGCTTGTCTTCCGGGCGCGGCCCGGTGACCAGAAACCACTTATTCCAGCGCCGGGTGGCCAGGTATTGCGCCAGCGCGTCGGCCTGCATGGCGCGGCCGGGCAGCGGGTGCAGCAGGTTGGCGCGGCACTGGCTCTGGCGCAGGCGGTCGTCCGCGGCGCCGGTATTGAAGAACAGGTAGCGGCTGGCCGCCGGCTGCTGCAGCAGGCGGTCGATGGCGGCGGCGCTGACATTCAGCACCACCAGACCGGCGCCCTGCTTGTCCAGCCGCGCCAGCATGTCGGCGCCGCTGGCGCCCAGCGGCACATCGATGCGCTTCAGCTCGAAACGCTGCTGCAGGAAGCGGCCGGTGGTGTTGTTGTCGGCCAGGCCCAGCTCGGCGCCGGCGCGGCCCAGATCGGCCGGACGCGGCTCGATATTGGCCAGCGGGTTGGCCGCGGCGCGAGCTTCTTCCAGGTAGCTGATGCGGATGCTGGTCTGCGCCGCGGCGGCCAGGCTCAGCAGCACGGCAGCGGCACAGGCGGCAAGTCGGGGCAGGGTGGACATGGCGCGGCCTTGCGGGTGGGTGTTGGCTGCAGCGTGGCGCAGCGTGCCGGCAGCGTCCATTCGACTTAAGTCGCATGCCTGTGACGGCAATTTGCGACTTAAGTCGAATTGGCCACCCGCTGGCGGCTACCCAGAATGCAGAGCGTGTTCCCCCACCGGTTGCCGCGGCAACAGCAGGACGGACACCACCGGCCCGGAGCCGTGTTCCGATCCGGCACCCACTACAACATCAGGAGAGCGAGATGAGAAAACCCCAGACACAGCGACACTGGCGCCTGACCGCGCTGTCATCCTTGTTGGCCGCAGCCCTGCTGACGCCGGTGGCCGGCGCAGCGGTCAGCGACAAGGACATTGTCAACGACAGCAAGACCCCGCAGGACGTGGTGTCCTATGGCATGGGGCCGCAGGCGCAGCGCTTCAGCCCGCTGACCCAGATCAACAGCAAGACGGTGAAGAAGCTGGTGCCGGCCTGGAGTCTGTCGTTCGGTGGCGAGAAGCAGCGCGGTCAGGAAGCGCAGCCGCTGGTGTACGACGGGGTGATCTACGTTACCGCCTCCTATTCCCGCGCCTATGCGGTGGACGCGCGTACCGGCCGCAAGCTGTGGGAATACAACGCCCGCCTGCCGGACGGCATCATGCCGTGCTGTGACGTGGTGAACCGCGGCATGGCCATCTACGGCGACCTGGTGTACTTCGGCACGCTGGATGCGCGCCTGGTGGCGCTGGATCGCAAGACCGGCAAGGTGGTGTGGACCAAGAAGGTGGGCGAGTACAAGGAAGGCTATTCCTACACCGCCGCGCCGATGGTGGTGAAGGGCAAGCTGATCACCGGCGTGTCCGGTGGCGAGTTTGGCGTGGTGGGCAAGGTGGAAGCGCGTGATGCGCTGAGCGGCGAGCTGGTGTGGTCGCGGCCGGTGATCGAAGGCCACATGGGCACGCTGAACGGCAAGGACAGTACTGTCACCGGCAAACTGAACGCCAGCTGGGAAGGCGACCAGTGGAAGCAGGGTGGCGGCGCCACCTGGCTGGGCGGCACCTACGATCCGGAAACCGACACCATCTTTATGGGCACCGGCAACCCGGCGCCGTGGAACTCGTGGACGCGCAAGGGCGACAACCTGTACACCGCCTCCACCCTGGCGCTGAACCCGGATACCGGCGAGATCAAGTGGCACCTGCAGACCACGCCGCACGACGGCTGGGACTTTGACGGCGTCAACGAATTCATTCCCTTCGATCTGAAGAAGGACGGCAAGGTGATCAAGGCCGGTGCCAAGGCCGACCGCAACGGCTTCTTCTTCGTGGCCGATCGCACCAACGGCGACCTGCTGGGCGCCTATCCGTTTGTGTCCAAGATCACCTGGGCCAAGGGCTTCGACCTGAAAACCAAGCGCCCGATCTACAACACCGAAGGCCGCCCGACCAATCCGTTCGATCCGGCCACGCAGGGCGAGGACGGCAAGGGCAAGCCGGTGTTCGCCGCGCCATCGTTCCTCGGCGGCAAGAACTGGATGCCGATGGCCTACAGCCCGAAATCCGAGCTGTTCTACGTGCCCAGCAACGAGTGGGGCATGGATATCTGGAACGAGCCGATCAGCTACAAGAAAGGCGCGGCCTACCTGGGCGCCGGCTTCACCATCAAGCCGCTGTATGAAGACCACATCGGCGTGCTGCGCGCCATGGACCCGAAAACCGGCAAGATCAAGTGGGAATACAAGAACCCGGCACCGCTGTGGGCGGGGGTGATGAGCACCGCCGGCAACCTGGTGTTTACCGGCACGCCGGAAGGCTACCTGAAGGCGTTTGATGCCGAGAACGGCAAGCAGCTGTGGCAGTTCCAGACCGGCTCCGGCATCGTCGGCAGCCCGGTGACCTGGCAGATGGACGGCCAGCAGTACGTGGCGGTGGTGTCCGGTTGGGGCGGCGCGGTGCCGCTGTGGGGCGGTGAGGTGGCCAAGAAAATCACCAATATCTCGCAGGGCGGCAGCCTGTGGGTGTTCAAGCTGAGCCAGTAACTCTTTACCAGCGCAGCGGCGGGGGAGCTACCCGCCGCTGCCGGGAGCAAACATGATCAAAGCAATGCATATCGTGCTGGCAGCCACTCTGCTGCTACCCGGCTTGGCTGCGGCCGAGCCATCGGTTGGCGAAACCCTGGCCAAGAAAAGCGGCTGCTTTGCCTGCCACAGCGTGGCGCGCAAAGTCATCGGCCCGGCTTACAAGGATGTGGCCGACCGTTATGATGGCGACAAGGGCGCCATGGACAAGCTGGTGCGCAAGGTGAAGGATGGCGGCAGTGGCGTGTGGGGACCGGCGGGCATGCCGCCGCATCCGCAGCTGAAGGATGACGACATCCGTACTATCGTGAGCTGGGTACTGGTGCAGAAGTAAGCGCCGGCGGCCAGCGCATCATTCCCGGCTTGCTGCCGCGCCCGTGCTGTCCGTGGTGTCAGCGGGCTGCTCTGCGGTTTCACCGGCGCCCTGTTAGCGTGGCTGCGCTGCCTGTTCGGCAGGCGGCTTGATCAATCCGACAACCGGCGGCTGCCGGTTGTCCTGTTGTGCAGGTGAGCGAGCATGGATGCGACGGTGCTGATTGCGGATGACCATCCGCTGTTTCGCGAGGCGATGCGGCTGGTGGTGGCCAGTGCGCTGGGCGAGGGCTGCGAGATTATCGAATGCGAATCGCTGGATGCGGCGCTGGACTCGGTGCGCGCCAATCCGGCCATCGAACTGGCGATGCTGGATTTGAACATGCCCGGCATGGACGGCCTCACCGGGCTGGCGCGACTGCGGCAGCAGGCGCCCACGCTGCCGCTGATCGTGGTGTCGGCCGACGAGCGCATCCATACCGTGGAGTCGGTGCTGGCGGTGGGGGTATCCGGCTTTATTCCCAAGTCGTTCTCGCGCGAGCTGATGAGCGCGGCGGTGAATGCGGTGCTGGAGGGCGAAATCTTCCTGCCGCCGGCGCTGGCCGACCGCGATACCGGCGCGCCGGCCAGCGATCCGCAGCAGTTGCAGGATCTGGCCAGCCGCCTGGCGCTGCTGACGCGGCAGGAGCGCACGGTGCTGGACTACATCGTCAACGGAAAGTCCAACAAGGTGGTGGCGATCGAGCTGAATATTGCCGAAAGTACGGTCAAGGCGCATGTGTCCGCCATCCTGCGCAAACTCAAGGTGTCCAGCCGCACGCAGGCGGTTATCAAGGTGGGGGCGCTGCTGCGGGTGTGAGCGCGGCAGTGACACTGGTCATGCCAACTGCTTTGGCGTAGGGTTGGCCGCAGGCGCCGCATGGCGCGTGCCTTTGTTTATTACCCTCGCAAGGAGCTCTCATGCGCAAACTGCTGCTTTCCCTGCTGCTGGTCGGCAGCTTGTCCGGCTGCGGCTACAACAATCTGCAGGCGGGTGACGAAGAGATCAAGGCCAGCTGGTCCGAGGTATTGAACCAGTACCAGCGCCGTGCCGATCTGGTGCCCAATCTGGTGAATACCGTCAAGGGCTACGCCACGCATGAACAGACCGTGCTGCAGCAGGTGACGGCCGCGCGGGCGCGGGTGGGCAGCATCCAGGCCACACCGGAACTGGCGGCCAACCCGCAGGCGCTGGCCCAGTTCCAGGCGGCGCAGACGCAACTGGGCAGCGCGCTGTCGCGGCTGCTGGTGGTGTCGGAGAACTACCCGCAATTGAAGGCCGACGCCGGTTTCCGCGATCTGCAGGCGCAGCTGGAAGGCACCGAAAACCGCATCACCGTGGCGCGCAACCGCTATATCAAGTCGGTGCAGGAGTACAACATCACCGTGCGCAGCTTTCCGTCCAATCTCACCGCCATGGCGTTCGGCTACCAGGTGAAACCCAATTTCAGCGTGGAGAACGAAAAAGCGCTGGCCACTCCGCCGCGGGTGGACTTCTCGGCATCGCCGGCGCAATGACCATGCGCACGCTGTGGCAACGTGGCCTGCTGCTGTTGTGGCTGTGCCTGGCCAGCAACCTGCTGCTGGCGCAGGTGGCGGTACCGGCGTTGAGCGCGCGGGTAATCGACCAGACGGCCACGCTCAATAGCCAGCAGTTGGCGGCACTGGAACAGAAGCTGCAGGCATTCGAGCAGGCCAAGGGCAGCCAGCTGGCGGTGCTGATCGTACCGACCACTGGCGAGGAAACCATCGAGCAGTATTCGCTGCGCGTGGTGGAGCAGTGGCGGCTGGGGCGCAAGAAAGTGGATGACGGCGCGCTGCTGCTGTTGGCCAAGAATGATCGGACCCTGCGCATCGAGGTGGGCTACGGCCTGGAAGGTGCACTGAATGATGCCACCAGCAAGCGCATCATCAGCGAGGTAATCGTGCCGCACTTGCAGCAGGGGGATTTCTACGGCGGCATCGATGCCGGGGTGACGCGCATCATCGCCGTCATCAATGGCGAACCGCTGCCGCCGCCGGCGGCCAACGTGGCTGACAGCAGCGACGAGGTGTGGACCTTTGTGCCGTTTGCGGTGGTGTTTGCCACCATCCTCGGTGGCGCGTTGCGGCAGATGCTGGGCCGCTGGCTGGGCGCTGCCGGCAGTGCCGCGGCGGTGGGCACGATGCTGTGGTACCAGCTGGGCTGGGTATGGCAGGCCGGGCTGGTGGCGGCCGGGGTATTTTTGCTGACACTGCTGTTGCGGCCGGGCCGTGGCGGTGGGGGCGGGTTTGGTGGTGGCCGCGGCGGTGGTTTTGGTGGCGGGCGCGGCGGTGGTGGCGGCGGCTTTGGTGGCGGCGGTGGCGGGTTCGGCGGCGGCGGCGCATCCGGGCGCTGGTAAGGTTGGCCGCAGCGACTTGCCAGCTGGCTGGCAGACGCTACACTGCGGCGCTGTAAGCCGAATCGAACAGGAAAGACATGCAGCAACAAGCAGAAACGCCCTGCATTGGCGTGTGTTCCACCGCCATTGGCGATGATGTCTGCCAGGGCTGTGCGCGCACTTTTGCCGAAATCAGTTTCTGGTACGAGCTGGATGCCGCCGCCAAGGCGCGGGTGTGGGCGGTGCTGCCGCGCCGGCGCGTGTGGCAGGCGCTGGCCAAGGTGGCCGGCGGCCACTTGCAGATCAGCGACGGGGTGGCGGGTGAGCAGGCGCTGTTGCAGCTGGCCGATGGCCGCCTGCTGCAGATGGCGCTGCCGCAGCAGCAGGCCGGCGAGCGTTATGTGCCGCTGCAGCTGGGCGGGCAGCAGCTGTCGCTGACCGTTTCCGATGCAGACTGGCCGCAGCGGCTGCAGCAGTTTTTGTCGTTGCCGCTAGCCGGGTGATGAGCCGGTATTTGCTGGCTACGCGCATGGCGGCTGCCGACCGGCTGCGCCATGGACGGCACAGCAACAGTGGGAGTGAATGGGCAAGATGGCAGTGAATAGTGGCGATGCCGCCTTTTGGGATATCCGTTACCAGCAACACAGCATGCCGTGGGACAGCGCGGGACTGCCGGGGGGATTTGCCGGCGAGGCTCAGCGGTTATTGGCTGCCGGTGCGCGGCGCGTGCTGGTGCCGGGCTGTGGCTCCGCCTATGAGGTCGAGGCGTTGTTGCAGCATGGCGCCCAGGTACTGGCGGTGGATTTCAGCGCCCCGGCGGTGGCGCGTGCCAGGGCGCTGCATCCGCAGTGTGCCGATGCCATCGTGGAGGCCGATTTTTTCTCCGCGGCGGTCAGCGGCGAGTGGGACTGGGTGTACGAGCGCGCCTTCCTGTGCGCGCTGCCCCCGGCGCTACGGCCGCAGTACGCGGCGAAGATGGCTGCGCTGCTGCCGGCGGGCAGCTGCCTGGCCGGCTATTTTTACCTCGGCGACAAGCGCGGCGGCCCGCCCTATACCATTGCCACCGACAGCCTGCAGGCGTTGCTGGGGCCGTATTTCACGCTGGAACAGCAGCTGCAGCTGCCGGGCAGCCTGCCGGTGTTCGGCCAGGACGAGTACTGGATGGTATGGCGCAGAACGCAGGAAACTTGATCACTATCAACGGTTACTGAATAGTCAGTGCCTGAATTTATAGATAACATCGATAACGACCACCGGCCCTGATTCATAACCGACGGTACACAACAAAAAACCAAGAGGAGAAAGCGCGCATGGACTGGTTCTGGAAGACCTATGACTTGATCGAGAAGACCTTCTGGAATTCTCTGACCAAAAAACTGTGCGCTTTTTTCTTCATCAGCCTGTTCCAGCTGATTCTCATCGGCTACGTCTACCTGGCGTTGAGCGACATCCGTGAGCTGGTGAGCAGCCAGACGATTAATAGCGCCAGCCTGGCACAGATTCATGCGTTGCTGGACCGCACCATCTACTGGTCGTTCGCCATCTGGGGCCTCTCGCTGCTGTTTATCGCCTTCATGGTGTGGTACCTGCGCTACCTGATTGTGCGGCCGATGCAGATGATCATCGATATCTTCCGCGAGATCGGCGCCGGCGAGGGCGATCTGTCGCGCGAGATTCCCACCATTACCCATGATGAGATCCGCGATCTGTCGCTGTCGTATAACGAGTTCCTGCACAAGATGCGCGAGATCATCAGCAATGTGCGCACCATGACCATGCGCATTGCCATGGATTCCGCCCGCACCCGCAAGACCATTCACGAGTCGGTGGAAAGCGCCGGCCAGCAGGCCCAACTGGCCAGCCAGGTCAGTGTGTCCAGCGAGCGTTCCAGCAGTGGCGTCACCCAGGTGTCCGCCGATACCCAGCAGATTTCCGAAACCACGCTCAACAACCTGGACATCGCCCGCGCGTCGTATGCAGAGTTGCAGGATGCGGCCAACAGGATCGGCAGCGTCAGCGAACGGGTAGGGCAGTTCAACCTGACCGTGGACGAACTGTCGACACGGTCGGCCAGCATCAAGGCGATTGTCGATCTGATCAAGGAAGTATCGGAGCAGACCAACCTGCTGGCGCTGAACGCGGCGATTGAGGCGGCCCGTGCCGGCGAGGCCGGCCGCGGCTTTGCCGTGGTGGCCGACGAGGTGCGCAAGCTGGCCGAGCGGGTGAAGGTGGCCACCGACGAAATCTCCGGCAACATCGACGGCATGCTGGGGCTGGTGAAGAACACCAAGGACGAAACCAACCTGATTACCTCCGATACCCATCAGGCGCGCGAGGTGGTGAACCGCTCCTCGCAGCACTTTGGCCGCATGATGGGCGACTTCGAGAGCACCGCGCACAGCATGACGCAGATCGCCGGCACCATGAACGACTTTGCCAGCGCGAATCGCCAGATCACCGCCAACGTGTCGGAGATCCACGCGCTGAGCAACACCGTGGCCGACAGCCTGAAACAATCGGAAGATGTCTCGGTGGCGCTGTCGCGCGCGGCGGAAGAAGTGCAGGAGCTGGTGGCGCGCTTCATCCTGGGCGAGGGCGTGCTGGATGAGTCCATCGCCATCGCCAAGCAGGCGCGCGAACAGCTGCAGAAAACCCTGCAGCAGGCGGCACAGGAAGGCAGCGATGTGTTCGATCAGCGTTACCAGCTGATTGCCGGCACCAACCCGCCGAAGTACCACACTAATTACGACGTGAAGCTGGAGAAGTCGCTGCAACAGGTGTACGACCGCGTGGTGCAGCAGGTGAGCGGTGGCCGCTTCTGCGTGATGGTGGACAACAACGGCTATGCGCCGACCCACAACAGTTTCTATTCCAAGCCGCTGACCGGCGATGCCGCTGCCGATCTGGTGGGCAGCCGCGACAAGCGCCTGTTCAATGATCCGACCGGCATCAAGTCGGCGCGCAACCAGCAGCCGTTCCTGCTGCAGACCTATATGCGCGATACCGGGGAGATCCTGTCGGAAATCGCCTTGCCGATCAGCATGAACAACCGCCACTGGGGGGCGATCCGCGTCGGTTTCGACCCGATGGTGATGCTGGAGGCTGGCAACAAGAAGTAAACGTTGGCCGCGGCGCCACGCGTAACAAAACAAGGGGCCCACGCGGGCCCCTTGTTATTGGCGCCGAGCAGGCACTCAAGCCATGAAAGTCAGTACCCCGACTACCACGAACAGGCCGGCGGCCACGCGGTGTACCAGTTCGGTAGGCAGTTTGCGGGCGGCCACTTCGCCCAGCAGCACCGCCGGGATGTTGGCGATCATCATGCCCAGCGTGGTGCCCAGCACGACGGAGACGGTGTCGTGATAGCGCGCCGACAGCGCCACGGTGGCGATCTGGGTCTTGTCGCCCATTTCGGCCACGAAGAAGGCGACACAGGTGGCACCGAACACCCCCAGCTTGTCCAGCAGACGGGTCTGATCATCCAGCTGGTCCGGAATCAGCATCCACACCGCCATGGCGATGAACGATGCCCCCAGCAGCCATTTCAGCACGTCCATGTTGATGTAGCTGCTGGCAAACTGCCCCAGCCAGGCGGCGCCGAAGTGGTTCAGCACGGTGGCCACGAAAATGCCGAGGATGATGGGCACCGGCTTCTTGAAGCGGGTCGCCAGCAGTAGCGCCAGCAACTGGGTTTTATCGCCGATTTCGGCCAGGGAAACAATGCCGGTAGAGAGCAGGAAAGCTTGGGATAGCATGAAGACTCCAAAGGGGCTGCGTGCGACACATGACCCGTCAAGACGCAGCCCCTGCAAGGTCTGTGACGAATCATGAGTCTTGCCAGACATTGCTGTCGCTTGCGCCATGGCTGAACAGCCAAGTGTGTTGACGCAAGCCCCCGCTTTCTCGCGGGTCGGCTACTCCCTCAGGATGGGGCGGATGATACCGTCACCGCGCGGCGGCGGCAAGGTTGGCCGCATAAAAAAACCGGCAGCGCAGGCTGCCGGTTTTTTGAACAGAAACGGCTGATTAGGCACGTTTCTTGAATTCGTTGGTGCGGGTGTCGATTTCGATCAGGTTGCCGATTTCAACGAAGGCCGGAACCGGGATTTCCAGGGTGGTGCCCTTGATGCGTGCCGGCTTCAGTACCTTGCCGGAGGTGTCGCCACGAACGGCCGGCTCGGTGTATTCCACTTCGCGTACCACGGTGGTCGGCAGCTCAACGGAGATGGCCTTGCCGTTGTAGAAGGTTACTTCGCACTTGTCTTCCATGCCGTCGATGATGAACGGCACAACTTCTTCCATGTTCTCGGCTTCAACTTCGTATTGGTTGAACTCGTTGTCCATGAACACGTACATCGGGTCGGCAAAGTAGGAGTAGGTGCACTCGCGCTTTTCCAGTACCACAACGTCGAACTTGTCGTCTGCGCGGTAAACGGCTTCGGAAGCCGAACCGGTCAGCAGGTTCTTCATCTTCATTTTTACAACGGAGGAGTTGCGGCCGGATTTGGAGAATTCGGCTTTCTGCACGACCATCGGGTCGCTACCCACCATGAATACGTTACCAGCGCGGAGTTCCTGAGCGGTTTTCATGCGTCTAAAGTCCTAAAGTCTTGAATCAGAATCGGAAACGAGTTTCCAGAAAACCCGCTATTGTAGCTGCTTTTTCGTAAATTGCACCAGATTCGTCGCCAGGTCGCCATGGGCCAGTTGCTGCTGCGGCCAACGTGTGGCGTGTGCCTGCCACGCCGGCAGTGCCGCCAGCAGTTGCGGCCAAGCCTCCGCCGGCAAGTGGTCGCGGTTCCAGCCCAGGTTGAAGCTGCGGATGGCGTCGGCGGTAGGTGCGGCCACATCGGCCAGGTAGTGCTGTAAAAACGCCTGCAGTTTTTCCATGTGCGCGTCTTCATCCTGGCGGTAGATATGCCAGGCAAACGGCCGCCCGGCCCACTGCGCCCGCACGAAGCTGTCTTCACCGCGCACGATATTGACATCGCAGCTCCACAGCAGGCGGTCGTAGCCGTCCTGATCGCTCATCGGTAGCACGTAAATGCTCAGCGCGCCGTGCTGATAGACATCGCCGGCATGGCCGGGTTGGCTGATGCCGATGCCGGCCAGCACATCCGACAGTACCCGGCCATGCGGCACCAGTAACTGCACCGGCGGCGTGCCTGCGGCCAACGTTGCGCTCCATTGCGCCGCAGCCGGGGTGTCGTAGGCGAACAGGCTGATGCGCAGCCCACCGGCCGGGCAGGGCGGCACGCCGCGCGCCTGCCAGTAGGCATCCTGTGCCGCACGGTCGGCCTGCCAGGCGTCACGGGCGGCCAGCAGACAGCCTTCGCACAGCAGGCCGCCGGTATTGGCGCCAAAACCGGGAAAGAAGAAATACTTGGTCAGCGCCAGGCGCGGATGCGGCGAGGCCATGCCATGACAGCCGGCTACCCAGTCTTCCGCCGACAGATATTCCAGATTCAGCCATACCGGCTTGCGCGCGCGCGCGGCCATTGCCTGCTGGTAACTGGCCGGCAGTTCGCAGGCGAAGGCCTCAATCACCACGTCGGCTGGTGTGAAATCGCTGGTAAACGGCTTGTCCCAGCGCCGTATGTGGATGTCGCCCAGCATTTGCGTGGCTAGCGTGGGGTCCAGCGCCGGGGCGATGCGGGCGAAGCTGGCCAGGTCATCCACCCACAGCGTGATATCGGCCGCATGCTCGGCGGCCAGCTGGCGCGCCAAACGCCAGGTGACGCCGATGTCGCCGAAGTTGTCGATCACGGTGCAGAAAATATCCCAGCGCAGGCGCGGCATGTCGGTCTCCTTGAATGGCTGCGCAGCATAGCGCAGGCGCTACGGCGAGACAAAGCCGATGCCGCAGGCTCAGCGGCAGGCTTTGCCCGGATAACCCGGCAGCTGGCTGGCGGCGGCGCTGCAGGCCAGTTGTTGCGCCTGCTTGAGCTGCTGCTTGAGACTGCCGCGATCGATGTTGGCCCAGTGCAGTTGCTGCCCCAGCCAGCTGGCCCAGGCAAACTCGACAAAATAGACCTCGTCCTGTTTGGCGACATAACCCTTGTCCTGCAACAGACCGGCCAGCGAACGGTAGGGGTCGTCCGGCAGCGCCGCCAGGGTTGCGGGCAGCGCGCTTGCCGCCAACGGGCGGCCCTGCTGGTCGCGCAGCCAGCTCCAGTGCCGCGCCGCCATGTCGTGCCAGAAAGTGTCCGGCTGCGTTAGCCGGCCGATTACCTGCACGCTGGCGGCAGCCACGCCGAGGCGCAGCAGCGCACTGGCAAAGTGGTGGCGATCCACCAGGTACAGCGTACCGCCGGGGCCGATCACCACCGGGATGGCCTTCTTGCGGATCTTGGCCGCCAGCTTGTCGGCGGAGAGCTCGCGCAGTTCGGCGGCTTCGTTCTCCACCTGCAGCTGGCCAATGCCGGGCTGGGTGGGATGCAATGCGGCTAACGGTGTGTCGCACCATTGCCCGATCGGGGTGTCGGCTTGGCAGGGGGCGGCGCTGGCGAGGGCGGTGCTCAGTAGCAGCGGCAGAGCAAGCAGCAAGTGGCGCATGGGGGCATCCGGCGGGTGAAAGCCGTCACGCTAAGCCGCGCCGGCACGGTCTGGCAAGCGGCAAGCAAAACGGCCGGGCGCATGGCCCGGCCGTGAGAGTGCGGTGGTGGCTTACACGTGCAGCAGCAGGAAGCGACGCTCCCACGGGCTGATCACGTCGAAGTACTCGCGGTACTCGACTTCCTTGATCGCGCTGTAGGTGCGGATGAAGTGCTCGCCAAAAATGTCGGCCAGCGGCTTGCACTTGAGCAGCATGTCGATGGCGTCGTCTAGGTGGCGCGGCAGTTGGTGCGGCTGCTCGTAGGCGCTGCCGCTCAGCGGCTCGGCCGGCTGGATGCGCTGCTGCATGCCCAGGTAACCGCAGGCCAGGCTGGCGGCCATCGCCAGATATGGGTTGACGTCGACGCCGGCGAGGCGGTTTTCCACCCGCCGCGCCTCCGGCCCGGAATGCGGCACGCGCAGGCCGCAGGTGCGATTGTCGTAGCCCCAGCTCAGGTTGATCGGTGCCGAGGTGAAGCGGCTCAGGCGGCGGTAGCTGTTCACGTACGGCGCGAAGAACGGCATCGCCGCCGGCAGGTAGGTCTGCAGCCCGCCGATGAAGTGGAAGAAGGCATCGGCCGGGCTGCCGTCGGCGTTACTGAAAATGTTGTTGCCGGCGGCATCCACCACGCTCTGGTGGATGTGCATGGCGCTGCCCGGCTGGCCCTGCATCGGCTTGGCCATGAAGGTGGCGTACATATTGTTGCGGATCGCCACCTCGCGCACGGTGCGCTTGAACAGGAACACCTGGTCGGCCAGCGCCAGCGGGTCGCCGTGATCGAGGTTGATCTCCATCTGCGCGGTGCCCATCTCGTGGATCAGCGTATCCAGGTGCAGGCCCTGCGCCTCGCACCAGTCGTAGATCTCGTCGAAGATGTTGTCGTATTCGTTTACCGCGTCGATGCTGAAACTCTGCATCCCGGCCTCGGTGCGCTTGGTGCGGCCAACCGGCGGGCGCAGCGGGATGTCTTCGTCGGGCTCTACCTCTACCAGGTAGAACTCCATTTCCGGCGCCACGATGGCGGACAGGCCTTCCTGCTCGTACAACTTGAGGATGCGCTTGAGCACATTGCGCGGCGCCAGCTCGGCAGCGCTGCCATCAAAATTGACGCAATCGTGGATGATCTGGGCGGTCGGTTCCTTCGCCCATGGTACCGGGCGGATGGTGCTGGCATCCGGAATCAGCCGCATGTCCGGGTCGGCTACCGAGGTGAAGTCCTGCTCGGGAAAGTCGCCGGTCACGGTCATGCTGAGCACGGCTTCCGGCAGGCGCAGGCCCTCGGCCGGATTGTATTTGTGGCGCGGCACGATCTTGCCGCGCGCCAGTCCGGTCATGTCCGGAATCAGGCATTCCACTTCGGTGATGCGATTGTCGTCCAGCCATTGCTGGATCTGCTGGGCATTGTTCATAAAGGGTCTCGATCAGGTATGGGCGCCGGAACTGGTAATGCGGCGCTCGTGGTTCAGCAGCGTTTTGCGGCGCTGTGCCAGGGTCAGAAAAGCCAGCGTGGCGCACAGGCGCTGGTCGCTGGGGTGGCGGGGCAGGGGCTGGCGCTGGAAGCCCAGCCCGGTCAGATCAATCAAAATGCGTGTCCTTTCGCGGTATAGAATGAAAGATGAAAATCGCCGCTGATATTTGATGTTTAAAATCATCATCGGGCGAGCGTCATGCTAAAAGCAGCAAGCGCCCGGCGGCAACTGTGCCGCGCGTTTGCCACGGGCTGTTGTGGAAGAAAGACCACAATCATGTCCAGTGCTACAGGACTGTTTAATTATGAATGAAACCAATCCGCCGGAAACCGCGGCTGCCCGCCCGTCAATCGCCCGCCGCTGGGGGCGCCGCCTGGGCTGGAGCGCCACTGCGCTGGCGGCGCTACTGGCCGGACTGTGGGCCGGGGTGCCCAAAGCGGTGGATTACGCCGCGGGCAACTGGGCCAAAGACATTGGCCGCAGCCTGACACTGGGCAAGGTGGAGTTTGCGCCGTGGGCGCTGCGGCTGACCCTGCACGACGTGGCGCTGCGCGACCGCGACGGCAGCCCGCTGTTTAGCGCCGCCCGGCTGAACGTGGATGCCGAAGGGCTGCCGCTGCTGATCGGCCGCTTCCAGTTTGCCGACATCGCGCTGGACACGCCGCAGCTGTGGGCCAAGCGCAATGCGCAGGGGGAGTGGAACTGGAGCCGGCTGCTGCAGGACGCCAGCGGGCCGCCGCAGCCGGAACAGGAAAAATCGTCGCAGCCGCCCAAGCTGCTGATCCGCATGCTGGCGCTGAACAAGGGTCAGGCGCATGTGCAGGATGCGCTGGGCGGTGATGTGCAGCACCAGGTGTTGCCGCTGGACTTCCACCTGCAGAACCTGTCGACGCTGCCGGACAACCACGGCCGCTACCAGCTGGCGGCGGAGCTGGACGATGGCACCCGGCTGGCGTGGCAGGGCAGCCTGCTGCTGCAGCCGTTGCAGTCGGACGGCGTGCTGAAAGTGGAAGGCTTCACCCTGGCCAGCATCTGGCCCTATGCGCAGCCGCACCTCAAGTTGGCCGCACCGCAGGGCAAGCTGGCCGCCACCGTGCCTTACCATTTTGACCTGGCCGGCGTTTCGGCCAGTGCCTGGTCGCGCGGTTTCAGCGCCCGGCTGGATGGCCTGGCGCTGGCGGCGCCGCAGAGCGGCAGCCCATTCAAGCTGGCCAGCCTGGCGCTGACCGGCGGCCAGTTCGACCTGGTCAACCGCCAGCTGACCCTGGGCAGCCTGACCCTGGCCGGCGGCGAGCTGGCCACGGTGCTGGATGCGCAAGCGCAGCCGGACTGGCTGGCCGCCATACCAGTGGCCCAGCCGGCGGCGGCAGCCAAACCTGCGGCCAACCATGCCGCCGCGCCGGGCTGGCGCGTCAACCTGCCGCGCATCCGGCTGGAAAACTGGCAGCTGCGGGCCACGCACCAGGGCTTTATCGCGCCGCTGTCCGCCAGCCTCAAGCTGGACAGTATGCAAGCCGCCGTCGCCGTCGATGCCAACGGCGGGGTGAAGGTGCAGGGCGCCACACTGGCGCTGTCGCAGTTGACCGCTGCCAGCGGTGGCCAGCCCGCATTTGCCAGCCTGGCCGGCGTGCAGCTGGCCAGCAGCGAGTTGGATCTGGGCAAGCACCGCATTGTCCCGGGCAACATTACGCTGCAGGGACTGCAGCTGGCGGTGAACCGCAGCAAGGACGGCAAGCTGGATATTGCCGAAGCACTGCGCCAGCGAACGCCCGCCACTGCCGCGCCGGCAGCTGCAAGCGGGCAGCCGGCAGCACCAGCCTGGCAGATTCACTACCCCGAGTTGACGTTGGCGGGCGGCAGCGTCAGCTGGCGCGACAGCAGCACCGCCACGCCGGTGGCACTGCAGCTGGCCGATGTGGCGGCCAGTGTGTCTGGTGATCCGCAGCAGGGCTGGGCGCTGCAGCTGGGCGGCGGCCTCGGCCAGGGCAAGTTGCAGCTGGATGCCACGCTTGCGGCCAACCTGCAGGACATCAAGGGCCAGTTGCAGGCCAGCCGTTTGCCGCTGGCCGGCGTGGCGCCGTATGCGCTGGAACAGACCGTGCTGCGCTTTGGCGGCGGCGAGCTGTCCGCCGAGCTGGGCTTTGCGCTGGCCGGCAGCCGCTGGCAGGCCGATGGCAAGGCGCAGCTGGATAAACTGGCGCTGTTCGAGCCGGGCCGGCGCGAGCCGCTGCTGGGCTGGCAACAGCTGGCCGTCAGCGGCATCAAGGCGCAGCCGCAGCGGGTGAGCATTGCCGACGTGCGGCTGGTGGCGCCGCAGCTGCGTTTCATTCTCGATGAAAAGCGGGTGCCCAACTTTGCGCACCTGATGAAGCCGCAGCCGGCCACGGCCAAGCCGGCCGCCAGCGCCAAGCCGGCGACAGGCAGCGCCGCGCCGGTGGTGGACGTGCGCGCCATCCGCGTGCGCAATGCGCGCATGGATTTTGCCGACCTGGGGCTGCAGCCCAGTTTCGGTACCCGCATCCACTCGCTGTCCGGTACCGTGCTGGGGCTGTCCAGCAAGCCGGGCCGCCGCGGCACGGTGACGCTGGATGGCCGCGTCGACCAGTTCGGCGACGTGCGCATTCGTGGCGCGCTGTCGCCGTTCGAGGTGACGCGCGATCTGGACATGACGCTGAACTTCCGCAACATCCCGCTGGGCAGCCTCAACCCGTACTCGATGACCTTTGCCGGCTGGCAGATCACCGATGGCCGCCTCAGTACCGAGCTGCGCTACCTGTTGAAAGACCGCCAGCTCAACGGTGACAACCGCGTGGTGATCGACCATATCCAGCTGGGCAACGAGGTGGCCAATTACGACGGTACCCGCCTGCCGTTGCGGCTGGCGGTGGCGCTGCTGGAAGACAGCGATGGCCGCATCGACCTGTCGTTGCCGGTGGCCGGCAGCCTGGACCAGCCGGACTTCTCCTACGGCCACCTGGTGTGGCAGGCGATCCGCAACATCCTGGTGAAAGTGGTGACCGCACCGTTCCGCGCGCTGTTCGGTGGCGAAGGCTTCGACGAGATCTACGCCGATGCCGGCGACGACCGCATTCCGCCGCCGGAACGCGAGAAACTGGGCAAGCTGGCCGACTTGATGGCCAAGCGGCCGAAGCTGGCGCTGGCCATCGGCGGCGGTTACGCCGCCGAGGAGGACAGCCGCGAGCTGGCGCGCTACCGCGTCGACAGCGACATCCTCAAGCGCGCCGCCTACCAGCTGCAGACCGACGAACCGTTGCCGCTGCCGGATATGGGCGACCCGGCGATCCGCAAGGCGGTGGGCGATGTCTACGCCGCGCAGATCGGCCGCTTTGCCTGGCTGAAACGGGTGGCCAGCGAGAAGGACACCGCCGAGCGCGCGCAGGCGATGCGCAAGGAGTTGCTGGCGGCGCAGAAGGTGGATCAGGCGGCACTGAACGCGCTGGCCAAAGCGCGCGGCGAGGCAGCGCGGCAGTTGCTGCTGGCGGCGCAACCGGCCCTGGAAGGCCGCATCAGCGTGCTGGAACCGGACAAGGTGAAGGCCGACAAGGATGGCGTGCCGCTGTTGATCAAGCTGAAATAAACCAGCACCCATCGGGGGTATGTCGTGCTGCGGCCAACCTTGTCACCAGGTTGGCCGCAGTTGTTTTGGCGCTGCGGAGCGGGCTGTTGCATCGGCACTGCAGCCGCGGTCAGCCGGGCTGGCCACTGGTACAGCTTTGATGGCTATCAAGGTCAATACCCGCTATATCTAGTTAGATTCCATTTTTTCTGACACCACATATAGCGGGGATGGCATGAACCGGGACAACAGCGCCGTGTTTGCGGAACAGGATATTTCGCGCGAAGTATTGCTGGAAAAATACGCCAAGAACGGCGAACAGTCGGTAAGCGAAGTGCGCCAGCGCGTGGCGCAGGCGCTGGCCGCACTGGAGCAGGATCCGCAACGCTTTGCCCCGCTGTTCTTCGAGGCGCTGGATGGCGGCTTCATCCCCGGTGGCCGTATCAATTCCGCCGCCGGCACCGATCTCAAGGCCACGCTGATCAACTGCTTCGTGCAGCCGGTGGGCGATGCGGTGTCCGAATCCGAAAACGGCAAGGTCGGCATCTACGAGGCGCTGTTGCAGTCGGCCGAGACCATGCGCCGTGGCGGCGGCGTCGGCTACAACTTCAGCCGCATCCGCCCCAAGGGCGCGCGGGTGAAGGGCACCAACAGCCGCGCTTCCGGCCCGGTGTCCTACATGCGCGTGTTCGACCGCAGCTGCGAAACGGTGGAATCCGCCGGCGCGCGTCGTGGCGCGCAGATGGGCGTGCTGGACGTGAGCCACCCGGACATCGAAGCCTTCATCCACGCCAAGGACCAGGGCGACCTGGCCAACTTCAATATCTCGGTGGGCGTGTCCGATGCCTTCATGCAGGCGGTGGACGCCGACGGCGACTGGGAGCTGACCCACGCGGTGGCGCCGGCGTCCGATGCCTTCCCCGGCAGCTACCAGCGCGGCGATGGGTTGTGGGTGTACCGCAAGGTGCGCGCGCGCGAGCTGTGGCAGCAGATCATGCATTGCACCTATGACCACGCCGAGCCGGGCGTGCTGTTCATGAGCAAGATCAACGCCGACAACAACCTGTCGTACTGCGAGGTGATCGAGTCCACCAACCCCTGCGGCGAGCAGCCGCTGCCGGACTACGGCTGCTGCGACCTGGGCTCCATCAACCTGTGCAAGTTCGTGCGCCAGCCGTTTGGTGAGGCGCCCAGCTTCGACTTCAAGGCCTTCGAGAAGGTGGTTCGCACCTCGATCCGCATGCTGGACAATGTGCTGGACCTCACCGTGTGGCCGCTGGCGGAGCAGCAGCGCGAGGCGCAGAACAAGCGCCGCGTCGGCCTGGGCTTCACCGGCCTTGGCGATGCGCTGATCATGCTCAAGGTGCGCTACGACAGCGAGGAGGGCCGCAGGTTGGCCGCCAGCATTTCCGAACACATGCGCGATGCCGCCTACGATGCCTCGGTGGACCTGGCCATCGAGAAGGGCGCCTTTCCGCTGTTTGATGCCGACAAGTACCTGGCGGCGCCGCACTGCGCCAGCCGCCTGCCGGACAAGATCAAGTCGCGCATCCGCAAACACGGCATCCGCAACTCGCACCTGCTGTCCATCGCGCCTACCGGCACCATCTCGCTGGCCTTTGCCGACAACGCCTCCAACGGCATCGAGCCGCCGTTCAGCTGGTACTACACCCGCAAGAAGCGCATGGCCGACGGCACGCAGCAGGAATACCTGGTGGAAGACCACGCCTACCGCGTGTACCGCATGCAGGGCGGGGATACCAATGCGCTGCCGGATTACTTTGTCAGCGCACTGCAGATGAGCGCGCTGGACCACATGCGCATGGTGGCGGCAGTGGCGCCGTACGTGGATACCGCCATCTCCAAGACCGTGAACGTGCCGGGCGATTACCCGTTCGCCGATTTCGAAAGCCTGTACCTGGAAGCCTGGCGCGCCGGGCTGAAGGGCATCACCACCTATCGCCCCAACAGCGTGCTGGGTTCGGTGCTGTCGGTGGAGCCGACGCCTGCGGCCAACCCTGCACCCAGTCAGCAGCTGCCGCAGGACCTGGGCAACCAGAACGACCCTGACCGCCGCATCACGCTGAACACCGCGCCCAGCCCGGCGCTGGCCAGCCTGAAGTGGCCGCACCGCCCCAAGCTCAAGCAAGGCAACCCGTCGTGGACCTTCATGGTGGAAGGCGAGGAGGGTGACTTTGCGGTAATGGTCGGCCATATCGAAGGCCAGCAGCCGGGCGAGGCGCCGCTGCCGTTCGAATGCTGGGTAAACGGCGACGTGCCGCGCGGCCTGGGGGCGATTGCCAAGACGCTGTCGATGGACATGCGCTGCCGCGACCGCGCCTGGCTGGCCGCCAAGCTGGACGCGCTGGCCGCCACCCGCGGTGATCGCCACTACCGCGCCGAATTGGGTGATGGCCCTGTGGGCAGCAGCGCCGCCGCCGCCGCGCTGGGCCGGGTGGTGAAATACCGTGTTGAACAGCTGGGCGCGCTGAGCCTGGCCGACGGCGATGCCACCCCGGTGATGGACGCGCTGTTTGCGCGCAAGGAGCCGAAATCCGGCACCGACGGCACCATCAGCTGGTCGGTGGACGTGAACAACCCGCAGACCGGCGACGATTTCGTGCTGTTCGTGAAGGAGCTGGTACTGCCCAACGGTCAGCGCC
Source organism: Vogesella oryzagri (assembly GCF_040148885.1). Taxonomy (NCBI): domain Bacteria; kingdom Pseudomonadati; phylum Pseudomonadota; class Betaproteobacteria; order Neisseriales; family Chromobacteriaceae; genus Vogesella; species Vogesella oryzagri. The sequence goes on from NZ_JBEFLD010000007.1 coordinate 185,365, forward strand.
GGCCGTACTCGCTGTGGCTGGCCGGCCACTACCCGCGCGAGCTGGACGGCTTGTGCAAGATGCTCAGCCTCGACATGCGGGTGATCGACCCGGCGTGGATCGGCATGAAGCTGCGCAAGCTGCTGAGCTACGCCGAGCCGCAGGCCGACTTCTTTGCCCGCACCCCGGGCAGCGACAAGTCGCAGAGCTGGCCGTCTACCGAGGCCTATCTGGCGCGACTGGTGATCCACCGCTACGCCATGCTGGGCATCCTCAGCGAGGAAGGGGTGCCGGTGGAGGAAATGGGGGTGATGGTGCCGGAGCAGGGCGATCTGTTCGAAAGCGCGGTGGTGAGCGTGGCGCCGGCACAGATGGCCGGCAAGGCCTGCCCGGAATGCGGCAACCGCGCGCTGATCAAGAAGGACGGCTGCGAGTTCTGCACCGCCTGCGGTCATGTCGGCGCCTGCGGCTGATACCGCTTGCCGCCGATAAAAAAAGCCGCCCCATCGGGCGGCTTTTTGCTGTTTGCGGCCAACGTTCAGCAACGGCCTTTCATCGCCTGGCCCGGCGGGCAGAAGCCGCCGCGGCGATGGTGGTGGTCGTAGTCGTCGTCATAGTCGTAAACCGGACCAACCAGCACCGGCTCCAGCACGATGGGGGAACGCACGTGCACGCGGGCCGGCTGCACTACGCAGGCAGACAGGCTGCCGGCGGCGATCAGGGCAAATAACAGGGTTTTCATGGTGTTCTCCGTGATGGCTGGGGTACCCCCGTGACGGGGGTACCCGGAAATTGGTGCCTGGCGGCCGGCGATGGCGGCGGTGGGCCCCGCTCGCGGGGGAGGGTGGCGGCAGCAAGGGTGCCGCTTGTTGCGACCATGGCTGGCAGGAGTGGCCTGCCGGGCAGGCCCGGCACGCAGCCGGTGGCGCAGGCACTCCGAGCATAAGCCAAGCTGGCGGGCAGCCCTAGTGGAAAGCTGCTAACAATTATTAAGGTTGTATCGACTTGATGACGGCCCCGCCAAGCGCCCGCCGGCGCCGGCGTGGCGGCCAACTGGACCACGCTATGCAAGCACCCGCCATTATCAGTGATGCCACGCTGGCATTCATCGAGCGCGAAGTGGCGATCGATGTCGCCAGTTGCGGCCTGGATCTGCTGCCCAGCACCGCGCGCGGCTACGGTTGCCAGGTGGCGGCCGATCGCAGCCGCATCACGTTGTTTCTGAAACGCAGCGAGGCCGGCCAGCTGCTGCACGACGTGCTGGTGCATGATCGCATCGCGGCGGTGTTCTGCCTGCCGGCAACCGAGTCGGCGCTGCAGATCAAGGGCCGCGCGGTGTCGCTGTCGCTGGCGGATGTCGCCGGGCTGGCCGTGGTGGCGCAGCATGCGCGCCAGTTTGTGGCCGGCGTGCTGCCGCTGGGGCACGAGCGCACCTTCGCCGAGGCCTATATGCAGATTGCGCCCGCCGATACCGTGGCGTTGAGCTTCAGCCCGGAAGTGGTGTTCGAACAGACGCCGGGGCCCGGCGCCGGGCGGCCGCTGCAGGATCAGGTCACGGCATGAGCGTCGACATCACCGGGCTGCGGCATTGCATGGAGGGCGCCATCCCCAGCCCGATTGCCACCTGCGCGCTGGATGGCACCCCCAATATCGCCTACCTGTCGCAGGTGCAGTACGTGGACGCGTGCCACATCGCGCTGACCTTCCAGTTCTTCAACAAGACGCGGCAGAACATCCTGCAGCACCCGCACGCGGTGGTGAAGGTGGTGGACCCGCATAGCGGCAGCAGCTACCGGCTGCATGCGCGCTACCTGCGCACCGAAACCAGCGGGCCGCTGTTCGAAAAAATGAAGGCCAAGCTGGCCGGCATCGCCTCGCACACCGGCATGGTCGGCATTTTCAAGCTGCAGGGTGCCGATGTGTACGAGGTGAACAAGGTGGAGGCCTTTGTCTCGGCGGCGCAGTTGCCGCCGCAGCCGTCCCCGGCGGCCTGCCTGCCCACGCTGCGCGACGCCAGCAACCGCCTGAATGGCAGCGGCGATCTGGATGACTTGTTCGACACGCTGCTGACAGTGCTGCGCGAGCTGTACGCCATCGACCACGCCATGGTGCTGAAGCTGGACGAGGCGCGCGAGTGCCTGTTCACCGTGGCCAGCGCCGGCTATGCGCAGGCCGGCATCGGCTCGGAAATCCCGCTCGGGCATGGCGTGATCGGGGTGGCGGCGCGCGAGCGCACGCCGATCCGCATCTCGCACATGACCAGCGAGTACATGTACGGCAAGGCGGTGCGCGCCAGCGCGGCGGCGCAGGGCTTGCAGCAGCAGCTGGAAACCGCCATCCCGCTGCCGGGGCTGGAGCAATGCCGCAGCCAGCTGGCGGTGCCGATCCTGGCCGGCAGCGAGTTGTATGGCGTGCTGTACGTGGAAAGCCCGCAGGATCTGCGCTTTGGCTACGACGACGAAGACGCGCTGCAGACGCTGGCCAACCAGTTTGGCTGGATGGCGCGCGGCATGGCCTGCCAGGCGGCGGTGGAGCCGGCGGCGGCCGCCGGTCACAGCCTGCCGGCGCCGCCGCTGCCGGAGCTGGGCGACAGCCTGGTGCAGGTACGCTACTTTGCCGCCGATCACAGCGTGTTCCTCAACGACGACTATCTGATCAAGGGTGTGGCCGGCGCCATTTTCTGGAAGCTGGTGCACTGCTATTGCGCCGAGCAGCGTCGGCAGTTCAGCAACCGCGAGCTGCGGCTGATGCCGGACCTGGGGCTGCCGGAAATCAGCGACAACCTGGAGGCGAGGCTGGTGTTGCTGCAGCGCCGGCTGCAGGAGCGCCAGGCCTGCGTGCAGATGCTGAAGACCGGCCGTGGTCGCTTTGTGTTGCAGGTCAGCCAGCCGCTGCTGCCGGTGGCCGAAGGCTAGCGCTTGGCCAGCCGCTTGGTGCGGTTTGCACGGTGCCGGCAAGCGGCCGGATGCCGGATGGCGGCCGTGCTTGGCCATCGGTGATAGGGCTGCAGCTGGTTTGGTTGCGGCCGGATCCGGGCGCATTCAACGGTCTGCGCAAAGCAGGCGCATACGGCGCCAAGGTTGGCCGCAATGTGTGCGGCCAACCTTGGCCGCCATCAGTGCAGTGCCTGCTGCTGTGGCAGCGGTTCGCCACGCGCGGCGCTGACCGTGTCGTGCTCGAGGTTGCGCAGCAGGTTGAGCGCAAAGCTGAGGAATGCCAGCGCCACCAGCAGCGAACCGACGCCGGTCAGCGGCTCGCCCCAGCCGTAGCCGTGCAGCAGGCCGTACAGCCCCAGCAGCATCAGCGGCAGCCCGCCGTTGTGCAGCCAGAAGTGGACGGCTGCCCAGCGGCTGTGCTGCAGCTGCGGGTACAGCCGATAGATGATGCCCATCACGGCCATCGACACCCAGCCCACCAGGTTGGCATGCACGTGGATGCCGCGATTGAGAAACTGGCCGCTGGCGCCCATGTAGACGCCGAGGCCAATGCCGAACAGTGCATATAGCACCGCGATACGCAGGAAACGGTTTGCCAGCATGATGGGCTCCTTAGGCCGCCAGTGCCTGTTGCAGCTGGCACCAGTCCTGGGTTGGCAACAGGCTGCCGGCCTGGGCCAGTGTCTGCGCAAAGATGTCTGGTGGCATGCCCTGGCGCATGCCGGCAAACATCGCTACCCGCTCGCCATGCGCGATATGCGGCACGATCCAGCGAAACCAGTGCGCCATTTCTTCCGGCGCAATGCCGGCAACCAGCACGTCGTGCAGCTCGATCAGCTCGGCATCGCTGTAGTGCGCCCACAGCACCGCCATATTGGCTTGCTCCTCCTGCAGCATGTGCACGAAGTTGTCGGCCACGAACAGGCTCAGGCGGCCGTACAGCAGTTGCCAGGCGGTAGGCTGCGCCTGTGCCGGCAGCGCGGCCAGCGCGGTGGCCTGCTGCTGCAGCGCGGCGATTTCGGCCAGGTGGTGCTGGTGCTCGGCATCGCGGTCGGCGCTGCTGCCGGGGGCGCGGGCTTCCATCGCGCGGTGCAGGTGCTGCTCTTCGTGCTGAAGGTGGCAGCGGCATAGCTGCAGTACCTGCTGCAGTTGCGCCAGGCGGCGGGCGCTGTCTTCCGCGTTGTGGCCATCGCTGCGGCCAACGTTCAGCAGCAGATCGGCCAGCATGGCGCGCAGGCCTTTATGCACTGCCTGGTACAGGTTGAAGCGGGTGGCGGTCTGGGTGGACTGCGGGGCGAACTCGGTGATGCTTGCCATGTTTCGGACTCCAGGATTGCTGCACGACATGTGCGGCATTCGGTGTCGTCAATCTAGGCGCGGCAGTGACAAGCGTTTCGTAAATCTCTATCCGCAGAATCTTAAAAAAACATAAGCCGCCGCCCAGGCTGCGGCGCGTGGACGGTTTGTCATCAGCGGGTAACGGCGCGCGCTTACCGTGGGTGGCAACAGCTGATAGTTCCCGTCTGCTGCCGTGTGTGTTTGTTTGGCCCGCCTGGCGGGCCTTTTTTCTTGGCCGTGTGGCGGGTGGCGCTAGCCCGGCGGCGAGAGCGCCGCGGTTTACGGCGTGTTCACTGGCGCCAGCGCCTGGTTGATGCGCTGCAGTAGCAGCTGGTTGGCCGCCGTGCGCGGCAGCGCCAGATAGGTCGGGTTGGTGGCAAACACCCCCAGCGCTTCCAGCTGGCCGCCCAGCAGCGGCTCGATGCTTTCGCGGATGCCGATCAGGTAGTCCAGCCGTCCCAGTTTGAGTTTTTCCACGTTTTGCGCATCGCGGCTGGCTTCGTCCGCCTGCAACGCGCCGCGGTCGCGCGCCTGGCTGAATTCATCGGAATAGAACCAGCCGGACAGCACGCCCACGCGGCGGCCGTTGAAGCTGCTGATATTGTTGTAGCGCGGGCTGGCGGCCGCCTTGCGGCCATACACGGTCAGCACTTCGTGATACAGCGGCTTGCTGAACAGGTAGCGCTTCTGCCGCGCCGGGTTGCTGTAGATACCGGCCACGCCGTGGCTGCCGCGTTCCAGGTAGGCCAGCGCCCGCTTCCACGGCATGGTCTCGATGCTGATGGCGATGCCGCTGCGGCGCGCCAGCGCCTGCAGTTGCTCGGCGTACAGCCCGGCCGGGCGGCCGCTGCTGTCGGCATACATGAACGGCGGGTTGTTGGCATCGATGGCAACCTGCAGCCGTGGCTGCTGGGCGTGGGCCGGCGGCAGTAGGCAGAGCAGCATCCAGGCAAACAGACGAGTGGGCATCGCTTATCCTTGCGCGAGTGGCGGCCGGCATCCGGCGCATCCATGCGGTTGGGTCCTGCCGGGCAGCGCTGGCGTGCCGGCAGCAGGGGCTGCTGTCTGTAGCGTAGACGGCCAGCTGGCCTGCCGCCGTATTGTAACTGCATAAATTGCCGCGCCGGCACTGCACCAGCGGGCAGCCTGCTACCGCCAGGGTTGGCCGCCGCAGGCTGCTCGCGCTAGCGCTCAGGCCTGCCAGTGGCCGTGGTCGAAGAACTGGCGGTAGCGTGCCAGCCACGGCTGGATGTCGTGGCCGCCGGCGGCCAGCCAGCCGGCATCGTAGTAGCTGTTCAGGTAGCGGTTGCCGTCGTCGCAGATCAGGGTGACGATGCTGCCGCTGTCGCCGCGGCGCAGCATCTCGTCCATCAGCACGCACACGCCGTAGAAGTTGGTACCGGTGGAGCCGCCGCACTTGCGCCCCAGCACCTGTTCCAGAAAATGAATCGCCGCATAGCTGGCCACGTTGGGCACGCGGATCATGCGGTCGATCGCGGTCGGGATGAACGACGGCTCCACCCGTGGCCGGCCGATGCCTTCCACCCCGGAGCCACCCTCGCAGGTGCAGGCAGGGTCGCCGCTCTGGTAGCTGGCGTAGAACGCCGAGTTTTCCGGGTCCACCACGCAGATCTGCGTGTTCTTCTGCTGGTAGCGCACGTAGCGGCCAAAGGTGGCGCTGGTGCCGCCGGTGCCGGCGCCGTTGATGATCCAGCTCGGTTCCGGGTGTGGTTCCAGTGCCATCTGCTTGAAGATGGTATCGGCGATATTGTTGTTGCCGCGCCAGTCGGTGGCGCGCTCGGCGTAGGTGAACTGGTCCATGTAGTGGCCGTTCAGCTCGCGCGCCAGGCGCATCGATTCGTCGTAGATGGTGGCCGGATCGGTAACCAGATGGCAGCGGCCGCCGTAGAACTCGATGGCGCGAATTTTTTCCTGCGAGGTGCTGGCCGGCATCACCGCAATGAACGGCAATCCCAGCAGGCGGGCGAAGTAGGCTTCCGACACCGCGGTACTGCCGCTGGAGGCCTCGATCACCGGCGTGCCTTCGCGGATCCAGCCATTGGATAGTGCGTACAGGAACAGCGAGCGTGCCAGCCGGTGCTTGAGGCTGCCGGTGGGGTGGGTGGACTCGTCCTTGAAATACAGCTGGATGTCCGGGGCGGACGGTATCTGCAGCGGAATCAGGTGGGTGTCGCTGGAGCGGTTGAAGTCGGCCTCGATCTTGCGGATGGCCTGCATCAGCCAGGTTCTCATGGGTGTCTCCCGTTGTGCATTATTCGGTTATGGCGTGCATGCCGGCAGCGGTGCGCGCCGGCTGAAGGTTGGCCGCAGTCATGCTGCCGCCGTGCCGTGTTGTTGCCCGACTCCCAGCAGGGTGCTGACAAACGCCGCCACCAGCGGCGAGCTGTCGTGCTGGCGCCAGGCCACCGCGAGGGTCATGTAGGCGTCGGCATCGTTCAACGGCAGGTAGTGGATGTTCGGCAGGTGCACACATTGTAGCGGCGTGGGCAGCACGGCGATGCCCAGACCGGCGGCCACCAGCCCGATCTGGGTAGTAGCCTCGCCGGCCAGCTGGTGCACCTGCCAGTCAAAGCCGCTTTGCCGCGCCAGGCTGTGCAGGCGGGCGTTCAGCCAGTTGCCGTTGCCCGCCGGGTAGCCGATCACCCGCTCGCCGGCCAGCTCGGCAAGGCTGACGCTGTCACGCGCGGCCAACCGGTGGCCGGCGGGCAGCACCACGCTCAGCCGGTCGCGCTTCACCTCGCGCACCTCCAGCCCCGGCGTGTCTTCGTCGCGGTTGAAGCGCACCACGCCGACATCCAGCTTGCGCTGGCGCAGCAGCTGGAACTGCTCGCGGGTGAACTGTTCGTGAAAGTGCAGGGTAACGTCCGGATGGCTGGCGCGAAACTGCTGCAGCGTGGCCGGCAGCACCGCCATCAGCGGCAGCGACGAGGTGAAGCCGATGCGCAGCTCGCCGATTTCGCCCCGTGCCGCGCGGCGCGCTTCGTCGGCCGCCAGCCGCGCGTCTTCCAGCAGCGCGCGGGCGCGCAGCAAAAAGCGCTCGCCGGCGGTAGTGAGTCGCACCGCGCGCTGGTGGCGCTCCAGCAGCTGCACGCCTAGTTCCTGTTCCAGCGCACGGATCTGCTGGCTCAGCGGCGGCTGGGCGATATGCAGCCGCTCGGCGGCGCGGGTGAAGTGCAGCTCTTCGGCTACGGCGACGAAGTAGCGCAGATGGCGTAGTTCCATTGATATGTTTTTCGTCTTAAAACACGATGAAATATATATTGGACCTTGCTTGTGCACCAGCCTAGTCTGGCGTTGTCGAGTCAGTTTTTGTGGTGTTGTGATGTCTACTGCGACCTGCGCCGCGTCTGCGGCCAACCTTTCCGCCCAGCCGCATGCCAGCGGCTCTAGCGCCTGGTGGCGCGCCACCTGGGCCGCCGCCATCGGCGGCTTTGCCACTTTTGCCCTGCTGTATGGCGCCCAGCCGCTGATGCCGCTGTTGGCCGCGCACTACGGCCTGTCACCGGCCGCCGCCAGCGGCGTGCTGTCGGTGGCCACGCTGCCGATGGCGCTGATGTTGATTCCGGCCAGCCTGCTGGCCGAGCGCTTTGGCCGCACCCGGCTGATGGTGGCCTCGCTCGCCGGCGGTGTGCTGCTGTCGTGGCTGGCGGCGTTTACCGATAGCTACGGCTGGCTGCTGCTGTGGCGCGGGCTGTTTGGCGTGGTGATGGCCGGCCTGCCGGCGCTGGCGCTGTCCTATCTGTCCGAGGAGCTGGACGCCGGTTCGCTGGGCAAGGCGGTGGGCTTGTATATCGCCGGCAATGCGCTGGGCGGCATGAGCGGCCGCTATCTGGCCGCGGTGGTGGCCGATGCCGGCGGGGTGCAGCAGGGGCTGCTGGCGCTGGCGGCGCTGGGCACGCTGGCTGCCCTGGGCTTCTGGAAGCTGTTGCCGGCATCGCGCCGCTTTGTCGCCCGGCCGGTGTCGCTGGCCAGCGTGCTGTCCGACAGCCGCCAGCACTGGCGCGATCCGGGGCTGGCGCGCTTGTTCGTGCTTGGCTTCATGCTGATGGGGGGCTTTGTCAGCCTGTACAACTACCTGGGCTTCCGCCTGCAGGCGGCGCCGTTCTCGTTGAGCCAGAGCACCATCGGCCTGATCTTCCTGCTGTACGTGGTGGGCATGGCGGCGTCCACGCTGGCCGGGCGTATGGCCGACCGCCTGGGGCGGCGCGAGGTGCTGTGGAAGATGGTGGCGCTGATGCTGCCGGCCATCGCGCTGACGCTGGCGCACAGCCTGTGGCTGGTGGTGATCGGCGTCGGGTTGTTCACCTTCGGCTTCTTCGCCGCGCATGCGGTGGCGGCCAGCTGGGTGGGGCGCCGTGCCAGCCATGCGCGCGGGCTGGCGTCGGCGTTTTATCTGACGTCTTATTATGTCGGTTCCGCCTTTCTGGGCTCCGGTTCCGGGCTGATGTGGCGACTGGATGGCTGGCTGGGTGTGGCCGGGCTGATCGCCGTGCTACTGTTGCTGTGCCTGTGGCTGACTTGGCAATTGCGCCGGGTGGAGCCGCTGCCACAAGTGGTCTGAGGAGGAGAGATGTCAGCAGAACAAACGTTGGCCGCACACTGCGCCGATGTCGGGCTGGACCCGGCGGAAGCACTGCAGATCGGCGGTCATTACACGCCGGTGTTGCGGCATGGCGATGAGGTGTTCATCAGTGGCCAGGTGCCGCGGGTGGGCGACGCGGTGGTGGTAACCGGCAAGGTGGGCGACGACTGCAGCGAAGACGCCGCCTGTCATGCGGCGCGTATCAGCACCTTGCGCTGCCTGATTCTGCTGCAGCAGACGCTGGGCTCGTTGCAGGTGGTGGCGCGGGTGCTGCGCATGAATGTGTATGTGCAGAGTGCGGCGGGCTTTAGCCGCCAGAGCGAGGTGGCCAATGCCGCCTCCGAGGTGCTGTACCGGGTGCTTGGCGACGCCGGCGTGCATACCCGCACCTCGCTGGGGGTGTATCAGCTGCCCAAGAACGCCGCGGTGGAAATCGATATGCAGGTGGCGGTTCGCCCCTCAGACGCGGAAACCGCGTAGCGATTGATCCAGCTTGCCGGCCAGCGTCACCAGCTGGCTGGTTTCATCCGCCACTTCCCGCGCGCTGCCCAGGCTATCTTTGGCCATCATCGACACCTGGTCGGCATCGCTGGCAATGGTGTGGCTGGTGTCCACCTGCTGTTGCAGTTCGTCGTGAATCCGCTGCATGGTCTGGGCACTGTCGCGGGTGCCGGTTTCGATGTCTTCGATGGCGCTGCCGGCGCGCTGTGCCTGCTGCGAGCTTTGCTCGACCTGGCGAATGCTGTCTTCCATGGCCTGCACGGCCTGGCGCGCCGACTCTTGAATGCCGGCCACAATCTGCTGGATTTCCACGGTGGCATTGCTGGTGCGCACCGCCAGCGCACGCACCTCGTCGGCCACCACGGCAAAGCCGCGGCCGGATTCCCCGGCCCGGGCGGCCTCGATGGCGGCATTCAGCGCCAGCATATTGGTCTGCTCGGCAATGCCGCTGATGGTGGCGACCACCTGGCTGACATCCCGTGCCCGGTTGTCCAGCGAGTGAATCACCCCGGAAACATGCTGCACCGACTGGCTGGCCGCCAGGATGGCGTTGGCCGCCAGCGTGACGGTCTGGCTGCTGTCGCTGGCCTGCTGGCCGGCATGCACCGTACGTTGCAGCGCATGGTGGGTGCCGGCGCTGACATTGCCCACGCTCTGGCTCATGCGGCTGATGGCGCCGCTGATGCGCTCCGCCGCCGCGCTCTGGGTTTCGGCATCCTCGTGCAGCCGGCGGGTCAGCCCGCCAATGTTGGCCGCACTGTGCTGCAGCGAGTCGCTGACCTGGCGCAGGTGGCCGACCAGCGTCTGCTGCGATTGCAGCATGCCGTTGAAGGCACGGATGGCGATCGATAGCTCCAGACCGCCCTGTTCGTCCACCCGCAGGGCCAGATCACCGCTCTGGCTCACCTGATTCGCCGTGTGTGTCAGCCGCTGCAAGGGCTGCAGCAGGATACGCAGCAGGTAAAAGGCGTAGCACAGCAGCAGCAGGGCCGCCGCCGCGCCCAGTGCCAGGCTCAGCACGGCCTGGGTATTCATGGCATGGGCGACGCCGCTTTCCGAGCTGCTGGAGCTGGTTTCGATGCTGTCGGTCAGCGCCTCCATGCCGTCTTCCAGCGTCTTGAAGTCGCGCTCGAAGCCCGGCAGGGCCGCCAGCGCCTGATCCATCTGGCTGCCCGCGGTGCTGGCGATGCTGGCGGCGCTGGTGATGTAGCGTTCGACCAGCGGCAGCACCCGGGCAAGCTCCGATGCCAGCGGGCTGCTACCCGCCAGCTCATGGTTGGCCGCCATCAGCCGGCGAAAATTGTCGCCATGTTCCTTGAGATCCTGCTGGATGCCCGGCAGCTTGTCGGCCTCGCCGCGGCCCAGCCGGTACAGTACCGACAGCACATCCGCGCGGATGGCGTCGTGCATCATGTCGGCCTCGGTTTGCTGGCGGATCATCTTCTGGGTGATCAGCAGCTTGTCGACCTCGCCGGCCAGGTAGCGGCTGCTGCCCAGCCCGGACAAGGCCAGTGCGATACAGGCCAGAATGGCGCCGCCAACCAGTAACAGCAGGTGGGTGCGCAGGGAACGTTGACGCATGATGGGGCCTCCATGGCGTATGCATTTTGCCGACCGCGTTGCTGTTGACTATAGCCAGCAATTGCTTTGGCCGCCCCGGGCATCTTGCCGGCAACCATGCCGGCCGGCTGGTGAAATTGGCGCGGGCATGTAGAATGGAGTCTTCTGCGTAAGAAGGGGTCTCCCTGTCCAATGGACGTGCTCATATTAGTTGTCCTGTTTTTGCTTAACGGCATTTTTGCCATGACCGAAATCGCCATCGTCTCCTCGCGCAAGGTTCGCCTGCAGCAGTGGGCAGACGAAGGCAACCGCGGCGCCGCCGCCGCGCTACGGCTCGCCGAAGAGCCGACCCGTTTTCTCTCCACCATCCAGATCGGCATCACCTTGATCGGCATTCTGTCCGGTGCCTTCGGTGAGGCCGCCATTGCCGACCGCCTGCAAGCCTATCTGCTGACCGTGCCGCTGCTGGCCGAGCTGGCGCGCCCGATCGCGCTGGGCGTCACTGTGATCGGCATTACCTATTTCTCGCTGATCATCGGCGAGCTGGTGCCCAAACGAGTGGGCATGCAGAACCCGGAGCTACTGGCCTCCATCCTGGCCCGTCCCATGTTGCAGCTGGCCCGCTTCACCTCGCCGCTGGTGCGCCTGCTGAGCCTGTCCACCGAGGCGGTGTTGCGCCTGCTGGGGGTGAAAAAGAACACCGACCCGTCGATCACCGAAGAAGAAATCAAGGTGCTGATGGAGCAGGGCGCCGAGGAGGGCATCTTCGAGCGCGCCGAGCAGGAGCTGGTGGAAAACATCTTCAGCCTGGACGAGAAGAAGGTGGTCGCCATCATGACGCCGCGCAAGGACATCGTGGTGCTGGACGTGGAAGACCCGATCGAGGAAAACCTGCGCATCGTGCGCGGCAGCGTGTTCACCCGCTACCCGGTGGTAAGGGGCGGCTTCGAGAACGTGCTCGGCTTCGTGCAGGCCAAGGATCTGCTGCACCGTCTGCTGGAAGACAAGTCGGTGACGCTGGAAGGGCTGACCCACCCGCCGCTGTACGTGCCGGAAGCGATCTCTCCGATGCAGTTGCTGGAGCAGTTCAAGCGCACCCGCAACCACACCGCGCTGGTGGTGGACGAGTACGGCGAAATCGAAGGCCTGGTGTCGATCAACGACGTGCTGGAAGCCATCGTTGGCGATCTGCCCACCGATATTTCCGATAGCGACCAGGAAATCGTGCAGCGCGACGACGGCAGCTGGCTGGTGGACGGCATGATGGCGCTGGACGACTTCAAGGAACACTTCGACCTGGACAGCATCGAGGGCGAGGAGTCCGGCGACTTCCAGACCCTGGGCGGCTTCGTGATGTTCATGCTGGGCAAGGTGCCGGCCGCCGCCGACAAGGTGGAGTGGCACGGCTTCGTGTTCGAGGTGGTGGACATGGACCGCACCCGTGTCGACAAGGTGCTGGTGATCGCGCCGCCGGCCGAGCTGGACGCCGCGTCGTAAGCGCCGCGCCTGCTGCATGCAAAACGCCCCGCTGTCGCGGGGCGTTGTCATGTTGGCCGCAGCTCGCTACCTCGCCGCTGCAGAGGCGGCTAGCCGGGCTGCTGGCAGAACGCCAGGTAGTCCGCCTCCGGCATCGGCCGCGCCAGGTAGTAGCCCTGCACGTAGTGGCAGCCGTGCCGTTGCAGGAAGGCCAGCTGCTCGGCGGTTTCTACTCCTTCGGCCACGGTTTGCACGCCGATGGCGCGCGCCAGCGCCAGGATAGCTTCCACCACCGCCTGGTTGCGCGGGTTGTCGGGCAGGCTGCCGATAAAGCGCTGGTCGATCTTCACCTTGTCCACCGGCAGCTCCACCAGATAGTTGAGCGAGGAGTAGCCGGCGCCAAAGTCATCGATGGCGATGCGGAAGCCGGCGGCGCGCAATTCTTGCAGGATGCCGCCGATGGCGGCCAGATCCTGGATCAGCGTGGATTCGGTGAGTTCAAGCTCCACGCACGACGGATCAATGCCGCTGGCCTGCAGCTGCCGCGTCAGCTTGCCCGGCAAGTCTCCCAGCGCCAATTGCTTGGCCGACAGGTTGATGCTGACAATCTGCGGCAGGCCGGCATCGCGGCTGCGGGCGACAAAATCGCAGGCGCTATCGAGTACGAAGTCGCCGATGGCCTCGATCAGGCCGTGGTTCTCGGCAAACGGGATGAAAACGCCCGGCGAGGCATTGCTGCCGCCCTGCGGCCAACGTAGCAGCGCCTCGGCATACGGCGCCAGCCCCGGCTGTTGCGGCACTACCGGCTGGTAGTGCAGGGTGAAGGCGCGCTGCTTGACCGCGCTGCGCAGATGGGTGAACAGCGCCATTTCCTCTTTCAGCCGCTCGCCGATGGCCGGCTCGAAGAAGCTGTAGCGATTGCGCCCCATGGCCTTGGACTGGTACATGGCGGCATCGGCATGCTTGAGCAGGGTGGTGACGTTGTCGCCATCCTCCGGGTACATGGCAATGCCCAGGCTGCCGCCGATCTCGGCATCGCGCTCGGACAGGCGGAACGGCAGGCCCAGCACCTGCAGCAGCGCTTCGCAGATCAGTGCCACCTGGTTCGGTGTGCTGTCGCGCAGCACCAGACAGAACTCGTCGCCGGACAGCCGCGACACGGTATCCTCGATGCGCACGGTGCCGCGCAGCCGCTCGGCCACGTCCATCAGCAGCTCGTCGCCGGCCTTGTGGCCCATGGTGTCGTTGACGAACTTGAAGCGGTCCAGGTCGAGCATGATCACGGCGAAGCTTTGCTGCTCCTGGCGCGCGATCTCGATTTCGTGCTCCAGCCGGTTTTTCAGCATCACCCGGTTGGGCAGCGCGGTCAGCGGGTCGAAGTAGGCCATGCGCCGCAGCTGGTTCTCGGCGGCCTTCATCTGGGTGATGTCGGACAGGATGCCCACGTAGTGGGTGAGGCTGCCATCCGTGTCGTAGACGGCATTGATCGCCAGCAGCGCATGCACCAGCGCGCCATCGACATGACGGTTGACGATCTCGCCCTGCCAGCGGCCGCGGTGCGACAGCTCCTGCCACAGCTGCTGGTAAAACTCGTTCGGCTGGTGGCCGGAGCGCGAGATCGGCGGCCGTTGTCCCACCAGCTGCTCCAGCGTCAGGCCGGTCATCTGCAGATAGGCCTGGTTGGCGGTGATGATGCGGGTGTCCGGCGTGGTGATCAGCACCGCGTTGTCGGTGTTGCGAAACACGATCTCGTACAGGCGGCGGTGTTTTTCCGCTTCGCGGCGCTGGGCGATTTCACCTTCCAGCTGCTGGTTGGCCGCCTGCAGGTGGGCGGTGCGCTCGGCCACCTGTTGTGCCAGCTGCTGCTGGGTCTGGCGGTTGCTTTCCAGCGACTGGCGAAAGCGCAGCAGCGCGGTGACGATGGGCTGGAAGCTGCGTTCCGGCAGCGGCGGCAGGCTGATGGCGGTGTCGCCGGCGCTCAGCTGCAGCAGGGTGCGCTCGGTCAGGCGCATCTGGCTGCCGATGCGGCGGAAGGTGCGCATCAGCAGCAGCAATACCACCAGCATCAGCGACAGCAGCGGAATCTCCACCAGCTGGAAGCGAGTGGCGGTGTCGCGCAGGTTGCTGTCGAACGCCTGCTGCGTGGCCTGTTCCTGCAGTTGCACCAGCTCGGACAACTGCTCCATGTCGTCGCGTACCTGGCGGGTGACAAAAATGGCTTGGCGCTGGGCGTGGCGGCTGTCGGCCTGCACCAGCAGCAGCAAGCCGGCCACCTGCTGGCTGAAGCTGCGCAGGTTGTGGCCGATCTGCTGCTGCAACTGCACGATTTCATCGTGGCGCAGCTGGCCGGGCGGGGGCGGCTGCAGTTGCGCCGGCAGCTCTTCCAGTTGCGCCAACCGGGCTTCGATGCTGGCGATGCGGCGGTTGACTTCCAGATACTTCAGCGTGTCGTCGTTGTCGTCTTCCAGCAGCTGGCTGAGCTGGTTCTGGATGATGCCCAGCAGGTTGAGCAGCTTGCTGCTGGTCTGCAGGTTGGCCGCATGCACGCGGTTGATGCCGTTGAGTTCGCGCACCATGCGCTGGTTGGCATGGTGGTAGAACAGCACGATGCCGCCCAGCATCGCCAGCAGCAACAGCAGCATCCAGCCCAGCTGTTTGCTGGGCGACTGCCTGGAAAAGAGTGGGCGCAATGACATTGGCACGATAGTGGCTAAAGGCTACTGCAGCATAGATGAAATAAGGTTGGCGGGCTGCTCGCTCTAAGGTCAGGCCGGTGGCGGGCGATCTTGATCAAGTTATGCAAAATTATTATTTTGTTGTGTCGCAACATGGGGTTAAGGTGGAGCGCGGCTGCATTTTCCGCCAGCCGTTCAATCAATACAACCCAACGGGACACAAAGAGATGAGCAACAAAGCACTGAAGCTGGAAACCATTGCCGTGCACGGCGGCTACAGCCCGGACCCGACCACCAAGGCGGTGGCGGTGCCGCTGTACCAGACCACCAGCTATGCCTTCGACAGCACCCAGCACGGCGCGGACCTGTTCGACCTCAAGGTGCAGGGCAATATCTACACCCGCATCATGAATCCCACCACCGCGGTGCTGGAGCAGCGCGTGGCCGAGCTGGAAGGCGGCATCGGCGCGCTGGCGCTGGCCTCCGGCATGGCCGCCATCACCTACGCCATCCAGACCATTGCCGAGGCCGGTGACAACATCATCGCCACCAGCACGCTGTACGGCGGCACCTACAATCTGTTCGCGCACACCTTCCCGCAGCTGGGCATCACCGTGCGCTTCATCGACCCGCGCGAGCCGCAGGCGATTGCGGCCAACGTGGACGCGCGCACCAAGGCGGTATTCTGCGAATCCATCGGCAACCCGCTGGGCAATGTGGTGGACTTCGGCGCCTTTGCCGAGGAAGCGCACAAGCACGGCCTGCCGCTGATCGTCGACAACACCGTGCCGTCGCCGTACCTGTGCCGTCCGTTCGAGCACGGTGCCGACATCGTGGTGCACAGCCTGACCAAGTACCTCGGCGGCCACGGCACCAGCATCGGCGGCATCATCGTCGATTCCGGCAAGTTTCCGTGGGGCGAGCACAAGGAGCGCTTCGTGCGCCTGAATACGCCGGATGTCAGCTACCACGGCGTCAACTACGTGGAGGTGCTGGGCGCCGCCGCCTACATCGCCCGCGCCCGCGTGGTGCCGCTGCGCAATATGGGCGCCGCCATCTCGCCGTTCAATTCGCAGCAGATCCTGCTCGGCATCGAAACGCTGGCGCTGCGCATGGACCGCATCTGCGACAACACCCAGAAAGTGGCGCAACGCTTGGCCGCACACCCGGCGGTGGCGTGGGTGGAATACGCCGGGCTGGAAGGGCATGCCCAGCGTCCGCTGGTGGATAAATACCTCGGCGGCCGCGCCTCCGGCATCCTGTCGTTCGGCATCAAGGGCGGGGTGGAAGCCGGCGGCCGCTTCATCGATGCGCTGCAGCTGGTGACCCGGCTGGTGAACATCGGCGACGCCAAGAGTCTGGCCTGCCACCCGGCCTCCACCACCCACCGCCAGCTGTCGCCGGAAGAACAGCTGCGCGCCGGCGTGCGGCCGGAGATGGTGCGCCTGTCCATCGGCATCGAGCATATCGACGATATCTGGGCCGACATCGAGCAGGCGCTGCAGGCCGCCAGCTAAGGCGTCGCTGTCTGCAAAACAATGCGGCCAACCTGGGAGGGTTGGCCGCATTTTTCATGGCGGGTGTGGCTCGGGCCGCCGCGCTTACCACTCAGCCCGGCAGCGCCAGGTGCTCGACCACATCGTCGCGGCCCAGGATCTGGCACATGAAGGTCTGCATACAGGCGGTGTCGCCGGTGCTGACGAAGCGGTAACGCGCCTGCGCCGCCGGTGCCGCCGCCAGCTGGTGACGGTCCAGCAGCCGCGCGGTCTGGCGCACCACCGCGTCGCTGGGGTCGATCAGGTCAATGTGTGGCGGCAGCAATTCGCGCAGCAGTGGCGCCAGGAACGGGTAGTGGGTGCAGCCCAGCACCACGTGGTCCACGCCGGCGGCCAGCAGCGGCGCCAGCGCGCGGCCAACTGTGTCGCGTGCCTGCGCGCTGGCCAGATCGCCGCTTTCCACCAGTTCGACAAAGCCGTCGCCCGGCTGGCTGACAATCTGCACGTGCTCGCTGAACTGCTCGGCCAGCTCGCGGAACTTGCTGCCGGCCAGCGTGGCGCGGGTGGCCAGCACGCCGACGCGGCCGCTCTGCGTCGCCTGCACCGCCGGCTTGATCGCCGGCTCCATGCCGACGATCGGCAGCGCCGGATGGCGGGCGCGCAGGTGGCGCACCGCGGCGCTGGTGGCGGTGTTGCAGGCGATCAGCAGCAGCGTGGCGCCCTGCGCCAGCAGGTAGTCGGTAATCAGCTCGGAACGGGCGATGATTTCCTGCTGGCTGCGGCCGCCGTACGGGCAGTAGCCCTGGTCGGCCAGGTACAGCACCGACTCCTGCGGCAGCGCCTGCACCAGCTGGCGCCATACCGACAGGCCACCGAGGCCGGAATCGAACATGCCGATCATGCGTTGTCCTGCTCAGTTGTTCTGGATCACGATCTTGGGGATCTTGCCGGAGAAGTCGCGCGCCTTGTCGCCGACCTTCACCGCCAGCTTGCGGGCGATCTGCTGGTAGCGGGCGGCCAACTTGCCGTCCGGCTCGGCCACCACGGTGGGCTTGCCCTCGTCTGTGGCCAGGCGGATCGACAGCTCCAGCGGCAGCGAGCCCAGCACCGGCACGCCGTACTGCGCCGCCATTTTTTCGGCGCCGCCGTGGCCGAAGATGTGCTCTTCGTGGCCGCAGTTGCTGCACACGTGCATCGCCATGTTCTCGACGATGCCCAGCACCGGCACGCCTACCTTCTCGAACATCTTCAGACCCTTCTTGGCGTCCAGCAGCGCGATGTCCTGCGGCGTGGTGACGATGATGGCGCCGGTGACTGGCACCTTCTGCGACAGCGTCAGCTGCACGTCACCGGTGCCCGGCGGCATGTCGATCACCAGGTAATCGAGGTTGTCCCACAGCGTGTCGTTCAGCAGCTGCTGCAGCGCCTGGCTCACCATCGGGCCGCGCCACACCATGGCCTGGTCCTCGTCTACCAGGAAGCCAATGGACATGACCTGCACGCCGTGCGCCAGCAGCGGCTGTAGCTTGCCGGCGTTTACCTCCGGCTTGTGCCCGGCCAGACCCATCATCAAGGGCTGCGACGGGCCGTAGATGTCGGCATCCAGCAGGCCGACGCGGGCGCCTTCGGCGGCCAGCGCCAGCGCCAGGTTGGCCGCGGTGGTGGACTTGCCCACACCGCCCTTGCCGGATGACACGGCGATGATGTTCTTCACCCCCGGCAGCGGCGACAGGCCGCGCTGCACGGCATGGCTGGTGATCTGGCTGCTCACGTTCACCACCGGCTGGCGGCCGGCGGCAAACGGCGCCAGCGCGGCCAGGAATTCATCGCGGATGGCTGCAAAGCGGCTCTGCGCCGGGTAGGGCAGCGCCACGTTGACCATCAGCTGCTGCGCATCGTTGGCCGCAATGCTCACGCCCTTGGCGTGGCGGTACGGCTTGCCGGTATCGGGGTCGATCAGGTTGCCGATGGCGGCCAGGATGTCGTCGTCGCCGTGGGTCGAGGTTGGAGTCATGGTGGAGTTCCGTGCGGAAGCGTCGGCGCCGGCGCCGAACAGTTTGCCTAGTCGGGAGAACATAGCGTGTGATGGCCTGGTTGGATAGCCGACTATTTTAGTCGACTTTTCGCCGGCCAGCGAGCCGGCAACAAATGCCGGAAATAATAGCCCAAAGCCCGTGGCTTGTGACTGCCGGGCGGGTGGCCGGCGCTGCACGGTTGGCGGCCGGCTAACAAGCGTTTGCGTTGTGGCTTGGCTAAGTAGCTGATTTGTCGTAGAATCCGCCCCTTTTTTTCCAAAAGACCGGGGCGTTAGCAGCGCCCCGTTGGCTTTTGTCCCGAGGTCGAGTTTTGAGTCAGCAAGAAAAGATTTCCCGTTTGAACCTGGCCACGCTGCTGTTTCCGCTGGCGCTGGTGTTGTTCGAGTTTGCCGTCTACATCGGTAACGACATGGCGCAGCCGGCCATGCTGCAGGTGGTGCAGGAATTCGGCGTCGATGCCTCCTGGGTGCCGCTGTCGATGACCGCCTACCTGCTGGGCGGCGCACTGCTGCCGTGGCTGTCCGGCCCGCTGTCCGACCGCTATGGCCGTCGCCCGGTGCTGTTGTTCGGCGTGGCGTGGTTTACCGCCAGCTGCCTGGCCACCTATCTGGTCAGCGACATCCACAGTTATATGTTGCTGCGCGTGCTGCAGGGCTTCGGGCTGTGCTTCATCAATGCCGTCGGCTATGCCGCCATCCAGGAGGCGTATGCCGAAAACACCGCGGTGCGCGTGACCGCGCTGATGGCCAATGTGGCGCTGATCGCTCCCTTGGCCGGCCCGCTGGCCGGCGCGGCGCTGATCACACTGGCGCCGTGGCGCACCGGCTTTTTGCTGATCGCACTGTGCTCGCTGCTGGCGCTGCTGGGGCTGTGGTGGAAGATGCCGGAAACGGTGCAGCCATCGGCGGCGGTGAAGCTGACGCCGCGTGCGCTGTGGCACGGTTATACCCGTTTGCTGCGCGATGGCCGCTTTGTCCGCTCGGCGCTGTGCATCCCGTTGCTGGCGATGCCGCTGATGGCGTGGATCGCGCTGTCACCGCTACTGCTGGTGGAAGACCTGCACCTGTCGGCGCTGGAATACGGCCTGTGGCAGCTGCCGGTGTTCGCCGGGCTGATCGGCGGCAACCTGCTGCTGGCGCTGGTGGCGGAACGTTGGCCGCTGGGGCGATCGGTGCTGGTGGGCATGTGGCCACTGGTGGGTGGCCTGCTGCTGATGCTGGCCGGCGTGCTGTACGGCGGCCAGCAGCATGTGTTCCTGGTGCTGGGTATGTCTCTGATGGCGCTGGGTGAGGGGTTGTCGTTCGGCGTGCTGTACCGTTTCGCGCTTACCGCCAGCCCGCAGGCCAAGGGCATCGTCTCCGCCGGCATGAGCATGCTGTCGATGGCCGGCTACGCGCTGGGGATCGAGCTGTTCCGCTGGGGCTATCTGGCGGGCGGCATTACCGGCTTTGCGCTGCTGTCGGTCTGCACCGCGCTGGGCTTCGTGTGGCTGGCGCGCCCGCAGGTAAAACGGGCGATGGCCGAGCGTGCCGACCCGGACCTACTGCCGCAAGGGATATAAGCCAAAGGTTGGCCGCATGCTGATGCGGCCAACCTTTGCCGCTATAATCGACCGTTTTCAGAATACCAACCGGGATGCACCCAATGACCAAAGCCAGCAAACGCAAGATTCTGGTAACCAGCGCATTGCCGTACGCCAACGGCGCCATTCACCTTGGCCACATGCTCGAGCACATCCAGACCGACGTCTGGGTGCGTTTCCAGAAGATGCGTGGTCATGATTGCCATTACGTGTGTGCCGACGACACCCATGGCGCGCCGATCATGCTGGCGGCGGAAAAGCAGGGCATCACCCCGGAGCAGCTGATCGAACGCGTGAAGACCGAGCACCTGGCCGACTTCACCGGCTTCCACATCGGCTACGACAACTACTACAGCACCAACTCGCCGGAGAACAAACACTTCGCCGAGCACATCTACAAGACGCTGAAGGCTGACGGCAAGATCGTCAGCCGCACTATCGAGCAGCTGTTCGACCCGGAAAAGCAGATGTTCCTGCCGGACCGCTTCGTGAAGGGCGAATGCCCGAAGTGCAACGCCAAGGACCAGTACGGCGACAACTGTGAAGTGTGCGGCGCCACCTACAACCCCACCGAGCTGAAGAACCCGTACTCGGCCGTGTCCGGCGCCACCCCGGTGCTGAAGACCTCCGAGCATTTCTTCTTCCGCCTGGGCGAGTGCGTGGACTTCCTCAAGGGCTGGACCAGCGGCAGCAGCGTGCGCGCCGACGGCGTCAGCCAGCCGCACCTGCAGCCCGAGTCGCTGAACAAAATGAACGAGTGGATCGAGGGCGGCCTGCAGGACTGGGACATCAGCCGCGATGCGCCGTATTTCGGCTTCGAGATCCCGGATGCGCCGGGCAAGTACTTCTACGTGTGGCTGGACGCGCCGATCGGCTACATGGCCAGCTTCAAGCACCTGTGCGAACGCAGCGGCATCGATTTTGATGATTACTTCCGCGCCGATTCCGACGCCGAGATGTACCACTTCATCGGCAAGGACATCCTGTACTTCCACGCGCTGTTCTGGCCGGCGATGCTGAAGTTCGCCGGCTACCGCGCGCCGACCGGCGTGTTTGCCCACGGCTTCCTGACTGTGGATGGCCAGAAGATGTCCAAGTCGCGCGGCACCTTCATCACCGCCAAGAGCTACCTCGACTGCGGCCTGAACCCGGAGTGGATGCGCTACTACATCGCCGGCAAGCTCAACGGCCGTATCGAAGACATCGACCTGAGCCTGGCCGACTTCGTGGCGCGGGTGAATTCCGACGTGGTGGGTAAGTACGTCAACATCGCCAGCCGTGCCGCCGGTTTCATCTCCAAGCGCTTCGGCGGCCTGCTGGCGGCCAACGTTGAAGACGAAACCCGCCTGCTGGGCAATATCGCGGGTGAAGCGGAAAACATCGCCGCCGCCTTCGAGGCGCGCGAATACGCCAAGGCGCTGCGCGAGATCATGTCGATTGCCGACATCGTCAACGGCTACGTCGATGCCAACAAGCCGTGGGATCTGGCCAAGCAGGAAGGTCAGGACGCGCGCCTGCACGAAGTGTGCAGCGTGCTGATCAACGCCTTCCGCCTGCTGACCATCTACCTGAAGCCGGTGCTGCCGAAGCTGGCCGAAAGCGTGGAAGTGTTCCTCAACATCGAACCGCTGCAGTGGGCCGATGCGCAGCAATTGCTGCTGAACCACCACATCAAACCGTACCAGCACCTGATGCAGCGCATCGACCCGGTGCTGATCGACAAACTCATCGAAGCGAACAAACAGAGCATGGAAGCACAAGCACCGGCCGCTGCGGCCAACTACGAGCCGCTGGCCGACACCATCAAGATCGACGACTTCGCCAAGCTGGACCTGCGCGTCGGCAAGGTATTGGCCTGCAACTTCGTGGACGGTTCCGACAAGCTGCTGCAGTTCAGCGTCGACCTGGGTTTTGAAACCCGCAACATCTTCTCCGGCATCCGCGCTGCCTATCAGCAGCCGGAAGCGCTGGTTGGCCGCAAGGTGATCGTGGTGGCCAACCTGGCCGAGCGCAAGATGCGCTTTGGCGTGTCGCAGGGCATGATCGTGTGCGCCTCCGGCGTGGAAGATGGCTCCGGCCTGTTCCTGCTGGACGCCGACGACGGTGCCCAGCCGGGTATGCGAATCGGTTAAACCGCAACACCTGCCGGCTGTCTGCAAAACGCCCCGCATTGCGGGGCGTTTTGTTTGCACCTGTCACGGCGCTGTCATCTGCCATCGCTAAGCTGCTGTTGTAGCGACCGATACGACGACCACGCGTGTTGCCGGTGCCGTCAGCGCTGGCAACGGTATGTGCCGAAAAGTTGCGCCAGCGCAAGGCGGGAACCCAGTGAAACTACGTATGGTCAATTCAATCGTAAGCCAGTACCTTGTTGAGTTAATCTATCATTCAGTACCAATGTTCATAACAAGAATGACAATGTAAGGAAGAAATCATGCGAATCAATGAATTGCTGCCAGGCCATAACATCCTGGAAACCACCGACAACGGTGAAACCCTGCGTTTTGAAGTCGTGACCGTGCGCGCCATCGGTCGCCGTTACGAAATCACCATGCGTACGCCGGCAGGGCTGGAAAGCGTGCTGTACCCGGCCAACGCCTACGTGCAGATCGCCGCCTGAGCCGGCCAGTAAAGTTTTTCGACAAATAGCTTGACGTACCCACGGGGGTTGGGTATTATTGGTCTTCTCTGCCGCGGGGTGGAGCAGTCTGGTAGCTCGTCGGGCTCATAACCCGAAGGTCGTAGGTTCGAATCCTGCCCCCGCAACCAAATACAAGAACCTGATTCAATTGAAGAACTGAATCAGGTTCTTCGCATTTTCAGCTTACCTAAAACTGTCACAAATCTACGTTGTGACAGATCTGTGCCAACTCCAAGCACTAGTCTGTGACAGAGGGGTCAACAAACTGACCTTTGGGGATGAACAGCCTTCTCGTCTTTTTCGTAGTCACGCACCGAGCGTGGTGCAGCACCTTAAGTGTCCTTACTTTTCAGTCTTTCTGTATTTGTACAGCGCTGTTTAGCTTCTTTGGCTGGGCGTTCTGTCACAGAGAATTTTGTGGAAGACCACGTCTGGGCTAGCTTTCGGAAGAGTCCTCTGTTGTGACATCTTCGGGAATGTAAACAACTAGTTCGCCGATCTCACAGCTGAAGTAGCGACACAGTCGGTCGAGGTTGTCCGTGACGGTACTGTAACCGCGCTGACCTGCAATTTTTGACAATGTCATTCTGTTGATTCCGCATGCTTCAGCAACTTCTGCGATGGTGATGCGCCTGCCTTCTTTGAACTCCTTCTCTGCCATGAGCTCCTTGACGCGAAATCTGATCATATAAATCACCAAAAGCTAAAAAAAATAATCAAAAGCTACTTGAAACGATCTCTTTGGTGCGCTAAATTTTGATCGAACGCTAATATTTCTTAGCATTCGATCAATGAATTGCTCAAAGGATTAGATCATGTCGCACACCTATCTTACTACTACACAACTTGCCGAGCGAATTCAGTACAACGCTCGTACCATCCGCACACAACTGGTAGATACGTGCCTATTTGAAGGGCGGCACTACGTACGGCCATTTGGTCGCCGCAAGATGCTCTTCATCTGGGAAAACATTGAATCGGATATGTTGACTGAAGCGGTAGACACGATTGCCATGCCGACTGCAGGACAGGGGGCATGATATGGGGCAGGTGAGAGTACGAAAGGAGACGGGGAAGCTGTATCTGGACTTTCACTACCAGGGTGTCAGGTGCAGGGAGCAAACACGGTTACCCAACATCATGTCGACTCGCTGGACAGGCTCAAGGCCATCGAGTTTCTCGATGCATCCTGGCTGAATGCCATGGCGCTGCCAGAGGAGTTGAAGCTATTTGGTGTTACCAGCCAGCTTGCAATTGGCGAGTTGGCTGAAGCTTTGAGACAGTTTCAGCAGGACAACCCCGGGGCTGAGATACTGTTTTGGCCTGAGGGTGAGTTGTCTGACTGGGACATCCCGGTGGCTAATAGCTTGTTTGCTCAGCTACGACACGGGCTATCTTTTGGCTACAAGCTGTCTTTAATGTTACCAACTGAGCACTTGACCAAACTCGATGAAGGTAGCCGCCGAAAACTGCTTGCGCTGACTGAGTTGGGTCTGTCGCTGTTCACAACATCCGCAAAACGTTTGGAGAGCAAACAGCTGAAACTGGCGGTGTTGGCACGCTCTACGCAAGGGGTAGTACATGCGTGGGCCGTCAATAGCAATTTCTCCCTGGTCCCCGATGAGTCATGGGGCCAAAGTCAAGACGGCATTCATGTCATTGAGGGGCGGCTGGACGGTTGGCCAGCTTTGGCTACTGTTGTCCCTGACGCCCTGCAGTTGAACGCTCAACAAGATCAGCAGTTGATAGTCCAGTCCGAGTGTAATGGTGCCTTGCAGGGATTCGGTAGCCGGTTGTGGGGGTATTTATGTAGCCAGACACCAAAGTTGGCGGCGTTGCTTAACGATGAGCAGAATGCTATTACGGCAATTAGCTACTCTGATCGCTACCTTAGATCTCCTTTGGTATTGGCTTTGCTGTTGGAGTTTTTGTATGCGCTTGGTAAAACCCCTGCTGGTGAGAAGGGGCTGCCCACTATTGATCTGCGAACCAGTACATTCTCTCGTCCGCACATTACCGCCACAGCAAGGAACAGTGCGAGCCAATTTAGACACCATGACTGGAGTGATGAGGAAATTCGCAATCAGGTACTGACAGGTATTTTCGAATATGCAGGCCTGGCTATGATGGCGGATCCTGTGGTTGGAAAAATACCACATGCCCGAGAGTTGTTCCTATCTTTTGCAAGCGGCGAACAAGTTCGAATCTGCCTTGATCAAGGGGTTTCTTACTGGGCAACTGCGGGTCGGGAGTTTTTTGACTTTCATGCCAGTATTGATCAGCAAATAGATGCAGTAGCTAATATGTCTGGGAGTGTATTTGGCTATGCGCCCCATGCGACGCTAGTTTTTATCAAGTTTTTATGATTCGTCTGACTGGTTTGCTTGGCTATTCTGTTATTGACTCAATTTTTTAAGAGTAAAAATATTTGGTTTTTCAGCGAGCTTAAAGAGATACTCAGGGGCGATGATATGGTAGATCGCTTCATTTAAAATAGATGGCAATGCCTATTTGATTGATGGGCTGTTTTCATAGTGGGGCGGCCACATATGTAGTTGTATAAAATATGGGTAATTAATACTTAAGATTTGTAGAAAGACCCCAGCGGCTTTAATGTAAAGTGTGATCATAGATGTTATTGGGAGTGTGTGTTTTCCAAGTTTTGGCTAAATATGTATTGATTTTTTGTGGTTTTGAGAAATGCATATTAAGCCATTTTTATGTTGTGGAAGGTAAAATGCATTATCCAGAGTATTTGCAGATGTTTTCAAATAATGGTCAAGGGAAAATTCATGTTTCCTTGAGGGGGCATGAAGGAATTGTTAAAGATTTGGCTTTTAGTCCAAGAGAGGTAATGGCTCTGCTTAGTGATGGTGGGGATGGATTTCATCGCTACATTCGTTTTGATGATTATGTGTTTGAGGTGGTCAAATATGAAATTGACCCCCGCACACAGACCCTAACTATTACTGCCAAGCCAAAAGAGTAATATTAAAACTTCCTTCGTTTACTAGATGCATTTTTCTGTGGCTTTTAAAGTGAAAGCAATTATTCCATTTGGCATGATAGGGTCCGTTCTGGTCGACCACTTGACGCTGCGTTAGCCTAAATGGGGAAAGTTCGGTCAAGGCGGACTGCCACAAGCATGTGTGACTACGTCCGCTGCTGAGTTAGCCAAAAGTTATCTAGGAAAGTGGAGGGCAACCGGACAGTACGGTCTTATCGCCGGCCCGTGGGTTAATTTCGATGTTAAGCGTCCAGGAGGAGAAACTATGCGCAGCCCACAGTCTGTTGAGGCGCTCGAAAGCCTTGGCCGCGTTCGGTTGTCGCGCACGTTCTTTATGCGCGACTTCTTGTATAGCGAGATCAGCAATTTTTACGGTGTACCGAACATTCCTGATAACCCTGATCTTGCTATCCAGAACGGCAAGCATCTATGTGAGGAACTCCTTGAGCCCTTGCAGGCCACTTTTGGCCGCATCGCCATTCGATCAGCCTACCGATCGCCAACCGTCAATGCTCTTGGAAATGAAAAGGGCCACAATTGCGGGTCGAATGAAAGCAACGCAGCGGCACACATCTGGGATTGCCCAGACAAGAATGGGAAGTATGGGGCCATGGCCTGTGTGGTCGTTCCTTGGTTCCTCGAGCGGTATGAGGCGGGCACCGATTGGCGAGCCATGGCCTACTGGGTTCATAACCACCTGTCCTACAGCCAGCTTCAGTTCTTCCCCAGGCTTTGTGCCTTCAATATCGGTTGGCACGAAGAGCCGCAAAGGATCATCCATAGTTACGTTGAGCCGAAGGGTACATTGCTTCGCGGTACACTGCCCAATCCAGAATTTGCATCTTATTACCAAGGCTTCCCATCTCTGGCGCGTGGTGCATAACTGCGAATGCGGTTGATCAATATAGGCGGTGTTGGGCTTGGGGCAGAATAAGTCCTCTAGTCCTGATTTTCTCTGAGGAGACGGCTGAAGCGATGGGGCGGGTTTGTGATGGTATGAACGGCCCTGTGCTTCGAGATTGTGAGGCGAAAGGGTGTTGTACTACCGAAAGGTGCTGTTCAAGAATAAGGTGAAGGCACTTCCCCCTGTTTGCTTTCTGGGCAACGGCAATAATGCATAGGAGAGCAGATTATGACTTCGATCGTTTTTTTCGCGGCAGTCGCTGTGCTACCGGCTTGCCAGAGATCACATCCCCGATTTTTCTTATTGCAGCATGGTCAACTTGGCGACCATCTATAACAAATGCTAGTGCATCTTGAGCTGACATCGGGAGTAGGGGGGCTTGTTTTGGGGTTTGTCGGCTTGTCATCGTTCAATCTTTATCACTAAGCAAAGAAGGCTAGTCGGGGGGGCTGGGCTATCTTCATTTTGTGTAATTACCTGGCCATCGCTGCTCCCCCAAGGAAGTAGCTTAGCGTCGAGATCAACACAGAAAGTAGAACTTCAAGTATCTCTGCAGAGGGTCATGGCTTACTTAACCCGCCACTGTGCAAGCTTTGGTGCAAAGCGCGGATCTGGTTTCGCCGCCGGGGTGATACGTTGCGGCTGACCAAAGGCGGTAACAAGCTTGGCCTGACTCCCTTGGTGGGCTGTCTGCGAGGCTGGTTCACGCTCACTGGGGACCGGAAATTTCCACATAGCAACTCCTGATCTTTACCATTATGTATATTCTATAGTCGGCCGCGAGCGACTCAAGTACTTTAACCTCGCTTTCGACCAATATAAATCTCTGCTTTCCCGACTGTGGTGAGATGATCAGCCATGTCAGGCTGCCAATTTGTCTCGTTGGCGTCGTATGCCGTCAAAAATAGCTTCGGCCACATCAGCAGGAAAATCTAGCGCGAGTTTGCTCTCAACTTCATGCAAGACCCTATCTGTGCAATCTGCCAATTCGCTTAGCAGATCCTTGGCCCACGCTTCGGTCAGGCCGCTGCTATGCGCTTGCGCTAGCCAGTGGCGTGGTTTGATGCGATCGATCAGGTAGTGGTTGCTGTGCCCGCGTACTGCCATCGCGAGCTTGGCTTTTTGCGGCGCAATTTTGCCGGCGCCATGGCCGATGACGGGATGTGCGGACAGAATGTCGTATAGCGGTGTGGCACGGTAACGACCTCCCGGCAGATGTAACAGACTGAAGTTCTTGGCGTGACCGTCGGTGGCGGCCAACAACCAGAACACCACTTGAGCCTTGAAGAACTGACGACGGTCGGCTTCGCTGTTTTCTGATCCTGCTAGAATATCGAGGATGCGTGCAATGCCTGGGCCTCCATCGCTCTGGTACTTGAGGTGGGGCGGAGTGGCCGTGGCTTGGCAGAGGTCTTCTTGTGGCAGGCGTATCAACCAGCTGCCGTTGGTGGACAGACGTCGGTCAAAGCGTTCGACAGCTAGTACTTTCTGTTCTTCAAAGCGGGCGATGTCGCACCGGGCTACCGGTAGGCCGAATGCGGCGACCAGCTGCGCGCACAACCACTCGTTCTCGACCGAACTGCGCATGTCGGCCCGCATGCCACCTACCAGCCCCAGTGGCAGTTTCAAGATATGAGTGGTGGGTGTGCTGCCCAGTGGGCGTTGCCAGAGGCCATCGTGATATAGCAGTGCGGTTTTTTCTTGCGCCCCAGCGATGGACAGGCGCAAGTCAGCGTCGGGGGCTATCTGACCTGATAATTCAGATTGTACCGTTTGTCGCAGTAGGTTAGCGATGTCAGCCTCTTCTAGGGGCTCGCCGGTGATGCTCTGCAAGTCTTGTGGTGTTTCGTCTTCCGGTAACAGTTGTAGTGCACCCACACAGTCGCGACCTAGCGCCGCCAGCAGGGTAAACGACGCGCTGTCGCTTAGCCGGTAGCGTTGTGCCAGACGGCGGCGGATGGTATCGCTATCTGGTAGCAGGTTATCGAAATAGGCGTTGACCACTGCGCCACGATAGACGGCATTGCCGGGCAAAAACGGCAACGATAGTGACAGTGGTCGCGCTTGTGGGTGGTTGAGCCAGCTGTTGTGGTAGGAGAAAGTTTCGCCGTTGCGGGTGAGAGCCCATTCGCCGACCAGCAGGCCATTCATCCACACATTCAGCTGTTGCCGGTGACTTTTGCGGCCCATCTCACCATGCCTCGTCGCTGACTACTGCCTGTTTATCATCACGCGTATGTATCACCAGCTCCGCATCCAGTGCGCGTAGCAGTTTGCTTAGGCGCTCCACGCTGGCTGCGGCAGGGCGCGCTTCCAGTCGCGCATAACTTTGTTGGCTGATGCCAACCCGTTCTGCCAGCTGCGCCTGGGTCAGCCCGGCGCTCTGTCGAAGGCCGCGCAACATGGCGGGTAACTGTTCCGGAGTGATGATGGGATAGTGCATGGTCTCTGGTTCTGCATGATGGCTGTCATACATACTATGAGTTGTAAACAAAAAATACAACTTATGTGCTGTATTTTGTATTTACAACATATGGGGTGTGAGAGTTCAGGTTAGTTTTGCAAGGACCTGGTTGCGATTACTTGTGGTTGTGTTGGAGAGGCGGTGCGGCCAATCTGCCCGGCCTGGTTTCCCGTCAGTTGGGGCTGCTACATAGTGTCTGAGCTCTGCGGATCTGGGTAGTGGTGGCCGGGATATTGTCAGCGGCGCACTGTGTGTTGCTGCCAAGCCGAAGCGAAGGGGGAGGCAGGAAAAACGGCAGACCGAAGGTCAAAAGACCTGCAAATCACCCCAAAAAAGTGTGACACCTTTTACGCGCCACTCACATGTGGTGGCAGCCGAGGGAGCTTAAGGTGGTTTTCTGTAAGTATTTGGTATCCAATGCTATTTAAGGAGTTTGTGATTTGGTGGTGATATTGGTGACGGTGAAAATTGGCCCTCATAACCCGAAGGTCGTAGGTTCGAATCCTGCCCCCGCAACCAAATACGTAAAAGCCGCAAGTCCTCTGGACCTGCGGCTTTTTGCATTGTGCGGCATGCCGCGCAGACGGCATGCACCGTCTGCGGGTTTCAGCTTACTTCGAAATGGCCGGCCAGCTGTGCCAGGTTGCAGGCTTGCCGCGCCAGCACGCGAATGGTCTGGTTGGCGGCATCGATATGCTGATGCGACTCTTCGAATTGGGCGGCGATGTGCGTCATGCGCTCGGCCAGATGGGTGGCGCTGGCCGATTGCTGGGCATTGGCACTGGCAATTTCCTGCATCATGCCGTTCACGTTGCCGACATCGCCACGCACGGCATGCAGCTGGGTGCTGGTGCGCTGCTGTGCCTCCAGCCCGGCGCGGGTCTGGCTGGTGATGCTGGCGATGGCGCCTACCGTGCTGTCCGCTGCGCCGCGTACGTTGGCGACCAGGGTGTTGATTTCATCGGTGCTGCTGCTGGTGCGCTCCGCCAGTTTGCGTACTTCATCCGCTACCACGGCAAAACCACGGCCGAATTCGCCCGCCCGTGCGGCCTCGATGGCGGCGTTCAGAGCCAGCAGATTGGTCTGCTCGGCAATGTCATGAATGGTCTGCGTCACCACGGTAATGCCGGTGATGGCGGTGGTGAGTTCGGTAATCACGCCCTGCGTGCTTTCCACCGTGCCGGCGGCGACGGCGCCACGCTGGTGCGCAGTCTCCATCTCGGCGGCGCCGTGCTGCAGTTGCTGCTGAGAGTGCAAGCTCAATTCGGCGGTTTCGGCGGCATTCTGCGATACCTGCTCGATCGAGGCGGACAGTTCCTCGATAGAGGCGCTCATCTGCAGCACGCTGCTGTTGGCTGCCGCCATGCGCTGGTGGATATCGGCAATCGTGTGCTGCATGCGATCGGTTTCTCCGGCTACTTCGTGGGCGGTCAGTTGCACATCGTCCAGCATCACTTTCAGATGGACCTGCATGTAGGCTAGCGCGGTTTCCAGCTGCCCCAACTCGCCGGCGGCATCGATGTCCAGCGTATTGGTGAGCTTGCCTTCGGCAATATTGAAGCAGGCGCTCAGCAGGCGCTGCTGTTCCCGTCGCCGCCGTTGCTCCAGCCACCACCAGCCGCCGCTGAGCGCGATCGCGCCGGCGGCCAGCGTCCAGCCGGCGGTACCGTCCAGCAGCAGGCCGGCGCCGGTGGCCAGGCTGGTCATGCCGACGGCGTACAGGGTCTGGAAATGCGCCAGCAGGCGGCGGCGCGGTGCCGGCTTGCGCAGCGGCGCGCCCTGCAGCAGCGGCGGGTAGCTGGCTTCCGCCTGACGGATGGCTTCCCGCGTGGCCGGGCTGCGTACCGACATATAGCCGCTGATCTGACCTTTTTCCTTGATCGGCACCACGAAGGCATCCACCCAGTAGTGATTGCCGTTCTTGCAGCGGTTCTTCACCAGCCCGCGCCAGCAGTGGCCGCTCTTGATGGTGCGCCACAGGTCGTCGAACAGCACCGGCGGCATGTCCGGGTGGCGGACGATATTGTGGTTTTGCCCGAGCAGCTCATCCCGACTAAAGCCGGAAATGGCGACAAATGCATCGTTGGCATAACTGATCGCACCTTTAAGGTCGGTACGGGTAACGATAATGCCCGATTCGAATGGGGTTTCCACGCCGCTTACCGGTAAATTCTTTTTCATGACCTAACCTGGCTGACAGTGACAGCTGCGCATCATATCGACGGGGCCGGGTGCTGGCCGCTTATCCATTTGATCAAAGTCAACCGGTTGCCATTCGTTAGTAAAGGCTTATAAATAGCGCGGCTTTTACCATGGTTAGTCTAGGCGTTCTCATCGCTGGCCTGGTGTATGCTGTTGCGTTTGCGGGACGAATTATCAGGAGTTAGCCGGATGAAGATCGCCGTTTTCGATACCAAACACTATGACCGCCTGGCGCTGGATGCGGCCAACCTGGTGGCGCAGCACGAGCTGCAGTATTTCGAGCCGCGGCTGAATGCCGCCACGGTAGAGCTGGCGGCCGGCTTCGACGCGGTGTGCCCGTTTGTGAATGACCGCCTGGACGCCGCGGTGGTGGCCAGGTTGGCCGCAGTGGGGGTCAAGCTGGTGCTGTTGCGTTGTGCTGGCTACAACGGCGTGGATCTGGCCGCCTGCGCCCGGCACGGCCTGAAAGTGGCGCGGGTGCCGGCCTATTCGCCGCACGCGGTGGCCGAACATGCCTTTGCCCTGCTACTGGCGGTGAACCGCCGCATCCACAAGGCCTATGTGCGGGTGCGGGAGATGGATTTCTCGCTGGACGGTCTGGTGGGCTTCGATCTGCATGGCAAGACCTTCGGCGTGGTCGGCACCGGTCGCATCGGCGAGGCGGCCATGGCCATCGCCCGCGGCTTCGGCATGCGGGTGCTGGCCAGCGATGTGCAGCCGGATGCGACGCTAGAGGCGCGGCTGGGGTTCAGCTACGTGCCACAGGCGCAGCTGCTGGCCGAGGCCGACGTGGTCAGCCTGCATCTGCCGCTGTTGCCGCAGACCCGGCACCTGATCAACACCGGCACGCTGGCGGCGATGAAGCCGGGCTGCGTGCTGATCAATACCAGCCGCGGCGGCTTGGTGGACACCGCCGCGTTGATCGAGGCGCTGAAATCCGGCCACCTGGGTGGGGTCGGGCTGGATGTGTACGAGATGGAGGAGGGGGTGTTCTTCCAGAATCTGTCGGGTACCGGCTTGCAGGACGACCAGCTGGCGCGGCTGCTGACCTTTCCCAATGCGTTGGTCACCTCGCATCAGGGCTTTTTGACTGCCGAGGCGCTGCACAATATCGCCAGCACCACGCTGGGCAATGCCACGGTATTTGCCCACGGCGGCGTACTGGAGAACGAAGTCCGGCTGTAAAAGACAAGGTTGGCCGCAGCGCACCACGGCGGCCAACCTTGCGGCGGTTACCGTGCCGCCGGATCGCGGCGGAACACCCAGGTGTTTTCGTCCGAGGCTTCCGGCGCAAAGGCATAACCTTCGGCGTTGAAATCCAGCAGCGCCTGCGCGTCGGCAATGCCATGCTTGACCGCCCAGCGCGCCATCAGCCCGCGTGCCCGCTTGGCGTAGAAGCTGATGATCTTGTAGTGGCCGTTTTTCAGATCCTGAAACACCGGCGTGATCAGCCGGCCTTGCAGCTGTTTCGGCTTTACCGACTTGAAATACTCGTCCGAGGCCAGGTTCACCAGCTGCGGAAACTCATCTGCTGCCAGCAGGCGGTTGAGCTCGTCGGTGACGATGCTGCCCCAGAACTCGTACAGGTTCTTGCCGCGCGGGTTGGTCAACCGGGTACCCATTTCCAGACGGTAGGCCTGCATCAGGTCCAGCGGACGCAACAGGCCATACAGCCCGGACAGGATGCGCAGATGCTGTTGCAGCCATTGCAGCTCCTGCTCTGACAGGCTGGCCGCGCCCAGACCCTCGTAGACATCGCCCATGAAGGCCAGTACCGCCTGCTTGGCATTGGCCGGGGTGAAGGCCGGTGTCCAGTCGTGGTAGCGGCCAACGTTCAGTTCGGCCAGCGCCGGGCTGATGTCCATCAGCTGGCCCAGTTGGACCGGGCTTTGCGCGCGCAGTACCTTGATCAACTCGGCACTGTGGGCGAGAAAATCCGGCTGCGTGAACTGCGCAGTGTGGGCGGGGGTCTCGTAGTCCAGCGTTTTGGCTGGCGAAACGACCATCAGCATGGCGAATCCTTGTCTGGGAGGTGGGCGCTCATTTTAGAATGTCGCGTCCAATGATGGGAGAGATTGATGCGAGTTCTGGTACAGCGTGTGACACAGGCATCGGTGACGGTGGAAGGGCAGATCAGCGGGCAGATTGCTGCCGGCCTGTTATTGCTGGTCGGGGTGGAGGACAGCGATGGCGATGACGACATCGGCTGGTTGGTGCGCAAGATCAGCCAGCTGCGCATTTTCAACGATGCCGACGGAGTGATGAACCGCTCGGTGCTGGAGGCCGGCGGCGATGTGCTGGCAGTGAGCCAGTTCACGCTGTTTGCCAGTATCAAGAAAGGTAACCGCCCCGGCTACAGCCGGGCGGCACGGCCGGAGCTGTCGCAACCCTTGTTCGAGCGCTTTGTGCAGCAGATGCAGACCACACTGGACAAGTTGGTGCCAACCGGGGTTTTTGGCGCCGACATGCAGCTGGCGCTGGTGAACGATGGTCCGGTGACCATCTGGCTGGATAGCAAGGCGCCGGAGTAGGCCGCCACGACTCGCGACGGCAGCGCCGCGCGGGCAGGGTAAAAAGCACAAGGCCGCAGCGTATGCTGCGGCCTTGTGCTTGTGGCTGGTATGGCTTACAGGCCATCGGCCTCCGCCAGCACGCGGACTTTCTGTCCTGGTTGCAGGCGCGTCAGCTGATCCGGGTCGTTCCAGCGCAGGATGTCGGTGTGCGACACGCTGAACTTGCGGGCGATGCTAAACACGGTATCGCCGCGCTGTACCACGTAATCGGTCGGTACCGGGCCCGCTGCCGGTTGGCGCACGCTGTAGGACACGGTGCGCAACGGGCTGGCTGTGCTGCTGGCCAGCGCGCTGGCGGCTGGCAGGCTGCTCAGCACTTTCAGGCTTTGTCCCAGCTTGATGGCATTGTCGTCCAGGCCGTTGAGCTGTTTCAGGTCGGTCACGGTCATGCCGTAGCGGCGCGAGATATTGAACAGGGTATCGCCGACGGCCACGGTATGCAGGCCGGCACTGGCGGTGACCACCCGGTCCGGGCTGCTCAACAACAGCTCGCGGCCAACGTTGCCATCGTTGCGGGTGATGATGCGCACCGGTTCGCTACGTTCCGCTTTGTTGTCGACGCGAATGACCACACGCGGCGCTTCGCTGCGTACTTCCGGCTTGGCGTCGACCACGCGTGGCGCCGGACTGGCGGCGGCGAGCACATTGCTGCCGGCGGCAACGCTGGCCACGGCCGTCTGCGGCTTGCTATCGGCAACCATCACCGCGCTTGCAGTCGCTTTGACGGTGGGCGCCACACTGGCGATGGCAGTGACTGGCGGCTTGGCAGCTTCAGCCGGTTTGCTGTCGACGGCGACGCTTTGCGGCTTGCTGACCAGGCTGGCTGGCGTGACGCTGGCAACAGACTGCACCGGGGCGGCGACTGTTGCCGGGGTGGGGGCGGTGTTGGCGGCAAAAGCCACCAGTGTGGCGGCTTCGCTGGCCGGTGCGGCGATATCGGTGGCATCCAGCTGCGGTGCGGCATTGCCGTTGCCATGCAGCGCCACCAGTACCGGGCGGCCTGCCGGCAGCGTGTTGCTGGCCTTGAGATTGTTGGCGGTGATCAGCTCGTTCGGGTTCATCTCGAAGCGGCTGGCCAGCTCGCTGGCGCTGGTATCGCTATCCGGTACATGCACCTGCCAGGTCAGCAGCGGCTTGTCCCACTTGGCCAGATTGGTTTCGAATTTGTGCAGCTTGTTTTCCGGCAGCAGCATCTGGCGGCCGTTCTTGTGGGCGAACACCGGCAGGTTGAACGCCGGGTTGAGCTCCTTGAATTCGGCCACCGACATCTCGGCCAGACGTGCCGCGATGTCGATGTTCATGTGACGGCCGGTGGCGACGGCAACAAACGAGGGCTTGTTGGGCAGCGGCGCCAGGCGCAGGCCGAATTTTTCCGGTTCCTGCAGCAGGTTGCGCACCGCCAGCAGCT
This sequence comes from Vogesella oryzagri, assembly GCF_040148885.1. NCBI lineage: Bacteria > Pseudomonadati > Pseudomonadota > Betaproteobacteria > Neisseriales > Chromobacteriaceae > Vogesella > Vogesella oryzagri. The sequence continues at coordinate 220,746 of NZ_JBEFLD010000007.1, forward strand.
TGGGCACGTAGTTACGCGTTTCCTTCGGCATCTGGATGTTTTCGTAGCTTTCCACCTCGCCACGCGCGCGTACCTTGGCGATGGCGCGCGACAGATTGCCTTCGCCCCAGTTGTAGGCGGCCAGTGCCAGGCTCCAGTCGCCAAACATGGTGTACAGGTTCTGCAGGTAGTCCAGTGCGGCGCGGGTGGCTTCTACCACGTCGCGGCGGCCGTCATACCACCAGGTCTGTTCCAGGCCATACTGGCGGCCGGTGGCCGGCATGAACTGCCACAGGCCGGCCGCGCCGACCTGGGACTGGGCGGTGGGCACAAAAGCGCTTTCCACCACTGGCAGCAGGGCGATCTCGGTGGGCATGCCGCGGCGTTCCACTTCGTTCATGATGAAGAACAGGTATTTGCGGCTGCGGTCGACGGTACGGCGGAAGTAATCGATGCGGGCGCTGAAGAAGCGCTCGTGCTGGCGCACCAGCTCCGGGTTGACTTCACCCATCTGGAAGCCTTCGCGGGCGCGCTGCCACACGCTGTCGCCGTTGCGCAGCAGGCTGCTGTTGAGCAGCATCATGTCGAGGCCGGCGGCCAGACCATCATCCACACTGCGTTGCGGCGGGTTCAGACTGACATTGCTGCTGTTGGCGTGCGCCGGTGACAGCACGAATGCGAGGAAAACCGACAATGCGAGCGGGGTAAGCTTTTTCATGGACCTGAGCCTGTATTCCGTATCGGGCGATGCTAACACGCAAGGGCGGACAGTCAAACGCGAAAGTTCACCTTAAAGCATGATTTTTCTGTGTTTTAGTCGATATTTATCGCTGGCAACATCATTTGTCGGCAGGGGGTGAACTTATGCCGGTCGAAAGTGGTTTTTCCACTCGCGCAGTGTGGCAAAAATGGCCTCATCATCGGCAAGGTCTTTACCCGCTTGCCGGTTGGCGGCCTCTGCTACTGCCTTGATATTGGTACGTAAAAACGGATTGCTGGCTTTTTCCAGTGCCAGGCTGCTGGGCAAGGTTGGCCGCTGCGCGTTGCGGCTGGCCTGATCCTGCTGCCAGCGTGCCTGCAGTGCCGGATTGTGCGGCTCCACCGCCAGCGCGAATTGCAGGTTGGATAGCGTGTATTCGTGGGCCGGATAGCACAGCGTGTCCTCCGGCAGCGCCGCCAGTTGCGTCAGTGACTGGTGTAGCTGCGCCGGGGTGCCGTCGAATATGCGGCCGCAGCCGGCGCCAAACAGGGTATCGCCGCAGAACAGGTGCTTGCCCCACAAAAAGGCCAGATGGTTGGCGGTATGCCCGGGCACGGCCAGCACCGTGGCCGGTTGGCCGAAGGCCAGCACCTCGCTACCGGCCATCACCGGCTGGTTGATGTGCGCCACGCCCGCCGGACCGTAGATGTCCAGCTGCGGCCAACGTGCCAGCAGGGCCGGCAGGCCGCCGATGTGGTCAGCGTGATGGTGAGTGATCCATACGGCATCAAGTTGCAGCCGGTGTTCATCCAGGAACGCCAGCAGCGGGGCAGCGTCGCCCGGATCGACTGCAATGGCGCGGGTAGTGTCGTGCAAAACCCAGATATAATTATCGGCAAAGGCACAAACCGGTGTGAGGCGAATAATGTCGGCCATGGGTTACCCCGAAACAATGGAAGCGTTTGCTGACTGGCTGGCCAGCTCGGAACTGGGACAATACCTGCTGTGCCGCGAGCAGGTGTTTTTCGACCGTGCGGTGGCCGATGCGTTTGGCTTTCGCGCGGTGCAGGTCGGGCTCAGCGACTACGACTTTCTGGCCTGCAACCGTATTCCCTGGCATGGCTATGCCGGGCCAGAGGCGGGCGCGGATGTGATCTGCGATGCCGCCTTCCTGCCGTTTGACAGCCGCAGCCTGGATTTGTTGGTGATGCCGCATGCGCTGGATTTTACCAGCGAGCCGCATCAGGTGCTGCGCGAGGCGGAACGGGTGCTGGTGCCGGAAGGGCGGCTGGTGCTCACCGGTTTCAATCCGGTGTCGCTGTGGGGCATCTGCCGCCTGCTGCGCGGCAAGCGCGATGCACCGTGGAGCGGCAATTTTTTCAGCCCGGCACGCATTCGCGACTGGCTCGCCCTGCTGCAACTGGAACCCACCGGCAACGCCTTCATGGCATACTCGCCGCCTTTCGCGCGCGCCGACTGGCTGGCACGCTGGCAATTCATGGACAGTATCGGCGGGCGCTGCTGGCCGATGCTGGCGGGTGTCTACGGCATCGAGGCCGTCAAGCGCCAGCGCGGCATGCGGCTGATCATGCCCAACTGGAAGCCGGCCAAGGCCGGCAGCGGCCTGATGGTCGCCGGCGGCAACGAGCGCCACCCCGTTAATCAATCTGTGCAGGACGAGATACCACATGGCTGACGACACTATCGTCGAGATCTACCCGGACGGCGCCTGCAAGGGCAACCCCGGCCCCGGCGGCTGGGGCGTACTGCTGCGCTACAAGGGGCAGGAAAAGGAAATGTACGGTGGCGAGCCCAATACCACCAACAACCGCATGGAACTCACCGCGGTGATCCGCGGGCTGGAAGTGCTGAAACGCCCGTGCCGCATCGTGGTGCACACCGACTCGCAGTATGTGCAAAAAGGCATCAGCGAGTGGATTCACGGCTGGAAGAAACGCGGCTGGATCACCAGCAACAAGGAGCCGGTGAAGAACGCCGACCTGTGGCAGCAGCTGGACGAGCTGCGCAACCGGCACCAGGTGGACTGGCGCTGGGTCAAGGGCCATGCCGGCCACGAATTCAACGAACGTGCCGACCAGCTGGCCAATGCCGGCGTCGCCAGCCTGCGCTGATGCGGCCAACCTTGTAGAACATTTATGCGCCAGATCATTCTCGATACCGAAACCACCGGGCTGGACCCCAACCAGGGCCACCGCATCATCGAATTTGCCGGCCTGGAAATGGTGAACCGCAAGCTCACCGGCCGCCACCTGCACCTGTACATGCACCCGGAGCGCGACATCGATCCGGACGCCGAACGCGTGCATGGCATCTCGCTGGATTTTCTCGCCGACAAGCCGAAGTTCCGCGACGTTGCCGCCGAGCTGTGCGAATTCATCGCCGATGCCGAGCTGATCATCCACAACGCGCCGTTCGACGTCGGCTTCATGAATGCCGAGTTCAACCGTCTGGGGCTGCCGCTGGTGAACAAGCAGTGTGCGCTGGTGACCGACACGCTGGCGATGGCGCGCGATACCTTCCCCGGCAAGCGCAACAGCCTGGATGCGCTGTGCGACCGCTTCGAGATCGACCGCAGCAACCGTACCTTCCACGGCGCGCTGATCGACTGCGAGCTGCTGTCCGAGGTCTACCTGTGGATGACCCGCGGTCAGGAAAGCCTGATGATGGACATCGGCTACGGTGACAATGCCGACGGCAGCCGCGGGCAAGGCTACCGCTTCGAACGCAAGCCGCTGACCGTGCTGGCGGCGTCGGCCGAGGAGTTGGCCGCGCATCAGGAATACCTCGATACCCTGGATAAAAGCGTCAAGGGCAGCTGCCTGTGGCGCAGCATCGAAAACCCGCCCAGCGAGCAGCCGGCTTGAGCGCAGCCAATATGACCCGACGCATCGCGCTGGTGCCGGCGGCCGGCCACGGCAGCCGCTTCGGCTCGGCTACCCCCAAACAGTACCTGGACATCGGCGGCCAACCCTTGCTGGCGCACACGCTGGCAGTGCTGGTGGCCAACTCCGCCATCGACCAGGTGGCGGTGGTGATCTCGCCGGGTGACGAGTGGTTCGACAGCTTCGACTGGCCGCAGCCCAAGCTGACCGTACTGCGCGTCGGTGGTGCCAGCCGCGCCGCAAGCGTGGCCAACGGCTTGGCGGCGCTGCAGCCGGCGGCGGACGACTGGGTGCTGGTGCACGACGCCGCGCGCTGCTGCCTGTCACCGCAGGCGCTGGCACGGCTGATCGCCGACATTGGCGACGATGCCGTCGGTGGCATTCTGGCGCAGCCGGTGGCCGATACCGTGAAGCAGGGCGATGCCGGCGGGCGCATTAGCGCCACCGTGCCGCGCGACGGTCTGTGGCTGGCGCAGACGCCGCAGATGTTCCGTGCCGGGCTGCTGGCCAACGCGCTGGCGGATGCGGCCAACCCGGCGATTACCGACGAAGCCTCCGCTATCGAGCTGCAGGGTCACGCGCCGCGGCTGGTGGTGGGCGAGGCGCAGAATTTTAAAGTGACCTGGCCGGGCGATCTGGCGCTGGCGGCGGCGATTCTTGCCGCGCGCGGCTAGCGGATTTGTCACCGCACAGCTGGTGGTGCTGAGCGCTGCGGCCAACATAAAGGATTTGAACATGACACCGTTTCGCATTGGTCAGGGCTACGACGTGCACCGGCTGGTGGAGGGGCGGCCGCTGATCCTTGGCGGCGTGACCATCCCGCACGACAAGGGCCTGCTCGGGCACTCGGATGCCGATGCCTTGCTGCATGCGATTACCGATGCAGTGCTGGGTGCGGCGGCGCTGGGCGACATCGGCCGCCACTTTCCGGATACCGATCCGACCTTCAAGGGCGCCGACAGCGGGGTGCTGCTGCAGGAGGCCATGCGCCGGGTGCGCGCCGCCGGCTGGCAGCTGCTGAACGTGGACAGCACCATCATTGCCCAGGCGCCCAAGCTGGCGCCGCACATCGATGCCATCCGCGCGCGCATCGCCGCGCTGCTGGACATCGATGTCGGCTGCGTCAATGTGAAGGGCAAGACCAACGAGAAGCTGGGCTACCTCGGCCGTGCCGAGGCGATAGAAACCCAGGCGGTGTGCCTGCTGGTGCCGGCGGCGGGGTAGTCCTGGCCGCAACGTTGGCCGCATCAAGCGATTCAAAAAACACTAAACACCTGAAACCCGCGGAGTGATTCATGGACCAGAACCAGCTGAAACAGCAAGTGGCGCAAGCCGCCATCAAGTTTGTACCGGATGACTGCATCGTCGGCGTCGGCACCGGCAGCACCGTCAATTTCTTTATCGATGAGCTGGCCAAGATCAAGGGCCGCATCAAGGGCGCGGTGTCCAGCTCCGAAGCCAGCACCAAGCGGCTGAAAGAGATCGGCATCCCGGTGCTGGATCTGAACAGCGTCGGTCCGGACGAAGTGCCGGTGTATGTGGATGGTGCCGACGAGGTGAACCATCAGCTGCACATGATCAAGGGCGGCGGCGCGGCGCTGACGCGCGAGAAGATCGTGGCCGCGGTGGCGCAGCAGTTCATCTGCATTGCCGACAGCAGCAAGTACGTGGCGATGATGGGCAGCTTCCCGCTGCCGGTGGAAGTGATTCCGATGGCGCGCAGCCACGTGGCGCGCGAGCTGGTGAAGCTGGGCGGACATCCGGAATGGCGCATGGGGGTCACCACCGACAACGGCAACATCATCCTGGACGTGCACGGCCTGCAGATTGCCGAGCCGGTGAAGCTGGAACAGCAGATCAACCAGATCGTGGGCGTGGTCACCAATGGCCTGTTCGCCGCCCGCCGCGCCGATGTGCTGCTGCTGGGCACGCCGGATGGGGTGAAGGAATACCGCTAAGCCGGTGAGGTTGCCGGCTACCTGGGCTGTCCTGCGGGGCGGCCTTGTCGCATGGGTTGCAATCTGCCTGTCACAAAGCTGGGTTACGCTACGTCGTTACGTCGAAATTCTGACCGAGGTCTGACATGCCCGAACATCTTTCCAAACAGTATGACCTGGAGCTCGAAACCATCCGCACCCGTGTGTTGCAGATGGGCGGGCTGGTAGAGCAGCAGATCCGCGCCGCCATGGACGCCTTGCAAGAGGGCGATGTGGCGCGCCTGGAGCGTGTGATCGCCGACGATGCCAAGGTCAATGCGCTGGAAGTGCAGATTGATGAAGATTGCCAGCACATCATCGTGCGTCGCCAGCCGGCGGCCAGCGACCTGCGCATGGTGGTAACGGTGATCAAGACCATTACCGATCTGGAGCGCATCGGCGACGAAGCGCAGAAGATCGCCCGGGTTGGCCGCGACCTGTGCCAGGGCTCGCGCATGCCGGCGCCGCGCTTCCGCGAGGCGTCCAAGATGGCGGAAACCGCCATCGCCATGCTGCATCGCGCGCTGGACGCCTTTGCCCGCCTGGACCCGACCGCCGCGGTGGAGCTGGCGGAGGAGGACGTGCTGCTGGACCAGGATTACTCCTCCGAGCTGCGTGCGCAGATCACCTTCATGATGGAAGACCCGCGCACCATCAGCACCTCCATCGATACCCTGTTCCTGTGCAAGGCCATCGAGCGCATCGGCGATCACGCCAAGAACATCTCGGAATACGTGGTGTATCTGGTGAAGGGCAAGGACATCCGCCATACCTCGCTGGAAGAAAAGAAGCGCGAATCGCTGGGCGATGCCGCCCAATAAGCGTGCACCACCCTAGCGAACGGCGGTAACATTGTTACCGCCGTTTTTTTATTCAACCAATCTCTGACAAGGGGTGAGCTTTTTGAGTACCGTCACGCCCCCGTTTGACGTGCTGGCTACCGTGGACATGGGTTCCAACAGCTTCCGGCTGCAGATTTCCCGTGTGGTAGATGACCAGCTGTATACCCTCGATTCCCTCAAAGAAACCGTACGCCTGGGCGGCGGTTTGCAAGAAGACAAGACGCTGGATGAAGAAACGCTGGCCCGTGCCCTGGGATGCATGGCGCGTTTTGGCGAGCGACTGCGCGGGCTGGATCCGAAGCAGGTACGCGTGGTGGGCACCAATACGCTGCGGGTGGCGAAGAACGCGCCGGCCTTCATCGTGGAAGCCGAGCGCCTGCTGGGCTTCCCCATCGAAATCATCGCCGGCCGCGAAGAGGCTCGCCTGATCTACCTGGGCGCCGCGCATACGCTGCCGGCCACCAAGGAGCGGCGGCTGGTGGTGGACATCGGCGGCGGCTCCACCGAGTTCATCATCGGCAGCCAGTACAAGGCGCATGTGACCGAGAGCCTGCCGCTGGGCTGCGTTACCTTCAGCAAGCGCTTCTTCGTGGATGGCAAGATCAGCAAGAACGCCTTCCGTGACGCCGAGTTGGCCGCACGCAACGAGATCCAGCGCATTGCGCATCAGTATCCGCTCAGCGAGTGGCAGCTGGCGGTCGGTACCTCCGGCACCGCGCGCTCGCTGCGCGACATCATGGAAATCAACGACTGGTTTGGCGGCGAGATCACCCTGGCCGGCATGAAGCGGCTGCGCGAGGCGCTGCTGCGCTGCGGCGATATCCGCAATATCGCCATCAACGGCCTGAAGGCCGACCGCGCGCCGGTGTTGCCGGGCGGGCTGGCGATCATGATCGCGGTGTTCGAGTCGCTGGCGGTCGAGCGCATGATCGTTACCGATGGCGCGCTGCGCGACGGCGTGCTGTACGACCTGCTTGGTCGCCAGCGGGAGAAGGACATGCGTGATTCCACCATTGCCCAGTTCAAGCGCCGTTATCACGTCGATACCGCGCAGTCCGAACGGGTGACCCGGCTGGCCGAGCGGTTGTATCGCATGGTGGCGGGTGAACCGCTGGACGAGGACATGCTCAAGCGGGTGATCTGGGCGGCACGGGTGCACGAGATCGGGCTGTCGATTGCGCACACCGCCTATCACAAGCACTCCGCCTACATCCTCAACAATGCCGACATGCCGGGCTTCTCGCGCCGCGAGCAGAGCGTGCTGGCCACCATCGTGCTGGGGCACCGTGGTGACATGGGCAAGATGCTGCGCGAAGTGGGCGACGAGACACTGTGGCCGGCGGTGCTGGCGCTGCGTCTGGCGGCGCTGTTCTGCCGCAGCCGCAACCCGGTGGAAGTCGATGCCATCCACGGCCTGCGCCGCACCCTCAACGGCTACGCGCTGACGGTGGGTAAAGCCTGGCTGGCGGCCAACCCGCTGACCACCGCGGCGTTCAAGCAGGAAATCGGCCAGTGGCGCGACATCGGCGTGGCACTGGAAATGCGCGGCGAATAAGCCTGGGTAGGCGGCCACTCCGGCCGCCGGGTACCGGCCGTGCGCAGCAGCTGCCACGGCCGTTTGTCTGTCTGGAGCCGTATGCGTCATCCACAACTGAAACAGCGTTTTCCCACCCTGGGCGAGCCGCCGGGCACGCTGCTGCCGGCGGGAGAGGCGCCGGCGCTGGCGAGCCGCATCTCGCTGATCGAATACAACGCCGCCGAATGCCGTGAGACGGTGTTCGCCACGCTGGAAGAGGGGCTGGCGTACCGGCCGCAGCTGCCGGTGCTGTGGCTGAACGTGTACGGCCTGACCGACCCAGCGCTGCTGCAGGCGATCGGCCAGCGCTTCGGCCTGCACCCGCTGGTGCTGGAAGACATTCTCAACAGCCGGCAGCGCCCCAAGGTGGACGACTACGGCGACTACCTGTTCATCGCCACCCGGGTGTATCGCTACCAGCCGGACAACCAGCGTTTGCAGCACGATCAGGTGTACCTGGTGATCGGCAATGGCTTTGTGCTGAGCTTCCAGACCCAGCCGCTGGGGGTGTTTGCCGCGCTGCGCGAACGGCTGAGCCAGGGTCGCGGCCAACTCCGGCAGCAGGGCGCCGACTACCTGGCCTATGGCCTGCTGGATGCCATCATCGATGATTACTTTGGCGTCATCGACCAGTTCAACGCCAACGTAGAGCAACTGGACAAGCAGGTGTTGTCCGGGCACGACCGCTTCATCCTGGCGCGCATCCAGCGCCAGAAGCAGGAGGCGATGCGCCTGCGCCGGGCGCTGGTGCCGCTGCGCGAGGTGCTCAATGTGCTGACCCGCGGCGACCACACCTTCTTCCAGCACGGCACGCTGCTCTACCTGCGCGATGCCTTCGACCACACCCTGCACCTGATCGAATCGCTGGAAACCGCGCGCGAGGTGATCTCCGGCATGCTGGACTTGTACATGTCGGCGCAATCCAACCGCCTCAATGTGCAGATGCGGGTGCTGACGGTGATCACCATCATCTTCATGCCGCTGACGCTGATCGCCGGCATCTACGGCATGAACTTCGACAACATGCCGGAGCTGCACTGGCGCTATGGCTATTTCGGCGTGATGGCCGGCATGGCGCTGATTGCGCTGGTGTTGGGCTTTATCTTCTGGCGCCGCCGCTGGCTGTAAGGTTGGCCGCAGCAAGCGGCCGCCGGCGATGCGGCCAACGTGACTTTGCTATATACCCTGTAGGGGTATATTATGGGCTTATATTCCTCGCCGGAAATCGCCATGAATCAGCAAACCGTTACCCTGCCGGTACAGGGCATGACCTGCGCCGCCTGCGCGCAGCGTATCGAAAAAGTGCTGGGTCGCCTGCCGGGCGTCAGTGCCAGCGTCAGCTTTGCCAGTGAGTCCGCCCGTATCGAATTCGACCCCGCGCAGCAGGATGTCGCCGCCTTGCGCGCCGCCATTGGCAAAGCCGGTTTCGCCGTGCCGGAGGCCAGTGTGCAACTGGCCATCAGCGGCATGACTTGCGTCGCTTGCGCACAGCGCATCGAGAAAGTGCTGAACCGCCTGCCTGGCGTGGCGGCCAACGTCAACTTTGCTACCGAGACCGCCAGTGTGCGTTTTCCCGCCGGCAGTTTGCAGACCGACGACCTCATCGCCGCCGTGCGCCGCGCCGGTTACGACGCCAGCGTGCAAAGCGACGATAGCGCCGCGCGTGAACAGGCGGCGCAGCGGCAGTACCGGCGCGAGTTGCTGTGGTTTGCGCTGTCGCTGCTGCTGACGCTGCCGTTCGCCGGCGAGATGTGGACGATGGCTGCCGGCGGTCACCACGGCTGGCTGCCGCGTGAGTGGCAGCTGGCATTGGCGACGCCGGTGCAGTTTCTGGTGGGCTGGCGCTTCTATCGTGGCGCCTATCTGGCGCTGCGCGGTGGCGGCGCCAATATGGATGTACTGGTGGCGCTGGGTACCAGCATGGCGTGGCTGTGGTCGGCATGGGTCACCGTGGCCGGCATGCACGAGCTGTATGTATACTTCGAAGCCAGCGCGGTGATCATCACCCTGGTGCTGCTGGGCAAGCTGCTGGAGGCGCGCGCCAAGCATCGCACCGCCGGCGCCATCGAAAGCCTGCTGGCGCTATCGCCGAAGACCGCGCGAGTGGAGCGCGACGGCCAGTTGCTGGAGCTGCCGATCGGCCAGCTGCAGTCGGACGATCTGGTGATCGTGCGCCACGGCGAACGGCTGGCGGTGGATGGCGAGGTGGAGGCCGGGCAGGCGGTGCTGGATGAAAGCCTGCTCACCGGCGAGAGTCTGCCGGTGGAGCGCAGCGTGGGCGACCGCGTGTATGCCGGTACCCAGAACAGCGGCGGCATGCTGAAAGTGCGCGCCCGCGGCGTGGGGGCGCACACGCAGCTGGCCGCCATCGTGCGCGCGGTGGCCGAGGCGCAGGGCAGCAAGGCGCCGATCCAGGCGCTGGCGGACAAGATCGCCGCGGTGTTCGTGCCGGCGGTGCTGGCCATTGCCTTGCTGACGCTGCTGCTGACCGTCTGGCTGAGCGGCGACTGGCCGCGGGCCTTCATTCACGCGGTGGCGGTGCTGGTGATTGCCTGCCCGTGTGCGCTGGGGCTGGCGACGCCGACGGCGGTGATGGTGGGCATGGGCAACGGTGCGCGCCGCGGCGTGCTGTTCCGCAACGCCACCGCCCTGCAGCATGCGGCGGCGCTGGATCTGCTGGTGGTGGACAAGACCGGCACCCTTACCGTCGGCAAGCCGCAGCTCACCGACATCGTGCCGTTGACGGCCGGCGACGAGGCGCAGTGGCTGGGATGGGCGGCGGCATTGGAGCAGGGTGCCGAGCACCCGCTGGCGCTGGCCATCCTTGCCGCTGCCGCCAAGCAGCAGCTGCCGCTGGCGGTGGTGGAGGCATTCGAGGCCACTATCGGCAAGGGCGTCAGCGCGGTGTTGCCAAACGTTGGCCGCCTGCAGCTGGGCACGCCGGACTGGGTGCTGGGCACGGTGCCGGCGCTGGCGCAGCCGCTGTATGCGCAGGGCAAGACGGTACTGGCGCTGTCGCGCGATGGCGTGCCGCAGGCGCTGTTGGCGCTGGCCGACCAGTTGCGGCCAACGTCGCCGCAGGCGGTGCAGACCCTGGCTGCCTTGGGGGTGAAAGTGGCGATGCTCACCGGCGACAAGCCGGAAACCGCCAGCACTATCGCGCGCCAGGCCGGCATCAGCGAGGTGCATGCCAGCCAGAGCCCGCAGGACAAGGCGGCGCAGATCCGGCAGTGGCAGGCACAGGGCCTGCGGGTGGCGATGGTGGGGGATGGCATCAACGATGCACCGGCACTGGCGGTGGCCGATGTCAGCTTTGCCATGGGGGCGGGGGCGGATGTCGCCATCGAGGCGGCGGACGTGACGCTGATGCATGGCGATCTGCTGCATCTGGCCGATGCCGTGCGCCTGTCGCGCGCCACCATGCGCAAGATCCGCCAGAACCTGTTCTTTGCCTTTATCTACAACGTGCTGGGGATTCCGCTGGCGGCAGTGGGGCTGTTGAATCCGGTCATTGCCGGCGCAGCGATGGCCGCCAGCTCGGTATCGGTGGTCAGCAACTCGCTGCTGCTGCGACGCTGGCGCTGATGCGGCCAACGTTGGCCGCCGCCGGAAAAGCAAAAACCCGCCGAAAGGCGGGTTCTGTTTTTTTGGCTGCTGGTGCTTATGCTGCGGTAACGCAGGCTTCGCCCTGGTAGCTGGCGCTTTCGATGCCGAACGCCGAGCGGAAGGTCACCATGAAGCGGCGGCCGATTTGCTGGATGGACATTACTTCAAACGCGATAGTCGAATTGTCGATTTGCTGGGTGATGCGGTCACCCTGTTTCAGTTCTTTGATTTTCATTAGGTATTTCCTTTGCGGCAACCCGCTGGCGGGTAGCCGATTAGTGGCGGCGCCTCATTGGCGCAGCATGTTCTATTTTTGCGGTAGGGTGGCGGAAATTGATGCGGCCCTTGGTGAGATCATAGGGTGACATTTCCACCGTGACTCGGTCGCCAACCAGCACGCGGATGCGGTGCAGTTTCATCTTGCCCGAGCCATAGGCGAGAATCTCCACGTTGTTATCGAGCCGAACGCGAAAACGCGACTCCGGCAGCATCTCGATGACAACACCTTGCAGTTCGATCATGTCTTCTTTGGACATGGCAGCTCCAATCTTGAAATGGTAGGCAGCCACGTGCAGCGGTAATCGCTCTGACATGGCAGGTTGCTTCGTAAACCTGAGCGGAAATTGCTGTGCGATGTGACAGCAGTTAAGGCAAGGCAGGCGTCAGTTGAGATGACGCCAGAGAAGAGGCAAAAAGCAGTATGGTGCTAAATGCTTGATTTGTCAAATTTTATTGATGCAAGGCAAGCAGGGTGGGTTGCGGTCCATAAAAATCAGACCAGCAGCGAGACGATGGAACCGACTGTCGCGGCGGCGGCAACCCATTTGCCGGCAGTGAAATAAGTGTTTTCCGGCTTGGCCGACGGCGTGTCGACTGGCAGCGGTTCCGGCAAACCCAGTGCACCATAGGTAAAGGATTTCACCGGAGACGGTTCCGTGCCGCCCTCAGTTTCTGCCGCTGTTGCCGCCGGGGACTGCAGGGTGACGATGGTGGAGGGCGTTTCCGCTGGCGTAGCTAGCTCAGCGCCGGCAGCGGCGGTCTGGGGCGCACTGGCCGGGGCGGAATAGGGTATCGCGCTGATATTGCTGCGGATTTCCATAGCGGTCTCACGTAATGAATGCCATCTGGCAGACAGCTTATCGACAGGACTGCTGATATCTTTAAGAACATGCAGCATGTTAGCCGTAGTAAGCATCAGAATGCCACTATTGTCGGCAATACCCGCCAGGCAATCAGCCCGGCAAAACCGATCAGCAGCAGCCCGCACAGGCGGTCTACCCAGCGGCGGCCCCGCCCCCCCAGCCGTGACAGCAGGCGGCCGCCGCCGTAGGCCAGCAGCAGCCACCACACGGCCGAACCGGAGAACACGCCCAGTACCATCAGCAGCGCCTCGCCGTTGCCGGGCGCATGGCCGCCGGCCAGCCCGGCGAACACCGCGATGAACGACAGAATGGTCATCGGGTTGCTCAGTGTCAGCGCCAAGGCACTGCTGTAGGCGCCCAGCAGGCTGCCCCCTTCTTTGGCCTGTGCCGCCCCCGCAGCCTGTGGCCGGCGCAGGGTGGCAATGCCCAGATACAGCAGTAGCGCGCTGCCGGTCAGGGCCAGCGGCGCGGCCAGTGCGGTCAGCCAGCCAATCACGACTCCCATGCCGGCAGCGCCCAGACTAGCGTACACCGCATCGGCCGTGGCAGCGCCCAGCCCGGTCGCCAGCCCGCGCGCCGGGCCGTGGTGCAGGGTACGCTCAATGCACAACAAGCCGATCGGTCCTACCGGTGCGGCAATCGCCAGCCCGATGGCGACGGCTTCTACAAACACGGTCATTATTTGCTCCCAGCATCAGATTCCATATTCTTAGTGTGCCGGTGACGCTGGCGGCCAACCATGCCATGCTGGGGGCCATTGTTCGCATTGACTTGTCAATTTAAGGCAAAAACCAAGATGGACCTTACAAATGGAAATCGACAGTAAATCCTGGGCCATACTGGCTGCCCTGCAGGCCAATGCCCGCCAATCGCTGACGGAACTGGCGCAGGGGGTGGGCATGTCGGTACCAGCGGTGTCGGAGCGGGTGAAGCGGCTGGAAGAGGCAGGGGTGATTCGCGGCTACCACGCGGTGGTGGCTCCGCTGAAAACCGGCTACGCGCTGTCGGCGCTGGTGGGCATCACCGTGCCGCAACCGGCCAAGAAAATCCTGCTCGACAGGTTGGCCGCCATGCCGGAAGTGCAGGAATGCCACCACGTCACCGGCAACGACTCCTACGTATTCCGCCTGCTGGCACGCGATGTCTCGCACCTGGAGCTGCTGGTATCGCGGCTGAACGATCTGGGCGAAACGCGCACCAGCATCATCCTGTCCACGCCGATCAGCCTGCGGCCGGTGTTGCCGCCAAGGTAGGGGTTGCAGACCGGAAGTATCTAGCAAGCCAGGGGCGACTCATTAAACGCGTGGGCTAACTTTTGGTCGTTTGCCCGGCAAAGTGCCGGACGACCCATTGCTCGCACACTGCCCACAGTTGCGGTGCTCCGCGTTTGATAACCGGGCCATATCGGGATACGACTTGTTCCAGCGAAACATTGTTTTCCGCCCAGGTTCCGCCACCGGTGAAGACATTGATGAGCAGCGGTTGAAAGCGGTCGAGCGCCTTGGCGAACTTCGCGTCTTCACTCTCTGCGCGCTCGAATTCCTGCCATAAAGCAAGGAGTTCGTTGCCTTGCTGCGGCGGCAATAAGCCAAACAATCGCACAGCTGCTTCAGCTTCCTGTTTAGCCTGCAATTCGCCGGAAAGTCCGGCATGAATAGGGAAGTCGCCAACATCTATCTCGACAATGTCGTGCAGTAACAGCATCTGCATGACACGGTTTGTGTTCACGGCGGCGCAGGCGTACTCGTTCAGCAGCAAGGCATACATCGCCAGGTGCCAGGAGTGCTCGGCCGAATTTTCTTTCCGGCTTTGGTCAAGTAGTGGCGATTGCCGTGTGACGGTCTTCAGACGGTCGATTTCTCTGAGGAAATTTAACTGCTGTTCTAGTGCTGTCAGGGGCATGATTTTCACGCGGCAAAAGGTGGCGTTGCCAGATTATATAGAACGGAACGAACGGGGCCTGCCTCGGCGCTATCGCACACATTTGCGACCATGCTGGCTGATGTCCACCTGAATCTGATGTCGTTGCTCGGTTACTGCGCCATACCGGACTGTCCGGTGAAAATGAGCCAACTGCCGACTTGGTCGATAATCCTCCCCCAAATCACTGCGGCCAACCTTTTACAAGGTTGGCCGCAGTGATTTCAGCTGAGCCGAGTTTATTCCAGCCCTCGCCGCAGCCAGCGGCTGATGCCCTCCACCCCCCAGGACAGCAGCAGCATGGCGGCGATCAGGGTGGCTGCGTTGTGCAGCTGGAACAGCGACAGTGCCAGGTACAGCTGTTGACCGAGGCCGCCGGCGCCGACCAGGCCGAGGATGGCGGCGATACGGATGTTGTTTTCCCAGCGGTACAGGGTGTAGGCGATCCATTGCGGCAGCGCCTGCGGCAGCAGGCCGTAGGCCAGCCGTGTCATCGGCGCGGCGCCGCTGGTGGTCAGGGCGGCTTCCGGTTCCGGTGGCAGGTTTTCCAGCGTCTGCGCGAACAGCCGTCCCAGCACGCCGCTGGTGTGCAGTGCCAGCGCCAGCACGCCGGCTGCCGGTCCCAGGCTTAGCGCCAGTACCGCGATGGCGCCCCATAGTAGATCGGGGGTGCCGCGCAGCAGGTTCAGCAGCAGCCGTACCGGCGTGCGCAGCCAGCGTGGGCCGCGCTGACTGGCCGGTAAGGCCAGCAGCGCGCCGCCGAGAAAGGCAAAGGCGGTGCCCAGCGCCGATTGCGCCAGGGTTTCCAGCATGCCGCTGGCGACGGTGAGCAGGAACGCCGGCGCCAGATTTGGATGCAGCAGTTCGGCGGCAAAGCGCAGCAGACCGCCGACATCAAACGGGCTGCCTTGCCACTGCGGCCACAGCCAGTACAGTGCGGCGGCTTGCAGCAGGACAAAGCCGAGTGCCAGCAGCAGGCCGCCACGGCGGCTGTCCACCGCCAGCCGGGCGAGGCGGCTGACGGTTTCGGTCAGCGCCACCAGGATCATAAAGACCAGCAGCAGGGCGCCGACTTCGCCGCCGTTGAGCATGCGTACCGCGGTGTCCATCAGCAGGCCCAGGCCGCCGGCGCCGACAAAGCCCATCACCGCCGAGGCGCGGATGGCGCATTCCCAGCGGTACACGCTGTAGCTGATCAGCTCGTGCGCCGCCTGTGGCAGCAGCGCATAAGCGAAGCACGCCAGCCGGCCGGCGCCGCTGGCAGCCAGTGCGGCGGCGGGCTCGCGCGGCTGCGCTTCCAGAATCTCGGCATAGACCTTGCCCAGCATGCCGCCGTAGGCCAGCCCCAGCGCAAGTACCGCCGGCAGGCTGCCGAGGCCGGCGGCGCGCACCAGCAGCAGTGCCCACACCAGATCGGGCACGCCGCGCAGGATCACCATCACGCCGCGCAGGCCGTGTTGCAGTGCCCGCCATGGGCGGGTGGGGGCGTCGCCGCACAGCGTGTCGCGGTCCAGCGCGCGGCTGGTGAGCAGCGCCGCCGGCAGGCCGACCAGCATGGCCAGCAGGGTGCCGCTGCTGGCGACGGCTAGGGTGGTGACGGTTTCGCCGAGCAGGCTGGCGATAAAGGCCGGCTCGTGGCTGGGCGGAAAGAACTGGCTGACGAAGCTGCCCAGCGTGGCCAGCGTGGCGGCGTCCAGAAGCAAGCGCGGGTCGAAGCCGGTGTAGACCATGGCCGTCAGCAACAGCAGCGGCGTGGCGATCAGCCAGCCCAGCCGTGCGGCCAACCTTGGGTCGCGCAGCGGGTGGGTGGAGGAGGTTAGCATGGCGCCACCCGCGGCAGCGGGGTGGCCGGGTTGTCGTCCCGCTCGGGCGGGGTGTCGCCGGCGTACAGCGCTGCCAGCAGCGCCGGGCTGACCTTGCTGCGCGGCAGGTCGAACATCACCTTGCCGTCGCGCAGGCCGATCAGGCGCGGAAAGTGCGCCAGCGCCAGCTCCACCGAGTGCAGGCTGACCAGCAGGGTGGCGTGGCGCGCGGCGGCATCGCGGCACAGCAGTGCCACGGTGTCGTCGGCCAGGCGCGGGTCCAGCGCGGCTACCGGCTCGTCGGCCAGCAGCAGCTCGGGCTGCTGGTACAGCACGCGGGCGATGCCGACGCGCTGGCGCTGGCCGCCGGACAGGCGGTCGCAGCGCTGCCACAGCTTGTCGCCCAGCTGTACCTGTTCCAGCGCCGCGCGGATGGCGGCCACGTCCTGCGGCCACAGCAGGCGGCGCAGTGCGGCCAACGTTGACAGCTGCCCGAGGCGACCGGCGCCCACGGCGGTAACCACCCGTTGCAGCGCCGGCAGCGGCGCATGCTGGTACACGCTGCCGATGCGGCTGCGCAGGCGGCGCAGCGCGGCGGCATTCTGCTGCCACGGCTCGGCGCCCAGCAGCTGCACGCTGCCGCTGTCGGCGCGGTAGTGGCTGGCGGCCAGCAGCAGCAGGCTGGATTTACCGGCGCCGGACGGGCCGATCAGCGCTGCCTGTTCACCCTGCGCCAGGCGCAGGGTGATGCCGTCGAGAATGCGCTGGCCGCGCAGCGACAGCGTCGCTTCGCTCAGCGCCAGGCTCATTGCAGCAGGCCGGCAGCCTTGGCGGCAGCCTCGATGCCTTCGTAGTTTTCTGCCTTGGTGGGGATGAACTTGCTGGCGCGCTGCAGTTCCAGAATGGCTTTCTGCTCCGGGTTGGCCGCATCCAGTTTCAGGAATGCGGCCTGGATACGCTGCTGCAGCTTCTTGTCCATGCTGCCGCGCACGGTCCAGTTGTAGTCGAAGAAGGTGGGGGAGGTGCCCAGCAGGCGTACCTTGGCCGGGTCCACCTTGCCGGCTTCCACCAGCTTGTCCCATACCGAGGCGTTCAGCGCGCCGCCTTCCACCTTGCCGGAGGCCACCCAGGCCACGGTGGCGTCATGCGCGCCGGAGTAGCCCACGGTCTTGAAGAAGGTTTCCGGCTGCATGCCCTGCTTTTGCAGGAAGTAGCGCGGCATCAGGTGACCGGAGGTGGAGGAGGCGGAGCCGAAGGCAAAGCGCTTGCCTTTCAGGTCCTGCAGGGTCTTGATGCCGGCTTCCACGCTGCCGATGTACTTGGCGGTGAACTTGGCATCTTCGGCGCGCTGCACCAGCGGTACTACCTTGCCGCGCTGGCTGGCCTGCACGAAGGTGAAACCGCCCAGCCAGGCCATGTCGATCTGGTCGGCGTTCAGCGCGGTGACCACGCCGGCGTAGTCGGTTACCGGCACGAACTGCACTTTCATGCCCAGTTCTTTTTCCAGGTAGCTGCCCAGTGGCGCGAACTTGCGTTGCAGCTCGGTGGGGGCTTCGTCCGGAATGGCGGACACTTTCAGCACGGCGTCGGCGGCGCCGGCCACGGCGGAGACGGCCAGCAGCAGGCTGGCCAGGGCGATCTTGGTGTTCATGGGTCGGGGCTTTCTGGCTAGGCGGACTAAAGGCCGCGTGCAGTCAACGGGCGCCTGCGGCCAACCTTGGCGCGGTGCCCAAATAAAAATGCAGCCTGGCGACTGCATTGATGATTTGCGGTGGCGGACGAAAGGCCGCCGGTGCGAATTCTAGCGTAAAAGCCTTGTGTTTTCAGCTGGCTGCAGTGTCAGTCCACGCGGATATAGGCCCAGCCGCGTGCTTTCAGGCAGCTGCGGTACAAGTCGCTGCGGGCGCGCTCGTTGACATCGTAGGCTTCGGTTTCTGGCCAGTCCCACCAGCTACCATCCAGCCAGCATGCGCTGCGCGCCGTGGCGCCTGGCGGGCAGTGCCAGCGCGGGCCGATGTAGCGCGGCGGGTAGCTGCGCTGGCGGATGTCGGGCGGAAACGCCTTGGCCGCTTCCTGCTGGCACTGGTAGCTGTCGGTGTCAAAGTTCACCGTACCGTCCGGGTGGCGCCACTGGTAGTGGGCGCAGCCGGCCAGCAGCAGACAGGCAAGCAGGGGGACAAGGCGCGTGTTCATGCGGTTTAGACCGCGCTGCGGCCCGCGCGGTTGCCGAACCACACAAACAGCGCCGCGCCGGTGATGATCATCGGCAGGCTCAGCCACTGTCCCATGCTGATCACGTCGGACTGGCCGAAGATACCGGCGTCCGGGGTGCGGAAGTATTCGGCCACGAAGCGGAACAGGCCGTAGCCGGCGAGGAACAGCGCTGACACCTGCCCCACCGGGCGGCGCTTGCTGGAGAACAGCCACAGGATGACGAACAGCGTCAGCCCTTCCAGCAGTGCCTGGTACAGCTGCGACGGATGGCGCGGCAGCAGGTCCACCTGTGGAAACACCATCGCCCACGGCAGCTCGGCCGGCGCCGGGCGGCCCCACAGTTCGCCATTGATGAAGTTGCCGATGCGGCCGGCGGCCAGGCCGGTGGGCACCAGCGGCGCCACAAAGTCGCTGATCTGCCAGAAGCTGACGCCCTTCTTGCGCGCGAACAGCGCCATGGCCGCCAGCACGCCGATGAAGCCGCCGTGGAAGCTCATGCCGCCCTTCCACACCATCAGGATCTCGGCCGGGTGCGACAGGTAGTAGCCGGGCTGGTAGAACAGCACTTCGCCGAGGCGGCCGCCGGCCACCACGCCGATCACCGCCCAGGTCAGGAAATCGTCCAGATCCTTGCTGCTCCAGATGCCATCCGGCTGGCGGCGGATGCGGTAATTGCCCAGCGCCAGGAACAGCACGAAGCCGAGAAGATACATCAGGCCATACCAGTGCACGGCCAGCGGGCCCAGGTGGATGGCGACGGGGTCGAACTGCGGATGGATCAGCATTTGTCAGTTATGTGCGTTTGCGGTAAAAGAGGACGATAGACGCGGATTATACGAAAAAGCGTCCGGCAGCGTGGTGTCGATACCCGGACCTGCCCATGCTGCAATACAGAAACCTCCAGTACCCGGAAGTTCCTGCGACCTGCTCACAGAAGCGGGCTGACGGATGCGCGTAACCTAATATGGCAGCACGTGGCCAGCCAGTCTGGCCACGGGATAAAGATTCAGAGACATTAAGGATTCACCATGCCCCAGTACCGTTCCAAGACCTCGACCGCCGGCCGCAACATGGCCGGTGCCCGCGCGCTGTGGCGCGCCACCGGCATGAAGGACGAGGACTTTCAGAAGCCCATCATCGCCATTGCCAACAGCTTCACCCAGTTCGTGCCCGGCCACGTGCATCTGCACAATATGGGCCAGCTGGTGGCGCGCGAGATCGAAAAGGCCGGTGGCGTGGCCAAGGAATTCAACACCATCGCCGTGGACGACGGCATCGCCATGGGCCACGGCGGCATGCTGTACAGCCTGCCCAGCCGCGACCTGATCGCCGACAGCGTGGAATACATGGTCAACGCCCACTGTGCCGACGCGCTGGTGTGTATCTCCAACTGCGACAAGATCACCCCCGGCATGCTGATGGCGGCCATGCGCCTGAACATCCCGGTGGTGTTCGTGTCTGGCGGCCCGATGGAGGCCGGCAAGGTGCAGTGGGGCAACGACATCCGCAAGCTCGACCTGGTGGATGCCATGGTGGAAGCGGCCAATAGCGCGGTGTCGGACGAAGACGTCGATCGCGTCGAGCGCTCGGCCTGCCCGACCTGTGGTTCCTGCTCCGGCATGTTTACCGCCAACTCGATGAACTGCCTGACCGAGGCGCTGGGCCTGAGCCTGCCGGGCAACGGCAGCCTGGTGGCCACCCACGCCGATCGCAAGGAGCTGTTCCTGCGCGCCGGCCGCCTGATCGTGGAAATCACCAAGCGCCACTACGAACAAGAGGACTACTCCATCCTGCCGCGCAGCATCGCCACCAAGCAGGCGTTCGAGAACGCCATGAGCCTGGACGTGGCCATGGGCGGCTCCACCAACACCGTGCTGCACCTGCTGGCTGCGGCCAACGAGGCCGGTGTCGATTTCAAGATGGCCGACATCGACCGTATCTCACGCAGCGTGCCGTGCCTGTCCAAGGTGGCCCCGGCCACCCAGAAGTACCACATGGAAGACGTGCACCGCGCTGGTGGCGTGGTGGCGATCCTGGCCGAGCTGGACCGCGCCGGCCTGATCCACCGCGACGTGCCCACCGTACACAGCCCGACGCTGGGCGCTGGCCTGGAAGCTTGGGACATCATGCGCCACGGTGACGACAGCGAGGCGCAGCGCTTCTACCGCGCGGCACCGGGCGGCGTGCCGACCACCATCGCCTTCAGCCAGAGCATGCGCTACCCGACGGTGGACAACGACCGTGCCGACGGTTGCATCCGCGACAAGGCCAATGCCTACTCGCAGGATGGTGGTCTGGCGGTGCTGTACGGCAATATCGCCGAACGCGGCTGCATCGTGAAAACCGCCGGCGTCGATGACTCGATCCTGAAATTCACCGGCCGCGCGCGCATCTTCGAAAGCCAGGACGCTTCGGTGGCGGCCATTCTCGCCGACCAGGTCGTGGCCGGCGACATCGTCATCATCCGCTACGAAGGCCCGAAAGGCGGCCCGGGCATGCAGGAAATGCTGTACCCCACCAGCTACTTGAAATCCAAGGGGCTGGGCAAGGCCTGCGCGCTGCTGACCGACGGCCGCTTCTCCGGCGGTACCTCCGGCCTGTCCATCGGCCACGTGTCGCCGGAAGCCGCCGAGGGCGGCACCATCGGCCTGGCGGAAGAGGGCGATACCGTGGAGATCGACATCCCCAACCGCACCATCCATCTTGCCGTGTCCGACGAAGAACTGGCGCATCGCCGTGCCAAGATGGAAGCACGCGGTCGTGACGCGTGGAAGCCGGTCGATCGCGAGCGCGTGGTCAGCCCGGCGCTGCGCGCTTACGCCGCGATGACCACCAGTGCCGACACCGGTGCGGTGCGCGACGTGTCGCAGGTAGAACGCAAGTAAGCGCGTGCGGCCAACCTTGGCCGCCGTCCCGCACAAACGGCAGCCCTGGGCTGCCGTTTTTCATGGTGCCACGCTTGGCGGATGGTCGGTGGCGGCCATCCGTATCCAGCGTTGGCCGCCTGTGGGTGTGGCTGTTTACCGCGGTGGCGTGGCGCCCGCCTCGGAGCGACGTGTGCCGACTCCGCGCCATGGCTCGCCTGGCGGTGCTCAGCCCAGCGTGCTGACCGTATCGTCGGCCCCAGGCTGGCAGCCATCGGCAATATTATCCCAGCCGTGGTGGAGCACCAGTTGCTCGTTACGCACGCACAACTCAATGCGCCGGCTGTCGGGCCATTGCGCGCGCACGAACTGCTCGATGGCGGCCGGCATGCTCACCTGATAGTGGCGGGCGGCCAGGTTGGCCGCTGGGTGATCGCTGTTATGCAGCAGCGGCACCAGGTAGGCGGCCCACACCATGAAGCCGTATTTCACGTCGATGCTGCTGGGCTGGTACTGCGCCTGCTGCAGCCAGCGCTGCGCCGCCTCGCGCGGGGCGTCCGCGGCCGGCAGTTCGCCCCAGGCGCGAGCCAGCAGCTCGGCCAGCCACTGGTTGCAGTTCTGGTAGCGGGTGGAAAACGCATAGGCATTGGCGCTGTATTGCGCGCCCAGCACGGCCAGCGCCTGCGCACGGTCCAGCGCGGTTGCCGCCAGCTGCTCTTCGGCACGCGCGGGCAGCAGCAGGATGGAGACATAGGCGCTGTCCTGCTGATGGCTGTCGAGCAGGAAGCCGGATAGGCCCTGGTCGTAGATGTGCGGCTGGCTGTCGTCGCAGGCGTAGTACAGCTGGCGTACCGACCACGGGGTATTCGGGCTTTGCCGTAGGCTGATGCCGGCATGGGTGTAGCGGATGGCAAAGCGGTCGAGATCCAGTCCGGCGCGCGCCACGATGGCGGCCTGGCTGCCCGATTGTTGCAGTACGTTTTTCACCGCCTCGCTGAATAGCAGCAGGCGGTTTTTTTGTACCGCGGATTGCGCCGGCGGCCGGTCGCAAAACAGCAGCGAGTTGGCCTGTGCCGGCAGGGCGGCCAGCAGCAGCCAGCAGGCGAGCGTGCCGACCAGTGTCAACAGCTTGCGGCCAACGGCGGGTAACGACGGGAGGGCGATCAGGGGCGGCATGGCGATGGCAATCGGAAAGCGGCGGGCGGTCTGGCATCGGCGCCAGGGAAGCGCCGACGTCAGCAGACGAAAGGCAGGCGGATCAGGAAACGATGTTCGGCTGCAGCTCTTGCAGCCACGCCTGTTCCAGTACCAGCACAAACGGCGTACCGGTGTCGGCCTTGGCAAACGCCAGCCCGTAGGGGCGCTTGCTGGCGGTGACGGTATTGCCCTTGGCCACGGCGGCGCGCTGGGCGTCCGCCTGCGGCACATACAGGTAGAACTCGGCCTGCTGCGGGTTGTTCAGCGCCTGCAGCGTCAGGCGGGCCTGGCCCGGTTTGCCGTCGGCCTGAGCCACGTCGATCACCTTGTAATCGCCTTCCGCGATGTGCAGCGCCTTGGACGAGCCGCGCACGGTGTCGGAGATGCTGCCTACCGTGGCGCTGACGCTTTCCGATACGGAATACAGCGAGATGGCCTGGGCGGCGGGGGCGGCCAGCAGGCAGCCGGCAAGGGTGAATACGGACAGGATCGTTGGCATAGACAGCTTCATCGGGTAATGCTTTCCAGGGGTGAATGTTTCCGGTTGGTAGCCGTTTGGTACGTAATTATTAATATTTATTAATGACTTACGTGCCGCGGTGGCCAGCAAACCGGCAACTATACTGCCTGCCGCGGGTGACGGCCAGCCCCCGGGGCGCTCAGTCGCGGCTGGGCGCGTCGTGGCAGACGCAGCCCTCGCCGCTGGCGGCGCCCTCCAGCGTCTTGAGAATGCCGCAGTCGGCCACGGTATGCGGCGCATCGCAGCGCGCGCGCAGGGTGAGCAGCTGCTGTTCCAGCCGCTGCAGGCTGGCGATCTGCTGGTGAATGCGGCCGATCTGCGCATCCAGCAGCGCGTTGATATCGTCACACGGCGCCGGCGACGGGTGCTGGTGATAGGCCAACAGGCGGCGGATGTCGGCCAGCGACATAGCCAGCGAGCGGCAATGGCGGATAAAGGCCAGCTGCTCCAGGTGTGCCTGCTCGTAGCGGCGGTAACCGCTGGCACTGCGTGCCGGCGCCGGCAGCAGGCCCTCGCGCTCGTAGTAGCGGATGGTTTCGGCATCGCAGCCGCCGCGTTTGGCCAGTTCTCCGATCTGCATGTTGCTGCTCCCGCAAAAAATACTTGACCCTATAGTAACTACAGGGTTTGCAATGACACAAACTGCATTGCGGAGACTGAGATGAGCCATTGCTGCCAGAGCGGTAACGGGTCTTGCCACACGCCGGGCGACGCGCACACTGCCCGCCACGGCCACGGCCACGGCCACGGCCACGGCCACGGCCACGACCACGACCACGACCACGACCACGACCACGGCGCGTCGTGCCAGCCGTGCACCGGGCAGGCCGCCAGCGCGGCGGCCCCGGCCGACAGCCTGCAATGGCGGCTGCGCATCGCGGCGATGGATTGCCCCACCGAAGGCCGCATGCTGGAAAAGGCGCTGGCTGGCATGGCTGGCGTGCTGCAGCTGGACTTCAACTACATCGAACGGCTGCTGATCGTGCACCACCGCGGCGCCAGCCTGCCGGCGCTGCAGCAGGCCATCGCCGCCACCGGCATGCAGGCCGAGCTGCAGAGCGATGCGGCCAAGCTGCCGGCAGCGGCGCCGTTCGCGTCCTGGCCGTTGCTGGCCGCCGGCCTGCTGGCGGCGCTGGCCGAGGGGCTGGTGTTTGCCGGCCAGGCGGAAACCGGCTGGGCGGTGATCACTACGGCGGCGGCGTCCATGCTGCTGGGCGGGCGCGGTACCGCGCGCAAGGGCTGGTATGCGCTGCAGAGCCGCAGCCTCAACATCTACTTCCTGATGAGCCTGGCGGTAGCCGGCGCCATGCTGCTGGGACAGTGGCCGGAGGCGGCGATGGTGCTGTTCCTGTTTGCGCTGTCGGAGCGGTTGGAGGCGATGTCGCTGGCGCGCGCCGGCGCCGCGGTGCGCGCGCTGATGGCGCTGAAGCCGGAGCAAGCCTGGGTGCAGCACGCTGACGGCTGGCAGCAGGTGGCGGCCGGCAGCGTCGAGGTTGGCCGCATGGTGCGCGTACGCCCCGGTGAGCGCGTGCCGCTGGATGGCCGCATCGTCGATGGCCACAGCGATTTCGACGAAGCGGCGATCAACGGCGAGAGCCTGCCGCTGGCCAAGGGGCCGGGCGAGCAGGTGTTCGCCGGTACCATCAACGGTGCGGCGCTGGTGACATTGCAGGTAACCGCCGCTGCCGACGGCAGCCTGCTGGCGCGCATCATCGAGCGGGTGCGCGACGCGCAGGCCGGCAAGGCGGCGACGCAGCGTTTCATCGACCGCTTTGCCGCGATATACACGCCGCTGGTGGTGGCGCTGGCTGTGTTGTTCGCCATTGCCGCACCGCTGGCCGGCTGGTTGCCGTGGTCGCAGGCGCTGTATCAGGCGCTGGTGCTGCTGGTGATCGCCTGCCCGTGCGCGCTGGTGATCGCCACGCCGGTGACGCTGGTGTCGGCGCTGTCCGCCGCCGCCCGCCACGGCATGCTGATCAAGGGCGGCGCGGCATTGGAAACCGCCGCCCGCGTGCGTGTGGTGGCGCTGGACAAGACCGGCACGCTGACCCGCGGCCAACCGGTGCTGGACAGCGTGCACAGTCTGGATGCGGCGCTGGACGAGCGCGGCGCGTTGCAGCTGGCCGCCAGCCTGGAGGCGCACTCCACCCACCCGCTGGCACGGGCGGTACTGCAGGCAGCGCAGCGGCAGGGCATCGCCCCGCTGGCGGTGGACGCGCTGCAGGAGCTGGCCGGCGAGGGTGTCATCGCCCGCATAGCCGGCGTGCGCTACGGGCTGGGTAATGCCCGGTTGGCCGCGCGGCTGGGAGTAGCGGCGGCAACGTTGGCCGCAAGCGATCAGCCGCTACGCGGCGGCATGCTGCTGTGCCGCGATGGCCAGTTGCTGGCGCAGCTGACGGTGGCGGACGGCCTGCGGCCGGAAGCGGTGGCGGCGGTAGCGGCGCTGCAGCGGCAGGGCATGCGGCTGCTGGTGCTGTCCGGCGACCATCCGGCGGAAGTGGCGCGCATCGCCGCTGCCGCCGGCATTGCCGACGCCGCCGGCGCGCTGCTGCCGGAGGACAAGCTGGCCAGCATCCGCGCCGTGGCGGAGCATGGCGCAGTGGCGATGGTGGGCGATGGCGTCAACGACGCGCCGGCGCTGGCGCAGGCTGATCTCGGCATCGCCATGGGCGCCGCCGGCAGCGATGTGGCGCTGGAAACCGCGCAGGTGGCGCTGATGGAAGACCGCCTCGACAAGCTGCCGCAGTTGTTCGCCCATGCGCGGCGCAGCATGGCGGTGCTGCGCGCCAATATCGTGCTGGCGCTGGCGATCAAGCTACTGTTTTTCGTGTTGGCGCTGGCCGGGGTGGCCAGCCTGTGGATGGCGGTGTTCGCCGACGTGGGCGCCAGTCTGCTGGTGATTTTCAACGGCCTGCGCCTGGCGCAGCCTATCAAGGAGTAAGCGTATGCGCTGGCTGGAATGTCGGGTGCCACCGCCTGTGGTGGGCCTGTTGTGTGCCTTGTTGATGTACGGCTTGCACGGCTGGCTGCCCGCTGCCGCCATGTTGCTGCCGGCGGCGTTGGCATGGCCATTTGTGGCGCTGGGGCTATTGCTGGATGGCAGCGCGGTGCTGGCTTTTTTCCGCCAGCACACTACGGTGAATCCGCTGAAGCCGCAGAACAGCACGGCACTGGTGATCAGCGGTTTCTATCGCATCAGCCGCAACCCGATGTACCTGGGCATGCTGTGCCTGCTGCTGGCCTGGGCGCTGTGGCTGGGTAACTGGGCGACACTGGCGGGGCCGCTGCTGTTCTGGCTGTGGATCAGCCGCTGGCAGATCGCGCCGGAGGAACGCGCGCTGGCGCAGCGCTTCGGCGATGACTACCGAGGCTACTGCCGCCGGGTGCGGCGCTGGCTGTGAGCGGGACTCTGCAATGAAAAACGCCGGGTAAAAGCCCGGCGTGTGCATATGCAATGAAGCGTGCAGATTAGGTCACGTTCTGGCTACAGGCACTATCAGAGAAGGCCCCCTGGCCCAGCCCGACATTCTTGCAGCTTGCCTTCGGTGCTTTAAATTCATCCTGGCTGTGGATGGTCAGCGACGGTGCCAGCTCATGCAGCGAGAAGCCGTCCACGCCAATGGCACCAAACGGTGCATTGATGCCCAGGCTGGCGAACGGTGCTTGCTTGCCCAGGTCGTAGCCACCACCGATTTCACCCTGCAGGTCGTTCTTGCCGTTGAGGTAGCTTAGTTTCAGCTTGCTGAGGCTGACACCGCCCAGCACGTTGATGTGCACGGCCAGGTTGGCGCCCTCGGTGTTGCCGTTCTGCTTGACGCGGGTATCGAACACGCCCAGCACCAGAGTTGGCACCAGCTTGTTGCCGAGGGCGATATTGACGCCGGCATAAGCGTTGGTGTTGTGCTTAACACCATCGGTTACCAAGTCGTAGCCGAAACCGATGGCTTGGGCATTGGTAGCAAACAGACTGCCGATCACGGCTGCAGTAGCAAGTACTTTTTTCATGTTGTCATTCCCTGTTGTGGCCAGTGGTACTGCTGGCTGGATTGGAAAAATGCTGCTTAGCCCGGCGCGTTGCTGCAGGTGCTGTCAAAGAACTGCCCCTGACCCAAGCCGACATTCTGGCAGCTAGTGCTCGGGGTATTGAATTCTTCCTGGCTGTGGATGGTCAGCGACGGCGCCAGCTCATGCAGCGAGAAGCCGTCCACGCCAATGGCGCCGAACGGCGCATTGATG
The DNA here is from genome assembly GCF_040148885.1 of Vogesella oryzagri. Taxonomy (NCBI): domain Bacteria; kingdom Pseudomonadati; phylum Pseudomonadota; class Betaproteobacteria; order Neisseriales; family Chromobacteriaceae; genus Vogesella; species Vogesella oryzagri. The sequence goes on from NZ_JBEFLD010000007.1 coordinate 248,223, forward strand.
CCCAGGCTGGCAAACGGTGCTTGCTTGCCCAGGTCGTAGCCGCCACCGATTTCACCCTGCAGGTCGTTCTTGCCGTTGAGGTAACTCAGTTTCAGCTTGCTGAGGCTGACACCGCCCAGCACGTTGATGTGCACGGCCAGGTTGGCGCCCTCGGTGTTGCCGTTCTGCTTGACGCGGGTATCGAACACGCCCAGCACCAGAGTTGGCACCAGCTTGTTGCCCAAGGCGATATTGACGCCGGCATAAGCGTTGGTGTTGTGCCGCACTTCATTGCTGGTGAGTGCATAGCCGTTACCTGCATCGGCGTTGGCCAGTGTTGCGAACAGGCAGCCCATCAGGCTGGCGGTAATCAGTTTTTTGTTCATGGTCGATTTCTTGCAAGTGGTGATGCATTCCATGAAATTGTAAATTAAATGCTTAAAACATTTCGGCGTAATTGCTAGTGAATGGCAGGGGTGTAATCAGGCGTTATAGCTGGAGAGGTTTTATCGCGGTTGTTGCTGTGCAATGGGCATCTTCACGCTTGGATATCCACCGCATTGCCCAGCAAATTAGCAACTGGGCCGTCGCCGCTGGCATAGGCCTGACTCAGCTTGCTCTGTTGCTGGCGCTGCTGCGCCGCCTCGGCCAGCGCCTTTAGCTCCATCTGGCGCGCTCTGGCGGCCACTGCCAGATCCTGGCCGGATGGCTGCGCCGGCGCCAGCGCGGCAGACTGGATGATGCGTGCCTTCTGCGCGGTTTCCTCGGGCGTGCGTGCCGGCGAGACTTCAATGTTGACGCTGCCGCCGATGGCGTAGCGCACGCCGTCCGGTCCTTGCTGGTAGTCGTAGCTGGGGCCGCTGACGCTGATGCCGCTGGCGGCGGCCAGGTGCGCCTGTTCGTGGGCGCGCACTTCGCGGTCGCGGTTCTGCAGGGCGCGTACCAGGGTCTTGTCGTCGTCGCTGAGCTGGCCGTTTTTGCTGCCGCCGCGGCTGTAGCCGGGCGAGCGGTCGGCAATGGTCGATAAGTCCCCCTCGCTGCTGTACAGCGCAGCGCCGTAACTGTCGGAGGAGGAAATGCCGGAAATTGCCATGACGAATCAGCCACTTGGGAAGGCTGTTTCATTGTAGGACATCGTTACACGACGCAAGGGCGTGCCAGCGGCACGCCCTTGTCGTTGCGGCCAACGTTGGCCGCCGCGCGAGTAGCTAGCTCAGTGGCTGCGCTCGCCGGTCTGCAGCCGCCACAGCGCGGCGTAGCTGCCGTTGGCCAGCAGCAGCTGCTCGTGGGTGCCGGCCTCCACCACGCGGCCCTGTTCCAGCACATAGATGCATTCGGCATGGCGCACGGTGGACAGGCGGTGGGCAATCACCAGCGTGGTACGGCCCTGCGACACCACGTCCAGCGAGCGCTGGATCGCCGCTTCGGTCTCGTTGTCCACCGCGCTGGTGGCTTCGTCCAGCACCAGGATTTTCGGGTCTTTCAGGATGGCGCGCGCCAGTGCCAGCCGCTGGCGCTGGCCGCCGGACAGCTTCTGGCCGCGCTCGCCGATCGGGGTGTCGTAGCCCTGCGGCAGGCGGGCGATGAATTCGTCGGCCTCGGCGGCGCGCGCGGCGGCAATCACCGCTTCGCGGCTGGCCTGCGGCACGCCGTAGGCGATGTTGGCCGCCACCGTACCGTCGGTGAGGAACACGTCCTGGCTGACATAACCGATGGCGCGGCGCAGGTCGGCCAGCGCCAGCTGGCGGATGTCGTGGCCATCCAGCGTGATGCTGCCCTGGCTGCTTTCGTAAAAGCGCAGCAGCAGCTTGATCAGCGTGCTCTTGCCGGAGCCGGTGGCGCCGACAAAGGCCACGGTGTGGCCGGCCGGTATCTGCAGCGACACCTCGTGCAGCACCGGCTGCGCGCCGTAGCCGAATGACAGCCTATTGAAAGCCAGCGCGCCGGATACTTGTGCCGCCGGCAGTGCCTTGCCGTGGTAGTCGATGGTGAGCGGTGCGGCCAGAATGCCCAGCACGCGGTCGATGGCGGTCATCGAGCGCTGGTACAGGTCGGCGATGTCGGCGAGGCCGGTGAGCGGCCACAGCAGGCGTTGCGTCAGGTACACCAGCACCGAGTAACTGCCGACGCCGATGGCGCCGGACAGCGCCAGGTAGCCGCCGTACACCAGCGTCACCACGAAGCCGGCCAGGATCGCCATGCGGATCACCGGGATGATGGCCGACGACAGCCGGATGGCGCTGGCGTTGGCCGCCCGGTAGCGCGCGCTGGCGTCGTGGATGTGCTCGGCCTCGAATGCCTCGGCGGTAAACGCCTTGATGGTGGCAATGCCCAGCAGGTTGTTGTTGAGGCGGCCGTTCACCACTCCGGCGGCCTCGCGCACCGCGGCGTAGCGCGGCGCGATGCGTTTCTGGAACCAGAAGGTGCCGAACAGGATCAGCGGCACCGGAAACAGCGCGATGGCGGCCAAGGTTGGCGCCAGGTAGAAGAACACGCCGCTGACCAGCACGCTGGAACACAGCACCTGGATGATGCTGTTGGCGCCGCCATTGAGGAAGCGCTCCATCTGGTTGATGTCGTCGTTGAGAATGGACATCAGATTGCCGGTGCTCTTATTCTCGAAATACGCCAGCGGCAGCTTCTGCACATGGCGGTAGGCATCCAGCCGCAGATCGTGCTGCAGGTTCTGCGCCAGGTTGCGCCAGCGTAGCTGGTACAGGTATTCGAACAGCGATTCGCCGGCCCAGATCAGCACGGTGAGCAGGCCCAGCCACAGTAGCTGGTGAAAAGTGTCGGTAATGCCGAGGCGTGCCAGGAACGAATCCTGCTTGCTCACCACCACATCCACCGCCACGCCGATCAGCACCTCGGGCAGGATGTCGAAGAATTTGTTGCAAGCGGAAAACACGCTGGCAAGATACGCATCCCGCCGGTAATGGCGGGCATACTGGAACAATCGCGACAGTGAAGAAGACATGGCGGTAGCGGGTGGTGGCGGGGATGCGCCATTGTACGCGGCTGTCATCGATAACAAAGCTGGTAAAGCGGCCACGGCGCTGCGATACAACAGCACAATAGATAAGGACAGGCAGGGTATGAGCGAACAGAGTGTTAATCAGCGCGAGCTGAGCATGTCGGTGTTGATGACGCCAGACATGGCCAATTTTTCCGGCAACGTGCACGGCGGCGTGCTGCTGAAGCTGCTGGACCAGGTGGCCTACGCCTGCGCCAGCCGCTACGCCGGCTGCTACGTGGTGACGCTGTCGGTGGACCAGGTGCTGTTCAAGCAGCCGATCCACGTCGGCGAGATGGTGACCTTCTACGCCAGCGTCAACCACGTTGGCCGCACCTCGATGGAAGTCGGTATCAAGGTGGTGGCGGAGAACATCCAGGAGCGCAGCGTGCGCCACACCAACAGCTGCTACTTCACCATGGTGGCCTACGACAACGGCAAGGCCATGCCGGTGCCGCCGCTGAGCCTGGACAGCGACACCCACAAGAAGCGCTTCCGCGAGGCCGAAATCCGCAAGCAGATGCGGCTGGAAGCCGCCCGCAAGATGGAAGAATCCACCAGCGCCTGAGCCGGCACGCGGCTTGCCGCGGCAGCGCCACGCCGCGACAATGCCGCCTTTGCCCGCCGACGGAGCCGCCGCATGTTCCAGCTGATTGCCACCGACCCGCGTTTCTACGTGATTGCCAAAGCCCCCGGGCTGGGCTTTCACCGCGAGGACGATGCCCCCGGGGTGCTCGACATCGTGCGCGACGGGCTGCAGGACGCGGCGCTGTGGCCGGTGCACCGGCTGGACAAGGTCACCTCCGGCCTGCTGGTGCTGGCGCGCAGCCAGCCGGTGGCGGCGGCGCTGGGGGCGGCGTTTGCCGGGCGTGAGGTACAGAAGTACTACCTGGCGCTGTCCGACGCCAAGCCCAATCGCAAGCAGGGGCTGATCAAGGGCGATATGGACAAGGGGCGTGGCGGTGCCTGGCGGCTGTGCCAGAGCCAGGACAACCCGGCGGTGACGCAGTTTTTCAGCCACTCGCTGGCCCCCGGACGGCGCTTGTTCGTGCTGCGTCCGCGCAGCGGCAAGACCCACCAGCTGCGGGTGGCGATGAAGTCGCTGGGGGCACCGATTCTCGGCGATGCGCTGTATGGCGGCAGCGCCGCCGACCGCACCTATCTGCATGCCTACGCGCTGAGTTTCGCGCTGGATGGCGAGTCGTTCAGTTTCACCTGTCCACCCGCGCATGGCGAATGTTGGCCGCAGCCGCAGCTGGCCGACTACCTGGCGGCCAACCCGCCGGCGGCGCTGCCATGGCCGGTGCGGTAACGCCGGCTGGGCGTGACGGTAGTCACTTCAATATCCGCGCCATCCGCGTTGCGGTGAGAACGCTAGCGGCTTGCCCGCTTGCCGGGTGGCAGCCGCCGCAAAACGCTCGTTCGGCCCCGCGAATTCAACAGCTCCAGTCTTGACGCCGGCTTGCGGCAAAACGGGTGTTCACTCGTCTGCAGGCTGGCGCGGCTCTGGCGGCGTGCCGCTCAGCCGCCGTGCCTGTACCTCGAACGGGTTGTCCCAGTACGGCCGCCGGCCGCGCAGCCATTGCCACAGGCTGGCCGCCGGATAGGCCAGCAATAGCAGCACGCCCCAGCGCCGGAACTGGCGCACGTGCACCTGCTCGTGCGCGCGCAGCGCCGCCAGCGTGGCCAGATCCAGCCCCAGGATCACGTGGCCGAGGGTGATGGCGGCAAACGGCAGCCGCCGCAGCCAGCGCCAGGGTGGCAGTGCCACTTCCAGCACACCTTGTTGCCATTGGGCGCGGCCACCGCAGGACAGCAGCAAGGCGGCCAGCAGCAGCCCCGGCAGCGAGCACGGCGCCGCCCACAGATAACCCAGGCTGCGACGCAGACGCTGGCGCGACATAGTTACTTCACCGCCCGTGCCATCAGCAGGCAGTCGTGATAGGCACCATGGCGCAGGCCATCGCCGCGCAGCGTGGCTTCGCGGGCAAAACCGAATTTCTCGTACAGCGCGATGGCCGGCGCATTGTCGCAGAACACTTTCAGCTGCAGCCGGCGGTAGGGCAGGTAATGGCTGACCTGCAGCAGCAGTGCCGTCAGCAGGGCATTGCCGATACCGCTGCCCTGCTGCGCCGGATGCACGCTGATGCCCAGCTCGGCAATGTGCGCCAGCCGCGGGTTGTCGCCCGGCTGCCAGATGCCGGCATTGCCGAGGATGCTGCCATCCGCCGCTTCCGCCACCAGGCCAAGGTTGCCGGCGCCCAGCCGCTGGCGCCAGCTGCGTTCGTCCGGGTAGGGCAGCTGCAGGGTATTGCTCTGCACGGCATCTTGCGCCATCAGCGCGGCGATGGCGGCGGCGTCGCCTAGCTCACTGTGACGCAGGCTGAACGGTTGCCGCTCTCGGCGTGGCAATGGAGATGCTGCCGCTGCCGGCGCAGGGTTGGCCGCATGCTCGCCGGGGCGAAAGCGCAGCCGCGCCATCAGTACTGCATCCTCATACACGCCTTCGCGCAGATTGAAGCCACGCGCCACGCCTTCGTGCAGAAAGCCATAGCGTTCATACAGCGCGATGGCGCCATGGTTGTCATGCACCGCGTCCAGCTCGATGCGCTTGAGATCCAGCCAGTTGTCGGCATAGTCCAGCAGCGCGCGCATGAGGGCACCGCCCACGCCCTTGCCCTGCCAGTCGTCGCGCACCATCAGGAACAGCAGTGCACAGTGGCGGCGGCGCAGGGGCTGCGCCAGGTGCAGGCCGCCGCAGCCCACCAGCGCTCCATCCGGCGTGCAGGCTACCAGCGCGTGGATGTGCGGCGGAAAGTTGTCCACTAGCTGCTGCACGCTGGCCAGTGACTGGAACGGCTGTTGCAGGGTATTGCGCACTACGCCGGGGCTGGTGCGCAGGCGGTGCAGGGCGGCGGCATCGCCCGGGGCGAGACGGCGGATGTGGTAGTTCATGGCGGGCTTTCGGCGTTGCCGGGCGACGGCAGCAATTGGCCGCACCCGAAGCGATACCATGCCATGTGCTTAGCCGGAAGCACAACTGCCCGTGCGGCCAACGTTGTGGCCGCACGAGCAGTGGGGGCGTGGTTACGGCTTAGCGTCGCGGCTGCGCCGCGCTATCCACCAGCACCATCAGGTGCTGGTAGGGGATGCCGCTGTGGCTGGACAGGCCGATCTCGCAGGTGGCGCTGGTGGAGAAGCCGCCGCAGCAGCCGGAAACCTGTTGCTTCAGCCCGCTTAGCGCGCTTTCGTTCAGCTCCGGGTGCGAAAAACCCTTGTCGCCGGCAAAGCCGCAGCAGGTGATGCCGGCCGGCTCGATCACCGTCTTGGCGCAGCGGCGTGCCAGCGCGTTGAGGGTGGCGGACTGGCCTTTCTTGCGCATCGAACACACCACGTGCAGCGCCACGGTCTCGTCCTGCGGGCTGAACTGCAGGTACTGTGCCGCCTCGTCCTGCACGAAGGTGGTGACATCCACAATGCGTAGCCGCGGGTCCTGCACGCCGTCCAGCAGCGCGGCGGTGCACACGCCGTTGTCGATCAGCACCGGCCAGCGGCCGTTGTCGCTGGCGGCCAGCAGCGCGGCCTCCACTTCGTTGATTTTCTTCTGTGCCGCCTCGGCCGCGCCCTTGGACTTGAACGGCGTGCCGCAGCACAGATTGGCCAGATTGTCCGGGTACAGCAGCTGGTAGCCGGCCTTGTTCAGCACCGAGGCCACTACTTCGTTCAGCGGCCGCGCATCCGGCGCCTTGGCGGACGGCACGAAGGTGCGGGTCAGGCAGGACGGCAGGTACACCACCTTGCGCGCGCTGCCGCTCTGGCCGGTGGCCAGCTGCAGCTTGCCGGCGGCGCGCGGGAAGTACGGCGTCCAGCGCGGAATCTTGCGGCCAACCACCTTGCGCAGGCCGTGCATGATGGCGCCGGTGGCGGCATCGCCGGCCACTGCGTGCAGGGTGTCCAGCGCCTTCAGCCCCAGCTTGGCGCCGCTGGCGGCGGTGGCGAAGTTGTCGGCCAGGGTGTTGGCGGTGGCCCAGCCGATGTCGGTGAGCTGCGCCTCGCGGATCAGGCTGGTCAGGCTGCCGGTGTTGATGCCCACCGGGCAGGCGGTTTCGCACAGGCCGCAGGTGGTACAGGTTTCATCGCCGGCGTACTGGTAGGCGGCCTGGATCTCGGCCAGCCGCTCGCTGTCGCCCTGTTTTTCCAGCAGCGCCATCTCGCGGTTGGCGACGATGCGCTGACGCGGGGTGAGGGTGATGGCGCGGCTGGGGCACATCACCTCGCAGAAGCCGCACTCGATGCACTTGTCGATCAGCGGGTTGGCCGTCGGGATCGGCTTCAGGTCGCGGATGTGCAGCTGTTTGTCACGGGTGATGATCACGTCCGGGTTGAGAATGCCCTGCGGATCGAACAGCGCCTTGATCTCCTGCATCAGGCGGAAGGCGGCGGCGCCCCACTCCAGCTCCACGAACGGCGCCATATTGCGGCCGGTGCCGTGCTCGGCCTTCAGCGCGCCTTCGTACTCCACCGCCACCAGCTGGCACACCGCGTCGATGAACGCCTCGTAGCGGGCGATTTCCTCCGCGCCGCTGAAGTTGGGGGTGAACACGAAGTGCAGGTTGCCTTCCAGCGCGTGGCCGAAAATGATCGCCTCGTGGTAGTGGAACTGCTTGAACAGCGCCTGCAGCTTCAGCGTGCCCTCGGCCAGATGCTCGATCGGGAAGGCCACGTCCTCGATGATCACCGTGGTCTCTGCCGCCCGCATCGCCCCCACGCTGGGGAACATGCCCTTGCGGATGTTCCAGTACTGGGTGTACTCGGCGACGTCGCTGGTGAAGCGGATGCCGGTTGCGGTGGCGATGTGCTGGATAAAGCCGCTGATGGCCGCCACGTTGGCCGCAATCGCCTCCGGGCTGGCGGCGCGGGTTTCCATCAGAATGGCGGCGGCGTCCGGCCCCAGCGTCTTGATGAAGTCCGGCACGCCTGCTTTGTTTTCCACCGATTTCAGGCTGGCGCGGTCCAGCAGCTCGGCCGACGACACCACGTCCTTGTGCTGCGCCAGGATGGCAATCGCGTCGCAGGCGGCCTTGATGCTGTCGTAGAACACCAGCGCCGACGCCTTGTGCGGGTGCTCCACCACGCTGTGGTAGGTGACCTCGGACACGAACGCCAGCGTGCCTTCGCTGCCCACCAGCAGGTGCGTCAGCATCTGCAGCGGGTCGGCAAAATCCAGCAGCGCGTTCAGGCTGTAGCCGGTGGTGTTCTTCATCTTGTACTTGCGGCGGATCTTGGCCGCCAGATCGGCATCGTTCAGCACGCGCTGGCGCAGCGCGGCCAACTGTGCCAGCAGGCCGGCGTGGCTGACACGGAACGCCGCTACGCTGGCGGCGTCGCCGCTGTCCAGCAGCGTGCCGTCGGCCAACAGCAGGCGCAGCGATTTCAGCGTCTGGTAGCTGTTCTCGGCGGTGCCGCAGCACATGCCGCTGGAGTTGTTGTTGACGATGCCGCCGATCATGGCGGAATTGATGGTGGCCGGATCGGGGCCGATCTTGCGGCCGTACGGCAGCAGCGCGGCATTGGCCTCGGCGCCGATCACCCCCGGTTGCAGGCGGATGGCGGCGCCGTCATCCAGCACCTGCAGCTTCTTCCAGCCGTGGCTGGCCACCACCAGGATCGAATCGCTCACCGCCTGGCCGGACAGCGAGGTGCCGGCGGCGCGGAAGGTGACCGGCAGCTGCAGGCTGGCGGCCTCGCGCAGGATGGTGCGCACCTCGTCCTCGTGCTCGGTCTTGATGACGATCTTGGGCGTCAGCCGGTAACAGGAGGCATCGGTGCCGTAGGCCAGCGTCGACAGCGGGTCACTGAACACCCGGCGCGCGGGCAGCACTTCCAGAATGCGTTGATGGAATTCGCGATAGGCACCTTGCAGCATGGGTCTCTCCGGCGGCCGCGGCGGGCCTGTTCTCTCTGTAGCCCGCATGGTGCCACAACGCATCGCGGCGCCCATTTGGGGTTTGCCCTTGCTTATGGCAACTGCGTAAGCTGCTGCTGGTCATAGTAGGAGTCGGGTTGCACCGGCGAAAGCCGCGATTACCGAGGAGATGAACATGCTGATCGACAAGAACGATGCCACCTTGCTGGTGGTGGATGTGCAGCAGAAGCTGCTGCCGGCGGTGCTTGACGCGGATGGCATGCTGGCACGCTGCCGCTGGCTGGTGTCTGCCGCGCACGATGTGGGGCTGCCGGTGGTGTTTTCCGAGCAGTACCCGCACGGCCTGGGTCATACCGCACCGGAGCTGCTGGCGGCGGCACCGGCTGCCATGGTGGTGGAAAAGCTGCACTTTTCCTGCGTGGCGGCGGAGTGTCTGCCAGAGGACTTGCTGGCGCGCAGCCAAGTGGTGGTGTGCGGCATGGAAACCCATGTCTGCGTGCTGCAGACGGTGCTGGAGCTGCTGGCGCTGGGCAAGCAGGTGTTCGTGGTGGCCGACGCGGTGTCCAGCCGCGGCGTGGCCAACCGCGACTACGGCCTGCAGCGCATGCGCGATGCCGGTGCGGTGCTGGTGACGCGCGAGATGGTGCTGTTCGAGGCGCTGCGGGTGTCCGGCAGCGATGAATTCCGCAGCATGAGCAAGCGCTATCTGCTGGGCGAGCAGCCCTGAGCGCTGCCGGGCGCTGCCGACACGAGCCGAGCCTGCCGCCGGGCCGGCTGCCGCGTCGTTGCGCCGGGCCACAAAAGCAAAAGGTTGGCCGCATACCTGCGGCCAACCTTGTTGCCTGTCGAGATGACGGCTGAGCCGTTCTGGTTCTCCCTCTATCAAACTGCTGGCCCCGCCGCGTGGCGTGGCAATGAATTCGTAAAAAGAGGCCCCGAATTGGCGCGTTGCACCAATTCGGGCGGTTTGGTTGCACCAAAACCGTGCAAAAGTCTCCGTCAACTTGGTCGGCTGGCGTACAGCTGGCCCGGCAAGCGGAGAACAACACCTGTCGCTCCATGGAGCAAGTCTGTAGCTAGCAAGCGGCGTGCCAGCCATAAAAAAAGCCACCGCAAGGGTGGCTTGTTGACGGGGGCGTGGCGGCGTTAGCGGCTGTCGAAATCGATCAGCCAGGTCTTGTCCGGGTATTTCAGCGCCATTCGCCACTGCCGGCTGCCGGTCACGCATACCGGCAGCGTGATACGGGCTTGCCAGTCATTGCCATGCGGTAGCAGCTGGTAGCGGTTGAAGCCCATGTCCATGTCGCGCATGGAAAACTCGATGGCCGGCGCCGGGCCGCTGCCGTGGCGTAGCGTCAGGCCGAACGGCGTGGCGGCCTGTGGCGCGCGGTCCAGCTGCAGCCGGCTGCCGTCCGGCAGCTGGCAGCCGGCTTGCAGATTGGCGCAACTTACCGCCAACGGTGTGGCTGGTTGCTGCTTGTGCTGCAGATACCACCAGATCAGCCCGCCCTTGAGCAGGGCGAAGGCGATCAGCAGTACGGCGATCAGCGCCAGTTGCTGGCGGGTGAGTTTGGTCTTCATGTCCGGTTTCTGTGCAATGTCTTTCGGCAGGCGGGAAACGCCATCTGGCTACTGCCAGGCCGCGCGCATCTGCGCCACACCGTGCGCGCCGCAGCGGCGCGCTTCGTCAAGGTTGGCCGCAGTCAGCCCGCCGATGGCGAACACCGGCAGCGGCGCGGCCGGGGCGGTGATGGCGGCCAGACCATCCCAGCCCAGCGGCGCTGCGTCCGGGTGGCTGGCGGTGGCCAGTACGTGGCCCAGCAGCGCGTAGTCGAGGCCCAGCTCGGCGGCGCGTTCCAGCTCGGCGCGGCTGTGGCAGGAGGCGCCGACCCAGGCAAAGTGCGCCGGGCGCTGCTGCAGTGCAGCCAGCCGTGCGGCGGTGAGGTGCACGCCGTCTACCGGCCAGCCCTTGATCCACGCCGGGTCGGCATTAACGATCAGCTTGCCGCCGCGGGCATGCACGATCTGGCTGATCTCGCCCACCAGCGCCGCCAGTTGTTCGCGGTCCAGCTGCGGCTCGCGCACAATCACCCATGGCTCGTCGTCACGCTGCGCCAGCGCTTCCAGCACCGCATCGCGGCCCAGCTCATGCACGCAGCTGATGTTCAGCACGTTCGGCAACTGCAGCGCGCGCAGGATCGGCGCATTGGCCGGCAGCATCGGCTGCACCGACAGCTGGCCCGGCTGCTGCCAGGCAAAGCTTTGCCCCTCGTGCGGCTGCGGCTCGCCTTGCCATGCCCACACGCGGTAGAACAGCAGCTCCACCGAGGCGTGCTCGTAGTGATGCACGCGACGCAACCACGGTGTGGCGTGGCTGACGGCAATGCCCATTTCCTCGTCCAGTTCGCGCACCAGCGCCTGGTACGGCGTTTCGCCGGCTTCCACCTTGCCGCCCGGAAACTCCCAGTAGCCGGGGTAGGGCTTGCCGGCCGGGCGGCTGCCGAGCATGAACTGGCCGTCGGCCTGCATCAGTGCGCCGGCCACCACCGGGATGATCTGCTTGTCACCCATCATCAGCGCCCCAGCTCCGCTACGCGCTCGCCCGGCTCGCGGCCGGCCCAGTCGCAGGCAAATTGCCACGCCACGCGGCCGGAGCGGCTGCCGCGCAGCTGGCTCCACTGCAGCGCGGCGCGTTCGGCCTCGGCATCCAGCGGCAGCTCGAAATGCGCCAGCCAGCCGCGCACCGCCGCCAGGTAGGCGTTCTGGTCAAACGGGTAGAACGACAGCCACAGCCCGAAGCGGTCGGATAGCGACACTTTTTCCTCGGTGGTTTCGCCCGGGTGGATCTCGCCGTCCTGCACCCAGCTTTCGCGGTTCTCGCTGAAACGCTCCGGCATCAGGTGGCGGCGGTTGGAGGTGGCGTAGACCAGCAAGTTGGCCGCACGCTGTGCCAGGCCGCCGTCCAGCGCCGACTTCAGCGCCTTGTAGCTGTCTTCGCCTTCCTCGAACGACAGGTCGTCGCAGAACAGGATGAAATGCTCCGGGCGGGGAGCCACCAGCGCCACGATCTGCCCAAGATCCGGCAGGTGGCTCTTGTCCACCTCGATCACCCGCAGCCCGCGCGTGGCATAGTTCGCCAGCAGCGCCTTGATCAGCGACGATTTGCCGGTGCCGCGCGCGCCGGTGAGTAGCACGTTGTTGGCCGGGCGGCCGGCAAGGAATTGCTCGGTGTTGCGCACGATCAGCGCCTTCTGCCGCTCGATGTCGGTCAGGTCGCTCAGCGCCACGGTATGCGGCGCGTGAATGGCCTCCAGCCAGCCGCTAATGCCGGCGCGGCACCAGCGGAACGCCGGGGCAGTCCAGTCCGGTTCGGGGATGGCCGGCGGCAGCAGCGGCTCCAGCCGCGCCATCAGTGCTTCGGCGCGGGCGAGAAAGGCGTCGAGTTTTTCCATGAAGCTATTACCCAGGGTCGGGTTAATCGGCGAGGTGTTTTTCCAGTACTTCCAGCTCCAGCCCGTCCTGCAGCAGCTGGCCGACGCCGGCTTCCAGCGGGAACGGCTGGCGTTCGCCGGTGGGCACATAGCCACGGCGCAGGTAGAAGGCGCGCAGTTCCGGGCGTGAGGTCAGCACCGTCATGCGGCTGCGGCCAACGTTGTACTGCGCCTGCAGCTGTTGCTCGGCATGCGCCAGCATCATCTTGCCCAGGCCGCCGGTCTGGCAGCCCGGGTCTACCGCCAGCATGCCGACGTAGCCGTAGTCGCCGCCGTTTTCGATATGCACGCAGGCGACGATCTGCCCCTGCTGGCAGCCGAGCAGTACCTGGCCGTTGGGCTGCGCCAGCAGGCTGGCCAGTTGTGCGGGGTTGATACGTTGGCCGCTGACCAGACCGTTTTCGTGGGTCCAGCCGGCGTGCTCAGGCGCCGGGCGGTAGGCACGGTTGACCAGCACGCTCAGGGCGGCGATGTCATTGGCGTCGGCGCGGCGAAATTGCATAGTCAGTCCCGCAGGGTGATCACCGGCCAGCCGTGGGCTTCGGCGTGGGCGCGCAGGGTGTCGTCAGCATCCACCGCTACCGGGTTGCTGACGATGGATAACAGCGGCAGGTCGTTGCGCGAGTCGCTGTAGAAGAAGGTCTTGTCGTAGCTGGCCAGCGTCTCGCCGCGTGCAGCCAACCATTCGTTGAGGCGGGTGATCTTGCCTTCCTGGAAGCTGGGGGTGCCGGTGGGCTTGCCGGTGAAGTTGCCGGCGGCGTCCTGCTCCAGCTCCACCGCGATCAGGTGTTCCACTCCCAGTTCGCGGGCGATGGGGCCGGTGATGAAGCGGTTGGTGGCGGTGATGATCATCACCACATCGCCCTGCGTCTGGTGCGCCGCCAGCAGCTGGCGTGCCTTGGGCGGGATGATGGGCAGGATGTGCTCGGCCATGTAGCCGGCGTGCAGGCTGTCCAGCTCGTCGCGGCTGAAGCGGGTGAGCGGCGCCAGCTGGAAGTTGAGGAACTCGAAGATGTCCAGCGTGCCGGCCTTGTACTGCTCGTAGAAGTAGTCGTTCTGGCGCGCGTGATGTTCCGGATCGAGGATGCCGCGCTTGATCAGGAATTTCGGCCATTCGCTATCGGAATCGCCGGCAATCAGGGTGTTGTCGAGGTCAAACAGGGCAAGGTTCATGGCTCGGTTTCGGTGGTTTGCAGTACGTTTTTCACCAGCGGCACGGTAATCGGCCGCCGCAGCGCCAGCGAGTAGCGGTCCAGCATGTCCAGCATGGCGATCAGGCTGGACAGGTCGCGGCGCCAGTGGGTCAGCAGGTAGCGGAACACGTCGTCCGGAATGGCCAGCTGACGGCTGGCGGCGTGGTGGCGCAGCGCGTCCAGCTTGTCGTCGTCGGACAGCGCCTTGACTTCGAACACCAGGCCCCAGCCCAGGCGGGTGCGCAGGTCGTCGCGCACCGGCGCCTGCATCGGCGGCTGGCGGCCGGCCATCAGCAGGCGGCCTTCACCGCTTTCCTTCAGCGAGTTGTAGATGGAGAACAGCATGATCTGGTCGTCTGGCGCCAGGTCGTCGACATGATCGACGGCGATGAAGCTGGCCTCGCGGGCGAAATCCGGCAGTTGTTCGTGCTGGGCGTCCAGATAGATGGAGGCGCGGCCCAGCCGTTCGGCGTGGGCGATCCACGCCTGCAGCAGGTGGGTTTTGCCGCAGCCCGGCTCGCCCCATAGGTAGACGAAGCGTTCGCCTTCCTCGGCGGTCAGCGCGGCGATGATTTCGCGGTTGCGCTGGGCAAGGAAGTTGTCGAACGCCGGGAGGGGTTCTGGCAGGAGGTCGAGAACGAGCTGGTCCAACATCGGTATGGGCTATCTGGGGTTAGGGGTCGATTCTACGCTGATAAAAGCGGCTGTTGAAATAATGGCGGATCAGGTGCCGCCCCAGAATCACGCTGATGGCCGACAGCGGCAGCGCCAGCAGTACGCCGGCAAAGCCCATCAGCTCGCCAAACGCCATCAGCGCAAAGATCACCGTTACCGGCGACAGGCCGATGCGCTCACCCACCAGGTAGGGGGTGATCAGGAAGCTTTCCAGCAGCTGGCCGATGGCAAATACCCCCCACACCAGCAACAGGCCGTTGGCGCTATCGAACTGCAGTACCGCCGCCAGCGTGGCCAGCAGCAGGCCGGTAAACGCGCCCAGATAGGGGATGAACACCAGCAGGCCGGCGACGATGCCGATGGCGAGGCCGGAATCCAGCCCCACCGCAGCCAGTCCGCCGCCGTAGAGCAGCGCCATGATCAGCATCACCGACAGTTGGCCGCGCAGGAACTGGCCCAGCATGTCGTCCACCTCGCGGGCGATGTCGCCGATCTGGCCGGCCCAGCGGCGCGGCACCAACGTGGCGGCGCGCACCACCATGTGATCCCAGCCGTGCAGAAAGTAGTACAGCAGCACCGGCAGCAGGGTGAGGTTGGCCACCGTCTGCAGCAGCAGCGCGCCACCATGCCCCAGCTGCGGCGCGATGCGCGCCAGTGCCTGGCGCACGCCGGCAGCGTTGCCGGCCAGTGCCTCGCGCCAGCTCTGGCTGTCGATGCTGATGCTGGTGCCCAGCGTGCGGTTGAGCCACGGCAGCGCGCTGTGCTGCACGAAATCCACCAGCACCGGCAGGCGGGCGGTGAGCGCCTGCGCCTGTGAGATCAGCATCGGCACCACAATCAGCAGCAGGCCCAGCACGGTAAAGAAGCCAGCCAGCATCACCAGCAGCAGCGCGGCGGTGCGCGACAGGCCGCGTGCCTGCAGCCGGTCTACCAGCGGGTCGAGAATATAGGCCAGCACCGCGGCGGTGATGAACGGTGCCAGCACGGCGGACAGCCGGTCCAGCAGCCACAGCACGGCAAACAGGCCGGCGGCGCCCAGAAGCCAGGGCAGCAGGTTGGAGCGTTGCGCTTGCATGGTGGGGTATCGGAAAAGGTTGGCCGCACGGCGGCAGGATCAGTCGACGATGAACAGGGAGGCGCCCAGCGGGCTGGATGAACGGTGCGCTTCGGCGTGGTCGGCCACCTGGTAGCTGACGCCCGGCGTCAGTACGAAGCGGCGGCCGTCGGCCAGCTCGGTGTGCAGCTCGCCGCCCAGGCACAGCAGGATATGGCCCTTGTGACACCAGTGGTCGGCCAGGTAGCCGGCGCTGTACTCCACCATGCGCACGCGGATGTCGCCAAAATGCTGCGTCCGCCAGCGGGCTTCGCCTTGTGCGCCCGGGTGGATTTCCACCGCGATGGCTGCCCAGTCGGTGGTGCCGAAGGCGATGTCTTTGAGCTGCATGGTCGCTCCCTTGACGCAGTTCTGACTGCGGGTCGGTTTTCAGTTAAAATACAGGCGCTTCGGGCCACGAGCCCGCGCACTCCCAGGCAGCAAAGCGATTACGTTAGCAGAAAGCGAGTTTACCTTGAACACCACGTCCCTCAGTTACCGTGACGCCGGCGTCGATATCGATGCCGGTGACGCGCTCGTCGAAAACATCAAGCCGTTTGCCAAGCGCACCATGCGCCCGGAAGTCCTCGGCGGCCTCGGCGGTTTCGGCGCACTGGTGGAAATCTCCAAGAAATACCAGGAACCGGTGCTGGTTTCCGGCACCGACGGCGTGGGCACCAAGCTCAAGCTGGCCTTCGACTGGAACAAGCATGACACCGTCGGCATCGACCTAGTGGCCATGAGCGTGAACGACATCCTGGTGCAGGGTGCCGAGCCGCTGTTCTTCCTCGACTACTTTGCCTGCGGCAAGCTGGACGTGGCGCAGGCCACCGACGTGATCAAGGGCATTGCCGAAGGTTGCGAGCAGGCTGGCTGCGCGCTGATCGGCGGCGAAACCGCCGAAATGCCCGGCATGTACCCGGTAGGCGAATACGACCTGGCCGGCTTTGCCGTCGGCGTGGTGGAAAAGAGCAAGGTCATCACCGGCCGCGACATCAAGCCGGGCGACGTTGTGCTGGGCCTGAAATCCAACGGTGTGCATTCCAACGGCTACAGCCTGGTGCGCAAGATCATCGAGCGCGCCCAGCCGCAGCTGGATGCCGCTTTTGACGGCGACAAGACCCTGCGCGACGCCATCATCGCCCCGACCCGCATCTACGTGAAGCCGCTGCTGGCACTGATGCAGCAACTGAACGTGAAGGGCATGGCGCACATCACCGGCGGTGGCATTACCGAAAACACCCCGCGCGTGCTGCCAGCCAACACCGTGGCACAGATCGATGCCGGTAGCTGGGAGCTGCCGAAGCTGTTCCAGTGGCTGCAGGCGGAAGGCAATGTCGATGCGCAGGAAATGTATCGCACCTTCAACTGCGGTATCGGCATGGTAGTGATCGTGGATGCGGCCGATGCCGACGCTGCGGCTGCCTTCCTGACCGAACAGGGCGAAACCGTATCGCGCATTGGCGTGATCCGCGCCCGCAACGGTGACGAGCACCAGACCCAGGTGGCGTAAGCCGTACGGGTTTAACAGCGCCGCTGGCCCTGCTGGCGGCGCTTGTCATTTGGCGGCAGAAGATGTCGCCGCCCGCTGCAACCCGGTTGCGGCCAACGTTATCCGGCGCCCGCGGCGCCCGTAGTCATATCGTCATGAAAAACATCGTCATCCTGATTTCCGGCCGCGGTTCCAATATGCAGGCCATTGTCGAGGCGGACATTGCCGGCGCCAACATCGCCGCGGTGATCGCCAACCGCCCGGATGCCGCCGGCCTTGCCTGGGCGGCGGAGCGTGGCATCGCCACCGTGGGTCTGGATCACAAACAATTTGCCAGCCGCGAAGCCTTCGACGTGCAGCTGGCCGCTGAAATCGACGCCTTCAACCCCGACCTGGTGGTGCTGGCCGGTTTCATGCGCATTCTCACCCCGACCTTCACCGCGCGCTACGAAGGCCGCATGCTGAACATCCATCCGTCGCTGCTGCCGGCCTTCCCCGGGCTGCACACCCACCAGCGCGCCATCGACATGGGCTGCAAGGTGGCCGGCTGTAGCGTGCACTTCGTGACCGCCGAGCTGGATCACGGCCCGATCGTGGCACAGGCGGTAGTGCCGGTGCTGGATGACGATACCGAAGCCACGCTGGCCGCCCGCGTGCTGCAGCAGGAACACAAGCTGTACCCGGACGCGGTGCGCCGCTTCGTGGCCGGCGAGCTGACCATCCGCGCCGGCCGGGTTGCTGGTGTGGCGGCACCTGCGGCCAACCTTAGCCTGCTGGTGCCGGCGCCGCGTTGAAACTGCCGCGCCTGACAGCCAGACGCCTGATGCTGCTGGCCTTCCTGTTTTCCCTGCTGCTGCACTTGTTGACGCTGGGCGGCGGGCTGCTGTCGTTCGACGCCATCGACATGCCCGAGGATCCCACGCTGCGCAAGCTCAGCGTGCGGCTGGACAGCATGCAGCTGGAGGAGGCATCGGCGCCGGCGCTGGAAACGGCGCTGCTGACCACTGGCCCGGCGGGCGGGCGTCATCAAGATGCCTCGCAGCCGCTGGCGGCGCGGAAGAAAAGGCCCCGTCCGGTTATCCGGCACACGGCGGCGTCCGCGCCAGTGGCAAGCATGGCAGCATCGGCGGCGCTGGCACAGGCGCCGCACCATATGGCCAGCGCCAGCGTGGCGGCAGTACCGGCCAGCGCCGCAGTGGCGGCCACGCCTGTGGCCGAGGTGGAGACAGTGAAGCCGGACAAGCCGATTCGCCACTTCCCGTCCAGCGCGCGGGTGCAGTACGCGCTGTTCTATGCCGGCATAGCGGCAGGGCGCGGCGATATGGTGTGGCAGCGCGAGGCAGGCAACTACAGTCTGGTGACCGACATGCAGCCGGTGATCGGCCCGAAACTGCACTATGAAACCACCGGAACGGTGGGCAAGCAGGGGCTGAAGCCGGAGCGCTTTGAAGCGACGCGCAACGGCGAAATGCGTGAGCGTGCCTACTTCGACTGGGGCGGCGGCGTGCTCAGCTACGGTGATCGCAATGCCGACAAGAGCGAACCGCTGGCATCCGGTGCGCAGGACTGGCTGGGGCTGGGGGTGCAACTGGCCTTGCGTGGCGACAATATGGGCGATGCGCCGATACAGATCACCACCGGCAAAAAGGTGTACAGCATGCTGCTGAAGCCGGATGGCGAAACCGACTTCGACACCGGCGATGGCGTGATTCGTGCCGTGGTGGTGCGGGTGAAGC
The DNA here is from genome assembly GCF_040148885.1 of Vogesella oryzagri. NCBI lineage: Bacteria > Pseudomonadati > Pseudomonadota > Betaproteobacteria > Neisseriales > Chromobacteriaceae > Vogesella > Vogesella oryzagri. Next base: position 266,821 of record NZ_JBEFLD010000007.1, read on the forward strand.
AACCGGACGAAATGTACGAATTCTGGTTGGCGCCTGACTTTGCCAATATTCCGATCCGCGTACTGCGAGTGGGCAAGGATGCCCGCTACGAAATGCGGGCTAACCTGATCGAACTGGCGGGCAAGACTGTCTGGAAGCTGCCGCCAAGAAAGCTGAACCACAATGAAAGTAAACGCTAGACAATTCGAGCAGCTGGACAAGGTGCTGCACAACATGCTGCGCTTCGACCGTCCGGCCGATGCCGTGCTGACTGCCTTTTTCCGCGAGCACAGCAAGCTGGGTGCCAGCGATCGCCATCTGATCGCCGAGACCGCCTTTGCCTGCCTGCGCCATCTGGAGCTGCTGCGCCACCTGTGCGCACCGCGCATCAACACCCGCCGCCTGGCGCTGGCTACCCTGGTGCGCATCGGTGGCTCCAACCTGCGCGAGCTGGAAGCGGTGACCAAGGAAGGCGAAAACGAATGGCTGGCCAGCATCAAGGGCGCCGAACTGCCGGCCGACCTGAACGTGCGCTCCGGTCTGCCCGGCTGGGTGATCGGCATGCTGGCCGAGCAGGACGAGGGCGACGTGGTAGCGCTGGGCAAGGGCCTGGCCAGTGCCGCGCCGCTGGATCTGCGCGTCAACAGCCTGAAAATGCGCCGTGACGATGCGCTGGTGTACCTGCGTGATTCCGGCATCGAGTGCGAGCCGACGCCGTACTCGCCGCTGGGCATCCGCCTGAAAGGCAAGCCGGCGCTGGCCAAGCACCCGCTGTTCGTGCAAGGCGCCATCGAAGTGCAGGATGAAGGCAGCCAGTTGCTGGGCCTGCTTACCGGCGCACGCCGTGGCGAAATGGTGGTGGATTTCTGCGCCGGTGCCGGCGGCAAGACCCTGCTGCTGGGGGCGCAGATGGCCTCCACCGGCCGCCTGTACGCCTTCGACGTATCGGAAAAACGCCTGGCCAACCTCAAGCCGCGCCTGGCACGCTCCGGGCTGTCCAATGTGAACAGCACGCTGATCGCGCACGAGAACGACACCAAGGTGAAGCGTCTGGCCGGCAAGGCCGACCGCGTGCTGGTGGATGCGCCGTGCTCCGGCCTGGGCACCCTGCGCCGTAACCCGGATCTGAAATACCGCCAGAGTCCGGAAAGTGTGGCCGAGCTGAACGTGAAACAGACCGCCATCCTGGCCTCCGCCGCGCGCCTGGTGCGTGCCGGCGGCCGTCTGGTATACGCCACCTGCAGCCTGCTGCCATCGGAAAACCAGGCCATCGTCGAGGCCTTCCTGGTGGCCAACCCGGACTTCAGCCTGCTGCCAGCCAACGCGCTGCTGGCCGAGCAGAAGATCGCGCTGGATACCGGTGACTACCTGATGTTGCGCCCGCACCTGCATAACAGCGATGGCTTTTTTGCCGCGGTGCTGCAACGCAAGGCTTGAGCCGGGGGGCGAAGCGGGCCTAAAATAACTTATTGAATTAGTCGGGTAATTCCCCGGCGCCAGACCGAAGCAAAGGAAAATCATGTCCGTTCAAGACACCATCCAGCAGACCGTTAGCAGCAACCCGGTAGTGTTGTTCATGAAAGGTTCCGCCACTTTCCCGCAGTGCGGTTTCTCCTCGCGCGCCGTGCAGATCCTGAAAGCCTGTGGCGTGAACGACTTCGTGACCGTTGACGTGCTGGCCGACGCCGACGTGCGTCAGGGCATCAAGGAATTTTCCAACTGGCCGACCATTCCGCAGCTGTACGTAAAGGGCGAGTTTGTTGGCGGTTCGGACATCATGTACGAGATGTACCAGGCCGGCGAACTGCAGGATCTGCTGAAAGACCTGGCTGCCTGATAGCCGGCTCCCGCCATGAAACGGCCCGCCCTGTGCGGGCCGTTTTTGTTTGATGGCGGGCAAGCGGCGGCCACAAAATCGGCTATCACGATAAGCGGGGGCAATCCCGCAGCGCACTAACAAGCGTTTGCCTGTAAAATGCCGCCCCAAATCCAGTACCGGCAGGTTCATCCCTGCCGGTTTTCCGTATCCAGAGCGTGGCTGTCCTTGGCTCCTGCAGGGGCGGCCGCCTGTCGCAAGATTTGGACCTGCCATGAACATTACCGTCGTCAACCATCCGCTGGTGCAGCACAAACTCGGCCTGCTGCGCGAGGGCGATATCAGCACCATGAAATTCCGCCTGCTGACCCAGGAACTGGCGCGCCTGCTGGCCTATGAAGCCACCCGTGATTTCGAACTGGAACCGGTGACCATCGAAGGCTGGTGCGGCCCGATCGAGGTGCAGCAGATCAAGGGCAAGAAAGTCACCGTGGTACCTATCCTGCGCGCCGGCATCGGCATGCTGGACGGCGTGCTGGATCTGGTGCCGTCGGCCAAGATCAGCGTGGTGGGCTTGGCGCGCAACGAAGAAACCCTGGAGCCGGTGTCCTACTTCGAGAAGTTCGTCGGCAACCTGGACGAGCGCATCGCCATGATCATCGACCCGATGCTGGCCACCGGCGGTTCGCTGATCGCCACTATCGACCTGCTCAAGCGCAACGGCTGCCAGCACATCAAGGCGGTGGTGATGGTGGCGGCACCGGAAGGGGTGAAGGCGGTCAACGAAGCGCACCCTGATGTGCAGATTGTGGCCGCGTCGCTGGACAGCCATCTCAACGAGCACGGCTACATCATCCCGGGTCTGGGTGATGCCGGCGACAAGATCTTCGGTACCAAGCACGCCTGATGCCAGCCGGTCGCCGCTGGTCGGCGACCGCCTGACCTGGTTGCGGCCAACGTTGGCCGCAGGGAGCCCGCCATGAACGCCTATCAACAGATCGACGCCGATTTTCTCGCCCGCTTCCCGCACGGCTTGCAGGACGAGGCTTGGCTGGCGCTGGGCAAGAAGCACCGCAGTATCGATGGGGTGATCCGGCTGTGCCGCGAGGCACTGGCCGAACCGCTGCTGCGCGCAGCCGTCGACAGCGGCAACACCGCGGCGGTGATCGACAGCTGCCGCCAGATCGTCGGCCGCTGCAGCACGGTGAGCACCTTCGAGAAGATGGCGTTCCGCAACTATCTGGCGTTCAGCGATGTGCACCGGCCGTTCGTGGCGGCTCTCTTTGCGCTGCTGTACCACTTTGACGAAGCCAGCTTTGCCGATTTCGTCGAGGTGCTGCAGCTGTGCCGCCACGACGGCAATGCCAACCCGGCCAAGTGGCCGCTGGTGACCTGCTTCCTGGCCTACAGCGATCCGCAGCGCCACGTGTGCATCAAGCCCACCACCATCAAGAAGTTGGCCGCACGGCTGGGGGTGGATATTGGCTACCGGCCGCTACCCAATTTCGACACCTATCGCCGCGTGCAGGCGATGGTGCTGGACTTCCGCCAGCACAGCACACTGGCAGCGGACCAGAACAACATCATCGCGCAGGCGGTGATGTACTGCACGGTGTAGCCCGGCGGCGGGCCACACGCAGGCAAGACTTCCACACAACCCGATAACAACAAGGATTCTTCATGTTCCAGCAACTCAAGACAGCGGTATCTGGCGCCCAGATCCTGTTCGTCGCCTTCGGCGCCCTGGTGCTGGTGCCGCTCTTGACCGGGCTTAACCCGGCGATGGCGCTGCTTGGCGCCGGCGTCGGCACGCTGCTGTTCCAGCTGTGCACCGGTCGTCAGGTACCGATCTTCCTCGGCTCCTCGTTCGCTTTCATCGGCCCCATCATCTACTCGATGCAGATGTGGGGCATGGGCGCCACCATGTTCGGCCTGTTCTGCGCCGGCTTCATGTACTTCGTGTTCGCGGCCATCGTGCGCTGGCGCGGCATGGCGCTGGTCAACCGCCTGCTGCCGCCGGTGGTGATCGGCCCGGTGATCATGATCATCGGTCTTAGCGTGGCCGGTGCCGCCTCCGGCATGGCCATGGGCCGCGCCGGCGGCAACCAGGTGATGCCGTACGAAACCTCGCTGCTGCTGGCCGGTATCTCGCTGGCCACCACCATCGCGGTATCCATCTACGCGCGTGGCATGTTCAAGCTGGTGCCGATTCTGGCCGGTGTTACCGTCGGCTACATCGTGGCCGCCTTCATGGGGGTGGTGGATTTTGCCAAGGTGGCCAACGCGCCGTGGTTTGCGGCGCCGGTTTTCCACAGTCCGGAAGTGAACTGGGCGGCGGCGCTGTTCATGCTGCCGGTGGCGATTGCCCCGGCCATCGAGCACATCGGCGGCGTGATGGCGATTGGCGGCGTGACCGGCAATGACTACACCAAGAGCCCGGGCCTGCACCGCACCCTGGCCGGCGACGGTCTGGGCGTGTGCCTGGCCGGCCTGATCGGCGGCCCGCCGGTGACCACCTACGCCGAGGTAACCGGCGCGGTGATGATCACCCGCAACTTCAACCCGGTAGTAATGACCTGGGCGGCGCTGTTCGCCATCGCCATGGCGTTCTTCGGCAAGTTCAACGCGCTGCTGCAGTCGATCCCGATGCCGGTGATGGGCGGCATCATGGTGCTGCTGTTCGGCACCATCGCCTCCATCGGCCTGAAGACGCTGATCGAAGCCAAGGTGGACCTGATGGAGCCGCGCAATCTGGTGATCATCTCGGTGGTGCTCACCGCCGGCATCGGCGGCCTGGAGCTGAAATTCGGCAGCTTCGGTCTGGCCGGCGTCGGCCTGTGCTCGCTGCTGGCCATCGTGCTGAACCTGATCCTGCCGCGTCAATCCGCCAGCCACGACGGTATCGTGGAAGGCCAGGACGTGTGACGCTTGCGGCCAACGTTGGCCGCAAGCCGTGCGCAGCAACAAAAAACCCGCCAGTAGTGGCGGGTTTTTTGTTTGTGCCGGGCGCGGATCAGGCGGCGATTACACGCAGGCTCAACGCCGGGGCGCCTTGCTCGGCAATCGCCAGCAGGCGGTCGATATTGGGGTGCTTGCCGGGAAAGGCGCGCGCATCGGCGGTGTGCTCGGCGTACAGCGCCAGGCCTTCGCTGGCGGCGGCCTGGTCGATCTGGCCAAAGCGCTGGCCCAGCGCGTGATACAGGCGTACCGAGCCGGCGGTGCCGGGACGGTTTTCCAGTCGTGCCACGCTGTGGCCGGCGGCATCCAGCAGTTCTACGGCGGCAATGCCGTCAATGGCGGGCAGGGTGGCGAGGTTGTCGGCAAAAGTCATGTGTCAGGTCCGTGGGGGAGGAATCAGCCGCCAATTGTTTCATATGTCGCCAGCAGTGGCGACGGGCTGGCGCTTACAATGCAAACAGGATGGCAAGAAGCCAAAGGGACAAGCATGGGACGATGGCGCGGAAAGTGGCTGCTGTGGGCATTGCTGGCAGGGCTGCTGTTGGCCGCAGTCTGGTGGTGGACGCGACCGCCGGTGGTGAGTGTGCTGCGGCTGCACGCCAGCACGGTGCAGTACAGCGTGGTGAGTACCGGCCGGGTGGCGGCGCAGCAGGAAAGCACGCTGTCCAGCACGGTGACTGGCCGGGTGATTGCCACCCCAGTAGAGGAGGGCGCCAGCGTGCGCGCCGGACAGGTGCTGCTGCGGCTGGAGCCGGAAGAATTGCAGGCGTTGCAGACGCAGGCGGCGGCACAGTTGGCCGCGGCGCGCGCCAATCTGCAGGATGCGCAGCGGCAGTGGCAGCGCCAGCAGCAGCTGTTTGCCCAGGGTTTTGTCAGCCAGGCGGCGCTGGACAGCGTGCGTCTGAGCCGCGATGCCGCCAGCCAGAGCGTGGCGCAACTGCAGGCGCTGCAGCGGCAATACCAGGCGCGGCTGGGGCAGAGCGAGCTGCGCGCGCCAGCTGATGGCGTACTGTTGCGCCGCGAGGTGGAGGCCGGCGATGTGCTGACCGCCGGCAAGGCCGCGTTGCTGTTTGCTTCTGCCGGTCGGCAACGGGTGTTGCTGGATCTGGATGAACGCGATGTCGGCCGGCTGGCGGTGGGGCAGCAGGCTGCGGTGCTGGCCGATGCGTTTGCGCGGCAACCGTTGGCCGCACGAGTCAGCCGTGTGGCGGCGCAGGTGGATCAGAACAGTGGCACGCTGGAGGTGGAGCTGCAGCTGCTGCAGGCGGCGCCGTTCCTGAAAAGCGGCATGACGGTGTCGGCGGAGATCCGCACCGGCCTGGCGCAGCAGGCCTTGTTGCTGCCGGCCACCGCCGTGCGCGATGGCCGCGTGGCGGTAGTGCAGCAGGGGCGTGTGCGGTGGCGGCCGGTGCGTACCGCCCCCGCCGTGGCCGGGCAGCTGCCGGTGGAGTCCGGCCTGCAGCCAGGCGAGCTGGTGGTGGTGCCGGCGCCGCTGCTGGATGACGGCCAGAGTGTGCGGGTGCAACCATGAGCTTCGTCTGGACCGTGGCATGGCGCCTGTTGCGCGAGGGGCGCTTCCAGACCGCGCTGATTCTGGGCGGGGTGTGCATCGGTGTGGCGGTGGTGGTGTACATCACCGCTATTGTCAACGGCCTGCAGGCCACTATCGTCGAGCGCACGCTGTCCAGCCAGGCACACGTGGTGTTGCGGCCGGCGGATCGCAACAACCAGCCGGTGCTGCGGGTGCCGGCGGGGACTGTCGCGCTGGCCGATATCCGTAAGCGCACCCAGCGCGAAAACACTATTGCCAACTGGAGCCGGTTGTTAAACGTGGTGAAGGCGACGCCGACGGTGACCGCGGCGGCGGCAATGGCGGCCGGCCCCGGCGTGGCACAGCAGGGCGGGGTGCGCAAATCGGTGACGCTGATGGGGGTGAGTCTGGCGGATTACCAGCAGGTGGTGCGGCTGGACAACAAACTGGTCAGCGGCCAGCTGCTGTTGGGCAGCGGCCAGGTGCTGGTTGGCAAGGAGCTGGCCGCCGATCTGGGGCTGACGCCGGGTAGCCGCCTGCGCCTGCAGTCGGCCAGCGGCACGCAGGATTCGGTGCAGGTCAGTGCGGTGCTGGATTTTGGTATCAAGGATCTCAATCGCCGCTGGGTGCTGCTGCCGCTGCGCAGCGCGCAGAACCTGCTTGGCTACCGGCTGGATATCACCGAAATCTATGTCAGGACCAGCGAGTTGCATGAGGCGGAAACGCTGGCGGCCAACCTGTCGGCCGCCACCGGGCTGACCGCCGACAGCTGGCAGTCCAGCAACGGCCAGCTGGTGACGGCGCTGAAGAGTCAGCGGGCCTCCAGCCTGATGATCCGCGTGTTTGTGACCTTTGCCGTGGCGTTGAGTATTGCCAGTGTGCTGGTGGTGTCGGTGGTGCAGCGCCAGCGCGAGATCGGCATTCTGCGGGCGATGGGCACGCCGGCCACGCGCATCCTGGGGGTATTCCTGCTGCAGGGCGGCATCGTTGGCCTGGTGGGGTCGGTGTTCGGCTCGCTGCTGGGCGGCGGCCTGGCGGTGGGGTTTACCCATATTGCCAAGACGGAAGATGGTAGCCCCTTGTTTCCGGTGGTGCTGGATAGCGAGCTGTTTATCAGTACCGCGCTGATTGCCTTTGCCGTGGGGGTGCTGGCGGCATTGATGCCGGCCTTGCGCGCGGCGCGGCTGGACCCGGTGGAGGCGATTCGTGGCTGATGTATTGCTGCTGCAAGGGGTGCGCAAATCCTACGGTGGTGGTGCCTCGCCGCGGGTGGAGGTGCTGCACGGTATCGACATGGCGCTGGAAGAAGGCAGCTTTGCCGCGCTGACCGGGCCGTCCGGCTCCGGCAAGTCCACGCTGCTGAACATCATCGGCCTGCTGGAGCCGCCCACCGAGGGCGAGTTGCGCATGGCCGGTACCCTGAGCAGCGGACTGGATGACGCCGCGCGTACCACGCTGCGTAATCGCTATCTGGGGTTTATCTTCCAGTTTCACCACCTGCTGCCGGCGTTCAGTGCCGAGGAAAACGTGTTGATGCCGATGCTGGCCGGGGTTGGCCGCATCAACCGCGACGACCGCGCACGCGCCAGCATGCTGCTGCAGCGGGTGGGGCTGGCGGAACATGCGCACAAGCGGCCGGTGCAGCTGTCCGGCGGCCAGCAGCAGCGGGTGGCCATCGTGCGGGCGCTGATGAACCGGCCGCGGCTGGTGCTGGCAGATGAGCCGACCGGCAATCTGGATACCCAGACCGCCGCCGAGGTGTTCGGCCTGCTGCACGAACTGAACCGCGAAGAAGGCACCACGTTTCTGATCGTGACGCATGATCCGCGGTTGGCCGATACCTGCCAGCAGCAGTTCAAGCTGCTGGATGGCCGTTTGCTGTAAATCCGGCGGCGCCTCGCTGAGCTGGCGCCGGTAGCAGGTTGGCCGCATGCGTCACGCGGATCACTCCAGTGCGCCAACCCATTGCCCGCTCAGGGTGGCAAACATGCCCGGCACTTGTTCGATCGGGCCGGACAGGGTGAAGTTATTGCTGTCGCGCATCAAGTGGCCGCTTAGTGCCAGCAGGTAATGGCTGGCGGGGCCAAATAAGGTGTGCGGCGCTTCCGGATTGCGCTGTACGTCCAGCCGCACCGCGACGTGTTCGCCAGACAGTAGCAGCCGGCCCTGATAGCGGGCATTGTGGTCATTACCGTTAAGGTGCTGCTCCTCTACCACCCATTGCCCTTCGCTGAATTGCCCGTCACTGGTGGCCAGACGGACTTGATAAATGCCGCTGAGCATAGCTGTCTCCTTGTTGTGTACTGGATGCAGCCATCAGGCTGCTATCTGTTTCAACTTAGACCACGGCGACAGGCAACGGTATCAATAAGACTGCTCTGGGACGTGCAAAAAAACAGGGCCGCCAGAGGCTGCCCTGTTTTTTGCTGGTAAGCGTTGCTTAGCGCAGCAGGAAATCCACGGCGATGCCGGCAAAAATCACCGCGCCTACGCGGTTGTTGTCCAGAAACGCCTTGAAGCACAGCTTGCGATCGCGGGTGCGGATCTCGGTATATTGCTTGGCAATCAGCAGGCAGGACGCCAGCAGCGACAGGTAGTATGTCCAGCCCAGCCCTTGGTCCAGCCCCAGCAACACCATCATCGCGATGAACACGCCGTGGCACAGCATGATGGCGGCCACGTCGTAGTCGCCAAAGGTGATGGCCGAGGTACGGATGCCGATTTTCAGATCATCCGGCTTGTCGGCCATGGCGTAGGCGGTGTCGTAGGCCACCGTCCACAACAGGTTGGCCGCCAGCAGCCACCAGGCAGTGGCCGGCACCTGGCCGGTCTGTGCCGCATACACCATGGGAATGCCAAACGAGAAGGCGATGCCGAGGTAGGCCTGCGGAATCGGGAAAAAGCGCTTGGTAAACGGGTAGGTCGCCGCCAGCAGCACCGCCGGGATGCTCATTAGCAGCGTCAGGCCATTGAGCGGCAGGATCAGCAGCAGGCTCAGTAGCGCCAGTGCCGTGGCCAGTAGCAGCGCTTCTTTTTCGCTGACTGCGCCACGGGCGAACGGGCGCTGGCTGGTGCGCGCCACGTGCAGATCGATATGGCGATCGGCGTAGTCGTTGATTACGCAGCCGGCGGAGCGCATCAGGAAGGTGCCCACCACGAACACCACCAGTATCAACGGGCTGGGGCGGCCGCTGGATGCCAGCCACAACCCCCACAAGGTGGGCCACAGCAGCAGCAGGGTGCCGATGGGTTTGTCCACCCGCATCAGCTGGCCATAAACCTGCAGGCGGTCGTGCATTGTGGCGTGAGTCATGTCAGGTATTTCTCCAGGGCAGGCAAGAATACTTCGCACACCAGTAGTGGCGAATCCTGCAGTTGAAACCGGCAGCGACGCGCCAGCAGGCTATCGGCCGGACCGGTATGTGCGGTGGCCAGTCGGTGCAGGCCGTGGGGCGGTTGCACCGCGGCAAATTGCAGCGCGTCGCGCTGCAGCGCCGGCAGGCCGCCAAACAGGGTCAGGCCCAGCGAACGCGCGCCGCGCTCCAGTATCGGGCGCCACACCTGGCAATCCAGGCGGGTAACGCTGCGGGCGACCACCACGGGTTCGCCCGCTAGTGTCAGGCAGACCTGTCTGGCATACACTGTTGCCTGTGCATTAACCTGCAGTAGCGCCTGCTCGTCGGGCAATGCACTGTCTTCGCCCTGCGCCAGTACTTGTACGGCAAAAGGTTGGCCGCTTGCCATCAGGTATTCGGTGAGTGAGCCTTGTGTGCCGATACAAGCTGCCAGCGCGCCTTGCGGCAGGGGCAGTGTGTCGGTCCAGAGGGGTAGGGTAGTCATGGCGCGCATTATGCCAAAACGCGCTCGCTGCTGTCCCCGTCATTGCGGCCAAGTTGCCGCACTAGCTTGCAATCCGACCACATCATGATCGAAACCTTTATCTGGCTGCTGGGCTTCCAGTTTACCGGCGAAGTGCTGGCGCGCAGCCTGGGGCTGCCGGTGCCCGGTGCCGTCATTGGCATGCTGCTGCTGTTCATCACGCTGGTGTTGCGCCAGGGGGTGCCTGCGGCGTTGCGGCAGAATGTGCCCACGCTGATGACACATATGTCCTTGCTGTTCATCCCGGCCGGGGTCGGCATTCTGGCATTCTGGCCATTGCTGTCCGCGCACCCGCTGGCGATGACGGTAGTGCTGCTGCTGGCAACCTTGTCGACGTTCCTGATTACCTTGCTGGCCATGCATTGGCTCAGCCGCCCGCAGGAGCCGAAATCATGAATGGCAGTGTGCTGGACTGGATGCGCCATTCTCCGCTTACCGGTGTGTTGCTTACCCTGCTGGCCTACCGCATCGCGTTGATATTCAGCCGCCGCTACCACGGCCATCCGCTGGCCAATACCGTCTTGCTGGGGGCTGCCATCGTGGTCTTGTCGCTGTTGGCGCTGGGGATGAATTTCCAGCAGTACTTCCTTGGCGCCGGTTTCATCCAGTTTTTGCTGGGGCCGGTCACGGTGGCGCTGGCCATTCCGCTATATAACAATCTGGGGCGCTTGCGCCGTAATGCGGCCACCATTCTGTTCTGCATCCTGCTGGGCAGTGTGGCGGGCGTGGTGACGGCGGTGCTGTGCGGCCAACTGTTTGGCCTGCCGCAGCAGGTGCTGCTATCGCTGGCGCCGCGCTCGGTAACGACGCCCATCGCCATGGGGGTGGCCGAGGTGCTGGGGGGCATTCCGGCGCTGGCTGCTACCTTCGTGATTGTCACCGGTATCATCGGTGCCATCTTTGCCCGGCCTTTGGCCAGGTTGTGCGGGGTCAAGGACGACGTGGTGCTGGGGGTGGCGACAGGTGTCGCGGCACACGGCATCGGCACCGCTCGGGTATTCCAGCTATCGGAAACTGCCGGCGCGTTTGCCGGTCTGGCAATGGGCATGACCGGTTTGTTCACCGCCTTGTTGGCTCCGCTGCTGGTGCATTACCTATTGCCGTAATGCAGTGCTGGCATACTGCCAAGCAGATAACAATAACGAGGAATGAGTTATGGATCTGATCCTGTGGCGTCACGCCGAGGCAGAAGAAGGCAGCGATGATCTGGCGCGCGCCTTGACGCACCGCGGTCGTCAGCAAGCCAGCAATATGGCGCACTGGTTGCGTACACAACTGCCGGACGGCTACCGCCTGCTGGCGTCCGAAGCGCGCCGCTCGCAGCAGACTGCGGCATTGCTGGCCAAGAGCTATGAAGTCCTGCCGGCACTGAACCCGGATGCCGGCGTGGAGCAGGTGCTGCAAGCCATCAATTGGCCGGCCGTGGGGCAAACCATCGTGTTGGTGGGGCATCAACCCTATATCGGCAGACTGGCCGCCAGCGTCATGTCGGAGCAGCCGTTGCTGTGGAGCGTGAAGAAAGGCGCCATCTGGTGGCTGAGTCATCGCGAAAAGCACGGTATTGAACAGGTGCGGTTAAAAGCCATGCTGACACCGGCATTGCTGGAATCCATGCGCTAAACAGCGTGCACAGCAAAAAGGTTGGCCGCGGCCAACCTTTTTTGCATTTTGTGATCCTTTAAGATCAACGACTTGTCGATTTTGTCGGGTTTTCTGCGCTGGCGGGTGTTGACGGGGTTGGGTTGGCTGGGTATAGTTCGCCTCCTCTGCTGACGACGCAACGAAACGAAGTCAGCCCGCTCTTTAACAAAACGAATAACCGATAGGTGTAAGTGCCTGGCGAGCCAGACACTTGCACTGCAAGA
>NZ_JBEFLD010000002.1:0-272781 GCF_040148885.1 Vogesella oryzagri
GCACGCAAGTTCAAAGAAACCGAATCCCAGTGTTACCACTGACATCCGTGTCACTTTCTCTTGCAGTGCAAGTGTCTGGCTCGCCAGGCACTTACACCTATCGGTTATTCGTTTTGTTAAAGAGCGGGCTGACTTCGTTTCGTTGCGTCGTCAGCAGAGGAGGCGAACTATACCCAGCCAACCCACACCCGTCAACACCCGCCACCACAGAAAACCCAACAAAATCGACAAGTCGTTGATCTGAAAGGACCACAAAATGCAAAAAAGGTTGGCCGCGGCCAACCTTGTCGTAAAAAGCCCGGCTAATGCCGGGCCGTATACATTACATATTCGGGTAATTCGGACCGCCACCGCCTTCCGGGGTAACCCAATTGATGTTCTGGGTCGGGTCCTTGATGTCGCAGGTCTTGCAGTGCACGCAGTTCTGCGCATTGATCTGTAGCCGCGGTTCGCCCTCTTCACGGCCGACGATCTCGTACACCCCGGCCGGACAGTAACGCTGTTCCGGCGCATCGTACTTTTCCAGATTGATGCGGATCGGCACCGACGCGTCCTTCAGCTGCAGGTGCGGCGGCTGGTCTTCGCTGTGGTTGGTGTTGGAGATGAACACCGACGACAGGCGATCGAAGGTCAGTACCCCATCCGGCTTCGGATAGGCGATTGGCGTGCACTCGTCCTTCGGCTTCAGGCACTCGTGGTCGGCGTGCTTGTGGCGCAGCGTCCACGGCGCCTTGCCGCGGAACAGGTAAGTGTCGATCGCTGAGTAGATCATCGCCGGCCACAGCCCCCAGCGGAACGCCGGACGGATGTTGCGCACGCTGTGCAGCTCGTCGTGCAGCCAGCTCTGCTTGAAGGCGGCGGTGTAGCCGACCGCTTCCGCGCCCTGCGCCTCGGGGTTGGCCGCAAACAGCGCGAACACCGCTTCCGCGGCCAGCATGCCGGACTTCATCGCGGTGTGGGTGCCCTTGATCTTCGGCACGTTGAGGAAGCCGGCGGTATCGCCGACCAGCACGCCGCCGGCGAAGGTCAGTTTCGGGATGCTCTGCAGGCCACCTTCGGAGATCGCACGCGCGCCGTAGGACAGGCGGCGGCCACCTTCGAACACACCCTTGATCGCCGGGTGGGTCTTGAAGCGCTGGAATTCCTCGTACGGCGACAGGTACGGGTTCTCGTAATCGAGACCGACCACGAAGCCGACCACCACCTGGTTGTTTTCCAGGTGATAGAGGAAGGAGCCGCCGTAGGTTTTCTGGTCCATCGGCCAGCCGGCGGTGTGGGTGATCTTGCCCGGCTCGTGCAGCTCCGGCTTCACTTCCCACAACTCCTTGATGCCGATGCCGTAGGTTTGCAGATCGGCGCCATCGCGCAGCTGGAAGCGCTCGAACAGTGTCTTAGTCAGCGAGCCGCGACAGCCTTCGGCGAAGATGGTCTGCTTCGCCCACAGCTCGATGCCTGGTTCGCCCTCTTCGTCACCGTTCTTGCCGGTGCCAACATTGCCGGTAGCCACGCCCTTCACCGAACCATCGGCGTGGTACAGCACTTCAGCGGCGGCAAAACCCGGGTAGATTTCCACGCCGTGTTCCTCGGCCTGCTGGCCGAGCCAGCGACAGAAGTTGCCCAGACTGATGATGTAGTTGCCCTCGTTATGCATCTGCGGCGGGGTGGGCAGCTGGATCGACTCGGTCTCGGTGAGCAGCAGGAAGCGATCTTTCTTGGCCGGGGTGTTGAGCGGCGCACCCTTTTCTTTCCAATCCGGGATCAGCTCGTTCAGCGTGCGCGGCTCCAGCACGGCGCCGGACAGGATGTGGGCACCGATCTCGGAGCCCTTTTCCAGCAGACAGACACTGATCTCCTGGCCTTTTTCCGCAGCCAGCTGCTTGAGGCGAATCGCCGCGGACAGGCCGGAAGGGCCGCCGCCGACGATTACCACGTCGTATTCCATGTATTCGCGTTCCACCGCTACTCCTTATGCGCCGTATCGGGACAGATCGCCCCAATAATGCAATGGTTGCCGCAATGCGTCAAAATCAAACGAGCGTTTAAACGGTGCCATCCGCCTTCAGTTGTGCAATCGCCGCACTGTCGTAGCCCAGCGAGGCCAGCACGGTGTCGGTGTGCTCGCCCAGTTTCGGCGGCGCCACTTCATAGCGCGGCGGAGTCGCAGACATCTTGATCGGGCACGCCACCAGCGGCACATCCTGGCCGGCGCTGTCTTTCAGATGGATTTCCATCTGCCGGTGTTTGATTTGCGGATCGGCAAACGCCTCCTCCACGGTATTGATCGGGCCGCATGGCACACCGGCGGCATCCAGCAGCTTCAGCCACTCATCACGCCCCTTGGCCAAGAAGGCGGCGGCCAACTGTGGCACCAGTTCGCCGCGGTTGCGCACGCGCTGCGGGTTGCTGGCAAAGCGCTCGTCGGCGCCCAGCACCGGCAGCCCCACCACCTCGCACACCGCGCGGAACTGTTTGTCGTTGCCACAAGCCAGGATGAAGTGGCTGTCGCCGGCAGTCTTGAACACCTGATAGGGCACGATATTGGGATGGGCATTGCCCAGCCGCGGCGGCACCTCGTGGCCGATCAGCCAGTTCATGTTGACGTTGGCCAGCATCGCCAGCGAGCAGTCGAACAGCGCCATATCGATGTACTGGCCTTCGCCGGTACGGTTGCGGGCGATCAGCGCCGCCTGCACCGCGTTGGCCGCATACAGGCCGGTGAACAGGTCGGTGACCGCCACGCCCACCTTGTGCGGCTCGCCGTCGGCCGGGCCGGTGATGCTCATCAGCCCGGACATGCCCTGCACAATGTAGTCGTAGCCCGGCAGCTCGGCATAGGGGCCGTCCTGGCCAAAGCCGGTGATGGAGCAGTACACCAGCCGCGAGTTGACCTGACGCAGGCTGCCGTAGTCGAGGCCGTATTTCTTCAGCCCGCCCACTTTATAGTTTTCCAGCAGCACGTCGGCCTGTGCGGCCAACTTGCGCACGATGTCCTGACCAGCCGCGGTGGTGATGTCCACCGTCAGCGACTGCTTGCCGCGGTTGGCGGCTAGGTAGTAGGCAGCGGTGCCATCCGCCAGGCTGGGCGGTGCCCACTGCCGGGTGTCGTCGCCGCTGCCCGGGCGCTCCACCTTGATGACTTCGGCGCCAAGATCGGCCAGCAGCTGGCCGGTCCACGGCCCGGCCAGCACGCGGGTGAGATCCAGCACCTTGATTCCGGACAGAGCTCCAGACATAACGCCACTCCTTATGTGTTCAATGTTGGCCGCAGCGGCCGGATATCCATGCCGCTGGGTGGGCCCACCGGCATGGATACAGAAAAAAAGCGGCCCGGTCGCACCGGGCCTCAAGGACAGACAGGAACCAACATCCCGCCGGGGTGGAGGCCGCCGGCGGAACATTACATCAGGCGAATGCCTGAATACCGGTCTGGGCCCGGCCCAGAATCAGGGCATGCACATCGTGCGTGCCTTCATAAGTGTTGACGGCTTCCAGGTTCATCACGTGACGGATGATGTGGAACTCGTCGCTGATGCCGTTACCGCCGTGCATGTCGCGGGCGATGCGGGCGATGTCCAGCGCCTTGCCGCAGTTGTTGCGCTTGATCAGGCTGATCATTTCCGGCGCGGCGCGGCCTTCGTCCATCAGGCGGCCGACGCGCAGCGCAGCCTGCAGGCCCAGGCTGATTTCGGTCTGCATATTGGCCAGCTTCAGCTGCACCAGCTGGGTAGCGGCCAGCGGGCGGTTGAACTGCTTGCGATCCAGCGTGTACTGGCGGGCGCCGTGCCAGCAGAACTCGGCGGCCCCCATCGCGCCCCAGGCAATACCGTAGCGCGCCTTGTTCAGGCAGCCGAACGGGCCTTTCAGACCGCGAACTTCCGGGAAAGCGTTTTCTTCCGGCACGAACACGTCGTCCATCACGATTTCGCCGGTGATGGAGGCGCGCAGCGAGAACTTGCCTTCAATCTTCGGCGCCGACAGGCCTTTCATGCCTTTTTCCAGCACGAAGCCGCGGATCTCGCCTTCGTCATCCTTGGCCCACACCACGAACACGTCGGCGATCGGGCTGTTGGTGATCCACATCTTGCTGCCTTTGAGGATGTAGCCACCGTCGGTCTTGCGGGCACGGCTCTTCATGCCGGCCGGGTCGGAACCGGCATCCGGTTCGGTCAGGCCAAAACAGCCGACCCATTCGCCAGTGGCAAGCTTGGGCAGGAACTTGTCCTTCTGTGCCTCGGTGCCGTAGGCCCAGATCGGGTGCATCACCAGGCTGGACTGTACCGACATGGCGGAGCGGTAACCGGAGTCGACACGCTCCACTTCGCGGGCGATCAGGCCGTAGGCCACGTGCGACAGCCCGGCGCAGCCGTGGGTGTCGATGGTGCAGCCCAACAGACCCAGTTCGCCCATCTCGCTCATGATTTCGCGGTCGAAGCGTTCTTCGCGGTTGGCGGTCAGCACGCGCGGCAGCAGGCGCTCCTGACAGTAGGCGTAGGCGGTTTCGCGCACCATACGTTCTTCGTCGGTGAGCTGATCGTTAAGCAGAAGGGCGTCGTCCCAAGCGAAAGGGGCACGAGCGGAAGTGGCAGCCATTGCGTTTCTCCTTTGTACTGTTCCGCTTTGCGGAATTCAGTTCTACAATGCAAAATAGACTAACAAGCGGACTGCCCGCTGTAAAGTTTTTTTCTTGGACCCCGGCAAGGGCTGCTCTATTCTTGCCACTCTGTTGAGAGGAAACCGTTGACGATGTCGTTGCTACCGCAAGAAGACGAAGAAAAGGACCGCCTGTTCGTGGTGGCGCTGGCGCGCGGCCTGCGCGTGCTGGCAGCGTTCCAGCCGGGGGAAAGCGCCCTATCCAACCAGATACTGGCGCAGCGCACCGGACTGCCCAAATCCACCGTGTCGCGCCTGACCTACACCCTGACCAAGCTGGGTTATCTGTCGCAGGATGGCGAAACCGGCTACTACCGCCTGGGGCTGGCGGTGCTGGCGCTGGGTTCGGCGGTGCTGGGCAGTTACGACATCCGCCGCATCGCCGCCCCGCTGATGCGCGAGTTTGCGCTCAAGCACACCATCTCCGTCAGCCTGGGCATGCGCGACGGTAGCGACATCGTGTATCTGGAAAGCTGTCGCAGCCAGGCGCGGGTGTCGGTGCAGCTCACCGTCGGCTCGCGCGTGCCGCTGGCCAGCACCGCCATCGGTCGCGCCTGTTACGCCGCGCTCAGCAACAGCGAGCGCGCGCAGCTGGATGGCGAACTGGCGGCGCGTTACGGCAAGGACTGGCCGCCAATGCAGGAGCGGCTGGAACAGGCGCGTCAGCAATACCTGCAGCGCGGCTACAGCGAGTCGTTCGGCGAGTTCGAACGCGACGTGATGGCGGTGGGCGTAGCGCTGCCGTCGCCGGCGCCCGGCATGCCGGCGCTGTGCCTGAATGCCAGCGGCCCAGCCTTTGCCTTCAGCCCGGAGCTGATGCGCAGCCAGATCGCGCCGGCACTGATGCTGCTGGCACGGCAGCTGGTGCCCGGCCACTAGGCAGCCGGCCACAACAGCAAAAAGGTTGGCCGCGGCCAACCTTTTTTGTTTTCGCACCCCGCGCCCGGCATCAGGCGCGGATGTAATTCACCAGCTGGTCGATCACGAATTGCTGCTCGTCGATGGTGGCGCGCACCAGATCGCCGATCGACAACAGGCCCAGCACCTTGTCGGCCTCCAGCACCGGCAGATGGCGGAAGCGCTTGTCGGTCATCAGCGCCATGCACTCGGCCACCGACTGCTCCGGCGTCACGTACATCACTTTGCTGGTCATGATGTCGCGCACCCTGGTGCCGGCCGAGGTACGGCCCTGCAGCACGATGCGGCGCGCGTAATCGCGCTCGGAGAAAATCCCCAGCACATCGCCCATGTCCATCACCAGCACGGCACCGATATCGTGCTCGGCCATGATCTGCAACGCCTGGAACACCGTGGCGTCCGGCCCCACCGTGATCAAGCCACTACGCTTGTGCTGCAACAACTGTCGCACTGTCTGCATGCCACCCTCCCCTCTTCAGGACAAGACTAGTCAACGCCGGCAAGCGGCCCTACCACTATAGACAGCATCCACGCCCGGCTACAGAAAAAAGCCGCCGCCGGGCGCCGCACCGCGCCCAGCCGGCCAGCGCCATGCAAAAGGGCCGCACATGGCGGCCCCTGGCGACAACGGCGGCAAGTCTCAGCCGGCCTTGATCATGGTGCCGACGCCGGCATCGGTGAGGATTTCCAGCAGCAGCGCGTGCGACACGCGGCCATCGATGATGTGTACCGAATTCACGCCGCTCTTGGCCGCATCCAGCGCCGAGCTGATCTTGGGCAGCATGCCGCCGCTGATGGTGCCGTCGGCAAACAGCTCGTCCACCTTGGCCGCGGTCAGACCGGTCAGCAGCTTGCCCTGCTTGTCCAGCACGCCCGGGGTGTTGGTCATCAACACCAGCTTCTCGGCCTTCAGCGTTTCCGCCAGCTTGCCGGCCACCACGTCGGCGTTGATGTTGTAGGCCTCGCCATTGCTGCCCACGCCGATCGGCGCCACCACCGGGATGAAGTCGTTACCGTCCAGCAGTGCCACCAGGCTGGGATCGATGTGCTCGATGTCGCCTACCTGGCCGATGTCGATCTGCTCGTCGGATTCCGATTTCAGGAACAGCTTGCTGGCACGGATGAAATGGCCGTCCTTGCCGGTGATGCCCACTGCCTTGCCGCCATGCTTGTTGATCAGCGACACGATTTCCTTGTTCACCAGCCCGCCCAGCACCATTTCCACCACGTCCATGGTTTCGCTGTCGGTGACGCGCATGCCCTGGATGAAGTGGCCTTCCTTGCCCACCCGCTCCAGCAGCTCGTTGATCTGCGGGCCGCCGCCATGCACCACCACCGGGTTCAAGCCCACCAGCTTCAGCAGCACCACGTCCTTGGCGAAGTCTTCTTTCAGCTTGTCGTCGGTCATGGCGTTGCCGCCGTACTTCACCACGATGGTCTTGCCATTGAAGGAACGGATATAGGGCAGGGCTTCGGCCAGGATGGCGGCCTTGTCGAGGGGGGCTACGCTCACGTCGCATTCTCCAGTACGGAACAAAAGGGGCCGCGCGGACGCGGCCAACATCAAGTGTTGCATTCTACCCAAGCAGTTTAGTGAATATTGATTTATTAATTGCCAGCATTCGAGCAGTTACCCTAAAGTGCCGCGATTACTGAACCAATATTCAGAGACACGCCATGAGCCAGGAACCCCGCTGCCCGATCGCCCGCTGGCGCCGCCGCAAGGAAGTGCGCCCGGCCGAGATCCTCGATGCCGCGCTGCAGTTGTTTGTCGACAAGGGCTTCAAGGCCACCAAGATGGAAGACATCGCCAAGGCCGCCGGCGTCACCAAGGGCACGCCCTATCTGTACTTCGAAAACAAGGAAGACATCTTCAAGGCGGTGGTGCGCGACAACCTGGTCACCCGGCTGGCGGATCTGGCCGAGCTGGCGGCGCAGTTCGACGGCAGCAGCGCCGAGCTGTTGCGGCTGATGATGCGGCGCTGGTGGCAGCAGGTCGGCGAATCGCCGCTGGCCGGCATCTGCAAGCTGATGTTCGCCGAGGCCACCAACTTTCCCGAGCTGGCGCGCTTCTACCACCGCGAGGTGATCGAGCCCAGCCACCAGGTGCTGCTGCGGGTGCTGGAGCGCGGCGTGGCCAGCGGCGAGTTCCGCCCGATGCCCGCCCACGCAGTGGTGGACACCCTGGTGGCGCCGATGCTGCTGAGCATGACCTGGCAATGCTCGCTGGGCCGCGTCATCGAAGACAGTCTGCACCGCAGCCTGCCGCCGCTGGAATACCTGGAAATCGCGCTGGACCTGATGCTGAACGGGCTGAAAGCCCGCGACTAAGCCGCCCGCGCACACAACAACAAGACGCACGAGGAATCCGACATGACAACGCATTACCGCATGCTGGCGCTGGCCAGCTTGACGCTGCTGGCACTGGCCGGCTGCAAGCAAGAGGTGCAACCGGTGGAAGAAATCCGCCCGGTACGCTACGTGCTGGCCGGCAGCGACAGCGCCGCCGACAGCCGCCTGTTCAGCGGCGAGATCCGCGCCCGCCACGAAAGCCAGCTCGCCTTCCGCGTGGCCGGCAAGGTGATCGCCAAGCGTGCCAATGCCGGCGACAGCGTGAAGAAGGGCCAGGTGCTGGCGCTGCTGGATGGCAGCGACTACCAGCTGGACACCAGTGCCAAGCAAGCACAGTTGGCCGCCGCCCAGGCCGAGCTGGCGCAGCAGCAGGCCGACCTGAAACGCTACCGCGAGCTGTTGACGCAGAACTTCATCAGCGCCGCGCAGGTGGAACGGCAGCAAACCGCGGTCAACGCCAGCCGCGCCAGTGTGCAGCAAGCGCAGGCCACGCTGTCCGCCAGCCGCAACCAGGGGGGCTACACCGCGCTGCTGGCCGATAGCGACGGCGTGATCAGCAGCATCAGCGCCGAGCCGGGCATGGTGGTGGCTGCCGGCCAGGCGGTGGCACGGCTGGCCGCCAGTGGCGAGCGCGAAGTGGCGTTCCAGGTGCCGGAAAACGCCGTCGCCGCGGTGCGAGGCGCCAGCGGCTTCAAGGTGAAACTGTGGGCCGACGGCCGCGAACTGGATGCGCGCTTGCGCGAACTGGCGGTCGATGCCGACAGCGCCACCCGCACCTACGCCGCCCGCCTGACCCTGCCGGCCGCCGACGACAGTGTGCGCCTGGGCATGACCGCCAGCGTGCGCGCCCAGCTGGCCGGCCAGGCCGGCAGCACGCTGCGCCTGCCGCTGGCCGCCATTCTCGACACCCAGGGCAAGCATTACGTGTGGGTGATCAACGCCCAGTCCAAGGTTGGCCGCAAGCAGGTCGACGTCGGCGCCACCGATGGCAGCAGCATCGCCATCAGCCGCGGCCTGAGCGGCGGCGAGAAGGTGGTCACTGCCGGCGTGCACCTGCTGCGCGACGACCAGCGCGTCAGCCTGCTGCAGCAGTAAGGGGCCGGCGATGATGAAAAAACTCAACCTGTCGGAATGGGCGCTGCGCAACAGCTCACTGGTGCGCTACCTGATGATCGTGCTGATGGTGGCCGGGCTGTTCTCCTACACCCAGCTGGGGCAGAAGGAAGACCCGGAGTTCACCTTCAAGGCGATGATGGTGAAGGTGCTGTGGCCGGGCGCCAGCGCGCTGGACACCGAGCAGCAAGTCACCGACAAGATCGAAAAGAAGCTGCAGGAAATGGGCGAGCTCGAATACGTGAAGAGCTACACCAAGCCGGGCGAAACCGTCCTGATCCTGTCGATACGCGAGGAAGTGCCGCCGAAGAGCGTGCCACAGCTGTGGTACACGGTGCGCAAGAAGATCGCCGACATGCAGTACACCCTGCCCGCCGGTGTGCAGGGGCCGTATTTCAACGATGAATTCGGCGACACCTTCGGCAACCTGTACGCCTTCACTGGCGACGGCTTCAATTACGAGGACTTGCGCAAGTATGTAGAGCAGGCCAAGCAGGAAGTGCTGCGCGTGCCGGATGTGGGCAAGGTCGACATCATCGGCGAGCAGGACGAACGCATCTACGTGACGCTAGACAGCGCCAAGCTGGCCGCCATGCAGCTGGATGCCAGCACGCTGTGGGCAACGTTGGCCGCACAGAACGCCATGACGCCGGCCGGCAGCTACGATACCGCCAGCGAGCGCATCTGGGTGCGCGTGTCCGGCAGCTACAACTCGGTACAGGCCATTGCCGACACCCCGCTCAGTGCCGGCGGCAAAAGCTTCCGCCTGGGCGACGTGGCCAAAGTGGAACGCCAGTTCGTCACCCCGCCCAGCTTCGGCATGCGCTTTGACGGCAAGCCGGCCATTGGTCTGGCCATCAGCATGAAAACCGGCGGTGACGTACTGAAGCTGGGGCAGAACCTGGAAGCGGTGATGACCGAGCTGCACGCCAAGCTGCCAGTAGGGGTGGAAGTGCACGCGGTGTCCGACCAGCCCAAGGTGGTGAAGAGCGCGGTGGGCGAATTCATGCGCTCGCTGGTGGAAGCGGTGATCATCGTGCTGGCGGTGAGCTTCTTCAGCCTGGGCGTGCGCACCGGCGTGGTGGTGGCGCTGTCGATTCCACTGGTGCTGGCGATGACTTTCCTCGCCATGTACTTCTTCAACATCGACCTGCAGCGCATCTCGCTGGGCTCGCTGATCATCGCGCTGGGCCTGCTGGTGGACGATGCCATCATCGCGGTGGAAATGATGGCGCTGAAGCTGGAACAGGGCTGGAACAAGTTTCAGGCCGCCACCTTTGCCTACACCAGTACCGCCTTCCCGATGCTGACCGGCACGCTGATCACCGCTGCCACCTTCCTGCCGGTGGGGCTGGCCAAGTCCAATGCCGGCGAATACGTGTTCAGCCTGTTCGCGGTGGTGTCGCTGGCGCTGGTGCTGTCGTGGATCGTGGCGGTGGTGTTCACCCCCTACCTGGGCTACCACCTGCTGCCGGACAATATGGCCAGCCACGGCCATGACGACGTGTATCACAAGCCGTTCTACCGCCGCTTCCGCCGCGCGGTGGAGTGGTGCCTGGACCACCGCAAGACAGTAATCACGCTGACGCTGACCGCCTTCCTGCTGTCGATGGTGGCGTTCAAGCTGTTCGTGCAGCAGCAGTTCTTCCCCTCCTCCAACCGCCCGGAGCTGCTGGTGGACATGTGGCTGCCGCAGGGCGCCAACTACGCCGCCACCGAACGCGAGGTGGCCAAGCTGGAAGCCCGCCTCAAGGGCGACGACAAGGTGGTGAGCGTCACCAGCTATGTCGGCGGCGGCAGCCCGCGCTTCTACCTGCCGCTGGACCAGCAGCAGCAGCACCTGAACTATGCGCAGGTGATGGTGATGACCCGCGACGAACACGTGCGCGAAGACGTGAAGCAGAAGCTGGAGCAGCTGTTCAGCACGGACTTCCCGCTGGTGCGCGGCCGCATCACCCGGCTGGAAAACGGCCCGCCGGTCGGCTACGCGGTACAGTTCCGCGTGATGGGCCCGGATCACGAGCAGGTGCGCAGCATTGCGGCCAACGTGGAAGCGCTGGTACGCGCCCACCCGGCCGCCCGTCACGTCAACAACGACTGGGGCGAGCAGGTGAAGGCGCTGCGCGTCGACATCGATCAGGACAAGGCACGCGCGCTGGGTATTTCCAGCCAGGGGCTGGCGCGCCAGCTGCAGCTGCTGCTCACCGGCAGCACGGTGACCGAATGGCGCGAGGGCGACAAGGCCATCGCCGTGGTGGCGCGGCTGTCCAACGACGAGCGCCGCAACGTGGCAGCGCTGGGCAGCCTGATGATCCAGACCAGCAGCGGCAAGTATGTACCGGTGGCGCAGATCGGCCACATCCGCTACGCGCCGGAAGAAAGCATCATCTGGCGCCGCAGCCGGTTGCCCACCATCTCGGTGCGCGCCGATGCCGCCGACGGGGTACAGGCATCGGATATTTCCGCCGCGCTGTGGCCCAAGCTGCAGACGCTGGAGAAAACCCTGCCGCTGGGCTATCACATCGAACTGGGCGGCTCGCTGGAAGCCAGCCAGAAATCGCAGGGCGCCATCGCCAAGGTGCAGCCGCTGATGCTGATCATCGTGTTCACGCTGCTGATGCTGCAGCTGAAGAGCTTCCAGCGCAGCCTACTGGTGGTGCTCACCGCGCCGCTGGGCATGATCGGCGTCACCCTGACGCTGCTGCTGTTCGGTGCGCCGTTCGGTTTCGTCGCCATGCTGGGGGTAATCGCGCTGGCCGGTATGATCATGCGCAACTCGGTGATCCTGGTGGACCAGATCGAAAGCGACATTGCCGAAGGCATTGACCGCTTCGAGGCGGTGGTCGGCTCCACCGTGCGCCGCTTCCGCCCGATCATGCTCACCGCGCTGGCCGCCATCCTGGCGATGATCCCGCTAACGCGCAGCACCTTCTGGGGGCCGATGGCGGTGGCCATCATGGGCGGGCTGCTGATCGCCACCGTGCTGACGCTGCTGTTCCTGCCGGCGCTGTACGCCGCCTGGTTCAAGGTCAAACGCCCGGACGGCACGCCCGCCCTTAGCGACTCTTAATAAACTTGGGGCTGAAAGCCGGCCGACTATGCGTTATGGTCTGGCTTTCAGCCCGTTTCAGGATTGACAGGTATTCCGATGAAAGCGCAAACCCAGCTGATAGTTGCCGGCGTACTGGCCCTGTGCGGCAGCCTGCCGGCCGCCGCCTTCGACCTCGCCGCCGCGGTGCAGGCCGCCCGCGATTACGACGCCAGTTATGCCGGTGCGCGGCAGACCCTGCTGGCCGGGCAGGAAAAAGCGGTACAGGGCCGCGCCCTGCTGCTGCCCAGCGTCGGGCTGTCCGCCGGCGTCACCCGCACCGATGCCATGAAGCCGGCCGCCGATGCCTACAACACGCGCAGCGTCGGCGTGCAGCTGACACAGCCGCTGTTCGACGTTGCCAGCTACACCGGCTACAAGAAAGGCCAGATCAGCACCGAGCTGGCAGGCGTGCAGTTTGCCGCCAGCAGCCAGCAGCTGGTGGCCGACGTGGCGCGCGCCTATTTCGACACCCTGCTGGCCGAGGATGTGCTCAACGTCACCCGCGCCACCAAGAAAGCCTACGAGCGCCAGCTGGCACAGGCGAAGAAGGCGTTTGAAGTTGGCACCGCCACCATTACCGACACCCACGAGGCGCAGGCCGGCTACGACGCGGCGCAGGCCAGCGAAATCGCCGCCGTCAGCGATCTGGAGATCAAGCGCGACACGCTGGCCAAGCTCACCGGCCTGAACGCGGAACAGATCAACCGCCTGCGCGGCAGCGTGGAGCTGGGCAGCGATATCGGCAGCCTGCAGAGCTGGCTCGACCGCGCCGCGGGCGGCAGCCTCAGCATCAAGAGCGCGCAACAGCAGCTGCAGCTGACGGAAGAAAGCCTGACCGCCGCCCGCGGCAAGCATCTGCCCACCGTGGAGCTGACTGCCGGCTACAGCAACAGCCACACCAGCGAACCCAGCAGCCGCCTCGCCGGCCGCGCCAGCACCGCCGGCAACACCCTGGGGCTGAACCTGAGCCTGCCGCTGTACGCCGGCGGCGGCATCAATTCGCAGGTACGCGAGGCGGCGGCCAACCTGGAAAAGGCGCGCACCGACGTGGAAGCATCGCGCCGCGACGTGGCACTGGCGGTGCGCAGCGCCTGGCTGGGGGTCAGCAACGGCACCGCGCTGGTCAAGGCGCAGGAGCAGCTGCTGGTTTCCGCCAAGAGCAAGCTGGATGCCACCCGGCTGGGGCGCGAAGTGGGCGTGCGCACCAACCTCGACCTGCTGAACGCCGAAAGCAGCTACCAGGACGCAGTGCGCGCACTGGCCTCGGCGCGCTACAACCTGCTGTATGCACGCCTGGCGCTGGCGCTGGCCGCCGGCGAACTGGACGATCAGGCCGTCGCCACCGTCAACCGCTTCTTCTGATCAGCCAGCCGCGCGCCACGCAGCTCGGTCGCGCCGCCGGTTTTATTTTGCAAAAACGCTACCGCCACCTTGCCAAGGTTGGCCGTAGCGTTTTTACTTACGAACCAGGCCGATATGCGGGACAAAAAACCGCATGGCGGAACAAACAACACCCAACACAGCACAAGTGTTTAATTTATCCATCACATGTGGCTTTTTGCTAAACACGAGACTAGAATAAAGCCCATGCTCTAGCCACGCCGGCCCCCCGTCCGGCGACCGCCGGAACCGTCGTCTACAAGGAGAGATTCAATGAGCCCGCAAGAACTGATGCAACGTAAAGCCAACGCCACCCCGCGCGGTGTGGGCGTGATGTGTTCCTTCTTCGCCGAGCGCGCGAAGAATGCCGAGATCTGGGACACCGAAGGCAAGCGTTACATCGATTTTGCCGGTGGTATCGGCGTGCTGAACACCGGCCACCTGCATGACAAGGTACAAGCCGCCGTGGCCGAGCAGCTGAACAAGTTCAGCCACACCTGCTACCAGGTGGTGCCGTACGAACTGTATATCGAAGTGGCCGAACAGCTGAACCAGCTGACCCCGGGCAACTACGCCAAGAAAACCGCGTTCTACACCACCGGCGCCGAAGCCGTGGAGAACGCCGTGAAAATCGCCCGCGCCGCGACCGGCCGTCCGGGCATCATCGCCTTCGGCGGCGGCTTCCACGGCCGTACCCTGATGGGCATGGCGCTGACCGGCAAGGTTGCCCCGTACAAGATCGGTTTCGGCCCGTTCCCGTCCGACGTGTACCACGGCCTGTTCCCGAACCCGCTGCACGGCGTATCGGTGGAAGAATCCATCGCCAGCGTTGAGCGCCTGTTCAAGTACGACATCGAAGCTACCCGCGTGGCCGCCATCATCTTCGAACCGGTACAGGGCGAAGGTGGCTTCTACGCCGCGCCGGCCGAATGGGTACGCGCCATCCGCGCGCTGTGCGACAAGCACGGCATCCTGCTGATCGCCGACGAAGTGCAGGCCGGCTTTGCCCGTACCGGCAAGTTCTTCGCCATGGAACACTACGACGTGGCCCCGGATCTGATGACCATGGCCAAATCCATGGCTGGTGGTTTCCCGATCTCCGCCGTGGTGGGTAAGGCCGAATACATGGACGCACCGGCACCGGGCGGTCTGGGCGGCACCTACGCCGGCAGCCCGCTGGCACTGGCCGCGTCCAAAGCCGTGATCCAGGCGATCAAGGAAGAAAAGCTGCTGGAGCGCGCCAACCAGCTGGGCACCCAGCTGAAGGAAACCCTGAACGGCCTGAAAGCCGAGATTCCGCAGATCGCCGACGTGCGCGGTCTGGGCGCCATGATCGCCGTGGAATTCAACCAGGCCGGCAGCCACGAGCCGGATGCCGACTTCACCAAGAAGGTACAGACCAAGGCGCTGGAAGCCGGCCTGATCCTGCTGACCTGCGGTGTGTACGGTAACGTAGTACGCTTCCTGTTCCCGCTGACCATCGAAGACGCCATCTTCGAGGAAGCGCTGCAGAAGCTGGTTGCCGCCATCAAGGCCTGATCGCCTGAACTGAACTGACCTGCGGCCAACCTTGCGACACGCAACGTTGGCCGCATTGCATAACAAGGACACCACACCATGCTGAACCTGAAAGATCCTTCCCTGCTGCGTCAGCAGTGCTACATCAACGGCCAGTGGCTGGATGCCGATAGCGGCGAGACCATCGCGGTGACCAACCCGGCCACCGGCGAAACCATCGCCCACGTACCGAAAATGGGCCGTGCCGAAGCCCAGCGCGCCGTGGACGGTGCCGCTGAAGCCTTCAAGACCTGGAAGAAGAAATCCGCCAAGGAACGCGCCGGCATCCTGCGCAAGTGGTTCGACCTGATGATGGCCAACCAGGACGACCTGGCAGTGATCCTGACCTGCGAACAGGGCAAGCCGCTGGCCGAGGCCAAGGGCGAAATCGCCTACGGCGCCAGCTACATCGAGTGGTATGCCGAAGAAGCCAAACGCATCTACGGCGACACCATTCCGTCCACCGGCGCCGACAAGCGCATCCTGGTGACCAAGGAGCCGATCGGCGTTACTGCCGCCATCACGCCGTGGAACTTCCCCAATGCCATGATCACCCGCAAGGCTGCTCCGGCGCTGGCCGCCGGCTGCCCGATGGTGGTGCGCCCGGCCAGCCAGACCCCGCTGTCGGCACTGGCCATCGCCGTGCTGGCCGAGCGTGCCGGCATCCCGGCTGGCGTGTTCTCGGTACTCACCGGCGGCTCCACCGAAATCGGCGGCGTGCTCACCGGTAGCGACACCGTGAAGAAATTCTCCTTCACCGGCTCCACCGAGGTTGGCCGCAAGCTGATCAGCCAGTGTGCCGAGACAGTGAAGAAGGTATCGATGGAACTGGGCGGCAACGCACCGTTCATCGTATTCGACGACGCCGATCTGGATGCCGCCGTGGAAGGCGCAATGATCTCCAAGTACCGCAACGCTGGCCAGACTTGCGTCTGCGCCAACCGTCTGCTGGTGCAGGATGGCGTGTACGATGCCTTCGCCGAAAAATTCGCCGCCGCGGTGGCCAAGCTGAACGTGGGTAACGGCCTGGAAGCCGGCATCACCCAAGGCCCGATGATCGACGAGAACGCGGTGGCCAAGGTGGAAGAGCACATCGCCGACGCGCTGGCCAAGGGCGGCAACCTGGTAACCGGCGGCAAGCGCCACGAACTGGGCTACAGCTTCTTCGAGCCGACCGTGATCACCGGCGTGACCCCGGAAATGAAAGTGGCCAAGGAAGAAACCTTCGGCCCGCTGGCGCCACTGTTCCGCTTCAAGACCGAAGCCGACGCCATCCAGATGGCCAACGACACCGAATTCGGCCTGGCGTCCTACTTCTACGCCCGCGACATCGGCCGCATCTTCCGCGTGTCCGAAGGCCTGGAATACGGCATGGTGGCGGTGAACAGCGGCATCCTGTCCAACGAAGCCGCACCGTTCGGTGGCGTGAAGCAATCCGGCCTCGGCCGCGAAGGCTCCAAGTACGGTATCGAGGACTACCTGGAAATCAAATATGTGCTGCTGGGCGGCATCGATAAGTAAAAACTGCTTCACGAGCTAGCGAGCTAGGGTAAGACAAGGCGAAAGCGGCTGAGGAAGCGGAGTTGACATAAAGTCAATGAGCATTTCGAAGACGCTTTCAACGCCGTATCGCCGACGCGCAGCGGATCGTGTGCAGGCTCAAAGCCGCAACAGACAGGAAAGCAGCCGGCGTACAACAGGGGTAAGCCGGCTGCCCGACAACGGCAAAACCGCCGCTATCGCAAGATGGCGGCGGTTTTATTTTGGCGGCGGCTGCCGGCTAGCGGTCGCTGGCCACCAGCTGGTCGCGGCCCTGCTGCTTGGCATACTGGCAGCGGCGCCCGGCGCGCTGCAGCACCTCCTGCGCCAGCCGGTCGCCGCCCTGCACGATCGTCAGGCCGATGCTGACAGTCAGCGGCTGCAGGCCATCGTCACTGGCGGCACGCAGCTGGCCGACCTCGTGGCGGATATCGTTGAGGATGCGCTCGGCGGTGTCGCTGCTGCAGCGGTACAGCAGCAGTGCAAAGCTATCGGCATCCAGCCGCGCCACGCAATCGCTGGTGCGCAGCCGGCGCTGCAGAATGCGCGCCACCTCCTGCAGCAACCGGTCGCCGGCCTGCGGGCCGCCCTTGTCGTTGAACTGGCGGAAGTGGTCGAGGTCGAGCAGCGCCACGCAGTGCGGCTGCTGGCGGGTATTGTCGTCCGCCAGCAAGGCGCCCAGCGTGGCCAGCATGCCGCGGCGGTTGAGCACCCCGGTCAGCGCATCGTGCTCGGATTCGGCACGCAGGCCGCTTTCGCGCCGGCGGCGGGCGCTGTCGTCGCGCAGCACGCAGACCTTGTAGCCGTGCATGCTGCCGGCCGCCTCCACCATCGACAGGCTGAACAGCACCGGCAGCTGGCGCATGTCGCGCCCCAGCAGGTTCAGTGCCACGGTCTGGCCATGGTATTGCCCGGCCAGCAGCGCCAGTGTCACCGGCTGGTCGTGCTCCGGCAGGCTCAGCGACACGAACAGCCCCATGCTGCGGCCATGCGCCTGTTCCAGCTTCACCCCCAGCAGTTCGCACGCCGGCGCATTCATCTGCAGCACTTCATCGTGCTGGTTGGTCAGGATCACCGCATCGCCCACCGCCAGCAGCAGCGCTTGCAGCCGCTGACGCTCGGCAGCCAGGCAGCTCTGGTTCAGCTCGCTCACGCTGATGTCTTCCAGCACCGCCAGGAAGCGGGGCGCCGCGCCGCCGGGCATGCGGTTGCAACGCATCGTCACCAGCAGCGGCTCATGCCGCACATGGTTCAGGCGGAAGCGCTGCACAAACTCGCCGGCCGGCTCGCGGCTCCAGCGCTTCCACTCTGCGGCCAACTGTTGGTAGTGGCTGCTGTGCACTGCCTCCAGCCAGCTGCGGCCGAACCAGTATGCCGAACCGCGCTCCATGCCGGCCAGCGCCAGCGCCGCCTTGTTGCCGTAGCTGAGCACGCCGTCGGCGTCGCAGACGAACACCCCCAGCGGCGAGGTGTCGTTCAAGGCGCTGAACATCGCCTCGCGTGTGGCCAGGGTGTCGGCGACCTGGCGCCGCTCGTGAAATACCTGCGCGATGGTGGCCGCCAGCACCTGCAGCTCGTGGCAGCCTTCCACCAGGATGGCCTCGCCGCCGCCATCCGGCAGCGCCCGCACCTTGCGCTGCAGTGCCGTCAGCGGCCGCAGCAGCCGCTGGGTACCCCACCATGCCAGCGGCACGGCAGTCAGCAGCGCCAGCAACAGCAGCACTAGGTATTCGCTGGCCACCGCCGCCAGCGGGGCAAATGCCTCCTGCTGCGGGTAGACGCCGGTAAGCAGCCAGTTCACGTTATGCAGGTTGCGATACACGCGCACGGCGGCATCGCCCTGGTTGCCGGCCGGCAGCACGCTGCCGTCCCAGCCGGCCAGCGCACGCGCCAGCGTGGCATCGCTGCCGCTGGGCGCCGGCTGCAGAATGCGCGCGCGCTCCGGGTGCAGCAGGACGAGTTGCGACTGGCGGCTGGTCAGCGTGATGTAGCCGCTGTTGCCGATGCGCATGCCGCGCAATTCGCCAAACAGCTCCGGCGAGAACAGCTCCAGGCTACCGCCCAGCATGCCGGCGAACTGGCCGTGGCTGTCCAGGATCGGCGCGGTGAACACCACCACGCTGCGGTTGAGGTTGCCGCGGGTGCGCAGCGGCTCCGACACCCCGGCGCGCAGCGTCTGCCGCGTCTGCTGGAAATAGGCGCGGTCGCCCAGCTGCAGGCCGACGCGCCCGGGCAGCGCCGGGTAGTCGGCCACGATGCGGCCGTCGGCGTCGTACAGCACCACGCTGCCGAAGCTGCCTTTCAGGTAGTGGAACTGCTGGATGATTGCGCCGCCATGCAGGCGGATGTCGTCGGCGGACGGCTGCAGGTTGGCCGCAGCCTGTTCCAGCAGCACCTGGCGACTGCGCACACGCTCGTCGATATCGTCCGCCAGGCGGGCGACCACCGCCTCGACGTAGTGCAGTTGCTGCCCGCGCAGGCGCGCGCTGTCCTGCTGGTAACCCACGCCGCACAACAGCAGCGACACCAGCAGAATGGCCAGCGAACAGAACAAAGCCAGGCGCGCCTGTAGCGAGCCTGGCCAGATACCTTGCAACACGGAGAATCCTTATGATGACCGGCGGGCCGCAGCCGCGCCGGCGGCTGGCGTCTAGCCGGCGCTCTGCTGGCGGTCGCGCCCGGCGCGCTTGGCCTGCAACAGTGCGGCATCGGCGCGGTTGAGCAACTCGGAGTAGCGCTCGCCAGTACGATACTGGGCCAGACCGGCACTGATGGTAACCGATAATGCATCGGCGCCGACCCGGATGCGCAAGGCGGCAATACCGGCGCGCACGCGGTGGATAATGGCCTCCGCTTCGGCCAGCGAGGTTTCCGGCAGGATGATCAGGAACTCCTCGCCCCCCCAGCGGCCGCACAGATCGTACTCGCGCACCTCTGACTCCATCACCCGCGAGGTCTCGACCAATACGCTATCGCCAACATCATGACCATAGCTGTCATTGATAGGCTTGAAGCTGTCGATGTCCAGCATCGCCACGCAGAAGGCATGGCCGCGGCTGTCGCTGCGCTCCATTTCGGCGCGCAGCCGGTCCAGCAGCGGGCGGCGGTTGACCAGTGCCGTCAGCGGGTCGTGGGTCGCCGCCTCTTTCAGCGCCAGGTTCAGCTCGCGCATCATCTTCTGGTAGCGGTCGGAAATGCGCGCCACTTTTTCCAGCTGCCGCAGCTGCTTGTCGAAGCGCTCCGCCAGGCTCAGTTCGCGCTGGCGCGCCATGCTCTGATAGGCATCGGACACCCGGGTGATGCGCTCCATGCGCTCCAGCAGATCCTGGTACTGCTGCCACAGCTCGGACAGCGCCTGCGCCAACGGCGGCGCCTGTGGCGCCGGCTCGGCCAGCAGGGCCTGGATATGCGCTTCCAGCTCGCGGGTGTCGCGATTCATGGCTGCCTCACTGGCTGACGATGGCAAACGGGAAGGAGCAGTCCTCCTTGAACTCCTCCGCCAATTCGGCCACGCGTTCATTGCGCTGATCGTAGCGCCAGTTCACCGCCACCGGCTTGCCGTCGCCATGCGCCTCTTCCAGTAGGTCGAAGATATCCATCATCGCCTTGATGCTGCTGGTATTGAGGTACAGCAGCCCCAGCTCCAGTGTCAGCGGGCGGGCTTCCTCGGCGAGGAAACGCGATACCCAGTCGAACACTTGCTGGAACAGCTCGTAGGAGTTTTCGGGATAAGAGTCGCCCTGCATGGACAGCACGCCGCTGTCCCAGTTACCGTCGATCGCGGGGGTGGCCTGGCTACCTGGAATGGAAAGATTGCTCATCGTGGAATACTCGCTAAAGACTCAAATCACGGCGCGAACGCTGACATAGGCGCGCCCGTCCGCCAGCTGGCGCAGATTGGCCTGCAAGGGCGCACTGGACTTACGGGCGATGTCGATCAGGCCCAGCCCGGCACCCGAAGCCACGCCGGCTTCCCGCGGCAGCCGCAGCTGCTCCTTGTAACGCGCCTTCAGCTCCGCCTTGTCCAGTGCCGCCAGGCTGTCCACCCGTGCCAGCAACGACTCGCCATCCGCGCGCTGGATGATGTTGCCGGCGCTCACCACGTAGTGGCCTTCGGCGTCGCGCGCCACCACCACGGTGGCGGTGGCGTCCTGCTCGGTCCAGCCTTGCTGCTGGGTGTAATGGCGGATGTTCTGCGTCAACTCGATGTAGACGCCGAACACATCCATCGCCGAGGACGGATGGGCATGGTCGGCCACCAGGTAGTTGCGCAGCGCGGTGCCGATCTCCTCGATCAGGCTGCGCGAGATCGGGCCGTTGAAGCACAGCATGATGTGCTGACGGCTGAAGGTCTCGCGCAGGCTGAACAGGTCTAACGATTCCATAGAGTCTCCCCGGGGTTGGACATCAGTCAAAGCGGAAACATAGCATGGTAATGTCATCGCGCTGCGCATGCTTGCCCTGATAATCGGCCAGTGTGGCGCGATAGGCCTCGCTCTGCGCGGCCAGCGGCAGGCCGGCGTGGCGGCGAATCATGTCGGTAAAGCGGCTGCTGCCGAAGCCAAAGCCCAGCTCGCCACCGGCCTGGTCGAGGAAGCCGTCGGTGGTCATGTAGAAGCTGCGGCCAACCTGCAGCGGTACGCTGGCGTTGTGGTACTCGCCCACCCGCTTGTCGCCAATGGCACGCCGTGCGCCCGGCAGCTCGGCCACATTGTCGCCATCGCTGTAATACAACGCGATTTTGGCACCGGCAAAAGTCACCTGTCTTTCACGCAGGTCAACAAAGGCCAGGCCGACATCCATATTGGTGGCCAGCATCTGGCCACCGTCCTCGTCGCGGCGCATGCCGCGCAGGATGCGGTCGCAGCGCGCCAGGATGGCGGCCGGGTCGGTCATGCCGATATCGCTGATGGCCTGGTCGATGGCGGCATGCGCCAGCATGGTCATCAGCGCGCCGGGCACGCCGTGGCCGGCGCAATCCACCACCCCGAACAGGCAGCTTTGCTCGCCGGCACGGTAGACGTAGAAATCGCCGCCCACCACATCACGCGGGTGCCACAGCACGGCGTGCTTTTCGCCCAGCGCCTGCACCAGCTGACGGTCCGGCAGCATCGCGCGCTGGATCAGGCTGGCATAGTCGATGGAATCGTCGATCTTCTTGTGCGCGGCCGCCATCTCGCGGTTGGCTTCTTCCAGCGCGCGGGTACGTTCGCGCACGCGCTGCTCCAGTTCGGTGGTGTGGCTGCGCACCTTGTGCGCCATCACGCCGAAGGCGGCGCTCAGCTCGCCGATCTCGTCGTCGCGCTCGGCCGGCAGCGCCACCTCGTACTGCCCTGCCGCCATCGCCTGTGCCGAATGGCGCAACTGGCTGATCGGCCGCAGCACCAGCTTTTCCACCGCCCAGGCAAAGCCCAGCAGCAAGGCGGCCAACAATACCGCCAGCGCGATCAGCGCCGGCGTCAGCCACGGGCCTTCAAACACGCGCGCGGCATTCAGGTCCACCGCGGTGACCACGTGCCAGCCCAGCGCCGGGATGAAGCTCAGCGCCAACAGCTGGCGCTTGCCGTCCAGCTGGCCCCAGAACACGCTGACCTGCCCCGGCTTGGCCTCGGCACTGCGCATCGCCTGCTGCAGACTGCGGGCACCGGCCTCGTCCAGCAAGCGTTGCAGGCCAGCCTGCTGCTGCGGCTGATGGCGGCCGGCGGAATTGAGGGAAATCAGGCGGGAATCCGGATGCGCCTGGATGGCGCCGTGGCGGTCCAGAATCATCGGCGTGACGCCGGCCTCGCGCTGGCGGATGAAATCGTCGAGAAACGAGCTCAGATCCAGCCCGGTACCGGCCAGGCCGATCTTGTTGACGCCGTCGTGCACGATAACGTTGATCCACACCTTGGTGGTTTTCAGCGCGTGGTCGTAATCGACGTTGATGTTGAAGTCGCTGGTATTGCGCATGGTGGCGAAATACCAGCCATCCTCCGGTTTGCCCTGTTTCAGGAAGTAGCGCGGCTGCTCGGACAGCGCATTCTTGCTGTCGTTGAAGTAGTAACTGAAGCTCTGGTTGCTGACCAGAAAGTAGGAGTGATCGCGAAAGTCGCGGCGGTAGCCCTCGGCCTCGGCAAAAAACTGCTGACGACGCGCGGCACTGCCTTCGTCCAGCAGCCACTGCCGGGTGAGCACCGAATCGGCCAGCCGCAGCGACAGCGCCAGCTCGCGGGTGACCGGGGCGAAGATACGCTCGCGCTGCAGCAGGGTAACGTTACGGACAAAGGCTTCGCCAAGGTGGGTGCGGATGCTGTCTACCACCTGCCAGCCGATCAGCGCCGCCGGCACCAGGGCGATAAGGCAGGCCAGCAGCAATGCCAGCAGGGATTTGCCGCGCAGTCCCAGTAATGCCATGGGCTTGCCTCATTTGCGTGTATTGGGTTGCCGGATTATGCCGTGCACGCAAATGACCGACAAATAAGCCGGCGCTGGCTTGTAAAAATAGCGACTATCTGTAACGAAAATTTGTAGATAGTCGCCGTTGCCGCCGCAATCAATGAAACCGCGGCGCCTGTTCCCGCAAGCTGATGTCGGCTGCCTTCAGGCATTCCGCCAGATCATGCCAGGCCTGGATGCGGCTGGGCGCCAGATCCGGCACCAGCAGCCACGGCGTGCGCCCCAGCAGCTTGCCGCCATCCTGCGCCAGCAATTGCACATCGTAGGCCTGATGCTCCGGCAGGTACTCCGCCACCGCCTCCATGCCGTCCGGCTTGCCGTTGACACCCACCGCCACCGCCACGGTCAGCCCCAGACGCTTGCGGTTGTAGGCATGCACCCCGGCGGCCAACGCCTCCCACCACGGCAGCGGCGAGAACAGCTCGGCCTCGCCAAACATCATTTCGCTGGCCAGCGCCTGTTGCACCAGCGGCATGGCGGCATCCAGCGCCTTGCGCGCATGGCTGCGCACCCGCGCCATGTCCAGCTTGCCGCGCTCGACGATGAACGGCAGCCAGCACAGGATCAGTTGCGGTTCATGCGTCTTGCTGGCTGCCTGATAGGTGGCGCGTGCCGCCTCCACATCCTGCGGCGCCATGTCGCAACCGGCATCCATCACCGAGGCCAGGTGCACCAGCGACTGGCAGGAGCGCTCGATCAGCATGTCGGAGCTGAAAATGGTGGGCGACAGCCACAGCACGGTGTTGTCCGGCAGCGCCAGCGCGTCGGCCAGCGCCGGCTCCACCCGCTCCAGCAGCGGGAAGTGCCACCAGAAGCCGCCGTGGGCGCGCGAGAAGATCAGCGGCAGCGCCCACAGCTCGTAGGACACCACGGTGCCGTCCGGACGCATCACCTCCGGGAAGGCAATGCTGTCGCGCGCAGAGCCCAGCAGCAGCTCGCGGGCATCCGGCTGGTTCTGCAGCGCCAGCTGCGCCTCGGTGAACACTGCCTGGTCGCCGCCCAGCAGCGCCTGCTGGATCAGCGCCGGCAGCTGCATTTTCTTCAGCGGATTGGCTGGAGCCTCGGCGGCGGCGTCGGCCAGCTCGCGGATGCGGCGCTGACGTTCGGCCGGCGGCAACGGCTCGGTCGGCACCACGCGGAAATCACGCTCCTTCGGCGCCACTTCGCGCTCGGCATAGGCTTTCTGCAGCCGCAGATACACCTGCATCGCCTCGTCGCAGACCTTGTGCAGTTCGGCGGCGGTGGGAATGTCGCCCCAGAAATTGAAATCGAACAGGCGGAAGCCGGTATTGGTGACGTAGTGGGTCAGGTTGTCGCGCTCGTCGTACAGCACCGCGCTGGAAAAACCTTCCTTGTCGCGGCCGTCGAACGGCGTCTGATCCATACCCACCAGGCGGCAGACGAAAGTCGGGGCTTCGGTATGGATCACATACTCGTACGGCTCCAGCCCCTGCTCCTCCACGGCATCACCGAAGACAAAACGGCTGGGAACAAACGGGTCGCCCTTGATACGGGCATTGCGGGGATGTGATTTCATACGGCGGACGTCGATACTGCCTTGTAAAACCGAGCATTTTACTCCGACGCCGCCGTATGGTGTGCGCTTATCGCGCCGAAAGCGGTGATGGCAGCGGCAGCCGGTAGCGATAGAACTGGGTTTCGCGCTGCCAGCCCATGCTCTCGTACAGCGCCTGCGCCGTCAGATTGTCATGCGCGGTGGCCAGCTCCAGCCGCGCCAGACCCCGTGCCAGCGCCAGTTCACCGGCCGCCGCCAGCAGTTGGCGGCCAACCCCGCCACGGCGCGCCGTCGGCGCCACGAACAGGTCGTTGAGCAGGCAGGCTGGCGCCGCCGCTACCGAGGTGTACAGCGGGTACAGCTGGGTGAAGCCCTGCAGCTGGCCGTCCTGCTGGTACACCAGAATGGTGGAATCACCCTGTACCAAGCGCTGGCGGATGAAGTCGTGCGAGGTGGCGGCATCGTCGTGGCGGCCGTAGAACTGGCGGTAGCCGTCGAACAGTGCCGCCAGCTGCGGCAGATCGGCCAGTGTCGCCAGCCGCACACCGTCCTGCTGCGTCTGTGCCGCTAGGCTGCGGCGGCACTCGTCCAGGCTGCGGCGCTGCTTGCCTTCGGCATCGAAGTTGGCCGCATCCAGCCACGCTTCCAGCGCGGCACGGTTGGCCGGCCACTCGCTGTCCAGCAGGCTGAACCAGGCGGTGTCGCGGTTCAGCCCCCAGTTCACCCGCGCCTGGCGGAAGATGCCCTCGAAGGTAAAGCCCAGCCGCGGCGCGGCGCGCATCGATGGCGCGTTCAGCGCATTGCACTTCCACTCGTAGCGACGGTAGCCCCAGGCGAACGCCTGCCGCATCAGCAGGTACATCGCCTCGGTGGCAGCCACACTACGCTGCAGCAGCGGCGAGAAGCGCAACCAGCCGATTTCGATCACCCCGCCCGCCGCGTCGATGCGCAGATAGCTGCAGCTGCCGATCGCCTGGCCGCTGGCCTGATCGACGATGGCGAAAAACAGCGGGTCGCGACTGTCTTCCATCATGCCGAACCAGTTGTCCCAGTCGGCATCGCTTTGCGGGCGCGGCATCAGGTAGGTCCAGTCGCGGCCGTCCACGTCCAGCTCCAGCGCCGCACGCAGCCCGGCGCCATGCTGCTGGCGGCTGAACGGCTCCACGCGGCAATGCTGCCCCTGCAGGGTGACGCGCTGCGGCGGGGTGGCACCCTGCCAGTTTTCGACCGGAAACCCCAATGGTTGGCCGTAGGTGTCGTATTGCATGTCCATGTTCAGCCTCCGCAGCCGCAATCGGCGGCCGTATTGATGTCACAGCTGGCGCCGCCAGCCACCGTGGGGTAGCCATCGCGCTTCCACCAGTCCAGCCCGCCCTGCAGCTCCCTCACCGTAAAGCCCAGCTCGGCCAGCTTCAGCGCGGTCTTGGTGGAGGCATTGCAGCCGATGCCGTCGCAAAAGGTCACCAGCAGTACGTCGCGCGGCAGCTGCGCGGTGCTTTCTGCCGTGATGCCGCGATGCGGCAGGTTGATGGCGCCGGGCAGGGTTTCGGCGGCATAGGCCGCCGGCGAGCGGCCATCCACCAGCAGCAGCGCCTTGCCCTGCTTCTGCTGTTCTGCCACATCCCAGCTATCGATCTCGTACGCCAGTTTGGCGCGGTAAAAGGCCAGCTGCTCCATGCTGCGTTCTCCTGTACAGACATCACGATGGCATTGATGGTAAAAATACAGGCGGCCCTGTAACAGAGCCAGATCACCAACACGAAAGGGAACCACTTTGCCGGACAGCCGCCAGCAGGAATTGTGGATCATCGATGCGCTGCACGCCGCCTTGCAGCGCGACGGCAAGGAAGGGCTGTCGCGGCAGCTGGCACGGCTGCTGCGACAGTGGATAGGCAGCGGCCGCCTGGCCGGCGACACCCGCCTGCCGGCCAGCCGCGACCTGGCGCGCAGCCTGGCGCTGGGGCGCAACACGGTGCTGGACGCCTACGAACAGCTGCAGGCGGAAGGCTATATCGCCACCCGCGCCGGCAGCGGCACCTACGTCACCCACCTGTTCACCCCGCCGGCACCCAGCGCCGAACCGCCGCTGCGCGGCCAACCTTTGGGGCTGTCGCAACGTGGCCACGAGCTGTTCGCCAGCAGCGGTCTGCCGGTCGGGCTGTTCGGCGCCTTCGCCCCCGGCGTGCCGGAGATCCGCCTGTTTCCGCATCATGCCTGGCAGCAACTACTGTCACGGCAGCAACGCCGCGCCACGGCGGAAGAGCTGGGTTACCGCGCCGACGGCGGCCTGCCGGCACTGCGCGAAGCGCTGGCCGACTACCTGCAGCTGGCGCGCGGCGTGCGCTGCCGGCCGGAGCAGATCATCGTCACCCAGGGCGCGCAGCAGGCGCTGGAGTTGGCTGCCCGGTTGCTGGCCAACCCCGGCGACGTAGCCTGGGTGGAAGAGCCGGGCTATGTCGGTGCCCACGCCGCCATGCGTGGCGCCGGCCTGGCGCTGGTGGCGGCGCCGGTG
Source organism: Vogesella oryzagri (assembly GCF_040148885.1). Classification (NCBI taxonomy): domain Bacteria; kingdom Pseudomonadati; phylum Pseudomonadota; class Betaproteobacteria; order Neisseriales; family Chromobacteriaceae; genus Vogesella; species Vogesella oryzagri. Next base: position 27,067 of record NZ_JBEFLD010000002.1, read on the forward strand.
GATGACGAAGGGTTGAACCCGGCGCTGGTGAGCGACCCGCGCCCGCCAAAACTGATCTACACCACGCCGTCACACCAGTACCCCAGCGGCGTGGTGATGAGCCTGCCGCGCCGCCTGGCGCTGCTGGACAGCGCGCAGCGCCACGGCGCCTGGATTATCGAGGACGACTACGACAGCGAGTTCCGCTACGTCAGCCAACCGCAGCCGGCGCTGCAGGGGTTGGCGCAGGACGAGCGGGTAATCTACGTCGGCACCCTGGCCAAGGTGATGTACCCCGGCCTGCGCGTCGGTTACCTGGTGGTGCCGGAGGCGCTGATCGACCCGTTCCGCGGCTGCAACGCGCGGCTGTACCGCGAAGGCCCGCTGCCGGTGCAGGCGGCGCTGGCCGAATTCTTCAGCAGCGGCCAGTTTGCCCGTCACGTGCGGCGCATGCGCGAGCTGTACCGCGAGCGCCAGCACTGCCTGCGCGCCGCGCTGGCCGCCAGCGGTGCCGAAGGCCTGGCGCTGTCGCCGGGCGAAGCCGGCCTGCACCTGGTGGCCACGCTGCCGGCCGGCTACGACGAGGACGCGCTGTCCGCCGCCGCCGCAGAGCAGCAGGTATGGCTGCGGCCGCTGGGGCGCCACTACCTGGCCACGCCGCAGCAGCGCGGCTTCGTGCTCGGCTACGCCGGCGTGGACGAGGCGGCCATCCGTCGCGGCGTGGCGATACTGGCGCAGCTATTGCAAACCCCACCATGAGCACACCTCCATGACACACGATCCAGACACCCGACCCACGCTACTGGTCAGCGCCTGCCTGCTGGGCCAGCCGGTGCGCTACGACGGTCACAGCAAGGGCCTGCCGGCCACATTGCGCGACACTTTGGCCGCACGCTATCGCCTGGTCGTCATCTGCCCGGAAGTGGCCGGCGGCCTGCCCACCCCGCGCCCGGCGGCCGAAATCCACGGCGGCGACGGCCATGCCGTGCTGCGCCGCGACGCCACGGTGCGTACTGGCGCCGGCGGCGATGTCAGCGCCGAATTCATCGCCGGCGCCGCGCAGGCGCTGCAACTGGCGCAACAGCATGGCTGCCGCATCGCACTGCTGAAAGCCAACAGCCCGTCCTGCGGCAATCGCCAGGTCTACAGCGGCCGCTTCGACGGCCAGCTGCAAGACGGCCAGGGCGTCACCGCCGCGCTGCTAGGCGCGCACGGCATCCGCGTGTACAACGAAACGCAGCTGGAACTATTGCTAGCCAAGCTAGCGGATTAACCGCCGCCTTGCGGCCAACCTTGGAGGGAGAAACATGTCCCTGCTCTACCACCTGCGCCTGCTGGCCGATTACAACCAGTGGATGAACGACAAGCTGTACCGCGCCGCCGCCGGCTTGCCGGCGGCCGAGCTGACGGCGGAGCGCGGCGCCTTTTTCGGTTCACTGCAAGGCACGCTCAACCACCTGCTGGTGGCCGACACCATCTGGCTGCAGCGCTTTCGCGCCCACCCGCGCGACTTTGCCACCCTGGCGCCACTGGCCGAAACGGCAATGCCACAGCGACTGGACCAGCCGCTGTGCGCCGACTTCGCCGCCATGCGCACCCGCCGCGCCGCGCTGGACGCCACCATGGTGGCGCTGCTGGACGAGGTAAGCGAAGACGACCTGAACCAGCCGCTGGCCTACCGCAATATGCAGGGTGTGGCCGCGCAGCGCGTGTTCGGCAGCGTGCTGCTGCACGTCTTCAACCACCAGACCCACCACCGCGGCCAGGCCACCGCCCTGCTGAGCCAGGCCGGCGTCGACGTCGGCGTGACCGACCTGCTGCTGCGGATACCGGATCAGCTGGCGCAGTAAGTCGCTCGAATACGCCACAGCCACATCCGGGAACGTTGTTGACACTTCCCCGGCGGCGCTTATCCGGGCGGCTCGTGATGAAAGAATGCGGCCAACCCCGCAAGGTTGGCCGCAAGCTGTCGCAACGCGGAACCGGCAAGGCTTGCGCTAGCCCCGCCCCCACAGCCGCTCCGCCAGGCCGGTCTGCCGCGGCGGCGCAAACTCTACTCCGGCCAGCAGCACCGCGGTGCTGCCGGCCAGCACAAACTGCCGCCGCGCGCGGGTGATGGCGGTGTACACCAGCGCCCGCGTCAGCGTGGCGCTGGGGGCGGCGGGCAGCGCCAGCCACACGCTGCCGAATTCCGAGCCCTGCGATTTGTGCACCGTCATCGCGTACACGGTGTCGTGCTCCGGCAGCCGTGCCGGCGCCACTTCGCGCCAGTCACCATCCGGGGTGGGAAACAGCACCCGCAGCCGCTCGCCCTGCTGCACCGTCAGGCCGATGTCGCCATTGAACAGGCCGATGCTGTAATCGTTGCGCGTCACCATCACCGGCCGCCCCGGGTACCAGTCGCTGCCCGCCGGCTTGCGCCCCTGCCGTTCCAGCTCGGTTTCAATGGCGCTGTTGATGCTGGCGACGGTATGGCGTTCGGCCGCCAGCAACATGAACTCGCCAAATGCGGCAAACAGCGCGGCCGGGGCGGCGCCGGCATCCAGCGCCTGCCAGTACGCCGCGCGCTGCGCCAGCAGACCGCAGCCGTCCGGCAGCGCGCCAAGCTGCTGCACGTCCGGCAAGCTGTCGCCCGCCAGCAGCGCGCGTACCGCCGGCACATCAGCGGCATTCACCGCCCGCGCCAGCTGGCCGATGCCGGAATGCTCGCCAAAGCGGTGGCTCTTGCTCAGCACCACCACGCTGTCGGCCAGCAGCGCCGCATCGTCCACCACACCGGGCACGGCAAAACCCTGCGCCGCCAGCGCGGCGGCGGTATCGCTGCGCCAGGCCTGCCGGCTGCAGATGTCGCCCAGCACCGCGCCGGCATCCACCGACGCCAGCTGGTCCTTGTCGCCCAGCAGGATCAGCCGCGCATGCGCCGGCAGCGCCGCCACCGTCTGCGCCATCAGGCTCAGGTCCACCATCGATGCCTCGTCCACCACCAGCACGTCCAGCGGCAAGGGGTTGGCCGCATGCTGCCGCGGCCGCGCCGTGCCCGGCACCAGGCCGATCAGCCGGTGCAGCGTCTGCGCCTTGTCCGGCAGCTGCGCGCGCACTGCATCCGCCACCGGCAGCGCATCGCGCGCGGCGCGTACCGATTCGGTCAGCCGCGCCGCTGCCTTGCCGGTGGGCGCCGCCATTGCCATCACCAGCGGCCGTGGCGACAGCGCCGCCAGCGCCGCCAGCAGCCGCACCACGGTGGTGGTCTTGCCGGTGCCGGGGCCGCCGGAGATGGTGAGAAAACGCCGCTGCAGCGCCAGCCTTGCGGCCAACCGTTGCCAGTCCGGTGCGCCGGGCGGGCCGAACAGGCTGGTCAGCAGCGCGTCGATCTGCGCGGCGCTGGCCGGCAGCGGCTGCGGGTCGCGCGCCAGCGTGGCCAGCGCCGCGGCCAGCTGTTCCTCGTCGCGCCACTGGCGGGCAAAGTACAGCCGCCCGCCGGCATCGACGATCAACGGGGTGTACTCGCCCGGCTTGCCGGCCAGCGGCGTCTGCCGCAACAGGGCGAAATCGTCGCCGGACAGCCCGGCCAGGCACACGTGGCCGGCGGCCTGCGCATTGACCAGCCGTTGCAGCAGCGGCTGCAACGCCGGGCCATGCTGCGGGTCGAGACGAGCGAACAGCCCGGCCAGCTGGGCGGGGAGAAAACTTTCCGTGGTGATGGCGTTCATGCAGGCCGATCGATTTGTGCTGATGGGGTAGGAAATGGCGCTGGGGACATTACTTTTGCGGCGCCGCTGGCGGTGCAGTTTTGCCCTTCTCCCCCAGCCGCGCTTCCAGCGCCTCGCACACAGTGGTCAGTACCTTGATGCGGGCGTAGTACTTGTTGTTGGCCGGCACCAGCGTCCACGGCACTGCGCTGGTGCTGGTGCGGTCGACCATGTCGCACACCGCCACCTTGTAGGCGTCCCATTTGTCGCGGTTGCGCCAGTCTTCCTCGGTGATCTTGAAGCGTTTGAAGCCGGTTTCCTCGCGCGACTTGAAGCGCGCCAGCTGCTCGTCGGCACTGATGGCCAGCCAGAACTTGAGCACGATGGCGCCGTTGTCGTGCAGCTGGTGCTCGAAGTCGTTGATCTCGTAGTAGGCGCGCATCCAGTCGGCGGGGCCGGCAAAGCCTTCCACCCGCTCCACCAGCACGCGGCCGTACCAGGAGCGGTCGTAGAGGGTGACCTTGCCCTTGCCCGGCACCTGGCGCCAGAAGCGCCACAGCCACGGCTGGGCGCGCTCTTCGTCACTGGGCGCCGCCACCGGCACCACGCGGTAACGGCGGGCATCCAGCGACTGGGTGATGCGGCGGATCGCCCCGCCCTTGCCGGCGGCGTCGTTGCCCTCGAACACCAGCACCATGGCGTGGTCGGCAAACTTCGGGTGCCGCGTCAGCTTGTTCAGGCGGCCCTGCAGTGCCTCCAGCTTGACGCGGTAGTCGTCCTTGCTCATGTCCTGGTCCAGTTGCAGCGATTCCAGCAGCAGCTTGTTGTCCAGCGGCGGGGTAATCGGCGCCACGTCGGAGCGCGGGTGCCAGGCATGGTCCATCTGCAACCGCTGCTGCAGCGCCGACAGCAACGCGCGGCCAACGGTGAGGCTGCGGTAGCTGGCGTCCTCGCCATCCACCACCAGCCACGGCGAGTAGGCGGTGTTGGTCAGCCGCATCATGTGCTCGGCCGATTTCTTGATGCGCTCGTATTGCTCGTAGTGCTCCCAGTCCACGTCGCGCACGCGCCAGGCGGTGGCCGGGTCTTTTTCCAGTGCCTTGAAGCGCTTCTTCTGCGAGTCGCGGGTCAGGTGCAGCCAGAACTTGAGCACCAGCACGCCATCGTTGGCCAGCATGCGCTCCAGGCGCAGGATGTCGAACAGCTTCTTGTCGTAGGCGTCGCGGCTGCCACCGCCGACGCGATCGAACATGGCGTCGGAGTAGTAGCTGCCGAAGAACATGCCGATGCGGCCCTTGGCCGGCAGCTCGCGCCAGTAACGCCACATCCACGGCCGTTCGCGGGCGTCGTCGTTGGGCTTGTCGAAGGCGGCGGTGTGGATCAGCCGCGGGTCCAGCCATTCGTTGATCTGGTTCAGCGTCTCGCCGCGACCGGCGCCGTCCATGCCGTGAATCAGGATCAGCACCGGAAACTCGGCGCGCTGCTTCAACTCGTACTGCACGTCCAGCAGCGCCTCGCGCAGCGCGGCTTCCTCGGCCTTGTAGCTGCTCTTGTCGATGACGTGGCCGATCTCGGCGGATTCGAACATGGTGGGATTCCCGGAAAAGGTTGGCCGCAGCCTGGCGGCACAGGATGACGTTATTGTAGAACGGGATGGATTGTGGCGGCAGAGGCGCGGACGGGGCTTGATGCCGGACAAGCGGGCCTGCCGCGGCGCGTGCCATGGAAAACCGTCGGGAATCAGCGGGCTAGCGTGCTGACGCGTGGCCGCCGCCACCGAAACGCGCCCGCATGGCGGGCTATACTGCATCAGCAGCTGGACGCGCCGGCACGGCAACCGCCATGTGGCGCTGGCAGCGACGCCAACCGGGCTTGTCCCTTCGCTAGCAGCTGCCCCCGTGCGGGCAAGCCAAGGAGAGAGCCATGAACCCATCCGACAACCACGAGCCACGGCAACCGCCCCCCGAGCCGCCACCGCAGGCGGACAAGCAGCCGGACAAGCAGCCGGCCAGCTATGACCGCTTCGTCGCCATGTCGCGCGAACTCTTCGAAAAAGGCCAGGAAAGAAGTAGCGAAGCCTGGGAGAAATCAATGGAGCTGGCCCGCCAGCAGCTGGCCAAAGCCGGCGAATTCAGCGCCGAGCAGGGCGAGCTGTTCAAAAACTACCTGCGGCGCGATACGGCGCAGACGCTGCGCGACCTGCAGCAGCTGGGCGAAAGCACCCGGGACCACCTCAATCCGAACCGTCTGGGCGCCGGCATGCTGGCGTCGCTGGCCACGCTGTTGCATGCCGCCGGCAGTGCCATGACGACGCTGTCGGAAAAAACGGAAGAAATGCTGGAATACCGCACCGGCGAGATCACCACTGCCGGCACGCTGACCTGCAAGGCCTGCGGCCAGAAAGTGCACCTGACCACCACCAGCATGATCCCGCCCTGCCCGTCCTGCCACGCCACCCTGTATCGCAAGAGCTATTGACCATCGCCGCGCCCGGCCGCAAGCCATCACCGCTTTGCGCCCGGGCGGCCGCGCGCGTGGCGGCCGCGGCCCGCCGGCTTGCCTGCTCCGACTATTCCGTCAGCAATGCCCCCTTTGCCCCGCCGGCACACCTCGACACCCTAACTTACCCACTGCCGAGTGGAAGCCGCGCGTGACAGGATGCTGCCGGAGCCGGCACCGCGCCGGGCACGGCATGCCGTGCACGAAATAATCCGCCGCCTAAGCCACGACCACCACCCTGCGGCCAACCTTGCCGTGCCGCCGCTCAGGCGGCGGTGGAGAAGCGCGCCACCTCGCGCCCCAGTGCCTGCGCCAGCTGCTGCAACTGCACCGCGCTGTGCTGCGCGGCACCGATTTCGTGGTGGTTCTGTTCCGCCATCTGCACGATCTGCTCCACGCTCTGGGCGATGGCTTCTGCCGCCATGCCCTGCTCGCGGCTGGAATCCGCCACGCTGCGCACACCCTGTGCCGCGCGGCCGGATTCGCTGCTGATCTCCTGCATCAGTGCGCTGGCCTGCTGCACTAGCTGGCGCCCGTCCTGCACCTGGCTCACGCTACCCTGCACCTGGCCCGCCACCTGGTGGATCTGGCCCTGGATACCGGACAGCAGCTGCCCCACCTCGGCGGTGGCCTGGGTGGTGCGCTCCGCCAGCTTGCGCACCTCGTCCGCCACTACCGCGAAGCCGCGCCCCAGCTCGCCGGCGCGCGCCGCCTCGATGGCGGCGTTCAGTGCCAGCAGGTTGGTCTGGTCGGCGATATCGCGGATGGAATCGACGATGCCGCGGATATTCTCCGAGTTGTCCGCCAGCGCGCGCGTCTGCGCCGCCGCCGACTGCAAGCCGTCGCTGACGCGCTGAATGCTGGCGCTGGTTTCCTCCAGCGTGCCCTTGCCCAGCTCGGCGCGCTGCTGCAGCGATTCCGACAGCTGCGCCGTCAGCGCGGTGGCGTCCGCCACGTGCTGCACGCTTACCGCCACCTGCTGCACCGACGCCGCCACCGATTGCGCGGCGGAGGACTGGCTGGCCGAGGCTGCCGTCACCCGCTCGGCGGAGCCGGCCACATGCGCCGCGGTCTGCTGCACCTCGCCGGTGAAGCGCTGCACACCACCGATGGCCTGCTCCAGGCTGCTCATCAGCTGGTTGTAGGAGCTGGCGATGCGCGCCAGCTCGTCCACCCCGCCCAGGTCGCTGCGCGTCTGCAGCGCCAGCTCGCTGGCGGCATGGGTCATCTGCTGCTGCAGGCGGCGCACGCGGCGCTCCATGTAGCGCATGATGGCCACCCCCAGCAACACCGCCAGCAACAGCGCCGCGCCGCTGATCAGCAGCATGCGCGTGCGCGCGGCGTCATAGGCCTCGGCGCTGGCATCGCTCAGCACGGCGGCGCCCGCCACCAGGCTGTCCAGCATCTTGTTGGTGTCGCCACGCATGGCGTTGTAGTGCTTGACGTAGGCGCCCTTGTACAGCGCGCGCGCCCCGTCCAGGTTGCCGGCCTCCAGTGCCGCCAGCAGCGGCAGCAGCGCCTCGCGCTCCATGCTCTGGAAGGTCTGCAGCAAGGCCTGCGCCCGTTCGCGCGCCGCCGGGTCCACCTGCGCCGCCACCGCATCCTCCAGCGCCTTGCGCATGGCCGGAATATCCTCCTCGCGCGCATCGCGGATGCGCCCGGCGACCCCCTTGTCGTCACGCAGCGGGGTTTCCTGCAGCAGCATCACGTCGATGCCCACCCGCATGCGCGGTACCCGCGACGCCACCTCGGCCATCGCCCGCAGCGGCTTGGCAGTGTTTTCGTACATGGCGCCGGTATGGCTGTGCAGCCGGCTGGCGGAAAAAAGCGCCACCGCAATCACCAGCAGCAAGGCTAGGCAGGGCACCCCCAGCAGCAGCCACATCTGGCTCTTCAGGCTCAGTCTGTTAAGCATGTTCTGTCTCCGTATGATGCTTGTGGGCAGCAATGCCCAGGCTAGAGATAACAGAACAGGCTTTCAATTTGCTTTCAAGTGGTGATGAAATTAACAACCATTGACGCAAGATGGGGTTGTGCCCAGCCACGCCGGGCACGCCGTCACACCTGCACGGTAAACAGCCCATCCAGCGCCGCCAGCAACGCCTCCGACGGCGCATCGCACCACACGCCGTTGCCCGTACCGTCCACCCCGCGCAGATACAGGTAGCGCACACCGCCCAGGCGCAGCTGCGGCGCGCGCTGTGCCAGGTAGCGGCGCAGCGCCACGCTGTAGATCAGGTACTGCAGGTAGTAGTGTTCGCGGGCGATGGAGGCGGCAAGCGCATCATGCCCATACGCCGCGTAGCCGTCGCCCAGGTGGTTGGACTTGTAATCCACCAGCCACAGCGCGTCGCCGCTGATGAAGGCCAGGTCGATGAAGCCTTTCAGATAGCCCTGCACCCGGTCGAAGCTCAGCGTGGCGGCGGCGGCGCGCAGCGGTTCGGCCAGGCCATTACCCGGGTCGGTGAGGATGCGCTGCAGCCGCGGCAGGCTGAGGCCGTCGGCCGGCAGGGTGAATTCCATTTCCACCCGCCGCTGCGCCGGAACGATGTCGGCCAGGCGGATACCGGGAGCGATGTCGCTGTTGATGCTGCTGGCCAGCATCGCCAGCGCCGCGTCCTGCCACAGCGGGTCGAAGCCGTGCTTCTGCAGCGCCTCGGCCACCGCCTGCGGCCAACCTTCTGGCCGGGTAAAGTCCACCCGCTCGAACATGTCGTGCAGACAGGTACCGGCGCGGGCGCCGCGCGGAAAGCTGAAACGGTCGCGGGCGAAATCGGCGTCCGGCTCCTGCAGCGGGCCGTGGTCGTGGTCCGGTGCCTCTGCCTGCGGCGCGCCGCTGCCGTGCAGGTGGCGCGTCAGGTGGGTAAAGCTGCTGACCCGCCACGGCGTGTGCAGCGAGCGGCTGATGCGCGCCAGCTGTGGCTGCAAGCCGTCATCCTGCTCCGCCGGCAGCGTGTTCAGCGCCAGATTGACCGGGCGGCAGTGCACCGCCCCGGCCTGCGCGCCGGCAAAACGTGCCAGATCGCTGCCGATGGCGGCATCGGACAGCTCGCCGCTTTCCAGCGCGGCCAGATCCGCCGCCTGGCGGCCATGCAGCAGCCACGACAACGCCGCGGTCTGCATCTTCTGCACATGGCCCCACACCACGTACTGGCGGTGCTCGGCGCGGGTCAGCGCCACGTACAGCAGGCGCAGCTTCTCGGCCAGGATTTCGGCGCGCGCCGTCGCCCGCGCCTCGTCGCTGACCAGCGCCTGCGGCGCCAGCCAGGAGGCATCGCCGTCGCGGTAGCGCCAGAAGGTGGTGTCGCGCCGCTCCAGCTGGCCATCCCACAGGAAGGGGCAGAACACCAGCGGGTACTGCAGGCCCTTTGAGGTGTGGATGGTGACGATCTTCACCAGCTCGGCATCGCTTTCCAGCCGCAGCAGCGCTTCCTCGCCGCCCGGCGGGCTGGCGACTTCGCCTTCGAACCACGCCAGCAGCGGCGCAATGCCGGCCACGCGTTCGCTTTCCTGCTGCAACAGCTCGGCCAGATGGCCGAGGTTGGTCAGCCGCCGTTCGCCATCCGGCAGCGGCAGCAGCCGCGCCGCCACCCGCTCGCGCGCCATGAAGCCGCGCCAGGCGGCCATGAAGCCGCGCTGCTGCCACTGTTTGTGATCCTGCAGGTTGGCCGCCAGCCGCGCTTCCCATGCCGCTTCGTCTTCGGTCTGCGCCAGCAGCTGCGCGGCATCCAGCCCCACCAGCTCGGTGGCGCACAGCACCTTGAGCCGGCTCTCCGCCGCCGGCTCGGCCCAGGCGCGCAGCAGCGCCAGCAGCTCACCGGCCTCGGCACTAGCGAACACGCTTTCCTGCGTCAACGCCACCGCCTGCACGCCACGGGCGGACAGTGCCGCGCGCACCGCATCGCCCTGGCGATGGGTGGCCACCAGCACCGCGATGTCGCCGCCGGCCAGCGGCCGGCTGTGGCCGCCTTTTTCCAGCCGCGCCTTGCCAGCGCGTGCCAGCGCCAGCAGCCGCGCGATCTCGTGCGCGGTGGCCTCGGCGGCGTAAGGCGTGGCCTCGCCCTTGGCCACGCCCTTGGGATTGTCGCTGCCGGGAAAGGTCAGCAGGTTGAACGCCGCGTCGTCGTCGTCCACCTGCAGCGTGCTGCCGCCGGCCGGCGCCGCCGCCACCGGGTGGTAGTCGATGCCGGCCAGCAGGAACGGCTGCGGCCGCGCGAACAGCTGGTTCACCGCCGCCACCAGCGGCAGCTGCGAACGGCGGTTGGTGCCCAGCGTGTACTGTTTGTCGGCCGGCGCGTCGTCGCGGGCGTTGAGGTAGGCAAAGATGTCGGCGCCGCGGAAGCTGTAGATCGCCTGCTTGGGGTCGCCCACCATGAACACCGGCCGCCCCTGCTGCACGAAGGCGCGGCGGAAGATGCGGTACTGCAGCGGGTCGGTGTCCTGAAATTCGTCGATCAGCGCGATGGCGAAATCGCCGGCAATGCGTGCGGCCAACCTGGCGCCATGTTCGGCATCATCCAGCGCCGCCGCCAGATCGGTGAGCAGGTCGTCGAAGCCGCGGCTGCGGCTGGCGCGGCGCTGCGCCACCGCATGCTGGTCGATCCAGTGGATCATCTGCAGCTTGAGGCCGGCGAGATGGCGTGCCAGTGCGCCGGCATAGCGCTCCCACGCCGCCAGCCAGGCGTCCACCCACTCGAACAGTGGGTGCTGCGGCGCGGCCAACCCGGCCTTGGCCGCGTCCTTGGTCAGCGCCTTGCTGATGGCTGCCTGCCCCAGCTTGGCCAGATCCTTGGCCTGCGCCGACGACAGCTGCGGCAGGCTGGCATCCGCCGCCAGCAGCTGCAGCAGGCGCACATAGCGTTCGCGCTGCGCCGGCTTGTAACTGCTCTGGCTCAGCCCCGGCGCCGCCAGCAGCAAGGCGCAGCCGGCGGCAAGCGCCTGCCCGTCCGCCGGCACTGGCGACCAGGCCGCCGCGGCAGCATCGCGCAGCGCCAGCAGCTCGCCGCTGTCCAGTTGCGGCATGCGCAGGTAGGGCTTGGACAGATACGGCCGCACCTCCGCCAGCCAGCCTTCCGGGGTATCGCCATTCTCGGCCAGCACTTGAGCCAGCGGCGGCTGCGCCACGATGTGCTGGCGCCAGAAATCGTCGGCCAGCTGCTGCAGATCGGCCTGGTTGTCGGCTTCCAGCGTGGCGGCAAAGGTCTGGCCGCTGTCAAAGGCCGCATCGGTCAGCACCCGCTGGCAGAAGCCGTGAATGGTATAGATGGCGGCGGCGTCGAAGCCGTTGATGGCACTGCGCAGCCGTTCGCGCGTCAGCGCGGCGTCGCCGGCGGCCAAGCGGTCAGCCAGCGCGCGCAGGAAGCCGTCGTCGCTCGGCGCGCCGTCCAGCACCTGTGCCAGCTCCACCAGCCGCCGCCGCAAGCGCTCGCGCAGCTCGGCGGTGGCGGCCTTGGTGTAGGTGACCACCAACAGCTTGTCCAGCGTCGGCGGCGGGCTGCCATCCGGCGCGTCTTCCAACAGCAGCCGGGTGTACAGCGCGGCGATGGTCCAGGTCTTGCCGGTACCGGCCGAGGCTTCGATCAGGTTCACGCCCGACAGCGGGCAGTTGAGGGCGTCTAGGGGGTGCATGGCGTCCTGTCTGCTAGTTGGCATTCAGCCCGAAAGCGCGGCTGCCGAGCTTGGTCTTGTAGAGGTTTTCCACCTGGATGACCTCCTTGTCGGTCATGCCGCGCGGCAGGGTGCGCAAAATGGAAAACTGGAAGTGCGCTGCGTGGCGCTGATCGGCGGCCAGCAATGCCTGCAACTGCACATTGTCGCCATGACCGTTGGCCGCATAGTTTTTCCAGCGCCCCAAAATGCCCTCCTTGCCGTAGGCCGACCCGACGTACTGTTTACCGCTCTCGCTATCCACAATCAGGTACACACCAGCCACCGCCGCCAGCATTTGGTGCCAGCGGGCATTGGCGACCGGGTTGGCAATGATCTTGCGCAGTTCCGCATAGGTGATGACGAAATCGAGATAGCCCGGGAACTCGGTGACATAACCGGGCGGCAGGATCGCCACCACCTCTTTATCCTTGTCGTGTGCCCACTGATGCCAAGCCAATGCCGCCCCACCCCAGTCGATCACCAACCGCCCCTCCAGCTCGGCAAAGCGGGAGTCTTTTTGCAAGCTGTAGTGATAGGGCCAGCATTCCTGCTGTGCGGCATACAGATAACCGTCCGGCCAACGGCCATCCGGTCGGTATGCAACACCCTGCACCTGATACACACCGACAAACTTGGCATGACGGCCTTCCGTGCCGATGAACGACACAATCTGCTCGCAGTCGGCAAACACCGGTTCGCTTTGCGCGGCCTGGTAGATATCCAGTTGATCATTGAGATACAAGCGCTCCAGATCGCACTGCTTGTCCTTGTGCCGGACAAATTTTGTACGCCTCGTGAAGTCCATACCCAATCCGGACAAAAGCGTTTTGCATGTCAACATCTGATTTCTCTCATTCCCGGTATCAACAAACAGTGCTCAGCCCTTGTCCGTAGCCGCATGCCATGCACGGACCATCGGCTTGAGCAGGGTTTCCGCCAGCTGTTCGAACAGCGGGTCGGACAGCGGCTCCAGGTGGCGGAAGGCCAGCAGGTTGGCCGCATCGTCGCGCTGCGGGCTGCGGCCGTGGCCGGTGAAATCGGGCGCCCATTCGTTTTGCGCGGCGCTCATTTCGCTGCCGGGCTCGGCGCGGGCGTAGGCCAGCGAGGTGCGGGCGAAGAATGGCAGCGGCTGCTGCCGCCCCTGCAGGTAGCGCGCCACCCAGGCGGCCAGCAGCGCGTGGGCGTCCAGCGGCACGCCCTCGCCGTCGACCGCGCCGAAGCGGTGCACGCCGTCGTCGGCAAACAGCTGGCTGTCCGCCGCGATGCCGGGCAGCTTGGCTGCCAGCCGCAGCAGGTGTTCCAGCCACAGGCGGATGAATTCGGTGGCGTAGGCCTTGCGCGGCACCACCCGCAGCAGCCCTTCCTGGCGCAGGCCGGCCAGTTCGCCCACCAGCGTTACGCCGCCGATGTCCAGCCGCAGCGGCTGTGGCGGCAGGGTGGCGGCCAGCAGGCTTTGCGGCAGGCGGCTGGCAAAGCGGGCGCTGGCGGCGCGTTCCTGCGTCAGGCAGGCCTCGCCCAGCGCCGCATCCGGCAGCAGGCCCAGCCCGTGCAGGCGCGCTTCGGCCATGCGTAGCGGCTTGCCGCCCAGCATCGCCTGCACCAGGGTGTCGCGGATGTCGCTGCGGCTGTCGCGGTCGATAGCGAACGGTTCACGGCCCGGTAGTTCATCCGCCAGCCGCTCCAGTTTCAGCCCCAGGCCATCGGCCAGCCAGGCACGCACCGGGTTCTGCCAGAAGCGCAGGAAATCGGCCACTTGCACCACGACCGGCGCCGGCCGGGCCAGCGCTTGGGCAAACGGCTGCGGGCTGGCCGCCGGCTGCGCCAAGGCATCGGCCCACAGCGGCTCGTGGCTGCGCAGGCTGGCGTCGTAATAGCGGCGCGAGAACGGCTGCAGCGGGTGGCGGGTGGTGATGGCGGCGCTGATGTCGCCGCCGCTCATCGCGCCCAGGGTGTCCAGCAGCTCGGCCACCAGCGGCGACGGCGGCAGCGGCTCATCGCTGCGCACGCTGCGGCCAACCCAGCTCAGGTACAGCACGTCGCGGGCGGAGAGGATGGCTTCCAGGAACAGGTAGCGGTCGTCGAAGCGGCGCGAGCGGTCGCCCTTTTTCGGGTGGCGCGCCACCAGGTCGAAGCTCACCGGGCGCTCGTCGCGCGGGTAGGCGCCGTCGTTCATGCCGACCAGGCACAGCACGCGGAACGGGATGGAGCGCATCGGCACCATGGCGCAGAAAGTCAGCCCGCCGGTGAGAAAGCCGCCGCTGGACGATATTTCCAGCTGGCGCAGTACCGCGTCGCGCAGCACGCTCAGCGGCACCGCGCCATCGAACTGCGCCAGCGCGGCATCGGCGGCCAGCGCATCGGCGATCTGGTGCAGCAGCTGCAGCGCCGCTTCGCCGTCTTCGTCCACCAGGAACAGCTGCGCCGCCGCGCTGCGCAGGCGCTCGGCCCAGTCAGCGATGCTGGCCGGCTGCGCCCACTGCGTGGCGAGGCCATCCAGGGTGTCGAACAGCGCGGCGAGGCTGGCCAGCTTGGCCGCCACCTGCCCTTGCGCGGCACTGTCCGGCAGCAAGCCGGCGAACAGCGGCAGGCCGTCGCCGGCCAGGCCGGCCGGCAGCACGCTGCCCAGCAGCAGGCGATCCAGCCCCCAGCGCCAGGTATGGGTGGCTTCGGCCGGCAGCCCCAGTTCCGCCTTGTGCGCGGCATCGCGGCCCCAGCGGATGCCGGCACCGCGCACCCAGTCGGTGAGCAGGGTGATGTCTTCGTCCTGCAGGCCGAAGCGGGCCAGCAGCGCCGGGCAATCCAGCAGCGCCAGCACCTCGGCGGCGGCAAAGCGCGAATCGGCCAGCTGCAGCACCGCGCCGAAGGTGGCCAGCAGCGGCACTTCGCGCGCCAGGCGGCGGTCGGCAATGCTGTACGGGATGGACGGCGCGTCGGCGCGGTAGCCGAACACCGCGTCGATATACGGTGCGTAGGCGTTGATGTCCGGCGTCAGCACCGCGATGTCGGCCGGGGTCAGCGCCGGGTCGGCGGCCAGCAGCGCCAGCAGCTGGTCCTTCAGCACTTCCAGCTCGCGCATCGGGCTGTGGGTGATGTGGCAGACGATGCTGCGATCGGCCGCCGCTGGCTGCTGCACGTTGGCCGCCGGCGGGCTGAGCGTCAGGATGTCGCGCTGCAGCCGCGCCAGCAGCGTATCGCCTTCCGGCGCCACGAACGCCGACACCGGCTCGTGGATGCCGCCGGCTATTTCGTCGAAAAAGTCGCGCCCCTGCTGCCCCAGCGACGCCAACAGCGGGTGGCCACTGTCGGCCTGCTCGCCGTGGGCAAACAGCTTGAGCTGGCCGCGGGCATCGACGATGTCGCCCCAGTAGGCTTCGCTGGGGTTGAGCAGGAACACGTTGACCTCGGTGAGCTCGGCCATGCGCTTGAGCAGCGCCAGGTACATCGGTGCCAGCGTGGCGATGCCGAACACCGACACCCGCTGCGGCAGGTGTTCGCGCCGCAGGCTGGCAAAGAAGTCGTCCAGCATGGTGACGCGGTGGCGTCCGGGCACATCGGCGGCCAGCAGCTGCCACAGCGCCGCCTGCCAGGCTTCGTCCTCGCCCAGCGCCAGCCGCTGCCCGGCCTCCCAGGCGCGAATCCACTCCGGGCGGAACACCAGGTATTGGTCGTAGATGTCGGCAATCTTGCCGGCCAGCTCGTAGCAGGCCAGCGGCCCGCCCTGCAGGTAGCGCGTCAGCGGGGTGAACGGCTCGCCCTGCAGCGTCGGCAGCAACGCCATCAGCCGCCAGGTGAGCACCTCCGGCGCAAACGCCGACTTGGGCGGCAGCTCCGGCAACACCGCCTGCATCAGCCGCCAGCCAAAGCCGGCCGGCAGCACGAACTCCAGGTTGGCCGCAATGCCACGCGCGCGCGCCAGGTTGAGTGTCAACCAGCGCCCCATGCCGCGGCTTTGCACCATGATCACCTCCGGCGCGAACGGATCGGCCAGTGGCGTGTCGCTAAGATGGCGGTAGAGAATGCCCAGCGCTTCCAGGCGATTGGATTGATACAGGTTCAGCGGCATGGCGCGGTGATGGCGTAGTCATCAGGACGGGGCAGTTTAGCATTCCGCCGTGCCGCTCCAAGCCGTTATCATCGGCCACTGCCATAGCCAACAACGGGGAACCCCATGGATTACCAGACACTGAAGCACATCCACGCCGGGCTGGCGTATTTATCGGTCACGCTGTTCGCGCTGCGCGCGGTGCTGTCGTATCTGCAACCGGCGCTGCTGCAGAGCAAGGCGCTGCGCATCGGCCCGCATGTGGTGGACAGCGGCCTGCTGGCCGCCGCCATCACCCTGGCGGTGTGGGCCGGATTGTCGCCGCTGGAACAGCCGTGGCTGATGGCGAAGATCGTGGCGCTGATCGCCTACATCGTGCTGGGCACGCTGGGGCTGAAGCGGCTGCAGGGGTCGCCGCTGCGCGGCCCGGTGCTGCTGCTGGCGCTGGCGATGCCGCTGTACATCATCGCGGTGGCCAAGACCAAGCTGGTATGGCCGTTCTAGCGGCAGCGTAGCGCGGGAGCCTGGCGCCCCCGCCAGCAAGTTGGCCGCATCCCCGGCGGGGAGGCGGCCAACTGTCATTCAGCACGGCCCTGCCGGGCCGGGGCGATCAACGCTGTTCTGACACGGTGATTTCGATGCCGCCGGTCCACTTGGCCGCCAGATTGTACAGCCAGGCGGCAATCAGGGTGCCGATGAAGCCCAGCACCGCATACAGCAGCGGCAGGGCGATCAGCATCATGCCCGACGGTGCGTGCTCGTCCGGCACCAGCAGCATCAGCGGCACCATGATCAGCAGCAGGGGTAGGGAAATCAGGAAATACAGCACCGCCAGGGTCTTGGCCGATTGCAGCGGCGAAATCTTGCTCAGTCGTTTCTTCACACTAGTCTCTCCATGATGCCGCGCAGGCATCCGTCGCATTGAAAGCGGCCCAGCCTCGGACCGAGCAGGACGTTAGCATTTTCCGTTGTCATTTTGAAGCGCGCCCGCCACCCCAAAAAAAGCGGCCGGTTCGCAATGAACCGGCCCCAATGGACAATAGCAGGTCAAACTCACAAATCGGCAGCGCCCCCCGGTGCTGCCGTTTTGCTTGGGGGAGCGCACCGGCCGCCAGCCGGTGCAGCAATGCTTTACACGCCCAGACGGTCGCGCATTTCGTACCACCACGCGCCCATGGTCAGCATCGGCACGCGGAACAGGCGACCACCCGGGAACGGGTAGTGCGGCAGGCTGGCGAAGGCGTCGAAGCGCTCGCGCTGGCCGCAGATGGCCTCGGCGATGATGCGCCCGGCCAGATGGGTATAGGTAACGCCGTGGCCGCTGCAGCCCTGCGAGTAGTAGATGTTGCTGTCGACGCGGCCAACCTGCGGCAAGCGTGACAGGGTCAGCGAGAAGTTACCGGTCCAGCCGAACTCGATCTTGACGTTTTCCAGCTGCGGGAAGGTTTTCAGCATCTTCGGCCGCACCAGACGCTCGATCTCGCCCGGGTCACGCGCGCCGTACACGGTGCCGCCGCCGTACAGCAGGCGGTTGTCGCCGGTGAGGCGGTAGTAATCCAGCAGGAAGTTGCAGTCTTCCACGCAGTTGTCGCCCGGCAGCAGGCTCTTGGCCAGCGCCGGGTCCAGCCGCTCGGTGGTGATGACCTGGGTGCCGCACGGCAGGGTTTTTTCCGCCAGCTGCGGAATCAGGTCGCCCAGGTAGGCATTGCCGGCCACCACCACGGTATCGGCCACCACTTCGCCCTGTGCAGTCTTCACCGTGGCCGGTGTGCCCTTGGCCACGCTCACCACCGCGGACTGTTCAAAAATCTGCCCGCCCAGCGCCTCAAACGCGGCAGCTTCGCCCAGCGCCAGGTTCAGCGGGTGGATGTGGCCACCCCAGTTGTCCAGCAGCGCGCCGACATACTGGTCGCTGGAGACGATGTCCTTCATACCGGCCTTGTCCACCAGTTTCAGACCGGTGTGGCCGTAGCGTTCCCACAGCGCCTTCTTGGCCGCCAGCTCGTCCAGCTGCTTCTGGGTGAAGGCGGCAAACACGTTGCCGTTCTTCAGATCGCACTGGATGCCGTATTTTTCGATGCGTTCGCGGATGATCTTGCCGCCTTCGAACGCCATGGCGCCCAGCTTGCGCGCGGTGTCGGCGCCGTGACGGGCTTCGATCACGTCGATGTCGCGGCTGTAGCTGTTGACGATCTGGCCGCCGTTGCGGCCGGAGGCGCCCCAACCGACGCGGGCGGCTTCCAGCACCACTACCTTGAAGCCGGCTTCGGCCAGGTGCAGCGCGGTGGAAATACCGGTGTAGCCGGCGCCGATGATGCAGACATCGGCACGCAGGCTGCCACGCAGCGCCGGACGTTCCGGCGACGGATTGGCCGAATAGGCGTAGTAGGACCCGGTGTGTTCGACAGTCTGACTCATGACAGCTCCTCGTATTATTTCTTAAACATTGCGGCGCAGCATCGCGCATTTGTTACTGCATTATGCGTCAAACAATAACACACGTCTAATATGTTAAACATAGCAGGCGTAAAAAAAGCCCGGCGAACCGGGCGTGGGCTGTTGGATTCGGCTTACACACTGTGGTGTTCGCTGAGCGCCGCGCGCTTGGCCGACAGGTCGATACCCGGCAGGTCGGCGACGATGTCCGCGTGGTCCACCAGCTTCTCCACCACGAAATCGACAAACACGCGCGTGCGCGGCGCGATGTGGTCGCGGTGCGGGAAGCAGATGTAGATGGAGCGCTCCATGGACACGAAATCGGTCAGCACCGCTTCCAGCCGGCCGGCGCGCACGTCGTTCAGTACCTCGTGCCCCGGCAGCTGCGCCACGCCCAGCCCCAGCCGCGCAAGTTCCAGCACCGCATCCACGTCGTTGACGGTATAGGTGCCGGATACTTCCAGCGGAATGCGCTCGCCGCTGCGTTCGAACTCCCACTTGTACAGCCGGCCGGAGGTGGGGAACTGGAAGTTGATGCAATCGTGCGCCGACAGCTCTTCCGGGTTGCGCGGCTTGCCGTGCTCTTCCCAGTAGCGCGGCGCCGCCACCACGTATTGCGGGATGTGCGCCAGGTGGCGCGCCACCATGCGGCTGTCCGGCATCATCCCCACCCGCACGCCGACGTCGTAGCCGTCTTCGATCAGATCGCTAAAGTGGTCATCCATACCGAAAAACACGCGGATCTTCGGATAAAGCTCACAAAACTCTTCCATCAGCGGCAGGATGAAACGGCGGCCAAAGGCATTGGGCAGGCTGATGCGCAGGTGCCCGGCCGGCTCGTCGCGGCTGGCCTTCAACTGCTGGATGGCGGAATCGAGATTGTTCACCGGGCCGCGGCACTGCGCGTAGAAGCGGCGGCCGTCCTCGGTCAGCGTCAGCTGGCGGGTGGTGCGGTTGAACAGCCGCACTTCCAGTTCCTGCTCCAGGCGGGCAATGCTCTGGCTGACGGCAGCGGGCGAGACCCCCAGTTTGCGGGCAGCATCGGAAAAGCTGCCGTTCTCGGCAGTGGTCATGAAGACCATCAGTGCTTTTAAAGTATCCATGGGTTGATCTCGCGAAAGACCCGACTGCGGCACGGGCTGTTCAGGTCATTTGAAAACACATCAGATGCAAAACCGCAGGCGGCTTACAGATTCTTTGTCAAATATAAGTGAAAAAAGTTTTTGCTTAAAGATATTTATGGACTGCCTGATAAATGCGAACGGCCTAAATAGCACAAAGGGTTAGCACGCCCGGCACCCGGCCTTCCGGCCAGTTTGCAAAGTGATGCCGATTTGCAACAACCGTGCGCCGCTGCCAGCCTCATTTTGTGTTGAGCCCGCAGCGCAGGCGATGGCAGCCATGAGTAGAAATCATGGCAAGACGAAATCCGGTTGGGCCACCCGGCACGCTTCGCTAAGATAGCCGCTCACAACAACCATACAGAGGAGAACACGGTGACAAAAGGGATCCCCTTTGCCTGTGGCACAGTCTCCAGCGGCCTGACACACACCCAGTTATCCACCCTGCTGCAATGGATCCAGCAACTGCCGCAACTGGGCTGCGAGCAGGAACTGCAGCGCTACCTGGACGCGCTGGCCGAGGAAAGCGGCGCCAGCACCCTGCAAATTCATCATGGCCCGGTTGCCAGCCAGGGCTGGCTGGGCAGTCCGCGCCGCTTCTGCGCCGGCGTGGTGGCGTTGCCGCTGGGCGGCACCCCGGCCTGCCGCGGTCTGGGGCTGGGGCATGAGGTGCAGTTTTTTGCCGCCGAGCCGGGCGCGCCGGTAGCCTGCCTGGCACTGCACTGCGACGGCCATCTGAGCCTGCTGCAAGTAGACCAGACCTTGCCGGCGGCGGAGCTGCGCATGCTGGGCAGCCTGCTGCCGCACCTGCATCGCACCCTGCAGCGCATCACCCCGGCCGGCAACGGCAACAACCCGCTGTCGCACCGCGAACGCGACATCTTCTACTGGATGATGCACGGCAAGACCAACTGGGAAATCGCCACCATCCTCGACATCAGCGAGCGCACGGTGAAGTTCCATGCGGCCAACATCATCCGCAAACTGGACGCCAACAACCGCATCCATGCCATCGTGCTGGGCCTGCAAAAAGGCCTCGCCGCGTAGCGTCCCGGCTGCCCCCGGCTTGACTCTGGTCAACGCCGGGCGCGCCATCCCTGCCGACAATCCAGCCTTTGCTTTTTACGCTGGAACCGGCATGTCGATTTCCCACTCGTTTTCCCCGCTGGTCATCCGTGGCCGCCAGTTGTTGCCCATCGTGCAGGGCGGCATGGGCGTCGGCATTTCCGCCAAGCGCCTGGCCGGCGCCGTGGCGCAGCAGGGCGGCGTCGGCACCATTGCCAGCGTCGACCTGCGCCACCTGCACGCTGACCTGCTGGCCGATGCGGCCAACCTGCAGGGTCAGGACGGCATCAACCGCCTGAACCGCATCGCACTGGACCGCGAGGTACGCGCCGCGCTGGCTACCGCCGACGGTCACGGCCTGGTGGCGGTGAACGTGATGAAGGCGGTGGACGACCACGCCGCGCTGGTGCGCCAGGCCTGCGAATCCGGCGCGCATGCGGTGGTGATGGGCGCCGGCCTGCCGCTGGACCTGCCGGAGATGACCGCTAATCACCCCGATGTGGCGCTGATTCCCATCCTGTCCGAAGCACGCGGCATCGGCATCGTGCTCAAGCGCTGGATGAAGAAGGGCCGCCTGCCGGACGCCATCGTGATCGAGCACCCCAACCATGCCGGCGGCCACCTGGGCGCCGCCAGCATCGCCGGGGTGGCGGATGGCAAGTTCGATTTCCAGCGCGTGCTGCAGGAGACCTTCGAGCTGTTCCACAGCCTGGGGCTGACGCGCGAGCGCATCCCGCTGATCGTGGCCGGCGGCGTCAACAGCCACCAGAAAGTGCACACCTATCTGGCCGAGTACGGCGCCAGCGGCGTGCAGATCGGCACCGCCTTCGCGGTCACCGAAGAAGGCGATGCCCACATCGACTTCAAGCGCACCCTGGCCGGCGCCAAGCAGGAGGACATCGTGGAATTCATGTCGGTGGCCGGCCTGCCGGCGCGCGGCATCCTGACCCCGTTCCTGAAAAGCTACCTCAAGCGCGAAGACAAGCTGCAGGCCAATGCCAAGGCCGACCCGGCGCGCTGCACCCAGGCGCTGAACTGCCTGTCGGTATGCGGCTTGCGCGACGGTCTGGCCAAGGTCGGCCAGTTCTGCATCGACCTCAAGCTGGCCGCCGCCTTCCGCGGCGAAGTCAGCAAGGGCCTGTTCTTCCGCGGCAGCGAGCCGCTGCCGTTCGGCGACGCCATCAAGAGCGTGCAGGAAACCATCCACTACTTCCTCAGCGGCGAAAAACCGCTGGATCTGCACGGCGCCTGAGCCGTCTGTCCGCCGATGCGGCCAACCTTGCAGCATGGTCAGGGTTGGCCGCATTTGTTACAGTCTCCCGACTGTAATCGCCCCGCTACTCCTGCTGCCATGAACGCCTTCACCAGCTGTAACCCTGCCTCCGGCGAGGTGGTTTTCACCCGCCCCGCCCTCGATGCCGATTGTCTGCCGCCCATCCTCGCCAGCCTGCGCCAGGCGCAGCACCGCTGGTCGCGGCTGGATACCGCCGCGCGCGCCGAGCGCCTGCTGCTGGTGGCCGACGCCCTGGCGGCGCAACGCCACGCGCTGGCGGAACTGGTATCGCTGGAAGTGGGCAAACTGCTGCGCGAATGCCTGGCCGAGATCGACAAATCGGTGCAGCTGATCCGCTACTACGCCGAGCTGGCGCCGCGGCTGCTGGCGCCGCAGGCCATTGCCACCGGCGCCAGCAAGAGCGGCGTGGCGTTCGAGCCGCTGGGACTGGTGCTGGCCATCATGCCGTGGAACTACCCGGTGTGGCAGGTGCTGCGCTTCGCGGTGCCGGCGCTGATGGCCGGCAATGCCTGCCTGGTGAAACCGGCGCCGTCGGTGCCGCAGTGCACCGCACTGCTGCTGGACATCGTGCGCGATGCCGGGCTGGAGGTGCTGGAGGTGGCGTGGCTCAACCACGATGCGGTGGACGACGCCATTCGCGGCGTGGACGCGGTGGCGTTTACCGGCTCCACCGGCACCGGCCGCCAGATCGCCGCCATGGCCGGGCGGCATCTGAAGAAATCGGTGCTGGAACTGGGTGGCAGCAACCCCTTCATCGTGCTGGCCGACGCCGATGTGGAAGCCGCCGCCGTCGAGGCCGCGCACTCGCGCTTTCGCGATGCCGGCCAGAGCTGCAACGCCGCCAAGCGCATGATCGTGGTACCGCAGGTGGCCGATGCCTTTATCGACGCCTTCATGGCGCAGGTACAGGCGCTGGTGCCCGGCCACCCGGCCGATGCCGTCACCACGCTGGCGCCACTGACCCGCGCCGACCTGCGCGAGGCGCTGCACGCCCAGGTGCTGGACGCGGTACACAACGGCGCAAGGCTGCTTTCCGGCGGCGTGATGCCGCATGGCGTGGGCTTCTACTACCCGGCCACGGTGCTGGATCAGGTCACCCCGGCCTGCCGCGTCTACCACGAGGAAGTGTTCGGCCCGGTGGCCAGCATCCTGCACGCCCGCGACGAAGCCGACGCCATCCGTCTGGCCAACGACACCCCGTTCGGCCTCGGTGCCACCATCTTCAGCGCCGACACCGAGCGCGCCTGGCAGCTGGGGCGCGACATCGAGGCCGGCGCGGTGTTCATCAACCGCTACACCAGCTCCGACCTGCGGCTGCCGTTCGGCGGGGTGAAAGCCTCCGGTTACGGCCGCGAGCTGTCCGAGTTCGGCCTGTACGAGTTCGTCAACGTCAAGACCTACTGGCAGAAGTAAGGCGTTGCGGCCAGCCAAGGTTGGCCGCATGCAACCAAATGCCGGCGCTCCGGTCGCAGCCAATCTGCCTTTTGCTGCCGGACTGCCATGCTGCCACCGCATTCCCCCACCCCGCGCACCGCCTGGGTGCGCGTCGCCCTTGCCGCCAACCATCTGCACCACCACACCCTGGGTGAGGCCATCGGCCGCCACCCGCGCCAACAGCTGACCTGGCTGGGGCTGCTGGCACTGCCGCTGCTACTGCCGCTGAGCATCCCCGGCATGGCCACCACGGTGGCGGCGTTCTGCGTGCTGGTGGCGGCCAGCATTTTTCTCGGCCGCTGCCTGCCGCTGCCGCACTGGCTGCAGCAGCGCCGGCTGCCCGGCAGACTCAGCGAGCCGCTGGCCAGACAGGTGGCGCGGCTGACCAGCCGGCTGGCACGCATCAGCCAGCCACGGCTGCTGCGGCTGTCCGATGTGCGCAGTCGCCGCCTCAACGGCGTAATGCTGGCGCTGGCCGGGCTGGCGATGATGACGCCGGTGCCGATGGTGTCGTTCGACAATGTGGTGCCGGCGCTGGCCACCGTGCTGCTGGCGTGGGGGCTACGGGTGCGCGATGGCCGCATGCTGCTGGCCGGCTACGTCACCACCGTGCTGGCGTGGGGCTATGTCGCACTGCTGTGGTGGCTGGGGGCGGAGTTGCTGCTGTGGCTGCTGTGGCTGCTGGCGCTGCCGGCGCGACTGGGCTGGTAGCCATTCCGGCGCGGGCGGCAGCCGCGTATGATCGCGCTTTTAGCCCACCAAGCCTTCCCCATGAGCAAGCTGACCCTGTACGGCAACCGTGACTCCGGCCACAGCTACAAAGTACGCCTGGCACTGGTGCTGGGCGACCTGTCGCATGAATACCGCCATGTCGATCTGGCCACGCCGCGCGCAGCGCGCCCGGACGACTTCCGCGCCGCCAGCCGCTGGGACGAAGTACCGACGCTGGTAGTGGACGGCGTGGCCATGGTGCAGTCCAACGCCATCCTGCAATGGCTGGCGGAAAGCGAAGGCGTGCTGGCCGGCCGCCCCGGCGACAAGCAAACCATCCGCGAGTGGCTGAGCTGGGAAGCCAACCGCATCGGCCTGTCGCTGCCCAACCTGCGCTTTGCCCGCAAGTTCGAGGCGCAGCCCGCCGAGGTGCTGGCCTGGCTGGAAGCGCGCTGCCACCGCGACCTGGACGTGCTCGACGCCCAGCTGGCACAGCAGGACTACCTGCTGGCCAGCGGCCTCACCATCGCCGACCTGTCCGCCAGCGCCTACCTGTGGTGGGCGGCGGAGGCCGGCATCGATATACAAGGTTGGCCGCATGTCGCCGCCTGGCTGGCGCGCATCGCCGCCCAACCCGGCTGGCAACATCCGGACCACCTAATGGCGCCGGATTTCGCCGAGCCGGAAGACACCGACGCCTAGCCTGCCGTACAGAAAGCCCGCGATGACCGATCTTCTCTCCCGCCTGGCCGCCATCGTTGGTGCGGCCAACCTGCTCACCGCCGAGCACGCTGTCGCCCCCTTCGTTACCGACTACCGCGGCCGCTATCACGGCCGGCCGCTGGCGGTGGCCTTGCCGGCCAGCAGCGCCGAAGTAGCAGCGCTGGTGCGACTGTGTGCGGCGGAGCGTATCGCCATCGTGCCGCAAGGCGGCAACACCTCCACCTGCGGCGCCGCCACCCCGGACGGCAGCGGCCGCCAGCTGGTGATCGCCATGCGGCGGCTGAACCGCGTGCGCGACGTGGACGTGGCCGGCCGCGCCATTACCGTGGAAGCCGGCGTCACCCTGGCCGCGGTGCAACAGGCGGCGGCGGATGCCGGCTGCCTGTTCCCGCTGTCGCTGGCGTCGGAAGGCAGCTGCCAGATCGGCGGCAACCTGGCCACCAATGCCGGCGGGCTGGCGGTGCTGCGCTACGGCACCATGCGCGAGCTGGCGCTGGGGCTGGAAGTGGTGCTGCCGGACGGCACGCTGCTGGATGCGCTATCCAGCCTGCGCAAGGACACCAGCGGCCTGGACGTGAAGCAGCTGTTCATCGGCGCCGAAGGCCAGCTGGGCTTGATCACCGCCGCCACGCTCAAGCTCTACCCGCTGCCGACCGCCCGCGCCACCGCCATGCTGGCGGTAGACAGCGCCGCGGCGGCGATTGCCACCCTCACCGCGCTGCAGGACGCCTTTGGCGACCGGCTCACCACCTTTGAAATGATGTCCGAGCCCTGCCAGCGGCTGCTGGACAAATACCAGCCGGGCAAGGTGCCGTTCTTCGCGCCGTGGGCGCTGCTGGTGGAGCTGTCGGACAGCGGCGCGCCGGACGCACTCCAGGCCCGACTGACCGACTGGTTGGCCACGGCGGCCAACGTTGGCGACGGCGTGCTGGCGCACAGCGAAGCCGAGCGCGCGCGGCTGTGGCAGCTGCGCGAGGACATGTCGGAAACGCAAAAAAAGGACGGCGCCAGCATCAAGCACGACATCGGCGTGCCCAGCTCGGCGATTCCTGCCTTCCTGGCCGCTTGCGACGCGGCGCTGCAGGCGGCGTTTCCCGGCGTGCGCATCATCGCCTTCGGCCATGCCGGCGACGGCAACCTGCACTACAACATCAGCTACACCCGGCCGGGCAATGCCGAGCTGTTCGCCGACGAGGACGCGGTCAATGCCATTGTCTACGACCACGTCTACCGCCACCGCGGCACCCTGGCTGCCGAGCACGGCGTGGGGCAGCTCAAGGGCCACTGGCTGGCGCAGTACAAGGACCCGGCGGCGCTGGCGCTGATGCGCACACTGAAACAAGCCATCGACCCGCAGGGCATCATGAACCCGGGCAAGTGGCTGTAGCCGCTGAGCCAGGGCGCGCCGGCTCCGCCGCACAAGGCCGGGCGCCGGCATGGTGGCCCGGAGGCGACATCTACACTGTAATGACATTGTTTTGTCAGACTTTGCGGCTACGCTAAAACAATAGCCAACCGCCCGGGTCCGAGCTGCCATGACAACGTCCCCCGCCAGCGACCCGCTGCTGCTGGCCCTGCTGGAAACAGCCCCCATCGGCATTGCGGTACTGGATGACGCGCTGCGTTACCTGCATATCAACCAGCTGCTGGCCGATTCCAACGGCCACAGTATCGCCAGCCATATCGGCCGCACCCCGCACGACGTGCTGCCGGACGTGGGCGAGCAGCTGGAGGCCATCATGCGCGACGTGATGGCCAGCGGCCAGGCACGCCGCAACTTCGAGGCACGCGCCGAGGTGCCGCCGGGTTCCGGCCACTACCGGCTATGGAATGCCAGCTACCACCCCTATCTGCAGGATGGCGCCGTGACCGGCATCATCGCCATGGTGGAAGACGTGACCCACGCCCGCGACACCGCGCGCCGGCTGCGCGACAGCGAGCAACATATCCGCCGCGTACTGGACAGCCTGTTTACCTTTGTTGGCGTGATTGCGCCGGACGGCACACTGTTGGAAGTCAACCGCGCGCCGCTGGAGGCCGCCGGCATCACCCTGGACAGCGTACGCGGGCTGAAGCTGTGGGATACCTTCTGGTGGAGCTTCAACGCCGAGATGCAGCAACTGGCGCACGAGGTGGTGCAACAGGCGGCCGGCGGCGACACCGTGCGCCGCGACATCGAGGTGCGCATGCAGGACGACAGCCGCGTGACGCTGGATTTCATGCTGGCACCGCTGCGCGACGACAGCGGCGAGATCACCCACCTGGTGGGCTCGGCCAACGACATCAGCGGCCGCACCCGCAGCGAACAGGCGCTGCGGCAGAGCGAAACCCACTTCCGCCAGGTGGTGGAAGCCACCCCGGACGCGCTGATGATGGTGGACAGCCAGGGCGTGATCCGGCTGGTGAACGGCCGCATGGAAGAGCTGTTCGGCTACACCCGCGACGAGCTGATCGGTCAGGGCTTCGACCGCCTGCTGCCGGATAGCGTGCGCAACCAGCACCAGGGGCTGGTCAAGCACTTCTTCGCCAATCCCTCGACCCGCGACATGGCCAACCGCAAGCCACTGTTTGCCGTGCGCCGCGACGGCTCCACCTTCCCGTGCGAAATCGGCCTCAACCCGCTGGAGATCGCCGGCCAGCTGCTGACGCTGGCGTCGATCACCAATGTCACCGCGCGCTACCAGGCGCAGCAGGCGATGGAAAAGGCGCTGGCAGAAAAAACCGTGCTGCTGGGCGAGGTGCACCACCGGGTGAAAAACAATCTGCAGGTGATCTCCAGCATGCTCAACCTACAGGCGCGCAATGCCGCCGCGCCGGTGCGGGTGGCACTGGTGGAAAGCCAGAACCACGTCAAGTCGATGGCGCTGATCCACCAGCTGCTATACGAGCGCAGCGACTTCTCGCGCGTGCCGCTGACCACTTATCTGGAGCGACTGCTGATGCTGCTGCAGCACTCGCTGGCCGACAGCCAGCGCAAGGTGACGGTGCAGTTCGCCACGCCGCCGCAGGAGGTGTTTCTGGAGCTGCAGCAGAGCATCCCGCTGGGGCTGCTGGTCAACGAGATCATCACCAACGCCTTCAAGCACGCCTTCACCGAGCGCGGCTACGGCACGCTGCATCTGCTGCTGCAGTCGGGCGAACCGGACAACCGCCTCACCATCCGCGATGACGGCATCGGGCTGCCGGCGGATGTGGTGCTGGGCGAAAGCCGCACCCTGGGCTTCCAGCTGCTGCCGATGCTGGCCGACCAGCTGCAAGGCCGGCTGGAAGTGCACAGCCAGCCGCAGCAGGGCACCCACTTTGAGCTGTACTTTCCATCCCTGATGGCGGGAGAAACGCCATGAGCCATCGCATCCAGATCGTCGAAGACGAGCGCATCGTGGCGCTGGACCTGAAGGAATGCATCCGCAGCCTGGGCTTCGAGGTGATAGACATCAGCTCGTCCGGCGAAAAGGCCATCAGCCGCGCCCGCGAGCTGCGGCCGGACCTGACCCTGATGGACATCCACCTGGACGGCCCGATGAGCGGCACCGAGGCCGCCGCCGTACTGCGGCAGGAGCTGGACATCCCGGTGGTGTTCCTCACCGCCTATGCCGAGGAAAACACCCTGAAGGCGGCCGAGCAAAGCGCCCCGTATGGCTATCTGCTCAAGCCGTTTGAGCTGCGCGAACTCAACGCCACGCTGCGCATGGCGTTCTCCTGCCGCGCCGCCGAATCGGAAACGCGCGACCAGCACCGGCGGCTGGAAATGGCGATCGAAACCGCCAAGCTGGGCATCTGGGAGTGGGATACCCAGCAATCCACCTTTTTCAGCCAGGGCCACATCCAGCAGCTCACCGGCATCCGCCCCGGCACGCTGCGCGACAATGCGCCATCGTTCATGCGCCTGCTGGCCAAGACCGACCGCGACAAGCTGCTGACCATGCTGCAGCAACGCGGCCAGGCGGAGATGATCGCCAGCCTGCAGCGCCCGGATGGCGAGGCGGCGTGGGTGGAGCTGAACGCGCGCGAATTCCACGGCCAGCCTGCCGGCCACACCAAGCTGGTGGGCGTGCTGCGCGATGTCACCGAGCGGGTGCAGATGGAAGAAAAACTGCGCCAGGCCAGCGCGGTGTTCCACACCACCGCCGAGGGCATCGCCATCGTGTCGCCGCAGCGCCAGATCCAGATCGCCAACCCGGCGTTCCTGCGCATGACCGGCTACAGTCTGAGCGAACTGCTGCTGCAGGATATCGACCAGCTGCTGCACGAGCGGCAGCACAGCCTGGAGTTCTACCAGCAGCTGGGGCAGCAGCAACACGGGCTGTGGAACGGCGAGATCCTGTGCCGGCGCAATGGCGGCGAGCTGTTCCCGGTGTGGGAGCACATCTGCGCGGTACACGACGACAGCGGCCAACTATCGCACTTCATCATTGCCTGCTCGGACATCTCCGGCATCCACAATGCGCAACGCGAACTGAACCACATGGCGTTCCACGATGCGCTGACCGGGCTGGGCAACCGCCACCTGCTGCAGGACCAGCTGGAAATCGAGCTGGACCGGGCGCTGTGCCACCAGCAATCGCTGGGCCTGGTGTTCATCGACCTGGATGGCTTCAAGCTGGTAAACGACAGCCTGGGCCACGCCGCCGGCGACCGCCTGCTGCAGATCGTGGCCGCCCGCATCAAGGAAACCATCCGTCGCGGCGACATCGCCACCCGGTTTGGCGGCGATGAATTCTTCATCGTCTGCCCCGGCAGCGGCGAGGAGGAATGCACCACGCTGGCCAGCCGCCTGATTGCCAAGCTGGAAACGCCGATCCTGCTCAGCGACGAGCCGGTGGTGATCAGCTGCAGCATCGGCATCGCGCTGTTCCCGCAGCACGGGCAGGAAATCGACAAGCTGCTGCGCGCCGCAGACAGCGCCATGTACGAGGCCAAGATCCAGGGAAAACGCCGCTTCTGCCTGTTCAACGACGGCATGGCCGACAAGGTGCGGCTGCGCATGCAGACCGAGCAGCGGCTGCGGCAGGCCATGAGCCGGCAGGCGTTCGAACTGCACTACCAGCCGCTGATCGCGCTGGGCGAGCCGCAGCTGATGGGGTTCGAGGCGCTGATCCGCTGGCGCGAGCCGGACCGGCTGATCATGCCAGACAGCTTCATCACCATTGCCGAGGAATGCGGGCTGATCCACGACATTGGCGAGTGGGTGCTGCACAGCGCCTGCGAGCAGGCACGGCAATGGCAGGACAACTACCCGCTGCCGCTGCGGGTGGCGGTCAACGTGTCGGCCCGGCAGTTTGCCGCGCCGGACTTCGTGCGCAAGGTGGGGCTGATCCTGCTGGAAACCGGGCTGTACCCGCACCTGCTGGAGCTGGAGGTGACCGAGAGCACGCTGCAGATCATGGAAGACAGCCAGCGCGTGCTGGGCGAACTGAAAGCGCTCGGCGTCAGCATCTCGATCGACGACTTCGGCACCGGCTATTCGTCGATGGCGCTGCTCAAGCACCTGACCATCGACCGGCTGAAGATCGACCGCTCTTTCGTGAAGGACACTCCGGAGGCGGTGCGCGACTGCGCCATCTGCCGCGCCATCGTCACCCTGGCGCACAGCCTGATGCTGAGCATTACCGCAGAAGGCGTGGAAACGGCGGAACAGGCGGAGTTCCTGGCCAAGATCGGCTGCGATACGGCACAGGGTTATCTGTTTGCCAAACCGCTGCCGCTGGATGCGCTGGCCGGCTACCTGGCGCAGTGGCAGGCGCGGCTGAGGGAAGGCGGCTGATGCCCGGCGCGCGGGCAAAAAAAAATCCCCTGTGGGTTTCCGCAGGGGCCAACACGAGGAAGAAACATCTCGCCGGCGAGGGGCCGGATCGATGCTTCGAGGGGCTAACACCACAAAAACCTTTCGGCTTGAGTGCGCTGCACAATTTAGCGTAATTGCTCTAGCCTGTCCATTTTTTTATCAGGGACTTAGCCGTCATAACGCGGCATATCCGCCCGGTTTCACTCTTTTACCGGCCGCTTGGCCAACATGCGCTGCAGGCTGCGCCGGTGCATGCCCAGCGCCCGCGCGGTAGCGGAAACATTGCCGCCGTGCTCGGTCAGCACCCGCTGCAGATGCTCCCAGCTCACCCGCTTCAGCGACATCGGCTGGCTGCCGATCGCCAGCGCCGGGTTGGCCGCCACCTGCCCCAGCGCCGCCAGGATGTCATCCACCGTCGCCGGCTTGGCCAGGTAGTTCACCGCCCCCAGTTTTACCGCCTCCACCGCGGTGGCGATGCTGGCATAGCCGGTCAGCACCAGCAGCCGCGCCGCCGGCGCGCGCTGCAGCAGTTGCGGCAACAGCCGCAGGCCGCTGTCACCGGCCAGGTTGAGATCCAGCACGATGCCGTCCGGCGGGGTTGCCACCGCGGCCAACGCCGCCGCCGGGTTGGCCGCATGCTGTACGTTAAAACCGCGTCGGCTCAGGCTGCGCGCCAGTACCGCGGCAAAGGTGTCGTCATCATCAATGATCAGCAGTGTGTGCATGCGCGCCATCCAGCGGCAGGCGCAGGGTGGCGCGCACCCCGCCGGCCGCCGCGTTATCCAGTTTCAGTTCCCCGCCCAGCTGCGACAGCGTGGCATGCGACAGCAATACCCCCAGCCCTAGCCCGGCCGGCTTGTCGGAATCCAGCGGCGCCAGCCCGGCATGCTGCAGCTGCGCCGCACTCAGCCGGCCATGCCGGTTGTGGATTTCCAGCCGCAGCCAGCCCGGCTCCAGCACCACCGTCAGCTCGACTTCCCCGCCACCGGCATCGGCGGCGTTATTCAGCAGATTGAACAATGCCGGCCAGAAACGCGCGTCCAGCGCCAGCACCGGGCCGCCAGCGGTCAGACCATGGCGCAGCAACCTCACATCCGGCCGCGTGCTGTGCCAGCCCTGCAGCTGCTGCGCCAGTTGCGTACATACCGGCAGCGCGCTGCCGGCACCGCCGCTGCCGGCTTTCAACTGCACAAGTGCCTCGCGGCACAGTTGCAGCTGGCGCTGCATCAGCTGCAGATCGTCGTGCTGCGGGCCACTGGCGTCGTGCAGCAGCTCATCACACAGCAGGGTCAGCGTGGCCAGCGGCGTGGACAGCGCATGCGCGGCCGACGCCGCCTGCACCCCCAGCCCCACCAGCTGCTCGTTGCGCAGCTGCGCTTCGCGCGCCGCCGCCAGCGCCGCCTCGCGCCGCAGCAACTGCGCCGCCAGGTAGGAGACAAAGCCGGTCAGCAGCAGCACCGAGGCGGCAAAGGTCAGCCACATGCCCAGCAGATGCAGGCGGAAGGCATAGGCGGCATCGCCGCCGGCCAGCGGCCACGGCAGGTGCCACACGAACAGCAGGGCATAGGCCGACAGGCTCGCCAGTGCCAGCGCCCAGGCCTGCCGTGGCGGCAGCAACAAGGCGCCGAACAACACCGGCGGCAGGTACAGCGACGCCAGCGGGTTGGCCGCACCGCCGCTGAAGGCCAGCAGCTCGGTGAGCACCAGCACATCGGCAGCCAGCCCCAGCGCCAGTAGGCGCCGCGGCAGCACGCCGCGCCGCGCCAGCCACGGCAGCGCCAGGTTGACCGCCAGCAGCGTCAGCCATGCCTGCGCCAGCAACAGCCACGGCAGGCTTAAGCCCTGCCAGCGGGCCAGCGGCCACAGCAGCAATGCCAGCAGCAGCAGCAGCCAGCGCAACTGGGCGATGCGCCGCTGGATCAGGCCCAGGTTGGCGGCAAACGGAAGGGGGGAAGCGATGGCGTTCATGCGCGCCACTTTAGCACTGCCCTACGCGCCGGGAGCTGGCTGCGGCGTTTTGTCGCATGACAAACAGCCGCCGCCCGGCTGGCGGGCGGCGGTGCCGTGGTTCGCGATCTGGAGAGCGGGAACGCCTTCCCGCCAGCGCCACTGTAGCGAGGGACAGGCGGCGACGGAATGCGACACCTTGTCGCAACCGCCGCCGCGGGCAGCGGCTATAAGCGGGCGAGTACCGCATCGCAGAAGCCGGCGGTGCCGGCACTGCCACCCAGGTCCGGCGTGCGGATGCCGGCCGCCAGCGTGGCGCGCACGGCTTGTTCCAGCCGTGCGTCCAACGCCGGCAACTGCCACCAGTGACGCAGCAGCAGCGCCAGCGACAGCAGGCTGGCCACCGGGTTGGCAATGTCCTGCCCGGCGATGTCCGGCGCCGAGCCATGCACCGGCTCGGCAATGGCAGCCTGCTCACCCAGGTTCAGCGACGCAGCCACCCCCAGCCCGCCGCCGAACGCTGCCGCCAGATCGGACAGGATATCGCCGTACAGATTGGACGCCAGCAGCATGTCGAACGCCTGTGGCGCCTGCGCCAGCTTCAGCGCGGCGGTATCCACCAGCAATTCGTCCACCTGCAGCTGCGGATAATCCGCCGCCACCTGGCGCGCCACATCGCGGAACAGGCCGTCGGTGAGCGGCAGGATATTGGCCTTGTGCACGATGGTAAGCCGCCGGCGGCCCTCGGCCACCGCCAGCTGGCAGGCGCTTGCTGCCACCCGTTGCGAGGCGACGCGGGTGATGCGCTTGATGGCGGTGGCGGTGTCGCCGTCCGACTGCTCCTCGCCGATGTACAGGTCTTCGGTGTTCTCGCGCACGATCAGCAGGTCGATGCCGGGGGTGCCGCAGCCGGGCAGGCTCAGGGTTGGCCGCAGGTTGGCATGGCAACCCAGTTCGCGGCGCAGCTGCACGATGGGCGAGCGGTAGCCGGCCACCTTGTGCGCCGGCGAACTCACTGCGCCGAAGATCACCGCGCCGCAGTCGCGCGCGGCGGCCAGCGTGACCGGCGGCAGCGCGTTGCCGCTGCGCTGAAAAGTTTCCCAGCCGGCATCGGCCGCCACCGTCTGCAGCTGCGGCAGCAGCTGGCGCAAGACGCGCACGGCCTGCGGCACCACTTCCTGACCGATGCCGTCGCCGGCAATCACACACAGTTTCATCGCCATGACCTCTTGTGCTTGTTGTTGCATGGCAACATAGCGCGCGGCCTGTAGTACGGCAAGTACGCCTGTCCGACAGCCTGACAGCCCCGCCCTGCCTGCTGATTGGGAATGTATATCATTATATAAATTGAGCAACATCAAAAAAGGCAATAAAGACAGAACCTTTCCGTCCAAGCAGTTATTTGGAAGCTGGGTTAGAATACGCAGCTGTTGAATTACTGCCGCATGTAAAGACGAGCGCACATGGCTACCCTCTCGACCGAAACCGTCCTGTCCGTCCATCACTGGAACGACACCCTGTTCAGCTTCACCTGCACCCGCGATCCGGGTCTGCGTTTCATCAACGGCCAGTTCGTGATGATCGGTCTGGAAGTGAACGGCAAACCGCTGATCCGTGCCTATTCCGTGGCCAGCGCCAACTGGGAAGAACACCTGGAGTTCTACTCCATCAAGGTACAGAACGGCCCGCTGACCTCGCGCCTGCAGCACCTGCAGGCGGGCGACAAGGTGGTGATCTCCGGCAAGCCCACCGGCACCCTGGTGCAGGACAACCTGCTGCCGAACGCCAAGCACCTATTCCTGCTGTCTACCGGTACCGGCCTGGCGCCGTTCATGTCCATCATCAAGGACCCGGAAGTCTACGATCTGTACGACAAGATCTTCCTGATCCACGGCGTGCGCTGGGTGAACGAACTGGGCTACCACGACTACATCACCAAAGAGCTGGCCGAGCACGAGTACCTGGGCGAGCTGGTGAAAGAGAAACTGGTGTACTACCCGACCGTGACCCGCGAACCGTTCCGCAACCAGGGCCGTCTGACCGACCTGATCAAGAGCGGCGAACTGGCCAAGCAGCTGGGCATCCCGCAGCTGAACCCGGAAACCGACCGCGCGCTGCTGTGCGGCAGCCCGGCGATGCTCGACGATACCTGCCACATTCTGGACGAGCTGGGCTTCAAGGAATCGCCGCGCATGGGCGAACCTGGCCACTACGCCATCGAGCGCGCCTTCGTCGAGAAGTAAGCAGCTGCCACGCGGCCCTTGCGGCCAACCTTGCCAGTACCCAACACCCCGTCCGCTACGGGGTGTTTTGCTATCCGGAGAACAGCATGTCCCATCCCGCCGTACCGTTTCGCGACGCACTGCGCTTCTGGCTCAAGCTGGGCTTTCTCAGCTTTGGCGGCCCGGCCGGACAGATCGCACTGATGCACCGCGAGCTGGTGGACAACAAACGCTGGATCTCCGAGCAGCGTTTTCTGCACGCGCTGAACTACTGCATGCTGCTGCCGGGGCCGGAGGCGCAGCAGCTGGCCACCTATCTGGGCTGGCTGATGCACCGCACCCGCGGCGGCATCGTCGCCGGCGTGCTGTTCGTGCTGCCGTCGTTGCTGATCCTGATCGCGCTGTCGTGGCTGTACATGGCCTTCGGCCAGCTGCCGCTGGTGGCCGGCGCCTTTGCCGGCATCAAGGCCGCAGTGCTGGCCATCGTGCTGCAGGCGGCGTGGCGTATCGGTAGCCGCGCGCTGAAGCACCCGCTGCTGTGGGGCATTGCCGCCGCCGCACTGCTGGCGCTGGCGCTGTTCGCGCTGCCGTTCCCGGCCATCGTGCTGCTGGCCGGCATCAGCGGCTGGCTGGGCGCCAAACGTTGGCCGCAGGTATTTGCCGGCGGCAAGGGCCACGCCGCCAGTAGCGCGCAGGATGACAATCAGGCGCTGATCAACGACCACACCCCACCGCCGCCGCATGCCAGCTACAGCCACGGCAAGCTGCTGCGACTGGCGCTGGCCGGTGCGCTGCTGTGGGCGCTGCCGATGCTGACGGCCATAGCGCTTGCCGGCAGCCAGCACACGCTGCCGCAGATGGGCTGGTTCTTCACCAAGGCGGCGCTGCTGACCTTCGGCGGTGCCTACGCGGTGCTGCCCTATGTCTACCAGGGCGCAGTGACGCACTTTGGCTGGCTGACACCGGGACAGATGATGGACGGCCTGGCGCTGGGTGAAACCACGCCGGGGCCGCTGATCATGGTGGTGGCCTTCGTCGCCTTTGTCGGCGGCTACGGCGCGCCGCTGTTCGGTGCCGGCAGCGCGGCTATCAGCGGCATCGTCGCCGCCAGCTGGGTCACCTGGTACACCTTCTTGCCGTCGTTCCTGTTCATCCTCGCCGGCGCACCGCTGGTAGAGCACACCCGCGGCAAGCTGGGCTTTACCGCGCCGCTTACCGCCATTACCGCCGCGGTGGTGGGGGTGATCATCAATCTGGCGCTGTTCTTCGGCCAGCACCTGCTGTGGCCGCGCGGCCTGGCTGCCGGCATCGACTGGTTTGCCGCCCTGCTGGCCGCCGCCAGCCTGTGGGCGCTGGTGAAGGGCGGCCGCGGCGTGATCCCAGTGATAGCCGCCTGCGCCGGCATCGGCCTGCTACGCGCGCTGCTGACCTAGCTCAGCTGCAATCTGCAGCAGGAAATCCACCACCGCGCGCACCCGCGGCGAACGGTAGCGGTCGGCGTGGTACACCAGCCAGCTGCTGCCCTGGTAGCGTCCCAGCAGCTGCCAGCCCGGCAGCACCGGTCGCAGACTGCCGTCCGCCAGCTGCTGCCGCACCGCAAAATCCGGCAGGCAGGCAATGCCCAGCCCCTGCGCGGCGGCATCGCGCCGCATCTCGCTGTGATTGCAGGCATAGCGGCCACGCACGTTGACCACCACCCGCTCGTTGCCGCGCACCAGACACCATTCGTCGTCGCCCGGTAGCTCGGCCAGATGCAGGCAGCTGTGGCGCACCAGCTCGGCCGGATGCTGCGGCGTGCCGTGCGCCGCCAGGTAGGCCGGCGCCGCATACAGCAGGGTGCGCACCTCCATGAATGGCCGCGCCACGTAGCCCGGCGGCGGGTCGCCCAGCCGTAACGCGATGTCCACGCCATCGGCGATCAGGTCCACCACCTGGTCGGTGACCTGCAATTCCAGCGCCAATTGTGGATAAGTCTGCAGCAGGCCGGGCAGCTGTGGATGAATCAGCTGCCGCAGCGCCGCCTTGGGTGCGGCCAACCTTACCCGGCCGGTGACGCTGCTGGCGTGGCGCGCAGCACCGTCGCAGGCGGCGCGGGCCGCCTCCAGCATGGCGCGGGCGTGGCGCAGCACCTCCTGCCCACCGCTGGTCAGGTGCAGCCGCCGCGTGCTGCGCTCCAGCAGTTTCAGCTCCAGTGCCGTCTCCAGCCGCGCGATCTGCCGGCTCACCGCCGACGGCGTGCTGCCCTGCAGCCGCGCCGCAGCGCTGAACGAGCCGGCCTCCACCACGTCCACCAGCACCGCCAGATCCGGCAGTAAGGGCAATAGTTCACTTGTTCTCATGGCGCACAAATCCTGTTCCTAAATGGCCGATTATCAGTAGCAGCAGCTAGTTTCATACTGGCGGCCACGCCATGCAAGGAGCCCGCCATGAACCGCAGCCTGATTCCCGCCGAACTGTTGCTGCTGCTGACCGCCGTGATCTGGGGCAGCAGCTACAGCGTGGTCAAGACCACGCTGGCCTTCTACCCGGTGGCCGGGGTGATCGCCATCCGTTTCCTGCTGACCGCGCTGCTGCTGACACCGTACTGGCTGCGCCTGCCGGCCGCGCAACGCCGCGCCTGCGTCGCTGCCGCGCTGCCCACCAGTGCCGGGCTGCTGGCGATCTTCTTTGCCGAAACCGCCGGCGTGGCGCACACCAGCGCTGGCAATGCCGCCTTTCTGGTCAGCCTGTGCCTGCTGCTGACGCCGCCGCTGGAATGGCTGTGGTTCGGCCAGCGCCCGGCGGCACGGCTGTGGCTGGCCGCTATCGTGTCGCTGCTGGGCACCTGGCTGCTCACCGGCACCGCCAGCGGCCAGCTCAGCAGCGGCGACGCGCTGATGCTGCTGGCGGCGCTGCTGCGCGCGGCGCAGACCTGCCTGGCCACCCGCCTCACCGCCGGCAAGGGCATCGACATGCTGGGGCTGACCGCGGTACAGGGCGTGCTGGTCGGCGGCGGCGCGCTGCTGATCGGCCTGGCACTGCCCGGTGGCCTGCCGCCGCTGCCCAGCGCCGCCGGCTTCTGGCTGGCGATCGCCTTCCTCACCGTGTTCTGCACCCTGTTCGCCTTCTGGGCGATGAACCGCGCGCTGGCCGATTCCAGCCCCAGCAAGGTGGCGCTGCTGCTGGGCAGCGAGCCGCTGTGGGGCGCGCTGTTCGCGGTGGCCTGGCTGGGTGAGCCGCTGGCCGCCAGCGGCTGGATCGGCGGGCTGCTGATTGCCGGCGCGGCGCTGTGGCAGGCACTGCCGGCACGCCGCGTGGTGCGCTAACCGACCCGACCACCGCCGCTACTGCGGCAAATCCGCCACACGCCAATCAGACACAACGTCAAACAAAGCATACTACAACAGCAAAAATCAGACTAAATGTCCGATAAATTAACGTAACTCAGATGTGAAAATTAAATAAGTGAATTATCGCCGCAATAATCGGACATAACGGGTAATGTCGGGTGGTCAATCAAGGAGATCGCCATGCTGTTGCACCCCGCCCGCAAATACCCCGCCTTCCAGCCCGTGGAGCTGCCCGCGCGGCAATGGCCATCGCGCCGCCAGACCCGGGCCCCGACCTGGCTCAGCACCGACCTGCGCGACGGCAACCAGGCGCTGGCCACGCCGATGAATGCCGCGCAGAAGCTGCGCTTCTTCCACATGCTGCTGGCCTGCGGTTTCAAGCAGATCGAGGTGGCGTTCCCGGCCGCCTCGCAGACCGACTTCGATTTCGTGCGCACGCTGCTGGCTGACGGCCACGTGCCGGACGACGTCACCCTGCAGGTGATCACCCAGTCGCGGCCGGACCTGATCGCCCGCACCTTCGAGGCGCTGCACGGCGCCCGCCGCGCCATCGTGCACCTGTACAACGCCACCGCCCCGGCCTGGCGCCGGCAGGTGTTCGCCACCGATCGCGCCGGGGTGCGCGCGCTGGCCGAGCGCGGCACGCGGCAGATACGCGAGCTGGCGGCGGCCAACCCCGGCACCGACTGGCAGTTCCAGTATTCGCCGGAAACCTTCTCCGCCACCGAGCCGGATTTCGCGCTGGAAATCTGCGACGCGGTCAGCGAAATCTGGCAGCCGACGCCACAACGCAAGATGATCATCAACCTGCCGGCCACGGTGGAGCTGTCCAGCCCCAACCACTACGCCGACCAGATCGAATGGATGCACGGCCGGCTGGCGCGCCGCGACAGCATCGTGCTCAGCGTGCACCCGCACAACGACCGCGGCACCGCG
Organism: Vogesella oryzagri; assembly: GCF_040148885.1. Classification (NCBI taxonomy): domain Bacteria; kingdom Pseudomonadati; phylum Pseudomonadota; class Betaproteobacteria; order Neisseriales; family Chromobacteriaceae; genus Vogesella; species Vogesella oryzagri. The sequence goes on from NZ_JBEFLD010000002.1 coordinate 65,928, forward strand.
GTGGCTGCCGCCGAGCTGGCGCTACTGGCCGGCGCCGAGCGGGTGGAAGGCTGCCTGTTCGGCAACGGCGAACGCACCGGCAATGTGGACCTGCTGACCCTGGCGCTGAATCTCTACACCCAGGGCATTGCGCCGGAGCTGGATTTTTCCGATATCGACGCGGTGCGCGCGCTGGTGGAAGACAGCATCGGCCTGCCGGTGCACCCGCGCCACCCCTACGCCGGCGAGCTGGTCTACACCGCGTTTTCCGGCTCGCACCAGGACGCCATCCGCAAGGGCATGGCGCTGCAGCACGACGCCGAGCCGTGGCAAGTGCCGTATCTGCCGCTGGACCCGGCCGACGTTGGCCGCAGCTACCAGGCGCTGATCCGCGTCAACAGCCAGTCCGGCAAGGGCGGAATCAGCTGGCTGCTGGAGCAGCACTACGGCCTGCAGCTGCCGCGCGCGCTGCAGCAGGACTTTGCCGGCCTGGTGCAGGCGGAGACCGACCGCGCCGGGCAGGAGCTGGCGGCCGAGCAACTGTACCGGCTGTTCCGCCAGCATTACCTGTCGGAGCACGGCCCGTGGCGCTATGTCAGCCACCGCCAGCAGCAGGTGCAGGGGCAGACGCGGCTGGAGATCAGCCTGCAGCACGGTGCGCAGCCGCAGCAGCGGCAAGGTTGTGGCAACGGCCCGCTGGATGCGCTGCTGGCGGCGATGGCCGTGCCGCTGCAGCTGCTGGACTACCAGCAGCACGCGCTGGGCAGCGGCAGCGCCGCGCGCGCCATCTGCTACCTGCAACTGCAGGACGCCACCGGCAAGCACTGCTTTGGCGTGGCCGAGGACGACAACCTGGAACTGGCCGCGCTGCGCGCGCTGCTGGCCGGCATCAATGCCCACAGCCGGCAGCCGCCGGCGCAAGCAGCCTGAGCCGGAAACGAACATGCGGCCAACCTTGCCACAAGGTTGGCCGCATGCTGCCGGCGGTGAATGACGCCAGCGATCTAGTCCTGCGCCACCGGCGACAACGCGCGGCGCACGGTGTCCTCGTCCAGCGCCGCCGAGCACAGTTCGATGAAGCGGTAGGCGTAGCTGCGCAGGTAGTGGCCGCGGCGGATCGCCAGCCGCGTGGTCTGGTGGCCGAACAGCGGCGCGCCCTCCACCACCCGCACCTGGCTGTCGCGCTGCGGGTCCACCGCCATCGAGGCGATGATGCCGACGCCCAGTTCCAGCTCGACATAGGTCTTGATCACGTCGGCATCCAGTGCCGCCATCACGATGTCCGGCGCCAGGCCGGCATCGGCGAAGGCGCGGTCGATCTGCGCGCGGCCGGTAAAGCCGTGGTGGTAGGTCACCAGCGGGTAGTCGGCCAGCGTCTCCAGCGTCAGTGCCTGCTGGTGCAGCGGGTGCGCCGGCGGCGCGATCACCGCGTGGTGCCAGCTGTAGTACGGAAACGACACCAGTTCCGGCACCTCGGCCACCGCCTCGGTGGCGATGCCGATGTCGGCCTCGCCGGCCAGCAGCAGGCGCACCAGCTCGTCCGGGCTGGCCTGGTGCAGCACCAGGTGCACCTTGGGAAACGCCTTCTTGAACGCAGTCACCACCTTGGGCAGCGCGTAGCGCGCCTGAGTGTGGGTGGTGGCGATGGTGAGCTGGCCTTCGTCGCGCTGGCTGAACTGCTCCGCCAGCCGCTTGATGTTGCCGGCGTCCAGCAGCATGCGCTCGACGATGGTCAGCAGCTCCTTGCCCGGATCGGTCAGGCCGAGAAAGCGCTTGCCCTTGCGCACAAACAGCTCCACCCCCAGCTCGTCCTCCAGGTCCTTGATGTGCTTGGACACGCCGGACTGCGAGGTGAACAGCGCGTTGGCCACCTCGGTGAGGTTGAAATTCTGTCTTACCGTCTCGCGGATGATGCGTAGCTGCTGGAAATTCATGCGGCACCTGCCGTTTCCTGGTTGGCGAACACGCGCACGCTGCGCGGCTTGAGGCGTACCGGCTGCCCGGCCTGCAGGCTTGAGACAAGCTCGCTGCCGGCCGGCAGTTCCACATCGAACTGCTGGCCGGCCAGCTCGTCACGGCCTTCCAGCTCCACACGGGTGAGCGCGCCAAGCGTCAGCAGGCGGCTGATGCGTGCCGGCACGCCATCGCCATGCTCGCCCGGCACGATGTCCAGCTCGTGCGGGCGCACAAAGGCGATCACCCGGCCATCATACGCTGCCGGCTCGCTGCTGAGCCGGGCATTACCCACCGCGATGCCGCCGGCGCTGCCGCTGCCTTCGAACCGGTTGGCCGCACCCAGAAAGCCGTACACGAAGGGCGTGGCCGGTTGGCGGTACACCTCGCCCGGGCTGCCGATCTGCTCCACGCGGCCGTGGTTCATCAGCACCACGCGGTCGGCCACTTCCAGCGCTTCTTCCTGGTCGTGCGTAACGAAGATGGAGGTGATGTGCAGCTCGTCGTGCAGGCGGCGCAGCCAGCGGCGCAGCTCCTTGCGCACCTTGGCGTCCAGCGCGCCGAACGGCTCGTCCAGCAGCAACACGCGCGGCTCCACCGCCAGCGCGCGCGCCAGGGCGATTCGCTGGCGCTGGCCGCCGGACAGCTGCGCCGGAAAGCGGTCGGCCAGCCAGTCCAGCTGCACCAGCCCCAGCAGCTCGTGCACCTTGCGCTTGATGTCGGCTTCGCTGGGGCGCAGCTTGCGCGGCTTCATGCGCAGACCGAAAGCTACGTTATCGAATACCGTCATGTGGCGGAACAGCGCGTAGTGCTGGAACACGAAGCCCACCTGGCGCTCGCGCACGTGGGTGTCGGAGGCGTCCTCGCCGTCGAGCAGCACACGGCCGCTGTCGGCCTGCTCCAGCCCGGCGATGACACGCAGCAGCGTGGTCTTGCCGCAGCCGGACGGCCCCAGCAGCGCTACCAGCTCGCCGCCGGGAAAGTCCAGCGTGAGGTTGTCGAGCGCGACGAAATCGCCGAATGCCTTGTGGATGTTTTGTACCTGGATGCTCATTTCATTTCTCCGTGGTCGCCTTGCGGCCAACCTTGCCCGCTGCGCTCGCCGCAGCGGATAGATATTTGGCGTTGCTAACAAAACCTTGCAGAGGACCTGAGCCAAGGCGCGCCGACGCAGACAGTACAGCGAGTACGGCAAGCAGGCGCAACGCAGGATCAGGGGTTTTGTTAGCGACGTTCAATCGCGCGTGGCGCGCCACTCCACCCAGCTCTTCACCACCAGCGTTACCAGCGCCAGCAGCGCCAGCAGACTGGCCACGGCAAAGGCGGCGGCGAACTGGTACTCGTTGTAGAGAATCTCCACATGCAGCGGCAGGGTGTTGGTCTCGCCACGGATATGGCCGGATACCACCGACACCGCGCCGAACTCGCCCATCGCCCGCGCATTGCTGAGAATCACGCCGTACAGCAGCGCCCAGCGCACATTCGGCAGCGTCACATGCCAGAACACCTGCCAGCCGCGCGCGCCCAGCACCACCGCGGCCTCTTCTTCCTCGCGCCCCTGCGCCTGCAGCAGCGGAATCAGCTCGCGGGCCACAAAGGGCACGGTAACGAACACGGTCGCCAGCACAATGCCCGGCACCGCGAAAATCACCTTGATGTCATGCTCCAGCAGCCAGGGGCCAAGCCAGCCGTGGCTGCTGAACACCAGCACGTACACCAGGCCGGCCACCACCGGCGACACCGAGAACGGCAGGTCGATCAGCGTGATCAGCAGCTGCTTGCCGCGAAAATCGAAACGGGTGATCGCCCACGCCGCCGCCACGCCGAACACCAGGTTCAGCGGCACCGAAATCACCGCGGCCAACAGGGTTAGCTTCACCGCCGACAGCGCGTCCGGCTCCAGCAGCGCCGCCAGGTAGGTATCCCAGCCCTTGGCCAGCGCCTCGGCAAACACTACCGCCAGCGGCAGCAGCAGGAACACGGCGAAGAAGCCCAGCGCCACGGTGAGAATGAGGGTCTTCACCCACGCCGGCTCACGGGTGGCCTGACGGCTTTCCAGCAGCGCCGCGCGGTCATGCTGGGCATAGAGATTGGAAACGGCACCGGCCATCATGCACTCCTTCCGCTACGTTTCGCCTGCCATGCCTGCAGACCGTTGATGGCCAGCAGCAGCAGGAAGGAAAACACCAGCATCACCCCGGCGATGGCGGTAGCGCCGGCATAGTCATATTGCTCCAGCTTGCTGATGATCATCAGCGGGGTGATCTCCGACACCATGGGGATGTTGCCGGCGATGAAGATCACCGAACCGTACTCGCCCACCGCGCGGGCAAAGGCCAGCGCGAAACCGGTCATCAACGCCGGCTGCAGCACCGGCAGGATCACGTGGCGGAAAGTCTGCCAGCGGTGCGCCCCCAGGCTGGAAGCGGCCTCTTCCAGCTCGGTCTCCAGGTCTTCCAGCACCGGCTGCACCGTGCGCACCACGAAGGGCAGGCCGATGAACACCAGCGCCACCAGCACCCCCAGCGGCCCGAACGCCACCTTGATGCCCAGCGGCTCCAGGTACTGGCCCAGCCAGCCGTTGCCGGCGTACAGGGCGGTAAGCGCAATGCCGGCCACTGCGGTGGGCAGCGCGAACGGCAGGTCCACCAGCGCATCCACCAGCTTCTTGCCAACAAAGCGGTAGCGCACCAGCGCCCAGGCCAGCAGCAGGCCGAACACCGTATTGATGGCCGCCGCCAGCAGCGCCATGCCGAAACTCAGGCGGTACGACGCCAGCACCCGCGGCGCGGTCACCGCGTCCCAGAAGCCGTCCAGCGGCAGGCTGCTGGCACGCAGAAACACCGCCGACAGCGGAATCAGCACCACCAGCGACAAATAGGTAAGGGTGAAACCCAGCGACAGGCCAAAGCCGGGCAACACACGGGGCAAGGTTGCGGCGCGGCTCATGCGGCGGCACCTCGAACGGTCGGTTTCATGCTGCTTCCTGTGGCTATATAACTGGCCACAGGATATTGGCCGCCCTCTTATTCGAAAAATAAGGATTTCTTCGTTGCTTATTCAATAACTGAAAAAGCGGGCGGTGGCGGATTGATATAGCGGATGGTTGTAAACGGGTGCCCGGGCGGCGTGAAGCACAGCAGACCGCTGGTCCGCATGCGGCCAACGTTGCAAGTGCGTAGGTTGGGCTGCGCGTAGCGAGGCCCTGCATTTACCGGATTGGTTTGCGGCGTGTGGTCTGGTTTTGTATTCGCAACGCGGATGATGTTTGCAGTCGCCGGTTCCGCCCGGCGCACGGGGAGGGAGCGTTCCGCCACCCCCTTGCATCCCCGCTCGCCCCAGTGCACCGCGAAACCCCGCTCAAAACGGCATTCGCCAGGCGTCGGCAATTCGCCGTTTGCTAACGGCAAACGGCGAATTGCCGACGCCTTAAAACCTGGCGAACCCCTTTTTGATCGGCGCGGCCCAATGGGGCATGGGGCGCCTCACAACGTTGGCCGCATGTTGTGGCTGTGAGTTGATGCGGCCAACGTTTTGCCTCCCCTCAGCACTCCCCCGACAACGGCTGCCCGGCCAGACGGATCAGGTCGGCCAGCAGCGGCGCCAGCTCGCCGGCGTCGTCGCCGCTACCGGACAGCAGGTGCAGCCGCGCCTGCCACACCGCGGCCAGGCTGGCGGCCTGGATCAGCCGCGGGTAGCGCGGGTCGGGGCGATGGCAGGCCACCAGCGCGGGAAACGGCAGCACCGGCGCCGCCAGCGGGTCGCCCTGCGGCGACAGCAGCAGCGCGGCGCGGCAGCGGCCGTCGGGTGGCAGCATCGCCAGCGCCGGCGCGCAGTGCTCGCCGTGCGTCAGCAGCACGAACGGCGTATTGCCCGTCTGCAACCAGCCGGCCAGCGCCGGCAGGTCCGCCAGCAAAAACGCACCCTGCCGGCGCGCAAGCGTCTGCAGGGTGCGGCCATCGGTCTGCCGGCCGTCGGCAAGCAGCAGCAACGGCAGGCCGGCGGACATTACTTCACCTGGATCTGGTCGAACACGCCGCCATCGGCGAAGTGGGTCTTCTGGGCTTTTGTCCAGCCGCCGAACACCTGGTCGATGGTGAACAGCTTCACCTTGCTGAACTTGTCGGCGTACTTGGCGGCCACCTTGGCGTCACGCGGGCGGTAGTAGTTGGCCGCGGCCAGCTCCTGACCTTCCGGGCTGTACAGGTAGTGCAGGTAGGCGTCGGCCACCTTGCGCGTGCCACGCTTGTCCACCACCTTGTCCACCACGCTCACCGGCGGCTCGGCCAGGATGGACAGCGACGGGGTGACGATGTCGAACTTGTCCGGCCCCAGTTCCTTGGTCGCCAGGTAGGCTTCATTTTCCCACGACAGCAGCACGTCACCGATACCGCGCTGGGTAAAGCTCACCAGCGAGCCGCGGGCGCCGGAATCCAGCACTTTCACGTTCTGGTAGATCTTCTTCACGAAATCCTTGGCCTTGGCATCGTTGCCGCCCGGCTGTTTCAGCGCATAACCCCAGGCCGCCAGGTAGTTCCAGCGCGCACCGCCGGAGGTTTTCGGGTTCGGCGTTACCACTTCCACCCCCGGCTTGATCAGGTCGTTCCAATCCTTGATCCCTTTCGGGTTGCCCTTGCGCACCAGGAACACGATGGTGGAGGTATACGGCGCGGCGTTGTTGGGCAGGCGCTGCTGCCAGTTGGCCGGAATCAGCTTGGCTTCGGTATTCAGCGCGTCCACGTCATAAGCCAGCGCCAGGGTCACCACGTCGGCTTCCAGGCCGTCGATCACCGCGCGCGCCTGCTTGCCGGAGCCGCCGTGCGACTGCTTGATGGTGACGGTTTCGCCGGTCTTGGCTTTCCAGTACTTGGCAAAGGCGGTGTTGAAGTCCTGGTACAGCTCGCGGGTCGGGTCGTAGGACACGTTGAGCAGGGTGACATCGGCCAGCGCATGGCCGGCCAGGGCGAAGAGCAGCGTGGTGGCGGTAGCAAGACGGGTAAAGCGGTGCATGGTGTTCTCCCCTTTGGATCGGCAGTTGATGGGGAGAATCTAACCAAGCCGCCAACGGCGGCGAACCAAGAAAAACTGCATTGCTTATCACGGAAAAATTGATAAGCAATGCAGTGGGCGCCGTGGCGACAGCGGCTCAGTGCGGCCGCAGTTCCACGCTCAAACCGCCTTCCGGCCGGTTGTGCCAGCTCAGCTGCAGGCCGTGCAGTTCGGCGATACGGCGCACGATGGACAGCCCCAGGCCGCTGCCGCTCTGGCTCTGCCCCGGCGGGCGGTAAAAGCGCTGGCCGATGTGCGGCAGGTGCTCGGCGGCGATGCCCGGGCCGTTGTCGCTGACGCGGATCAGCTGCGGGCTGATTTCCAGCAGCACCTCGGCGCCGGGCGGCGAGTAGCGCACCGCGTTGTCCAGCAGGTTGCGCAGCAGCAGCGACAGCAGCAGCGCCTCGCCGGCCGGCAGCGGGCCGCCGCTGACCTGATGGCGGATGTGGCTGCCACGCACCGTGCTGTACTCGGCCACCTGCTGGCAGGCCTGCTCCGCCAGCTGTGCCCAGTCCAGCGGCTGGCTCGGCAGCGTCTGCTGCTGTTCCAGCCGCGACAGCGCCAGCAGCTGGTCCACCAGATGGCTGGCGCGGTCCACCCCCTGCATCACCTTGCCGGCGGCGGCGTTGCGCGCATTGGCATCGTCCAGCAGGGTCAGCAGCTCGGCCTGCACCCGCAAGGCGGCCAGCGGGCTGCGCAGCTCGTGCGCGGCGGAGGCGGTGAACTGGCGCTCGCGCTGCAGCGTGCCGGCGACGCGGTCGATCAGGCCGTTGAGGCTGTCGAGCAGCGGCGCCAGCTCGCTGGGCAGCGGGTGCGCCAGCGGCGTGGGGTCGTCCGGCTGGCGCTGCAGCAGGGTGCGGCACAAGTCGGCCAACGGTTGCAGCGCGCGGAACACCGCCCACCACACCGCCCCCAGCGCAAACGGCAGCAGCAGCAGCCACACCATGCTCTGGGTCAGCAGCAGGCCGCTGATGGCCTCCAGCCGCTCGCTGTTTTCCTGCGCCACCGCCACGCTGCCGGCCGGGCCGGACAGGTAGTAGACGCGCCAGTCTTCGTCGTCGTGCTGCAGCAAATGAAAGCCGGTGACGCCGGCGTGATAAGGCAGCTCCAGCCCCTCGCTGTCCACCAGCAGGCGCTGGCCCTGCGGGTTCCACACCGCCACCGCCTGGTGGTCGGTCTTTTCCGCCTTGGGGTCGCTGCCTGCCGGCTGCTGCGCCAGCATCGGCAGCGTGCTGTACAGCTGGCGGGCGAAGATCTGCTGCTGGCCGTCGTACAGCTCGTTTACTTCGTGGCGCGCATGCAGCGCCAGCAGCACGCTGCCGAGCAGCCACAGCGGGGTGACCACCAGCAGCAGGCTGCGTACCAGTTGGCCGCGCAGGCTGTAGCTCACGCGCCGTCTCCCAGCGTGTAGCCCAGCCCGCGGCGGGTCTTGATGAAATCGGCACCCAGTTTCTTGCGCAGATGGTGAATGTGCACTTCCACCGCATTGCTTTCCACCTCGTGCGCCCAGTCGTACAGTTTTTCTTCAATCTCGGCGCGGCTGAGCACGCGGTTGCGGTTACCCAGCAGCACCTCCAGCACCGCCAGCTCGCGCGCCGACAGCGCCACCGGCTGGCCGTCCAGCGTTACCTGGCGGGCGGCCGGGTCCAGGCTGACGCGACCGTGCGTCAGCAGCGGCGTGCTGCTACCGCCGCGGCGGCGCAGCAGCGCGCGCAGCCGTGCGGCCAACTCGCCCAGCGCAAACGGCTTCACCAGATAATCGTCGGCGCCGGCATCCAGGCCGCGGATGCGGTCGTTGACGCCATCGCGGGCGGTGAGCAGCAGCACCGGCTCGTGCTGGCCGGCGCGGCGCCAGGCGGCCAGCACCTCCAGCCCGTCCATGCCGGGCAGGCCCAGATCCAGCACCACCGCGTCGTAGGGCGCGGCGCGGATGCCGGACAGCGCCAGCTTGCCATCACGCAGCCAGTCGCAGCTGAACCCCAGCGCCTGCAGTCCGGCCTGCAGCCCGTCCCCGATCAGGGGGTCATCCTCGACGATCAATACCCGCATGCCGTGTTCCTAGCGCCATTCCTTGATACCGGTAATCATGGCACGAACCAGATTCACCCGCTCGATACGGCTCATAACAATGGCCGCCAGCGCGTGCAGCCCCACCGCCGCCAGCAGAGTATTGGCCAGCGCCTCGTGCAGCTCTTCCAGCCAGTCTTCGCCAAAGTAGGCATCGGTGCCCATCAGGTAACCGCTCACCCCCAGCGACAGCACCAGCCCCATCAGCGCGAACATCATCAGCGCGCCCAGCGGGTTGTGGCCGCTGACTTGCGGATGCTGGCCATCCTTCACCGCGCCCAGATGCGCTTTCAACCGTGACGGCGTCGGGAAGAAGCTGGCGAAACGGGCATGCCGGCTGCCGATAAAGCCCCACAGGATGCGGGCCAGCACCAGGCCGCTGGCGAGATAACCGGCCCAGCGGTGCGGCGGATCGCCCTCTTCCAGCACGAACAGGTTGAGCATGACGCAGCTCACCAGCGTCCAGTGGAACAGGCGCACAAACGGATCCCACACTTTTTCGCGGCGGATACGATTTTGCTCGGAAAGGGTGCTCATGATGGCGACTCCAGTAACCGCCGCGGCCAGCAACGCGCGGGCAACGGCAAATCAAGCGTGAACAGCGAACAAACAAAAAAAGCCGGGCAGCTGCCCGGCCATTGCGGCGACGATCAGCTCTCGATGTCGCTCTTTACCGGCTTGCCGGATACCGGGTCGAAGTAGATTTCCACTTTCTTGCCGTCCTTGTTCTTGCCGTAGATTTCGTAGCAGTTGCCGGACACCTTGAACTTCTTGATCTGGTAGCCCTGGCCTTCCAGCTGCTTTTTGAAGTCAGCTTCTTTCTGCCATTTGTCTTTCGGTTGTGCCGGGCATTGGGCAGAGGCAAAGGCGCTGGAGGCAACAACGGCCATCAGGCTTACGGCGAGCAGCTTTTTCATACGATGGTTCTCCTTGGAGGGGTCTGTGTTCACCTGCACGCCTGCAGGTACCGTGTCATTTAATGCCACTGGCCTTAACGGCGGCTTAGCCCTTGCTTAATCCAGGCTTAGCAGGTGGCGGCAGGCGCGCGGCCAGGCGCTGGCGCCACGGCTGCCACAGCAGATCGTGGCCGGCGAACAGCAGGCAACAGGCCAGCCACACCAGCCAGCCGCTCCACAGGTTGTGCGACAGGAAATGCGCGCCACGCAGCATCTGCCCCAGCCCCATCAGCATGCCGGCCGCCGCACCCAGCCAGAACAGCCGCCGCGCCAGCGCCGGCCGGCTTGGCCGCAGCCAGTAGCCCAGCGCCAGCAGAGAGAATCCGGCGGAGGCATGGCCGCCGGGGAAGCAACGCCCGGGGCCGGCATCCGCCGGCACGGCGTCGAACAGGCCAAAGCGGCTGGCATGGCCGCCGAAGGCCTGCAGATCCCACGGGCAGGAGTGCGCGCTTTTCTGCTTCAGCCACGACACCAGCGCGGTGGCCAGCAACATCACCGCCACCGCCAGCAGTTGCCGGTAGTCGCGCCGGCGCCAGCCGCGCCAGCCCAGCACCACCCCGGCCGCCACGATCAGGTACTTGGCCAGCCGGTGATTGAGGATGTCCAGCCAGCGGGCATTCTGCAGCGGGAAGTGGCCGCTGGCCGGGTCAAAGAACAGCGCCTGCAGGCGCAGATCCAGCGCGGGGACGCGCTCCAGCCACAGCAGCAGCAACAGGCCGGCCAGCAGCCACAGCAGCTGGCGACGGTAGAAATCGGCGGGGGATGCGGGCATGCCAGGCTCCGGCAAATAAGGGTTAGCGTGGCAGTGTGCCGCCGGTGGATTAGCGGAAACTTAACTGCCGCTTAGCACGCTACTCGGCACATAAAAAAGGCGCCGCCCTGTGGCGGCGCCCCGTTGTCCGCCGCGCGGGCTTAGCCCTGGCGGCAGGCGGCGTACATGTCCAGTGGCTTTTCGTACAGCGTAGTACGTACTGCCATCAGCCCCAGCACGCTGTGGAACAGGTTGTCCTGGCTATAGCGCTGGTGGCTGGCCTGCTGCAGGCACTGCTGCTGCATGTTGGCCGCAGTCAGCCACTGCGGCGAGAACCACGCCAGCATCGGGATATGCTTTTGCGCGTCCGGCGCCACAATGTACGGCGTGGCGTGCAGGTACATATTGTTTTCGCCCAGCGATTCGCCGTGGTCGGACAGGTAGAACATGCTGCCGGCGATCGCCGGATCGGCCTGCAGCCGCTTGATTACCTGCGCCAGGAAGTAATCGGTATAGCGGATAGTGTTGTCGAAGCCGTTGATGATCTCCTGCTGGCTGCACTTCTGCAGCTCGCTGGTCTGGCACTCCGGCTTGAACACCGCAAACTGCGACGGGTAGCGCTTGTAATACGCCGGGCCGTGGCTGCCCTTCTGGTGCAGCACGATCACCGCGTCGTGCGTCAGCCCCTTGAGCTTGCCATCCAGCGCATCCAGCAGAATCTCGTCGAAACATTCCTCGCTGTTGCAGTACTTGGGATCCTTGGCGCCGAACAGCAGCTGGGTCGGCACGCGGTTGCACACTTCCTTGCAGCCGGAGTTGTTGTCCAGCCAGCTGACGTCCAGCCCGCTGCGCTTGAGGATGTCCAGCAGGTTCTCGCGGTGCTTGGCCTCGTCGGCGTCGAACTTGTCGCGCGGCAGCGCGGAGAACATGCACGGCACCGAGATGGCGGTTTCGGTGCCGCACGACCAGGCATCCCGGTAGTTGATCAGCCCCGGCACCTTGGCCAGCTCCGGATTGGTTGGCCGCGCATAGCCATTGAGCGAGAAATGGTCGGCACGCGCGGTCTCGCCTACCACCAGCACCAGCACCCGCGGCTTGGCGCCGGCCGGCGCCGGCGCGCGCTTGGCATCCAGGCCGATCTGCTGCAGCGGCTGCGCCTTGGCATACATGCGCTTGAAGTAGGACGAGGTGGCCTGCAGGTAATTGGTGGGGGTGATGGCGAAGCGCAGTTCGCGGTTGTTGCGGAACAGCGAGGCGAAGTCCTGGTAGCCGGCCATCGCCACGCCGAACAGCACGCCGGCGGTAATCAGCAGCGCCAGCACGCGGCTGCCCACCTCGCGCAGCGCCGGGCGGAAGCTCAGCGGTGCCTTCCACAGCCACCAGCTGGGCAGCCCGCCGAGCAGTAGCACTGTGAACACCATCTTCAGCGTGATCAGATCGCGCACCTCGGCGCCATCGGTCTGCATGGCGTTGCGCACCATGTTCATGTCGATCAGCACGCCGTACTGGCTCATGAAATAGGTAATGGCCGCGGTGGTGACAAACAGCACGGTCAGCAGCGGGCGGCCGATGCGCGGCCACACCAGCAGCAGCATCAACAGATTGAAAACAGCGGTAACCAGCACAAAAGCCATGCCCAGCAGCTTGATGCCATGGCCGTCCACCGGGCCGACAATGGTCAGCATGCGTTGCCAGAACGGCAGGTTGAACAGCAGTACAAACAGCAGCGAAGCGCCCAGCGCCAGCCATTCCGCCCGCTGTGGACGAAGCAGTTTTTTCATCGGTTCACTCGAAAGGGTTCAGACGGCAGGCACGCAGCCCGCCCAGCGTGTGCATTGCAACAGGCCAGCATTAAGCCAAACTTAGCGCAGCCAGGGTTGCCGCAGAGTATCGCTTTGTCACCGTTCCGTCACCGCCGGCTCACGGTATTGTCATGCGGCGGCAGCACTATCCTACGCATCTGCCCCGCGGAGATGCACCATGAGCCACCGTTACCGCACCATCTGGCTATCCGATGTCCACCTTGGCACCAGCGGCTGCCAGGCCGGCTTTCTGCTGGATTTTCTCAAGCATAACGATGCCGACACCCTGTACCTGGTGGGCGACATCATCGACGGCTGGCAGCTGAAAAAATCCTGGTACTGGAAGCAGGCGCACAACGACGTGGTGCAGAAGGTGCTGCGCAAGGCGCGCAAGGGCACGCAGGTGGTGTACGTGCCGGGCAACCACGACGAAGCGGCGCGGCAGTACGCCGGGCTGGACTTCGGCGGCATCGCCATCCGCAGCGAGGCCGAGCACCGCACCGCCGACGGCAAGCGGCTGCTGATCATCCACGGCGACGAGTTCGACGGCGTGATCCAGCACGTGAAGTGGCTGGCCTATGTCGGCGACAGCCTGTACACGCTGATACTCGGCCTCAACCGCCACTACAACTGGTTACGCCACAAGCTGGGGCGGCCGTACTGGTCGCTGTCGCAATACCTGAAGCACAAGGTGAAGAACGCGGTGAACTTCATCAGCGACTTCGAGCACATCCTGGCGGCCGAGGCGCGCCGCCGCGGCTTTGACGGCGTGATCTGCGGCCACATCCACAAGCCGGAAGTGAAAGACATCGACGGCATCGTGTACGGCAACTGCGGCGACTGGGTGGAAAGCCTGTCGGCGCTGGTGGAGCACCACGACGGCCGGCTGGAGGTGGTGTACTGGACGCAACTGGCGGCCCACGCCGCCGATATGCAGTCGCAGCCCGCCACCCGCCCCGCGGCAGCCGACACCCTGGCACCGCAGGCCGCGCAACAGGAGACCGCCCCATGCGCATCATGATCGTGAGCGATGCCTGGCTGCCGCAGGTCAACGGCGTAGTGCGCAGCCTGCTGGAAACCGTGCGCGAGCTGCGCGCCAGCGGCCACCAGGTGGCGCTGATCACCCCGCTGGGCGGCGAGCACGACGCCGGCGACGGCTTTCGCACCCTGCCCCTACCCAGCTACCCGGACATCCGCATCGCGCTGTTTCCCTACCGCCAGGTGGCGCAAAGGTTGGCCGCATTCAGCCCGCAGGCGGTGCACATCGCCACCGAAGGTCCGCTGGGCTGGGCGGCGCGGCGCTGGTGCCTGCGCCACGGCCAGCCGTTCAGCACCGCCTATCACACCCGCTTTCCGGAATACGTCGCCGCGCGCATCCGCCTGCCGCTGGCCATCAGCTACGCCTTCATGCGTCGCTTCCACGCCCCGGCGGCGGCAGTGATGGCGCCGACGCCCAGCATCGTGCGCGCGCTGCGCCAGCGCGGCTTCGGCAACGTGGTGCTGTGGGGGCGCGGCGTGGACACCACGCTGTTCAGTCCCGGCGAGCGCGAACGGCTGGACAGCGCGCCGCCGCGCTTCGTCTACATCGGCCGCGTGGCGGTGGAAAAGAATATCGAGGCCTTCCTGCAGCTGGAGCTGCCAGGCAGCAAATGGGTGGTGGGCGAAGGCCCGCAGCTGGAGGAACTGCGCCAGCGCTACCCGGCGGTGCACTTTGCCGGCGTGTTTCCGCAGCACGAGTTGGCGCGCTTCTACCGCGCCGCGGACGTGTTCGTGTTCCCCAGCCTGACCGACACCTTCGGCCTGGTGCTGCTGGAGGCGATGGCCTGCGGCACGCCGGTGGCGGCCTACCCGGTGGCAGGTCCCTTGGACGTGGCCGGCGACAGCGGCGGCGGCGTGCTGCATCAGGACCTGCGCAGCGCCTGCCTGCAGGCACTGGCGCTGGACCGCCAGCAGGTACGCCAGGTGGCGGAACGCTTTTCCTGGGCGGCAGCGACGCAGCAGTTCGAAGCCCACCTGCACCCGCGCCCGCTGGGCGAACAGGAGGGCATGGCTTTCACCGCCGGCGGCGGACGCTGAGAAGCGGTTGCCTGGCTGCGGTGACACACCGCAATGGGGCGCTACGGCGTTAGAAACGCCTTCGGCCTACCGGGTTATCTCCAGCGCAACGCCGCTTGCTCAGCCGTTTTTGCCCTGTCTCGCTCTAGCGCGCGAGACCTTGAACAGGTTCTGAACGCGGCGCCAAACGGGCTGCGGCCAACCTTGCACAAGGTTGGCCACAGTGTTTTACATCGTCAGGATCAGGCCGGCGCGTGCGTCGCCTTGCGCGCCCCCAGCTGGCTCAGCAGCACGCTGGCCACGATCAGCGCCGCACCGCCGACCTTGCCGGCACTCATCGCCTCGCCGGCCAGCCAGCCGATCAACCCGCCCCACACCGGCTCCATCGCGTAAATAATGGTGGCACGGGTGGCCGGCACCGTCTGCTGCGCCCAGTTCATCACGATCTGGATCAAGGCCGTGGCGGCGCCCAGCGCCAGCAAGCAGGCCAGCAGCAGCGGCTGCCACTGCGGCAGCGCCTCGCCGGCCAGCGGCGCGCTGGCCAGCGACAGCAGCGCCACCGTCGCCAGCTGCACCAGCGCCATGCGCCCGGCGTTGCAGCCGGCGGCAAAACGGCTGATCAGGCAGATTTCCAGCGCGATGGTGGCAGTGGCGGCGATGGTCAGCCATTCGCCCAGCCCCAGCCGGATACTGAAGCCATCGACGCCGGCCAGCAGCAGCAGGCCGGCAAACGCCAGCGCCACGCCGCCCCACGCCGCCAGGCTGGGACGCTGGCGGAACAGCAGCCACTGCAGCAGCGGCACCAGCGGCACGTACAGCCCGGTGAGAAACGCCGAGGTGCTGCTGGCGATATGCCCCAGCCCCAGCGTCTGCAGGTTGTAGCTGAAATACAGGATCAGGCCGATGCCGATGCCGCCCAGCAGCTCGGTACGGTTGAGGCCGGCCAGCTGGCGGCGGCACAGCAGCAACGCCAGCACGGTGGCGACGGCAAAACGCAGGCCGACAAAGGCAAAGGCGCCGCTCCATTGCAGCGCGGTCTGCACCGCCAGGAAAGTGCCGCCCCAGATCAGCGTCACACCGACCAGCGACAGGTCGGGCAGCCAGGAGCGGTGGGCCGCGGGCGCGGCAGCAGTGAGAGTGGACATAGGCATGGCTCGCGGGTAAGGTGGCACTTCAATTCTGTGCACTATACTGCACAACTTAATTATTGAGCAATATATTGCACTTATGAGTGAACACGCCCCCCTGCAAGTCTTCAGCCACGTCGCCCACAATCTGCGCAGCGCGCGCCAGCAGCGCGGCCTGAGCCAGGAAAAACTGGCCGCTAGCGCCGAGGTCAGCCGCCGCATGCTGGTCAATATCGAAGCCGGCGCCAGCAATGTCAGCATCGCCACCCTCGACCGCCTCGCCAGTGCGCTGGGGCTGACCTTTTCCGAGCTGGTGCGCGCCCCCGGCAGCGACGCGCCGGTGCGGGTGTGGCAGGGCGACAGCAGCGACAGCCACGCCACCTTGCTGCACAGCCTGGCGCTGGCCGGCTGCACGCTGGAGCTGTGGCAGTGGCAGCTGGCGCCCGGCGACAGCTACCTGGCCGCGCCGGACCCGGCTGGCTGCGGCGAGATCGTGGAGGTACACAGCGGCACGCTGCAACTGGCCTACGCCGGCAACGAGCACACGCTGCAAGCGGGCGACACCGCCGGCTACGGCACCGAGCACGGCTACCGCTACCACAATCCGGGCAGCGGCCTGCTGCGCTTCCAGCGCAGCATCGTGATGCCGGCGCCCACCAGCCGCTAAGGTTGGCCGCACGCGCTGACGGCAGCCTGCCGGCGGCGTGCAGCCTAGCACTGGCGAACCGGGCGCCGCAGCAAGCCGCCGACCCGCCCCGATCCGTCCACCCCCACGCCAGCCCGGCTTGCCGCGCTGGCGTTTTTTATCATGCCAACAGTATTTTCAGAGGCTTGATACACATCAATCACCACCACATGCTGCGTCCATACAATGCGCCAAACACAACATATTGGAGCAAACATGGACCCATGCCCCAGCAGCCATGTCGACGCCGTCAGCAGCATCGATGAATACCTGTCCCGTGCCGACTGGCGGGTACAGGCCAACGCCAACCAGGGCTACAGCCTGGGCGGCCTGATCCTCAACATCGCCGGCAAGCTCACCGCCGAGTACTGGCTGGGCAGCGTGTTCAGCCCGCAGGCGGCGCAGGCGCACCGCCACGGCGACCTGCACATCCACGACCTGGACATGCTGTCCGGCTACTGCGCCGGCTGGTCGCTGCGCACCCTGCTGCAGCTGGGCTTTGCCGGCGTCGGCGGCAAGGTGGAATCGGCGCCGCCGCGCCACCTGTCCAGCGCCTGCGGCCAGATCGTCAACTTCCTCGGCACGCTGCAGAACGAATGGGCCGGCGCGCAGGCGTTCAGCTCCTTCGATACCTACCTGGCGCCGTTCGTAAAAAAGGACGCGCTGAGCTACGCGCAGGTGAAGCAGGCGATCCAGGAACTGATCTACAACCTGAACGTGCCCAGCCGCTGGGGCACACAGACACCCTTCACCAACCTGACCTTCGACTGGGTGTGCCCGGAAGACCTGCGCGAGCAGATCCCGGTGCTGGGCGGCGAGGAGATGCCGTTCCGCTACGGCGACTGCGCCCCGGAAATGGCACTGATCAACCGCGCCTATATCGAGGTGATGCTGGCCGGCGACGCGCTGGGACGGGCGTTTACCTTCCCCATCCCCACCTACAACATCACCAAGGATTTCGACTGGTACGGCGAGAACAGCGACCTGTTGTTCGCGATGACCGCCAAGTACGGCCTGCCCTACTTCCAGAACTTCGTGAACTCCGAGCTGGAGCCGCACATGGTGCGCAGCATGTGCTGCCGCCTGCAGCTGGACCTGCGCGAGCTGATGAAGCGCGGCAACGGCCTGTTCGGCAGTGCCGAGCAGACCGGCTCGGTGGGGGTGGTCACTGTCAACTGCGCACGGCTGGGCCACCGCTTTGCCGGTGACGAAGCCGCACTGCTGGCCGAGACCGACCGCCTGCTGGAGCTGGGGCGCGAGGTGCTGGAAGCGCGCCGCCGCGTGGTGCAGCAGCACATCGACGGCGGGCTGTATCCGTACACCCGCCACTTCCTCGGCAGCCTGCGCAACCACTTCTCCACCCTGGGGGTGAACGGCATCAACGAGATGATCCGCAACTTCACTGCCGACGCCCACGACATCACCAGCGACTGGGGCCATGCCTTTGCCTGCCGCTACCTGGACCACATCCGCGCGCGCATGGTGGAGTTCCAGCAGGCCACCGGCCACCTGTACAACCTGGAAGCCACCCCGGCGGAAGGCACCACCTACCGCTTCGCGCGCGAGGACAACAAGCGTTACCCCGGCATCCTGCAGGCCGGCAGCGCAGAGCGGCCGTACTACACCAACTCCAGCCAGCTGCCGGTGGGATTCACCGACGACCCGTTCGAGGCACTGCTGCGCCAGGACGAACTGCAGCGCAAATACACCGGCGGCACCGTGCTGCACCTGTACATGAGCGAGGCGGTAAGCAGTGCCGATGCCTGTCGCCAGCTGGTACGCCGCGCGCTGGAAAACTTCCGCCTGCCCTACATCACCATCACGCCGACGTTCTCGATCTGCCCGACGCACGGCTACCTGTCCGGCCGTCACGACTATTGCCCGAAGTGCGATGCCGAACTGATCGCGAAAAAACGCCAGGCCGCCTGCTGCGACTGAGCGTCGCGGCGTGAATCGCAGGGAGGGCAAAGCAGCGCGTGCCCACCAGCAACACCCGCCCCCCCCATACCAACAAGACAGCGCAAACCCGCCGCCATGCGGCCAACCCTTGAAAGGAAACGCCATGCACAACCAGCAAACCATCGAACTGAAAGACGAAGAACGCACCCGCTGCGAGGTATGGACGCGGGTGATGGGCTACCACCGCCCGGTGGCCTCGTTCAATACCGGCAAGCAGGGTGAATTCCATGAACGCCGCCACTTCGACGAACAGCGCGCCGGCTGAGCGCGCCCGCATCGGCGGCTGGCAGCCGTTCTCCAGTTGCGACTGGCCGGGGCGGCTGGCCGCGGTGGTATTCCTCGCCGGCTGCCCGTGGCGCTGCGGCTACTGCCACAATCCCGGCCTGCTGCAGCGCCGCCACGGCCACCACCGTTGGCCGCAGCTGCGCGAACAGCTGCAGCGCCGGCGCGGCCTACTGGACGGCGTGGTGTTCTCCGGCGGCGAGCCACTGTCCGACCCCGCACTGCCGGCACTGCTGGCCGAGGCCCGGGCGCTGGGTTTTGCCACCGGCCTGCACAGCGCCGGCTGCCATCCCGACCGCCTGCGGCAGGTGCTGCCGCTGCTGGACTGGGTGGGGCTGGACATCAAGACCCAGCCCGGCCGCTACGCCGCGCTCACCGGCAGCGGCGGCAGCGGCGCACGCGCCTTTGCCAGCCTGGACCTGCTGCTGGCGCACGGCGGCGACTTCGAATGCCGCAGCACCATCCACCCGACGCTGCACGACGACAGCAGCCTACTGCAGCTGGCCGGTGAACTGGCCCACCGCGGCGTGCGCCGCTATGCCTGGCAGCTGCTGCGCCCGGGGCCGCAACTGCCGCAAGCCTTCGCGCCGATCGCCACGGGTTGGCCGCAGGCTGATGTGCAGCAGCAGGTGGCGGCAATGTTCGAGCATTTTGAACTGCGTACCGGCTGAACCATTTACCCTGTACGCCATCCGCGCCCGCGGCGCTGGCCGCGGCACCGCCGGCTGTCTCCCGGCATGCGGCCAACCTTGTCCGTCAGCAATAAACAAGGCCGCCCCTGGGCGGCCTTGTCGTTGATGCGGCAGAGCGGCAAGTGCAGCGCTACTCGCCGCGCAGCTCCTTCAGGTACTTGTACACCGTCGCCCGCCCCAGCCCCAGCACATTGCCGATGTAGTGGGTGGCGCTCTTGCCGTTGAAGGCGCCCTCGGCATACAGCGCCGCCACCAGCTCGCGGCGGTGCGGCCGCGTCAGCGTGTTCAGCGCCAGCTGCCGCTCACGCAGCCAGCCGTGCATGAAGCTGTTGATGCGCTCCTGCCAGTCGTCGCGGAACAGCTCGGCCGGCTGCTCCACCAGCCCGGCGCCCTTCAGCAGCATGCCCAGCATGCCGTGCATGTCCTCGAACACCGCGATGTTGAAGTTGATGCACATCACCCCCAGCGCGTTGCCGCCGTCGTCGAATAGCACGGTGCTGGTGCAGCGCATCTTGCGGCCATCCCAGTTCAGCTTCTCGTACGGCCCCACCGTGCGCTCGTCTATGGTGCGCTCGATGTCCTCCAGCGCCGCATCGTCGCCCACCTCGCGCCGCGACAGGTTGTTGGCCAGGTACAGCACACGCTGGCTGTCCAGGTCGTGGATCACCACCTCGGCATAGGGGAAGAACAGCCGGGCGATGCCGTCGGCCAGGTGCTGGTAACGCGCCAGCAGTAGCTGCTGGCGGGAGGTGGTGTCGGCGCTCATGGTTGGGCTGGCGGATAAGGACACGGGATAGTGACCGATGCGCTCAGGCCGGACAAGTGGCGCTGTGCAGCTGCCATACCGCATGGGCGATGGCCACGTCCTGCAGCCCCATGCCGATGGAGCGGAAGAACACGTGGCGATGGTAGTCCGGGCGCGGCGCGCGGCCGGACACCAGCGCCGCCAGGTCGCCGCGCAGCGCCTGCGGCTGCCAGCAGCCACGCTCGGCCGCCAGTACCATCTCGCCGGCGCGGGTCGGCGTAGTGGCGGCGTGGTCGCAGTACACCTCCATGGCGGCCAGGCTTTCCGGCGGCACTTCGTGCGCGTTGACGGCATTGGTGCTGATGGAGGTGATCAGCGCCGGCTTGGCTAGCGACGCCGGGTCCAGCACCGCGCTGGCGGACGAGGTGCACAGCATGATCACGTCGGCGCCGTCGGTGGCGGCAGCCATGCTGTCGCAGCAGCGCACGCGGGCATCGACTGCGGCCAACGTCTGCTGCAGTGCCGGGTTGGCGGCGAGGTCCGGCGCATAGACGCGCACCTCGCGCCAGTCGCGCAGCGGCAGCGCATGGCGCAGGTGCGCCTGGCCCAGTGCGCCGCAGCCGATCAGCACCAGCACGCGGCTGTCGGCCGGCGCCAGCTCGTCCACCGCCAGCGCGGTAGTGCCGGCGGTGCGCTCGGCGGTGAGCTCACCGGAATCGCAGAACAGCAGCGGCTGGCCGGTCTGCATCGACATCAGTGTGGTCCAGGCGGTGATCACCGGCCGGCCAGAGGTAACGATATACGGCGACAGCTTGGCGCCGAACACCTGCTCGCTGGCCAGCACGCCCTGGTAAGTGATGAAATCGCCGGCGCCGTGCGGGAACAGCGTCAGGCTCTGTGCCGGCTGCACTGCCTGTTCGTCGGCCAGCGCGGCAAACAGCCGGCGCAGGGTGGCTGCCAGCGGCAGCTGCGCCAGCAAGGGGCGGATTTGCGCGGCGGACAGAATCACGGGCGGGCGGTGGTGCGAGGTGGTCATCTTGGTCTCCTGCAGCGGTATTGGTGTCTTTTGTGGATATTTTGTCTACACAGACTAGCAGTGCAGTCCACAAAATGGAAATAATTTGTCCACACTGGATTTTTTGTCTACATTAGCAACGGCAAGCACAGACGCGGCCACCGCGCACCGCCACCACGGGAAGACCGACCGATCACCCAGGAGAAACTTCATGAAGCGCAGCACCTTCCGTACCCTCGCCCTGCCCCTGCTCGCCCTGCTGGCCGTACCGGCCATGGCGCAAAGCACCATCCGCATGGGGCTGGAGCCGTTCTACCCGCCGTTCGAGAGCAAGCAGGCCGACGGCCAGCTGGTCGGCTTCGACATCGACGTCGGCAAGGCCATCTGCGAACGCATGGCCGCCAAGTGCAGCTGGGTGGAGACCTCGTTCGAGGGCCTGATCCCCGGCCTGAAGGCCAAGAAGTTCGACGTCATCAACTCGTCGATGAACATCACCGCCAAGCGCCGCGAATCCATCGACTTCACCACCCCGATCTACATCGTGCCGATCCAGATGGTGGCCAAGCGCGGCAGCGGCCTGCAGCCGACCGTGGCCAGCCTGAAAGGCAAGACCGTGGGCGTGCTGCAGGGCGCCACCCAGGAAGACTTCGTGCGCAAGCACTGGGAGAAGAACGGCGTTAAGGTGGTGGCCTACCGCGACCAGGCGCAGATCTATCTTGACCTGGCCTCCGGCCGGCTGGATGCCGGGGTGCAGGAAGCACAGAACGCGATGGAAGGCTTCCTCAGCAAGCCCAACGGCAAAGATTTCGACTTTGCCGGCGGCGTGCTCAGCGACTTTGCCACCCTGGGCGAAGGCACCGGTTTTGGCGTGCGCAAGGGCGACAAGGCCACCATGGCGGCACTGGAAAAAGCCATCAGCGGGCTGAAGCAGGACGGTACCCTCAGCCGCCTGTCGCAGAAATACTTCAAGCGCGACATCATCGCCAAGTAAGCTGCCGCCAGGGTTGGCCGCAGGCTGCGGCCAACCCGGCAGATCCCGTTGCCATGGCCGCTGCCCGCAGCGCCCATGGCAACTGCATCTGAAAGAAGCACAACATGGATTTCGACATCATCGTCCTCGGCGCCGGCATGATCGGCGTCTCCAGCGCCATCGCCCTGCAACAACGCGGCCTGCGCGTGGCACTGCTGGACCGCCGCGCCCCCGGCGAGGAAACCAGCCACGGCAACGCCGGGCTGCTGGAACGCGCCGCCGTGGTGCCGTACGGCTTCCCGCGCGACTTGGCCAGCGTGCTGCGCATCGGCCGCAACCGCTCCACCGACGTGCGTTACCAGCCGTCCAGCCTGCTGCAGAGCACGCCGTGGCTGTGGCGCTACTTCCGCGCTTCCGCCCCGCATCGCCTCGCCGCCGCCGCTCACGACATGCTGCCGCTGATCAGCCGCAGCCTGGACGAACACGCCGCGCTGATCGCCGCGGCCAACATGCAGCAGCTGTGCAGCGACGACGGCCTGTACGAGGCCTACCGCACCGAGGCCGGCTTTGCCGCCGAGGCCGCCAACGCGCGCCGTATCGCCGCCGAACACGGCCTGCAGCTGCAGCTTCTGGACGCAGCGCAGCTGCGCGCCGCCGAACCGGGGCTGGGTGAAGGTTTTGCCGGCGCGGTGCACTGGCGCGACCCGCAGCGCATCAGCGATCCGGGCGCGCTGACCCGCGGCTATGCCCGCTACTTCGAAAGCCTGGGCGGCACGCTGCTGCAACAGGAAGCCACCGCGCTGACGCCGGATGGCAGCGGCTGGCAGGTACACACCGCCGCCGGGGTACTGCACGCCGCGCAGGTGGTGGTGGCGATGGGACCGTGGTCCGACGACATCTTCCGCCCGCTGGGCTACCGCATTCCGCTGCAGACCAAGCGCGGCTACCACATGCACTACCAGCCGCTGGGACCGGGGCTGAGCTACACCGTGGCCGACGTGGAAGGCGGCTTCGTGGTATCGCCGATGCAGCGCGGGCTGCGCATCGCCACCGGCGTGGAGCTGGCGCGCCGTGACGCCGCCCCCAACTACGCGCAGCTGGAGCAGGCCGAGGCGCTGGCGCGCGGGCTGTTCCCGCTGGGCGAGCGGCTGGACGCCACGCCGTGGATGGGCAGCCGCCCGTGCCTGCCGGACATGCGCCCGGCGCTGGGCGCCGCGCCACGCCACCGCGGGCTGTGGTTCAACTTCGGCCACGCCCACCACGGCCTGACGCTGGGACCGGTATGCGGCCAACTGCTGGCGCAGGTGATCTGCAACGAGACGCCGTTTACCGACCCGGCGCCGTACGCGCCGGCGCGCTTCCTGTAGCGCGCCGCTTGTCGATCCCCCCAGCGGCCCACACGGGCCGCTTTTTTTGCGACGGCAGCGCGGGGGCGCGTGCGACCGCTGCGGCGCGAAGGCTGCGCTGGCGCCACGCATGCAAAAGGCGATCCGTGGATCGCCTTTTGCATGTGACCTGAGCCTGCTGTCGGCCGCAGCAGCCGACCTATAGCGCCTCAGCGCACATTGCGCACCAGCAGGTCCGGCTGGCGGCAGCTGCGCGCCTCGGCGCGCTGCATCTGTTCGCTGCAAGGCTGCGCGCCCTTGCCAGCCGTGTCGAAGCAGACGCGTACTTCCTGCAGGAAACGGCCGGCGCCGCTACAGGCCACGCTGATGGCGCTGGCTGGCAGCCACGGGTTGGCCGCCACCAGATCGGCCTTCAGCTGCGGCAGGCTGCGGCGCAGCGGCTGCGCCGGCGCCTGGTAGGCGGCGGGGATGCGCACTTTCGCCTTCAGGCTGGCGGCCAGCTGGTGGAACTGCGGCTGGCTCAACCCGCTGCAGCTGCCGTGCTTGTCCCACTCGTGGCGGTACAGCTTGCGGCTGGGATACAGGCCGGCGAACTGCTGCTCGATCTGCGGCTGCAGCGGCGCGGCGGCGCAACTTGCCGGATAGCCGCGCTGGTACTGCGGCCACAGCCCGTGCAGCACAAAGCCGTACGGCCGGCCGCACTGCTCGGCATCCTGCGGCCGCGCGGCGCAGTAATCCGGCGACCACGACAGCGCCAGCACGTAGAAATCGAAGCGCCCTGCCACATCGGCCGCCGACGCCGTGGCGGCCAACATGGTCCCGGCCAGTAGTGCCGGCAACAACAGCGCGCGCCGCATCACAGCGTGGCCTTGCTGTAGCTGCCGCGGTCGATGTCCAGCAGCTCCACGCACAACTGCACCGCCAGCTCGGCCGGCCAGTCGCAGGCAGTTTGCAGTGCGGCCAGCAGTTGCTGCGACAGCAGCTTTTTCACTTCCGGCTGGCGGCCGGCCAGCAGCGCCAGCTTCACATGCACAAAGGCATGCCCGTCCGGCTCGTCGCCGACCAGGAACAGCGGCAGCGGCACGGCGCGGCTCTTGATGTCCGGGCCGTCGAACTGGCCGCTGTGCAGCAGCACATCGTTGAGCGTGCGCAGCAGCGCGGCCGCCGGCAGCGCGGTGAGGTTGGCGGAGTATTCAACGGTCAGGTGCGGCATGGCTGGCTCCCAAACGGTGCGGCCCACTGGGGCCGCACTCATGTAACAGCGGGGCGGTAGCCGCCCCGGCACGACAAGGCAAACGCTGGCGTAACGCCGGCTTACGCCAGCGTCAGCACCACCGGGGTGTGGTCGGACGGGCGCTCCCACTTGCGCGGCACCTTGTCGATCACGCAGCCGCTGGCACGCGCCTTCAGGCTGTCGGTAATCAGGATGTGGTCGATGCGCACGCCCATATTGCGGCGGAACATCATGGCGCGGTAATCCCACCAGCTGTACATCTTCGGCTCCTGATTGAAGTGGCGGAAGCTATCTGTCAGCCCCATGCCGATCAGGCGGCGGAAGGCGTCGCGCTCCGGCGTGGTGCACAGCACCTGCTCGTGCCAGCCTTCCGGGTCGTACACGTCGATGTCTTCCGGCGCGATGTTGTAGTCGCCCAGCAGTGCAAAATCCGCGTGTGCGGCCAACTCGCTGGCCACGTAGCGTTCCAGATTGGCCAGCCACTGCAGCTTGTACTGGTACTTGGGCGAATCCACCGCCTCGCCGTTGACGAAGTAGGCGCAGATCACCCGCACGCCGTCCACGGTGGCGGCGATCACCCGGCGCTGCTCGTCGTCGTAGCCGGGGATGCCGGTGACCACGTCGCTCATGCTGCAGCCGTTCTTCACCAGGATGGCCACGCCGTTATAGGTCTTCTGCCCCAGCCACGCGGCCTGGTAGCCGGCGGCCTCGATCTCGGCCAGCGGAAACGCCGGCTGGTCCAGCTTCAGTTCCTGCAGGCACAGCACGTCGACGGGGTTATCCGCCAGCCACTGCAGCACCTGCGGCAGGCGCACTTTCAGCGAGTTGACGTTCCAAGTGGCAAGTTGCATGGGGTACTCCGGTTCAGATGGCAGGGCGTCACCTTAGCGCGGCTGGCGCAGGCTGACAACGCGGCTAAAATCGCAAACACCCCGCGCGCGGCAACAGCCAAAAATCAGCCAGTTAGCGGCAAGTGCCGTCTAACAAAATAAACACTCTACTTGCCAGCCGGCGACAAAGCCCCCTAGAATGGCTGCATCGTCGTAACCGGAAGTTCCAATTGTTCTCTCGTAACTCGCGCCATCCGGCCAATCAGGTACTCAACGAGTGCCCTACCAAAAACCCCAATCGTCGCCGCCTGGCACCATTGGCCCTCGATTTCAATATGCGTTCCGCCGCCAAGCCGCAAGCCCATCGCCTGCATCCGGCCGCCCAGCCCGACAGCCAGTCCAAACCGCCGCGTTAGCGTCGTTTCCTGCCCGTTTCCCCTATTGAATAAAGCCTGAGCCCGCCACCCGCGCGCCCGGCGCCTCCGTCTGCCTGTGCCCGCAGCCATCCGCTGCCGCACGCAGGCGCAATCATGCCCTCCGCCTAGTTGGCCGCACGCCGCGCCACTGCTGCGGGCGGGCAGGAAACCGCGTTCACGGCCCCGTGCCGTGGCGCCAAGGACTTGTCATGTCGTTCAGTAACTGGATTCTTTATCTTGGCACCATCGTGCTGTTGATGGCGGCGCCCGGCCCGGGCCCGCTGCTCACCCTGTCGCACGGCGCGCAGCACGGCGCCCGTGGCGGCATCCCCAATGCGCTGGGGTTTTCTGCCGGCGCGCTGCTGCTGATGGCGCTGTCGGCGCTGGGCATCACCGCGCTGCTGTTCACCTCGCCCACCGCCTTCAATATCGTGAAGCTGCTGGGTGCCGGCTACCTGGTGTGGCTGGGCATCACCCTGTGGCGCAAGCCGTTTGCGCTGGGTGGCGAGCAGGCCGGCGCGGCCAGCAAACTGTGGAGCGGCTTCCGCCCGGCGTTTTTGCTGGCGGTGAGCAACCCGGAAGACACCGTGTTCTTCTCCGCGCTGCTGCCGCGCTTTCTCGACCCCAGCCGCGAGCTGTGGCCGCAGTACCTGACCATGGCCATCACCTGGCTCGTGGCCGACCTGGTGATCGCCGTGGCACTGGCCGCCGCCGGTGGCCGCCTCGGCGACTGGCTGGCGCACGGCCAGCGGCTGAAGCGCTTCTCGCGCACCTCGGCCGGGCTGTTCGTCATCGCCGGCCTGATGCTGGCCGCGGTGCAACGCTGATCGCTGTCACGCCTGCCCGGCAGGTGTTTGCTCTCCCTTGCCGCGACCCATGTCGCGGCTTTTTTCATGCCGGTGCCGGCTCGCCGGCCAAAATGGCAGGCAAAAAAAGACCCCCGCGTTGGCGGGGGTAACAGTCAAGTTCGCTTGCTGCCTTGAAGCATTGCGACATGCAACAAAGGTGTGAACACCCCTGCCGGCATTGGTTCCACACGGCGGGAAAAAAATCACGCGCGCCGGCCACCCCCGGCCACCCGCCGTGCTCAGCCCGCGCCCCGCGCCAGCTCCGCCGCCAGCCGGTCCAGATTCTGCTCGTTGGCCGGCTCCACGATCGCCCTCACCGCCGCGGCCACTGCCTCGTCGTCGAAGGTCTGCGCCCACAACAGCAGCGTGCCGTCGGCAGCGGGTTCCAGCGTGATGCTGAGCTGAAAATGCGGCGCGCAGACGTGGCGCAGCACCACTTGTCGCGCGGGTTCGATGCTGACGAACAGCGACTCGTTGGCATACACCGTGCCGTCCGGGCCGATCATGTCGAATAGCCAGCGTCCGCCGGGGCGGAAATCGAATTCGGCAATGCGGTTGCTAAAGCCCGCCGGCCCCCACCAGCGGGCGATGCGCTCCACATCGGCAATGGCGGCAAATACCACGGCTGGCGGCGCGGCAAACTGGCGGCTGGTACGGAAGGTGGTGCTCATGGCGGCGTCTCGCGGTGATTGCCGGCGGGGCTGCCCGGCGTGGGAGAGGTTTCGTTATAGCAATGGAGCGGACATGCAACCTCACCGCAGCAAGCGATAGCGAACACGCCCGTCATCACTCAGCCAAGCTGGCCGGCTTGAGAAACGGTACCACCTTGCGCTGCAACAGCTCTACCAGCACCGGGTCCATATAGCCGTAGTTGTCGGGAATGTTCAGCACGATCACCCGCTTGCCGTTCAGGTAGCGCCGGAACTTGCGCGACAGCTTGCTGCGGTGCGCCTTCTCCATCACGAAGACGATGTCCGCCCACAGCAATTGTTCCGGGCTCAGATAGACCTCGGCCGACTCGTGCAGCCCGGCCGAATCGCAGGCAATGCCCGGGTAGCAGGCAAACACCTGCTCGGCGGTGGGGCTGCGCAGACGATTCTGCGAGCAGAGAAAGAGGAGGTGCTGCATCGGGTAGCTATCCAGAAAGTTGCAGAAGCTGCCTTACGGCCAACGTGCAGTATGTAGCCTGGATAAGCGCAGCGCATCCGGGGGCTAGCAGCCACAACGCCCCGGAGGCACCTGCGGCTTATCCGGGCGACTTGATACGCTCAAGCCAAGCTAGCAGGCTGCTCAGCATAAGGACGGAGATCAACAACCTTGGCCCGCCGAGCAATGAAAGCGCAGCAAAATTGATAGCAGTGCTCAAACTCGACATGCAGCACATTAGCACCGCCTTGTGGCTCGCCACTCAGTTCAAGGTTTAACGAGGTCACCACATTCTGTTGATTGAAGCCTTCAAGCTCAAACGCCGAAATGTCTTCAAACAGGAAGTGGATAACAGAGTCGTTGTGGAGTGTATAGCGGCCATCATCGGCAAGCTCGGGCCCCATGATCCAGCCGCGAAGATAAACCTCGACAGACGGAATACTTGGCCCGCCAGGCAAGCGGAGCGACCGATCCAGGATAATGCGCAGCACTTCCCCATCATGAAAACTGGGCCACCGCCCGAAGCGGTCAATAACCTGCTCATACCCCTCAATGAACTCGTATGCCTGCATGGAGACTCCATCAGAAAATTGATGCGGATGGGCAGCCAGTAGCCAGGATAAGCGCAGCGCATCGAAGCTACTTGTTAGTTGCTCATCCCAACCATTCGGCCAATGCATCCCCGCTGGCAAAGCCTAGCACTGTCAGCTTTGTCGCACTTGCGCCAAAACCAAGAGCAAAAACATTCTGGTCTGGCGAGTAAATCAACCAGCGCCCGTCCTGATGTGCAATGGCGTAGAGCATTGATTTGCTTAGTTTTTCGTGTACCCCGTAGTGGAACATTTCCCCTTGAATCGCGGCTTCCACCGGGTCAATAACGCAGCCAAGAAGCTGCTGTGATTTATTGGCAATATATGTAGCCCGGTCATGCTCTGGTGCAACCCAAGTATCAGAACCACTAGCGAGAGAAGCATTCAACACAGCAAAAGCTTGAACCTTGTTCATGTGACCTCGCCGCAAAAATTAATTCGGCCTTGTTACCTCCAGCATGGCAAGCACCTACTTGCAACTGTAACGTCACATCATATCTTGCCAGCATGACAAAAGGGCAAGCCACTTGGCTTGCCCTTGTTCACCTCATCCTGCGGCCAACGTTGGCCGCATCCCTCTAACTAACTCTCAACCCGCCGCCGGCTCGCTCATGCCGCTGTGCCGCAGCAGCGCGTCGATCTGCGGGTCGCGGCCGCGGAAGGCGCGGAAGGATTCCAGCGCCGGGCGGCTGCCGCCCACAGCCAGGATCTCGTCCCAGAACTGCTGCCCCACCACCGGGTTGGCGCCGCCGGCTTCCTCGAACGCCGCGTAGGCATCGGCGGACAGCACCTCTGCCCACTTGTAGCTGTAGTAGCCGGCCGCGTAACCGCCGCCGAAGATGTGGCTGAAGCTGTTGGGGAAGCGGTTGTAGGCCGGCGGGCGGTTGACGGCGACTTCGTCGCGCACCTGTTCCAGCAGCGCCAGCCAGTCGATGCTGCCGGGGTTGGAAGCGGTGTAGAGCTGCATGTCGAACAGCGAGAATTCCAGCTGGCGCACCATCTGCATGCCGGACTGGAAGTTCTTGGCGGCGATCATCTTGTCGTACAGGTCGCGCGGCAGCGGCTGGCCACTGTCGGCATGGGCGGTCATGCCCTGCAGCACGTCCCATTCCCAGCAGAAGTTCTCCATGAACTGGCTGGGCAGTTCCACCGCGTCCCATTCCACGCCGCTGATGCCGGCCACGCCCAGCTCGTCGACGCGGGTGAGCAGGTGGTGCAGGCCGTGGCCGCACTCGTGGAACAGGGTGATGACTTCGTCGTGGGTGAAGTAGGCCGGCTTGTCGCCCACCGGGCGGCTGAAGTTGCACACCAGGTAGGCCACCGGGGTCTGCACTTGGCCGTCTTTCAGGCGGCGGCCGCGCACATCGTCCATCCAGGCGCCCGGGCGCTTGCCGTCGCGGGCGTACAGGTCGAGGTAGAAGCCGCCCAGCAGCGTGTCGCCCTGGAAGATTTCGTAGTAGCGCACGTCCGGATGCCAGGCGGCCACGTTGCGCGCGGCAAAGCGCACGCCGTAAAGCTTGCCCACCACGCCGAACAGGCCGGCCAGTACCTTCGGCTCGGGGAAGTACTGTTTAACTTCGTGCTCGGAGAAGGCGTAGCGCGCCACGCGCAGCTTTTCGGCGGCGTAGCTGATGTCCCAGGCTTGCAGTTCGACCAGCCCCAGCTCGTCGCGGGCGAAGGCTTCCAGCTCGGTGCGGTCCTGCAGCGCGTAGGGTTTGGCGCGCTGCGCCAGGTCGCGCAGGAAGTCGATGACCTGCTGCGGGCTTTCCGCCATCTTGGTGTACAGCGACAGCTCGGCGAAGTTGGCAAAGCCCAGCAGCTGCGCCTCTTCTGCGGCCAGCTTGAGCTTTTCGCGGATCAGCGGGCCGTTGTCCTGCTCGGCAGGGCCGAATTCGGAGGCGCGCTTGGCGTTGGCCTCATAGAGTTTTTCGCGCAAGGCACGGTTGTCGGCGTATTGCAGCACCGGGAACAGCAGCGGGAACTGCAGGCCCAGCTTGTATTTGCCCGGCTGGCCGTCGGCCTCGGCCAGTGCCGCGTACATGGCCAGGGTGTCTGCCGGGATGCCGGCCAGCTCGGCGACATCATCGATGTACAGCGCGAAGCTGTCGGTGGCGTCCATCACGTGCTGCGAGAACTGGTTGGACAGCTCGGCCAGGCGGCTGGACAGCTCGGCAAAGCGCTGCTTTTGCGCATCCGGCAGCTCGGCGCCAGACAGGCGGAAGTCGCGCAGATCGTTTTCGATGACCTTCTTGCGCGCGGCGCTGGCGCCGGCAAACGCCGGATTGGCCGCCACCGCCTTGAAGCGCGCGAACAGGTCGAGGTTCTGCCCCAGTTCGGTAAAGAAGGCGGAGATGCGCGGGATCTCGGCGTTGTACGCCTCGCGCAGGCCGTCGGTATTGCCGACCACGCCGTTGAGATGGCCGACCACGCCCCAAGCGCGCGACAGTTTCTCGGTGGCGTCGGACAGCGGCTCGGACACGTCTTCCCAGCTATCGCCGCCCTGTGCGATCACGGCGGCTATGGCGGCGCGCGCCTCGGCCAGCAAGACGTCCAGTGCCGGGGTGATGTGCTCTGGCTTGATGGCGTCGAAACGGGGCAGGTCGGTAAAGTCGAGCAGCGGGTTGGTTTGGCTCATGGCGGCATCCTGTAGGCAATTGCGCCGGCGATCACCGGCAGCGTGTGGCAAGCTGGCGTGGGCGGTATCATGGCCACGCACAATCTCTTCAAGATAAGGACAACTCGGTGAATCGCAATATCCGCAGCTATGACGGCCACCGGCCGCAGATCGATCCTTCCTGCTACATCGACCCGGCCGCGGTGGTGATCGGCGAGGTCACGCTGGCGGCCAACGTGTCGGTGTGGCCATGCGCGGTGGTGCGCGGCGACGTGAACAGCATCAGCATCGGCGAGGGCAGCAATGTGCAGGATTTTGCCATGCTGCACGTCAGCCACCGCAAGGACAGCGACCCGGTGGGCGCGCCGCTGGTGATCGGCCGCAATGTCACCATCGGCCACCAC
Organism: Vogesella oryzagri; assembly: GCF_040148885.1. Lineage (NCBI taxonomy): Bacteria > Pseudomonadati > Pseudomonadota > Betaproteobacteria > Neisseriales > Chromobacteriaceae > Vogesella > Vogesella oryzagri. The sequence continues at coordinate 97,443 of NZ_JBEFLD010000002.1, forward strand.
GTGACGCTGCACGGCTGCACCATCGGCAACGGCGTGCTGATCGGCATCGGCAGCATCATCCTCGACCGCGCGGTGGTGGAAGACCGCGTGCTGATCGGTGCCGGCAGCCTGGTGCCGCCCAACAAGCGGCTGGAATCCGGCTACCTGTACCTGGGCAACCCGGTAAAGCAGGTGCGCGCACTGACCGCGGCCGAGCTGGCCTACTTCGATTACTCCGCCGCGCACTATGTGAAGGTGATGGAAAAGCACAAGGCCAGCCTGGCGGAGTAAGTGCTGTCCGCTTGGGCAAATGCCGCGGCCTGCTCTAAGCTGAATGGCATGTCGCCGCCGGCGGCATGCCATTGACGCTACGGCTGACGCCCCGGTCAGCCCACCACGCAAGGAGCATCTCATGGCAGGCTGGTTCGAACTGAGCAAGAGCACGGACGGGCAGTTCCGCTTCGTGCTGAAAGCGGGCAACGCGCAAACCATTCTCAGCAGCGAGCTGTACAAGTCGCTGGACGCGGCGCAAAACGGCATCGCCTCGGTGCAGAAGAATGCGCCGGATGCCAGCCGCTACGAGAAAAAGACGGCCAGCAACGGCAAGTTCTACTTCACACTGAAGGCGGCCAACCACCAGGTGATCGGCACCAGCCAGCTGTACGAGGCGGAAGCCGGCTGCGACAACGGCATCGCCTCGGTACAGAGCAACGGCCCCAGCGACACGGTGAAGAACCTGATCTGACACACCTGCCGCCCGGATGCCCTGGCGTCCGGGCCGACCAACCGGCGCGGCACTCGCCGCCGCCCTGCCCCTGCCATCGCCCGCTGCCACCCACCGCGTCATCTTGTCGTCACCTGCCTGTTCTAGCGTGGGCAGCAACGTCCGCGCACGCCTGACTTGCCATTGTCCTGCTTGCCTTTGCCCTGTTAGACAACACGTCATGTAGTTGTAATGTGCGCTGCCTACACTGCCCGCTCTCGATAAGGACATGCCGCTCATGACGCTCGTAAAACGGCTTTGGCTCACGGTTGTGCTCACCCTGGCCTGCCTGCTGGCAGTGGCGCTGAGCAGCGGCCAACAATGGCTGGCGCTGCGCGGTGAATTCGCCGACTACAGCCAGCAGCAACAACGCTCTTCCAACCTGCAGACGCTGAAAGCCGAAGTGCTGTCGCTGTCGCGCGCCGACCCGCTGCTGCCGGAAACCGCCGCCAAGCTGGCGGCAGTGGACGCCCAGGTTGGCCGCCTGCTGCCGGCCATCGCCGCCGCGCTACCGGCGGACGAGGCACAATCGTTCCGCCGCAATACCGACAAGCACTGGCAGGACTTCCGCCGCAACCTGCAATCGGCGCTGAAAATTGCCGAAAGCGCGCCGCAGGATGCGCTATCGATTCCGGAACAGGCCTACAGCATGAGCATCGTGCCGCTGGTGGCGCAGATCGACCTGCGGCTGCAGGCCGACAGCCAGCAGCTGCAACAGGCCGCCGCCGACATGCGCCAGCGCATGCTGCAACTGGGGCTGTGGCTGCTGGGGCCGCTGTTGCTGGCCAGCGCCGTGGTGGTGCTGTCGCAGGTGCTGCTGGCGCGGCGGCTGAAGCAACAGATCGCCGCCATGCAGTTGGCCGCCGACCGACTGGGCGACGGCGACCTGGCCGCCCGCCTGCCACAGCAGGGCCGCGACGAGCTGTCGCAGGCCGCCGGTCATATCAACCGCTTTCTGGACAAGCTGGCCGGGCTGCTGCACACCGTCAGCAGCAATGCCGCCAGCAGCGCGCACGAAGCGCATCAGGCGCTGGCGCTGACCGGCAGCGTGATCGGCATCACCCGGCAGCAGGCCGAGCAGAGCGAGCAAAGCCGGCTGTCCGCCCACAGCATCGCCAGCGCCTCGGCCGGCATTAACCGCCATATCAGCCAGGCGCTGGCCGACAGCGAGCAGGCCAATGCGCAGACCCAGCACGCGCAGCAGCTGGCCGGCGACACCGCACTGACACTGCAGGCACTGTCGCAACGCATCCGCGGCGCGGTGAACGAAACCGAGCAGCTGAAAACCTCGATCAGCGACATCGCCCAGATCAGCACCCTGATCCGCGACGTGGCCGAGCAGACCAATCTGCTGGCGCTGAACGCCGCCATCGAGGCGGCGCGCGCCGGCGAACAGGGCCGCGGCTTTGCCGTGGTGGCCGACGAGGTGCGCAAGCTGTCGGAGCGTACCGCCGATGCCACCGCGCGCATCTTCGACACCCTGTTGCGGGTGGAAAGCGCCACCGCCGCGCTGTCCGGCACCATGGACACCGCCCGCAGCGCCAGCGACCAGAGCACCAGCGCACAGGAAACGCTGAGCCAGGCGCTGCAGGGCGTGGACGGCGCCATGGCCGCCATCCACCGCGTGCTGCAAAGCATTGCCGAGGCCAGCGGCGCCCAGAGCAGCGCCAGTCACAGCATTCTGGATCACGGCCAGCAGGTATCGGCACTGGCCAGCGACATCTTCAGCCGCATGCAGCAGCTGGCCCCGGCGATGGAGCAGCTCACCGATGCCTCGCAACAGCTGAACCGCGATCTGGGCTGGTTCCGCGTGCAGGGCGCCGGCGCCTGACGCCGTCGCAACACGCGCAAGGCGCGCGGCGGGGTTTTTGGCATGCGGCCAACGTGGCATCAGGCACAGCCGGATAAAGCGCCGCCCTCCCTTGCCACAAAACAAAACAGGCTCCCCATCGGGAGCCTGTTCCACTGGCGCGGCGGCCAACGTTGGCCGCACACCGCTGCTTACAGCACGGCCAGTGCCGCGTCGTAGTTCGGCTCGCTGCCGATCTCGGCCACCAGCTCGCTGTGCAGCACCTGGTCGTTTTCATCCAGCACCACCACCGCACGGGCGGTGAGGCCGGCCAGCGGGCCGGAAGCCAGCTTCACGCCGTAGGCTTCGGCGAAGGCCGGGTTACGGAAGGTGGACAGGTTGTCCACGCCTTCGATGCCTTCGGCGCCGCAGAAACGCTTCTGCGCGAACGGCAGGTCGGCGGAGATGCACAGCACGGCCACGCCGGCGCGGCTGGCGGCTTTTTCGTTGAACTTGCGTACCGAGGTGGCGCAGGTCGGGGTGTCGATGGACGGGAAGATGTTGAGGATCTTCTTCTTGCCGGCGAAGGCGGCCAGGCCGATATCGTTCAGATCGCCATTGGTGAGACTGAAGGCCGGAGCCTGACTGCCGACTGCCGGCAGGCTGCCGGCAACTTCTACTGGGTTACCGCGCAGGGTGACGCTAGCCATGGGAAATCCTTTGCAAGATTGGGTGGGAGATGTCGCAGTTTGGCGCATGGCGGCAGAAATTCAACCCCGAACACGGCAGGGGGATCAGCGCGCCGCCGCCGACAGCAAGCACGGCCGGCTGTCACCTGTCTTTTCGATCAAAAAAACAAACCGATACATCTCGCAACCCGGCTTCGCACGTAAAGTCGCGCCTCACCACAAACAGACCATCAAACAGATGGCATAAAAGCCGCCGCTGGCTACCCGCCGGTGGCGACAGGCAAGAATCAACACCGTGGAGATTTACGTGTCACATACCCCCCAACGCCATATTGGTCCGGTCGCGCTGATGCTAACCGGCCTGGGTTCCATCATCGGCTCCGGCTGGCTGTTCGGCGCCGCCCACGCTGCGCAGATCGCCGGCCCCGCCGCCATTTTTGCCTGGTTGATCGGCATGGTGATCATCCTCGCCATCGCCCTGACCTACGCCGAGCTGGGCACCATGTTCCCGGAAACCGGCGGCATGGTGCGCTACGCCCGCTACTCGCACGGCTCGCTGCTGGGCTTTCTGGCCGGCTGGGCCAACTGGATCGCCATCGTGTCGGTGATCCCCATCGAGGCGGAAGCCTCGGTGCAGTACATGAGCTCGTGGTCGTTCCCGTGGGCGCAGGCGCTGTACCGCAACGGCGAGCTGAGCGGCACCGGCCTGCAATTGGCCGCGCTGCTGGTGCTGGTCTACTTCCTGCTCAACTACTGGAGCGCGAAGCTGTTCACCAAGGCCAATAGCGCCATCACCGTGTTCAAGGTGCTGGTGCCAGGTGCCACCATCGGCGCGCTGATCTACAGCGGCTTCGATGCCGGCAACCTGGGCAGCCACACCCCGGGCGGCTTCGCGCCCTACGGCTGGTCCAGCGTGATGACCGCGGTGGCCACCAGCGGCATCGTGTTCAGCTTCAACGGCTTCCAGAGCCCGATCAACATGGCCGGCGAGGCGATCAACCCGCGCCGCAGCATCCCGTTCGGCGTGGTGGGTTCCATCCTGATCGCCGCGGTGATCTACGTGCTGCTGCAGGTATCGTTCCTCGGCGCGCTGCGCCCGGAAGACCTGGCACACGGCTGGCACGGTCTGGACTTCAGCTCGCCGTTCGCGCAGCTGGCGATGGCACTGGGCCTGAACTGGCTGATGCTGACGCTGTACTTTGATGCCTTCATCAGCCCCAGCGGCACCGGTGCCGCCTACATGGCGTCCACCGCGCGCATGATCTACGCCATGCAGCGCAACGGCACCATGCCGAAAGTCTTCGGCCGCATGCACCCGCTGTACCACGTGCCGCGCCCGGCGATGTGGTTCAACCTGGCGGTGGCGTATGTGTTCCTGTTCTTCTTCCGTGGCTGGGGCACGCTGGCGGCGGTGATCTCGGTGGCGACCGTGATCTCCTACCTCACCGGCCCGATCAGCGTGGCCGCGCTGCGCCGCGCCGCGCCGGAGCTGCCGCGCCCGCTGAAGCTGAAAGGCATGCCGCTGATCGCGCCGTTTGCGTTCGTGTGCGCCTCGCTGGTGCTGTACTGGGCACGCTGGCCGCTGACCGGCCAGATCATCTTCCTGATCATTGCCGCGCTGCCGGTGTACTTCTGGTACCAGCACCAGGCCGGCTGGCAGGGTTTTGGCCGCGAAGTAAAAGGCGCGCTGTGGATGGTGCTGTACCTGCCGGCCATGGCACTGCTGTCCTGCATCGGCAGTAGCGAGTTCGGCGGCATGAACCTGCTGCCCTACGGCCTGGACATGGTAGTGGTGGCACTGGTGAGCCTGGGCTTCTTCCACTGGGGTGCGCGCAGTGGCTGGCGTACCCGCTACCTGACCCAGGAGCACGATGCCGAGGCGGTGCGTGCACTGCATGCCGAGGACGACAGCGCCGAGCTGCAACCGGCACTGCAAACCCGCTAAAACGCAAACAGGCACCACCGGGTGCCTGTTGCTATCCAGCCCGGCCTGTGCCGGGCTGTTTTTTTTGGGCTCAACCCTCGTCCGGCAGGCTCAACCCCAGCTCGGCCAGCACCTCGCGTGCCGCGCGAAAAGCCTCCACCGCCGCCGGTGCACCGGCGTATACCGCGCAGTGCAGCAGGGTCTCGCGAATTTCCACCAGACTGGCACCGTTGTTGATGGCGCCGCGCACATGGCCTTTCAGCTCGTTGCTGCGCCCCAGCGCTGCCAGCATGGCGCAGGTCAGCAGGCTGCGGGTTTTCAGGTCGATGCCGTCGCGCTGCCAGGTGCTGCCCCAGGCGTGTTCGTTCAGCCAGTCCTGCAGCGGGCGGGAGAAACCGTCCAGATTGCTCATCGCGCGGTTGGCGAAGGCCTCGCCCATCACCTGGGTGCGGCGTGCCAGGCCCGCCTGTTTGTCCTGCTCGCTCATGCTTCGACTCCAGTGGCAAAAATATCGGTAAGCGCCGCCAGCAGCAGCTGGCATTCCGCCTCGGTGCCGATGCTGATGCGCAGGAACTGCTCGATACGCGCCTGCTTGAAGTGGCGCACGATGATGGCGCGCTCGCGCAAACGTGCGGCCAACGTTGCCGCATCGTGCGCCGGGTGGCGGGCGAACACGAAGTTGGCCGCAGACGGCAGCACGGCAAAACCCAGCGCGTTCAAGCCGGCCACCAGCGCCTCGCGGCTGGCAATCACCTGGTCGCGGCACTGCTGGAAGTAGGCCTCGTCCTCGAACGCTGCCTGGGCGCCGGCCTGGGCGAGGCGGTCCAGCGGGTAGGAGTTGAAGCTGTTCTTCACTCGCGTCAGGCCGTCTATCAGCTCGGCATTGCCCACCGCCAGGCCAACGCGCAGCCCTGCCAGCGAGCGTGATTTGCTCAGCGTCTGCACCACCAGCAGGTTCGGGTACTGGTTCACCAGCGGAATCATGCTGTCACCGCCGAAATCCACATAGGCCTCGTCCACCACCACCACCGTGTCCGGATGCTGCAGCAGCATGGCCTCGATGGCCTCGCGTGCCAGCAGGCGGCCGGTAGGTGCGTTGGGGTTGGGGAAGATGATGCCGCCGCAGGGCTGGCGGTATGTCGCCGGGTCGATGGCGTAGTCGGCATCCAGCGGCACGGTGCGGTAGTCGATGCCGTACAGCTTGCAGTACACCGGGTAGAAGCTGTAGCTGATGTCCGGGAACAGCAGCGGCGCCTCGTGTTGCAGCAGCGCCTGAAACACCAGCGCCAGCACCTCGTCCGAGCCGTTACCGACGAACACCTGTTCCGCCTGCACGCCGTAGTAGCCGGCAATACAGGCGCGCAGCGCGGTGGATTCCGGGTCCGGGTACAGCCGCAGGCTGTCAGCGTTGGCCGCAGCAATGGCGGCCTGGACTTTCGGCGACGGCGGATAGGGGTTTTCGTTAGTGTTGAGCTTCACCAGCTGGGTGATGCGCGGCTGCTCACCCGGCACATAGGGGGTCAGCGTGTGTACGGTACTGCTCCAGAAACGGCTCATGCGACGGCTCTTTCAGTGTTGCGGGCTACGGGTGGCAAGGAACACGCCGGCCAGGATCAGGGCGATGCCGGCCAGGTGATAGCCGTGCAGCTGTTCGCCGAGAAATACTACCGACAGCAGCGCGCCGAACATCGGCATCAGGTGGATGAACATGCCGGCGCGCGCCGCCCCCACCCTGGCCACGCCCAGATTGTAGAAATAGTAGGCCGCCACCGACGGCAGGGTGCCGACATAGGCGAAGGTGGCCAGCGTGGCGGCGTTCAGCGGCGTGCTGCGCCCGGACAGCAGCTCGGCGACGAAGAATGGCGTGATGCCGACCAGGCCGATGGCCACCTGCACCGTCAGCAGGCCGATGCGATCCAGCCCGGTCGGCAGGGTTCTCAGCAGCAGGGTGTAAAACGCCCACGCCACCATGGCCAGGAACAGCACCGCGTCGCCACGGTTGATATCCAGTGCGGCCAACCTTTGCCAGTCGCCATGCGCCACGATCAGCAGTACGCCGGCAAACGATACCGCCACTGCCAGCATCTGCCGGCCACCGATGCGCATGCCGAAGAACAGCGCGCCGAACAGCACGATCAGGATCGGGATAAAGGAGTTGAGCAGCACGCCATTGGTGGCGGCGGTGTACTGCAGCCCCCAGTACACCAGCGAATTGAAGCCGCTCACCCCCAGCAGCCCCAGCAGCAGCAGCCGGCGCCAGTGCGGCAGCCACAGCTGGCGCTGGTGCCAGGCGGGCGCCGCGCCAAAGGGCAGCAACAACAGCAGCGCGATGCTCCAGCGTGCGAACGACAGCGTCAGCGGCGCCACGCTGGCGTGCATGGCGCGCGCCAGCACGAAATTGCCGGACCAGAACAGCGCGGTCAGCATCAACAACAGATAAGCCAGGCGGGGGGATTGGGGATTCATGCCAGTGACCATGCCACGAGGCTGCGGTGGCCGACAAGCGCCAGCGGCACAACACTCTGTTCCGCGCATAAAAAAACCGGGGCCGCGGCCCCGGTTAACTCACCACAGACATCAATTGTTCAGGCGCCCTGGGTCTGCGCCGCGACCTGGCCATGACGGCCTTCGCGGTGCGGCACCAGCTGCGGTGCCAGCGTGCCGATCAGCATGCCCAGCACGCTCATCAGCAGGCCGGCCAGCTGCGGCGGCCAGAAGGCGGCGTCGGTGTAGCTGATTTCCAGCGCGATCCAGCTCGTCGCGCCCAGCAGCATCGCCAGCAGCGCGCCCTGGGTGGTGGCTTTCTTCCAGAACAGGCCGGCGAACAGCGGCACCACCGCGGCCACCAGCGTCACCTTGTAGGCGTTGCCCACCATCTCGTAGATGCTGGCATCCGACAACAGTGCAAAAGCGGTGGTGGAGACAGCGGCCACCACGATGGACAGGCGCATAGCCTTGATGAACTGGCGGTCGCTCATCTTGGGCACGAAGTGCTTGAGGATGTTCTCGACGAAGGTCACCGACGGCGCCATCAGCGTACCGGAGGCGGTGGACATGATGGCGGACAGCAGCGCACCGAAGAACATGATCTGCGCAAACAGCGGCGTCTTGTCCAGGATCAGGCGCGGCAGCACCATCTGCGGGTCGATGCCCAGCTGCTCGCTGACCATTTTCGGGTCGATGATGGAGGCGGCGCTGATCAGGAAAATCGGCAGCATGCAGAAGGTCAGGTACATGATGCCGCCGAGGATGGAGCCTTTCATCGCCACATCTTCGTTCTTGGCCGACATCACGCGCTGGTACACGTCCTGCTGCGGAATCGAGCCCAGCATCATGGTGACCGCGGCACCGATGAAGGCGACGACGCCTTTCGGACTGGTATCGTGGATGAAGGCCAGCTTGTTCTCGCTGGCGGCCTTGGCCACCACCACGTCGAAGCCGCCGGCCATGCCGGACACCAGGTACACCAGGTAGATCAGGCCGCCGACGATCACCGACATCTGCAGGAAATCGGTAAACGCCACCGACAACATACCTCCGCACAGGGTGTAGAACAGCACGATCACCGCGCCCAGCAGCGTGCCCTGGGTGGTGGTGATGGCGCCTTCGGACAGCACGTTGAACACCACGCCCAGCGCGGTCATCTGCGCGGCGATCCAGCCCAGGTAGGACAGGATGATCACCACGCTGATGATGCCTTCCACCGCAGTGCCATAACGTTTGCGGAAGAAGTCACCGATGGTCAGCAGATTCATGCGGTACAGGCGCTTGGCCAGCAACGCCCCGACAATCATCAGGCAGCCGAAGGAGCCGAACGGGTCTTCGACGATGCCGGAGAAGCCTTCTTCCAGAAAGGTGGAGGGAATGCCCAACACCGCCTCGGAGCCGAACCAGGTGGCGAACACCATGGCGGTCACTACCGGCAGCGGCATGCTGCCACCGGCGGAGGCAAAGTCCTTGGCACTGTGAACGCGGGTGGAGGCGTACAAACCGATCCCCACGGTAACTGCCAGATACAGTACGACAAACCAAACAAGCATTACTTCCGTCTCCTTGAATCCTTGGTAGTGTTGGCGGTGTTATTCGAGTGGCAACGGCACGCTGTTGCGGCACTCGGTTTTTGTTGCGGGCCATTATAGCCAGCGCCTCCAGATTGCCGAGCATTTTTTTAAACACCCACACCCACACCAAGTCACCTTACCGCACCAGACCGTCGCCGCGTAGCGAACGCGGATTCGGCCTGGCCGACGTCATACAGCCTTGTGAATAAAGGCTTACACACATCCATTCTTGCCATAGAAAACCGCCCGGAAGCGCACTGCGCCGCCGGGCGGTGGATGAGATATTTTGCCGCAAATAAACGTTTAGCTGTCGTCAATTATGTTAAACATTTGCCACACTTTAGTGTGCTGCACCGCACAATCCGGCTTGGGCGCCAGCCGTGACGAAGCGGCGGCGCTCGCTGTCCCAGTGCACGGCAGCACAGGCCACCACCGGATCATGGGTGAAAAACAGCCGCCCACCCTCAGCCGCCAGCCGCTGCAGCAGCGCGCGTTTTTCGTCGATCAGCAGCTCCGGATTGCGGTCGTAGCCCATGGTGATCGGCACGTGCACCCACGGCGCGCCGGGGATCATATCGGCGGCAAACAGCACCGCACCAGCCGGCATCGGAATCTCGGCCAGCAGCATGCCCGGGGTGTGGCCATGCGATACGGTGAAGCGCCAGTCCGCTGGCAGGCAGGCCGGCGGCAACTCGCCCTCCACCACCACCAGCCGGCCACTGCGCTCCAGCAGGGAGATCAATTCCGGGATGAACGACGCCTTGTCGCGTGGATGCGGCTGCAGCGCCCGCTGCCAGGCCTCGCGGCCAACCACGTACTGCGCGTTGGGGAACAGCAGCCGCGCCGGGCCACCATCCCACGGCGCCAGCAGCCCGCCGACATGATCGAAGTGCAGATGCGACAGCACCACCACGTCGATGTCGGCATCGCTCAGCCCCTGGGCCGCCAACTGCTCCAGCAACACGTGGTGTTCTTCCTGCACGCCGTAGCGGCTGCGCAACTTGGGCTCGAAAAACACGCCGATGCCGGTTTCCAGCAGGATGCGGCGGCCGTCCGCCTCGCGCACCAGCAGACAGCGGCAGGCCAGTGGCACGCGGTGCTGCTCGTCCGGCGGCAACCAGTGCTCCCACATCGCCCGCGGCGCATTGCCGAACATGGCGCCACCATCGAGTTTTTGCGAATTGCCCAGCAATGAAGTCAGCGTACGCATGGAATATCTCCCAAACCGGATGAGCGGATTGTCGAGCAACTGCTTGGTTTTGTCATCCGTCCCTGTGCACGGCCGGCAACGCCAGCAACAACAAAGCCACCCGCAGGTGGCTTGATCGCGCGTTGCCGGCCGTGTTCAGTCGTCACTCTTCAGCACTTGCTGGCGGAAGTCCTTCAGCGCGATTTTCCACAGTTTGAAGGCACGCTCAAACGCGGCGGGGCTGATGCCCGGGTTCATCACTACATCCATTTCCAGAATCGGATCGTTCACCTCATCCAGATAGGCCTTGCTGTAGTTCTTGCGACGGTTCCAGTCGTTGATCTGCGCCTGGGTGATGTCATACCCCTCCCAGCCGGCACTGAACTGCACGTCACGGCATTTCTTACCGTCCTCGCATTGCAGGAAGAAAATGGTGTAACCCATGCCGTCCATGCGGCCCTTGATCTTCGGGTTGCCCTTTTCCGAGGTGCCCAGTTCCGCCGAGCCGAAACCCCGCGCCAGCTCATACAGCGCCTTGGGGTTGCCGGCATCCAGCAGCTTGTCTTCCGCCCGTGCCAGCGGCGCCAGTACCGCCAGGCAAGCCATCGTGGTGAGTACGTGTTTCATCATGGCGATCTCCCTGATTATTCATTATGCGAATCCGCTTAGTGTACTGGCTGGCAGCCAGAAACACAGCGTGCATGGCAGCGACTGTTGCGACAGCACAAACCCTTGCACCGGAAACGACAACAGCCCGCGGCTGGCGGGCTGTCTGCTGGCTGAGGCAGTTTACTTGCTGATCAGCTTTTCCACCTTGTCGGCACGGTCGCCCGGCGCCGGGTGACTGGACATCAGGCTGCGCTCGTTGCCGTACAGTGCGGCCAACTTGCGCAAGGCGGACGGAGCGGCCTGCAGGTTGTAGTTATGACGCTTGAGGAAATCGACCGAATAGGCATCGGAATCGCTTTCCTGCGATTGCGAGAACTGCGCATGCAGCACTTGCTCGGCCAGATTGCCCAGCTCGGATTCGGACAGCGAGGCGGCAACCGCGTTGCCACTGCCGGCCGCGGCCTTGCGGGCGGCGGAGGAGGCATACGCCACCTGGATGGCTTTCTTGGTATGGCCCAGCTTCACGTGGCCGATTTCATGGCCGATGACGTAGCGCACTTCGTCGTCAGTCATCTTGTCCAGCAGGCCGCTGTACACGCGCACGGTGCCGTCGGCCATGGCGAAGGCATTCACCTCCGGGCTCTGGTACACCTTGAAGTTCAGCTTCAGCCCGTCTTCGCTGTTCAGGCCCTGCACGATCTTGTTCAGGCGCTTGGCGTAGGCGCTGCCCGCCGGAGCCACCTTGTTTTCTTTGTCCATCACCTTGCTGGACTCTGCCGCCATGGCCTGTACTTCGCCATCCGACAGCGTTGCGGATTTCACCAGATCGGTACCGGCGCTGAGCAGGGAATCCAGACCGAAGGCATGCACCGGACCGGACAGTACAGCGGACAGGGCAACAGCAGCAGCGAGCTTTTTCATTTTGATGTCATGAGAGGGGTTGCAGAAGCGGCGCATTGTAAGGACGCCGCCACCAACTGGCAATGACATTAAAATAAAAACACTACCCACGCGCCGCGGGCGAGCCATGCCACCATAAAAAAGGCCGCACCCCCAGATGTGCGGCCAACCTTTGACTACCGGCAACCCCGTTTACTGCGCCGGAGCGTCATCCAGGCCATAGCGCGGCGAGCGCGGGCCGTACAGCAGACCGTTCGGGCGCGGCGTCAGCAGACGCTGACTGGCGATGCCCGCGTACTGGTAGCTATCGTCGCTCAGGCTATGCACGATCTGCTTCACCACTGCCGTGACCAGCATGCCAACCAGACCGCCGTTGTTACTGTTGTTCTGCTCGGCACTGGAGGCCATGGCGCTACCGTTCCACAGCAACTGGCCGCTGCGCAGGTCTACCAGCCGGGCGTCCGCCGCTACCGTCACCGCGCTGTCGAACACCGTGTAGGTAGCGCCGTATTTCTTCACTTCCACGTACAGTGCGGCATCGGCGCCGAAGATGTCGTGCAGCTTGGCCACCGGCAGCGCGTGGATATCACCCGCGGCACTCAGGCCGTTCTGACGGAAGGTCTCGTCTACCACCGCCACCGGGTACACATAGTAGCCGGCCTCGCCCAGCGGGTGGCTCAGCTGCGCCAGCATGCCGTAGCTGGCCTTCACCTCCGGCGAGCTGTTCAACGGCGGCAGAATCAGTACCGACTTGGGACGGCTCTGCTTGTAAGCAGAGTAGTCATAGGGCTTGGGTGTCGCGCAGCCGGTCGCCAGCAACACCACAGCCAGCAGGGCCAACAGCCCTTGCAGGGTTGAAAAGCGCATATTGTCCCCTTAGTTCTTGAAGTTGCGCAGCAGGAAGTCCATGAAGGCACTGGATTCCGGGTACAGGGTCTTCTCGGTGGTGAACTCCTGCTTCACCTGGTCCAGCTTGCCGGTATGCGAATACAGCAGTCCCAGATGCGCGTGGTAGCCAGGCGGTAACGGCTCATCCTTGGCACGGGCCTGCTGCACATCCGCCTCCAGCGCGGCGATCTGCGCTTCGTGGCTGGCACCGTCACCCTTGAAGTATTCGTACACCTGCGGCTGGTAGACGCCCCAGTGATACAGCGGCTTGGCCTGCTGGCCGGCACAACCGCTCAACCCGGCGGCGAGCAGCAGCGCGCTTAGTGTCAGTCGACGTATGGTCATCGCCATTCTCCCTTACTGCGCCGGCTGCCAGGCACCGGACTCGATACCGGTCACCAGGTTGTTCACCGCCTCGCGCACTGCCAGGTCCAGCACCTTGCCGTTCAACGTGGAGTCGTAGCTGGCGGTGCTGCCGAAGCCGATCACCTCGCGGTTGGACAGGCTGTACTCGCCGGCCCCCTGCGACGAGAACACCACTTCGGACGTCTGTACATTCACGATATTGAGATTCACCTTGGCATAGGCAATCTGCTCCTTGCCACGGCCGAGGATGCCGAACAGCTGGTGGTCGCCCACTTCCTTGCGACCGAACTCGGTTACGTCACCGGTAACCACAAAATCGGCGCCCTTGAGTTTCTGCACCTGATTCTTGAGCTTGGCTTCCTGGCCGATCTCGCTCATGTTGTCGCGGTCCAGCACGTTGAAGCGCCCGGTCTGCTGCAGGTGGGTGATCAGGATGGTCTTGGCCTGGCCGCCCAGACGATCGACGCCATCGGAGAAAATGCCGCGCATATAGCTGGAACGGTTATCGAACTTGCCAACGGAAATCAGGCTGCGCGGCCCCTGATAGACCTTGCCGGCGGAGGCGACCTTGGCCACCTCCAGGGTGCGGGAATGCTCGGTGGCGGCACAGCCGGCCGTCATGGCGGCAACGGCAAGCAAGCTGAGGGACAACACTGTTTTTCTCATCATTTCACCCTTTAATTTATTGGTTCAGGCGGCTACCTGTTAGCCTTGCTTCATAATCGGGAGCGCATCATGGCATACGGATATACCAACGGCAAAGTCACCAGATCAATAAAATGAGAAAAGACTAGCGCCTGCCGCAATACAACAACGCCCCGGCTGGCCGGGGCGTTGTGCTTACGATGCCGCTTCCACGCGGCGGCGGGTCTGTAGTATCGGCGGCGCCCACGGCTCGCCGGGGCGCTTCTTGCGCGTGGCCAGGGTGAGGCCGGAGGGCGCGAAGATGTTGATGTTGTGGGTGTTGGGCGTGGTGATCAGGTACTGCGCCTCGGTAGCCTTGAGGAAGCCGGCCACGCGGTCGATGTTGAAGATGTCCAGGTGTGCAAACGGCTCGTCGATGAACACGAAGCCGGACGGGTTGGCCTCGTCCATCATCAGGCCGATCAGCAGGATCAGCGACTTCATCACCTGCTGGCCGCCAGACGCTTCGCCGTCGTTCATGCCCATCATGCCCTTCTGGTCGAAGTTGAACTTCAGCACCAGCCCGGCCTGCGCCAGCACGGTATCGTCGTTGGACAGCTGCGGCAGCTCCACCTCCACGCCGATGCCGGCCAGTTCGCCCAGCCGTTTCACGTTGGCCGCATAGGCGCGCACCGTGGCGCGCAGCTTGCCGATGTAGGCGTCGCGCGCGTCGTGGGTCAGCGCCGCGGCGCGTTCCACCTCGGCCTGGCGGCGCTGGCAGTCGCGCGTCAGGCTGCTCAGGTCTTCCTGCAACTTGTCCTTCAACTGCAGCACCGCGTCGTCCATTTCCCAGTCGCCGCTGGCGAGTTTTTCTTCCAGGTAGTGGATCTCGTGGCGCACGTCGGCGGCGGATTCGAACTCGTCGGCCAGCTGTGCCACGTAGGCTTCATCCTGCGCGGCCGCCGGCAGGTGGGCGCGGCAGTCGCGCAGCTCGGCCAGACACCGGCGCAGGCTGCGGCGCGCCTGCTCGGCATCACTACGGGCGATGGCCAGCTTGTTCAGGCTGTCCTGCTCGCGCTGGCAGACTCGGTCGTGCGCCAGGCGGGCATCGCTGTAGCGCTGCTCGGCGGCGTCACGTTCGGCCTGGGCTGCGGCCAACCTTTCGCCGGCCTCGGCCACCGCCTGCTTCAGCGATTCGGCCTGCGCCGCCAGGGCAGAAAACTCCTCGGCGCGGCTGTCCAGCAGGCGGATGGCGTCCATGCCCGACAGGTAGTCGGCCAGCTGCGCCGCCTCGCGGCTGGCGGTCACCAGTTGTTCCTCGTCGCGCAGCACGCGCACGTTCAGCGCCTTCAGCTCGTCGCGCAGGCCCAGCAGCCGCGCCTGGCGCGCCGCTTCGCCAAAGGCGTAGTCGTAGGCCGGCACGCCGATGTGGCGCGCGCCACGGCGCTCGCGGAAGTAGCCTTCCGGCGTGATCCAGTCGCCGTCCTGCTGCGCACCCTCTTTCACGTCCGCTACACGGCTGACGCGGTTGAGCTGCGAGTGCAGCCACTCCGGGGCGTTGGCCGCAAAGCGCACCACTTCCAGCAGGCTGCCGCTGCGCGCACGCGGCGCGGCGGTGGTGTCCGGCACCACGAAGTGGCGGTAGCGCAGCTTCTCGCCCAGCTGCCAGGCGGCACGGCGGTCGGTCGGATCGTTCAGCAGCACCACCTGGCGGTAGGGCTTGAGCAGTGCTTCCACCGCGCCCTGCCAGCGGCTGTCGGTGACTTCCACGATGTCGGCCAGCATGGTGTGGCCGATGCCGGCGTCGTCCAGCTCGGCGCGGAAGGCGCGCACGTCTTCCGGTGCGCGCTGCTTGCCGCCTTCCAGCGCGGCCAGCTCACCCATCAGCCCGTCGCGCTGCAGCTTGTGCGCCTTCAGCTCGTTTTTCAGCTGCTCGTTGCCGTCACGCAATGCGGCCAACTTGTGCGCCAACTGCAGTGCGTCCTCGCCGTACTCGCGGCTGGACAGCGCCTGCAGGCGGTCGCGCTCCTTCAGTTGGCTGGCCACGTCGCGCTCGGCGTCGCGCGCCTGCATGAAGGCGGTCTGCGCCTCGACGCGCACTGTCTCGGCGGCATCGCGTGCCGCCTGCGCGGCAGCCTCGGCATCGCGCAGCGTAGTCACCAGCGCCAGCGTGTCGCGGCGCTGTGCCAGCTGGCCGTGGAAGCCGTGCTGCGCGCGGCGGTAGTCCAGCCAGCTCTTGCCCAGCTGGCTGCGGCCATCGATCAGCCCCAGTACCGGCAACGCCTCGTCGCGCAGACGGGTCACCCGTTTCTGGATGCCGACCCATTCCAGGTAGCGGCCGGCGCGGCTGCGCATCGCCTCGACCCGGGTTTCCAGCCCTTCCTGCTGCCGCACCAGCGCTGCCAGCTCGGCCTCGGCGGCTTTCTGCTCGTCGCGGGCGCGCTGGTAGTTGGCCAGCACGTCCTTGTCGCCAAACACCTGAAACACCAGGTCCAGCAGCTGGCGCGGGCTGTACTCGGTGAGCTTGTCGGTATCGCCCTGCTCCAGCGCCAGCACCTCGCCCACTGCCGGCGTCAGCCCGGCGGCTTCCAGCCGGCGCTTGTACTCCTGCACCCCCAGCCATTGCAGGCTGTCGTCGGCCAGCACCGCATCCAGCGCCATGTCGCCTTCGGCGATGGCGTAGTGGCGCACCCAGTCGCCGCCCTGCTTCTTGATGCGGCACAACAGGGTGACCTGCTCGCTGGTGAGCGGAAAGAACGGCGTGGGGTACAGCCCGGACAGCCGGCGCGGGTTGTCCACCACGCCGCGCAGGTAGGCGAACGACTCGCGGTTGTTGCGCACGTAGCGCTTGTAGTCGCGTTTGCCGGAGCACTTGATGGCCAGCAGGGTGCGCAGCGCATCCAGCAGCGTGGTCTTGCCGGAGCCGTTGGGGCCGATGATGGTGACGATCTGCGCATCCAGCGGCACGGACAGGCGCTGCCAGAAATCCCAGTGCACCATTTCGATCGATTGCATCTGGAACATCAGGCGTCCTCTGCGGTGGGTTGCTCGGTGTGTGCTTCTACTTGCTCGCCAGTTTCGGCTGCGGCCAGCGTGGCCTCGTCCAGCACCTGCGCCAGCTGGCTGCGGCGGCCCAGCACCTCGGCCAGTGCGCCTTCGATGATGCGCGGTGCCAGTTGGCTGTAGTCGATCATCAGGTCCAGCATCGGGCCTTCCACCAGCCAGCGGTTGCGCCGCTGCAGAAAACCCAGGTTAACCAGCCGGCCCAGGTTGGCGTTGAAACGGGTACGGCCGCCCAGCTGCTTGCCGAAGTCGGCATACAGTGCGTCTTCGGAGATGCCCACCGATACGCTGTCGCCGGTCGGCAGCGGCTTCTGCTCGCCGAACATGTCGCTCTGGTTCTCGCGCCCGGCTTCCACCCGCGCCAGCTGCCGCTCGCGCTTGGGTAGGATGATCAGCGCCCACACGATCACCAGCAGCGCCACGCC
Organism: Vogesella oryzagri; assembly: GCF_040148885.1. NCBI lineage: Bacteria > Pseudomonadati > Pseudomonadota > Betaproteobacteria > Neisseriales > Chromobacteriaceae > Vogesella > Vogesella oryzagri. The sequence continues at coordinate 114,712 of NZ_JBEFLD010000002.1, forward strand.
GTCGCGCGGCAGGCCGAGGTTGTTGTTGAGCCAGGCTTCGCCGCTGCCGAATACCGGCTCGGTCATCGCCGGCAATAGGGCCACGGCGATGTGTTCGGCGTAGGGGTTCTCCAGCAGCTGCAGGCCGACGGCGGCCAGCTGCTGGTCCAGATCGTGGCGGAAGTTTTCATCCAGCAGCGCGCGGCGCGCCAGGGCGTCGCTGCGCGGCAGCACGCGGTGCGCCAGGAGGCGCGCGGTAAGTGTGGCTACGGCTTGGTCCATTATCCGGCCTTGTTGGCCAGAAGCCGCGCATCCGACAGGGTGGCGACTTCCGGGTGATCGAGATGAAGAATGTCGTCGCCGCCCGCCAGCTGATAGGGCAGCCGTGCCAGTGCGGCAACCACGCTGGCATCGTTGCTGGTTTCCGGGTCGCCCAGCAGCGACAGCAGCGACAGGCGGTAGGCAGTTTCGTTGTAGCTGTCGGCCAGCACCGCATCGGCGATGGGGAAGCCGTCGCTATCCGCACCCAGCTGCAGCCCCATTTCCAGCAGGCTGTCGTACAGCGTTTCCGCTTCCAAGAGGCGCTCCAGTTCCGGCGCGTCGGCATCCTCGGCCGTGGCTGCCTGCGGCAGCGTGCTGTCCTCGGCGCGGGCGCGCTCGCGGCCCAGCAGTTCGAACTCGGCCACGTCGCCCAGCTCCGGCGTGGACAGGAAGGCCGGCTCCACCCCCAGCGCCAGCGGGCCGTTGGCCAGATTGGCCAGCCAGGCACTGCCCTGACGGCGCAGGAAGTCGGCGATGTCGGTGGAGGTAAGCCCGGAGTTGCCCAGGTGCACGCGCTGGGCGGCCAACTGCGCCAGCCGGCGCTCGAAGGTGCCGGCCAGCGCCAGCATGCGGCTCTGCGCCAGCGCGATGGCCTGCGCCTGGGTCAGCGTCAGCAGCGTCAGGCGCTCGTCCTGGGTCAGGCCGCGCACCACGTCGGTGGATTTCTGCACCCAGCGCCACACCGACTCCAGCCGGTGCTGCGCGGCGCGGATGCGGAACTCCGATTGCGATTCCAGCGCGTCGGCGAATTCGTCGTGCAGCTCGGTAAGGCGCGCCAGCAGGTGCTGCATCGCCTCTTCCGATACCTGCCCCACTGCCTGGCCGGCGGCCACCTGGCTGGTGAGGTAGCCCAGCTCCACGTCGTCGCCGGCAAAATCCAGCAGCGTGGCCAGCGCCGACAGTGCCACGCGCGCGCCTTCGCTCAAGGCGTAGCGGCCGCTGTCGCTGTCGTAGACCAGCAGATCGCCCTCGCGCAGGCGGCCGAGGATGGTGTTCAGCTTGGTATCGTTAAGGTAGGCAAAGCGCTGTGCGATTTCCTGCGGCGTCCAGTACGGTACATCGGCGCGGCTGCCCAGCTCGCGCAGCACCAAGAGGCGCATCAGCACCTCCTCCTCGCCACCGCGGAACAGGGTGACGAACACCGCCAGGTACGGCCAGGCCGCCGTCAGCTTGTTCAGCTGCGGCAGCGTGTCCGGCGCGATGTCGGGGCGGAAGAATTCGGCTAGGGAGTTCAAAAGCAAACAATCCGGTCTGCAAAGACCGGATTGTCTGGTTTGCAGCGCTGGCTAGTCAATGACAGGCCACACGCTGCGGGCTTGGCCGCAAGCTTACTCGGCACCCGGGGCGGACTCGTCGCCGGCAGCCACCGGCTGGATCACCGCGGCGGCAGCCTTGGCCAGCTTGAGTGCGCGTTCGGCTTCTTCCGCTTCCTGGCGTGCCTTGCGTGCGGCTTCGCGCAGTACCTTGATGTATTCGTTCATGGCGAATACCAGGTCGCGGGTGCCTTCACCGGTCAGACCGGAGATCACGAAGTAGCGCGGCGCGTTCATGTCGAAGCCGAAGCGGTCGTCCGGCTTGGCCTGCGGCCATTCGTAGGCATCCAGGAAGGCTTGCACCTTCTCTTCGCGCTCGGACTCGTCCAGCATGTCCACCTTGTTCAGCACCAGCCAGCGCGGCTTGTCGTACAGCTCGGCATCGTACTTCTTCAGCTCTTCGACGATGGCGCGGGCTTCCTGCACCGGGTCGGTATCCGGGTCGAACGGTGCCAGATCCACCAGATGCAGCAGGATGCCGGTACGTTGCAGGTGCTTGAGGAAGCGGTGGCCGAGGCCGGCGCCTTCGGCCGCACCCTCGATCAGGCCGGGGATGTCGGCGATCACGAAGCTGGAGGTGTCGTCCATGCGCACCACCCCCAGGTTGGGGTGCAGGGTGGTGAACGGGTAATCGGCCACTTTCGGCTTGGCGGCAGATACCGCGCGGATGAAGGTGGACTTGCCGGCGTTGGGCATGCCCAGCAGGCCGACGTCGGCCAGCACTTTCAGCTCCAGGCGCAGGTTGCGGATATCGCCTTCTTCGCCACGGGTGAACTGGCGCGGGGCGCGGTTCACCGAGCTCTTGAAGTGGATGTTGCCCATGCCGCCACGGCCGCCCTTGGCCAGAATCACTTCCTGGCCGTTGAAGGTCAGGTCGGCCAGCACTTCGTCGCTGTCGATGTCGATGATCTGGGTGCCTACCGGCATGCGCAGGTAGATGTCTTCCGAGCCCTTGCCGTAGCAGTCGGCGCCACGGCCGTTTTCGCCGTTGCCGCCCAGGTATTTCTTAACGAAACGGTATTCCACCAGGGTGTTGATGTTTTCGTCGGCAATGGCGATCACGCTGCCGCCACGGCCACCATCGCCACCATCCGGGCCGCCGCGCGGCACGAATTTTTCACGGCGGAAGCTGGCGCAACCGTTACCGCCCTTGCCGCCGCGCACTTCGATGCGGGCTTCGTCGATGAATTTCATTGGGTACTACCTCCAAACTTGCCGAGGAGTCAGGCGCAAACGGCCGCCATCTGGCCGTTGCTGCAACGTTGGCCGCAGCCGCTTGCGCCTCACGCCTCGCGTGATGACTCATTGCGGGAACAATTGTGCGAAACAAAAAAGCCCTATCGCAGGATAGGGCTTTCTGTCGTGGACGCGAGATTACTCAGCGTCTACACCGGTGTACGGTACAACGGTAACGGTTTTGCGGTTGAATGCGCCTTTAACAGCGAATGCAACATAACCGTCTACCTTGGCGAACAGGGTGTGATCTTTGCCCATGCCAACGTTTTCACCAGCGTGGAACTTGGTGCCACGCTGACGAACGATGATGGAACCTGCCGGAATCAGCTCGCCACCGTAGGCTTTCACGCCCAGGCGTTTGGCTTCGGAATCACGGCCGTTGCGGGAGCTACCGCCTGCTTTCTTGTGTGCCATGTCTGTTTATCCTTACTTGGAAATCGCGTCGATACGGATTTCGGTGTAGTTCTGACGGTGACCTTGGTGCTTCTGGTAGTGCTTACGGCGACGCATCTTGAAGATACGTACCTTATCGCCACGACCGTGGGCAACTACGGTAGCCTGCACTTTAGCGCCGGATACCAGCGGGGCACCTACGGAAACCTGATCACCGTCCACAACCATCAGCACTTCTTCCAGTACGATTTGGCTGTCGATGTCTGCAGGTATCTGTTCTACTTTGAGTTTTTCGCCAACGGCAACTTTGTACTGTTTGCCGCCAGTTTTTACGACCGCATACATTCGTATAGCTCCTAAATGTTCTTTCCTTGGCGCCAGGTGCGCAAGGAACACGCGACTATACGCAAGTCTCTGAATGTCGTCAACTTTTTGCCGAAATCCAGCCCTGCGCCGTGGCCAGACGTGGCAACAAGGCATGCATCTCTGCTAATATCGCGCGGTTTTCCAGCCCAACCCTTTCAAGAATCCGGCCGCGATGTCCAACACTCCGCTGTTCCGCTCCCTGGTTGCCGACGACATGAACGCCGTCGACCAGGCCATCCGCACCCGTCTGCATTCCGATGTTGTCCTGATCCGCCAGGTAGCCGAGTACATCATCAGCGCCGGCGGCAAGCGCCTGCGTCCGATGCTGACCCTGCTGGCTGGTCGCGCGCTGGATTACAACGGCCCGCATCTGCACAGCCTGGCGGCGATGATCGAATGCATCCACACCGCCACCCTGCTGCACGACGACGTGGTGGACGAGTCGGACATGCGCCGCGGCCGCGAAACCGCCAACGCCATGTTCGGCAATGCGGCCAGCGTGCTGGTGGGCGATTTCCTGTACACCCGCGCCTTCCAGATGATGGTGGAAAGCGGCAGCCTGCGCATCCTGCAGGTGATGGCCGACGCCACCAACATCATCGCCGAAGGGGAAGTGCTGCAGCTGCTGAACATCGGCAACGTGGATGTCAGTGAACAACAATACCTGCAGGTGATCCAGTACAAGACCGCCAAGCTGTTCGAAGCCGCCACCCGCGTCGGCGCCATCATTGCCGATGCCGCGCCGGAACAGGAGCAGGCGCTGGCCGCATACGGCATGCACCTGGGCACCGCGTTCCAGATCATCGACGACGTGCTGGACTACAGCGGTGATGCCGCCACCATCGGCAAGAGCCTGGGTGACGACCTGGCCGAAGGCAAACCCACCCTGCCGCTGATCTACACCATGCGCCAGGGCCCGGCCGCAGCGGCCACCGTGGTGCGCGAAGCGCTGGAAGCTGCCAACCGCGAGCGCTTCAGCGAGGTACTGGCTGCGGTACAATCCTGCGGCGCGCTGGACTACGCCCGCCGCGAGGCGGAAAAAGCCGCCGCTGCTGCCATCGCCGCGCTGGCACCGCTGCCGGAAGGCGACTACAAGCGCGCGCTGGCGGAAATCGCCGAACTATCGGTGGCCCGCGACGCCTGATTTTGCACCGACGTCTCCATAGTTAATGGGATTTACCGGAAAGAAATAACGTTCTATTTCATGAAGTTACACGCCGACGCCGTTGCCGTGTAGCACTTTCATAGCGCTGCCGTAGTTCAACGGATAGAACGGCCGCCTCCTAAGCGGCAGATACAGGTTCGATTCCTGTCGGGAGCGCCAACGAAAAAAGACCCCCTACGCCGAGAGGCACAGGGGGTCTTTTTTTGCATCCTACTGCGCGCCAGCTACAGTTCACACTGTTGACTACCATGCAGATCACATAGAACATGTGCCGGCCCCATAAAAGAAGCTTGGCAATACACCATCCAAAATTTTATTTCATTTTTACTATACCGCCGAGCAGCCACACGAACTCATTCAACGCAGAACCTTGCAGAATAACCACACATCACCATCAAAAAAATCCGAAATGAATGAACATAAAGAGCAATTTTCAGCCATAAGGAAAATAGCAGACATATCTGCTATTGTTATTTTTATAATAATATTTTCCACTGCCATCGCAGTGGAAATAGCATCAATTTTTTACGCGCTTGGCAATTATACAAAATCGAGCATTTTCTTTGCCAGCGTCTTAATATCAATACCAATAATGATATTTGACCCAGCAAATGCAGCTGATGCACCACAAAGGCCAGACAATCAAAGCAGTTCTATAAGAGAAGGTTTTGATTTGCTATCAGGTACATTTGTTGGGTTTTTATTGACATCATTTTTTCTAGCGGCAAAAGACAACTGGTCCAAAGTAGCACAGCAGATCGTTGAAATATTCATTGGAAATCCGGTTTTTTCTCAAGTAATCATTGTTACTATTGTTGCAAGTTTTCTTTTTATATTCAGACTAAAATTCAGGTTTTGGTACGGCCTAAGCGAATCTCTATGCGGAATCGTTGTAGCCATCTCAAAGTCACAAAGCTCACTTTCCGGAATATTCAACACAAATTACTTGCTAATAATACTTACTGCAAGCGTATATTTAATCGTTCGAGGCTTTGACAACATGCACCAAGGGATTTACTCAATAAAATCTCCGCTGCATTACAAAAACTGGCTCCCAAAACATAAAACAAAATCATTACACAATGACATACAAACGCAAAATATAGGTTCACCGCACGCCTAAATCAGCAACAAAAAAGCCCCGGCACCCTGTACGCTGCCGGGGCTTTTTATTAGGCGACCTTCTGCTGGTAGTCATCAAAAATCTGCCCATACGACTCCACCTGATCACGAGCGAGATCAAGCATGACTGACATGTCTGCAGCATCAGCAACGCTCATGCACTTGACCAGGACGCACATCCTATCGGCAAAGGACACACTGTGATTAATCAGATCACGAGCATCCAGACCACTCAACCCCTTACGCTTCATTGACGACTCCCTATCCGTTATTCATCGAACCTTTACATGCGGTTTGCGGCGGGTCAACAAAGTCACCACAACCCCCAACACCAACCAAACTACCCTACGAAATCCGAATATCAAGTCCGAATTTATGGGGTTTCTTGCATAATTTTCAGGGTTGACATGGGGTTACTCTGTGGTAGAGGCCACTGCACTTCGAGCCGGTCAACACACCGGTTCAGCTCCACTGCTACGGCGTCTGCTTCGCTGGCGAGTCCGACAAGAAACTCTGTAGCCGCGTCAGAAAGCTCGGCTCGTGGCGCTGGATCGGCTCCGCCTTCGGCAAGGTTGGCCGCAACGCCTGCAGCTGGGCAGCTGGCAGGCTTGACGGGGACTGACAGGCGCAGCCGGCCAGCAGCATGGTCAGCAAGAATGCGGTTTTTTTCGGCTTGTACATTAAGTAGTCCTTCACGGTAGCGAGTCTCAGCGGCCAACAGCTTGGCGGCGCCGGCAGACTCATTGCGACGCAGCTGCTGCTGCAGATCGTTGATGGTGGCGTTGTTGTTGCGCTCACGCTCGGCATCAGCCAGATCACGAGCGAGCGTCACCACGGCTTTGCCGTGGCCGTACGTCAGCCAGTGCGTGCCGGCCAGCACGCCCAACAGCGCCAGCCAGGGAATGACTTTTCTCCACATAATCAGCCTTTCAGAATCTGCCCTGCCCGCGACCAGATGGCACGGCGGTCGTCACGGCCATTCTGGCCACCATTGATTCGGCGGGTGATGGCGTCGAATGCCCCTTTGTCCGCCAGTTCGTTGAGCCCGTTGTTTTGCCAGTACCAGGCGGCAGACAGCGCGGCATAGGCCGGCTGTTCTAGCAGCTGAGGCTTGCCGATCAAGTCCAGGTCCAGCGCCAGCCCACACAGCTCGTAATTGCGACGGCCTGTAATCTGGATCAGCCCGCGCCCGCAATACAGCTGGCCATCACCATCCGCCGCAGGCGTGTTGCCCAGCTGCGCGGCCAGCTTGCCGGTGTCGTACTTTGCCAGGTAGGCATTGCCCCCCAGCTCGCGCACGTAATTGAATTGGCCAGACTCGTGACCGATCTGTGCCAGAAACGCCGCCTGCCGCGCCACGGTATTGATGGAATACGCCACCATGGCGTCAATCAACGGCCGCAAAAAAGCCCGCACGGCGGCGGGCTTGGCGAGGGGCAGGATCAGCGACAGCTGATTCTCGGTGGTTAGCAGTGGCATATGCACTCCGCAATAAAAAAGCCCCGCTCTTGGCGGGGCTGCTAACATGATGATTGGGTGAAACGAACTAGGATCAACAAATGGAAACGGTTGGCCAGCAAGCACTGAATCAGTTACTCGGTACAGTGATGCCTTATCTGATAGTTTTCTTTGGGGCCGCGATTCTGGACATTGTTGTTTACCAGGCCGCGCTCTACCGCGCCCGAATGGAATGCGGCACTGAGCGGGAAGCCCGCGCCAGAGCGCGCGGCACAGGCTGGTTGGCCCGCATCGTGATCCTGATGCTGGGCATCACAGTGCTGACCGTGCGCAACTTCTAAGCACAACTCCGCCAACCCACCTGCGCACCGGGCCCACTTGCCATAGGTCTGAGCTGATTAAATATTAATCAAGTATGACGCCGACAGCAGCGGGGCTAGCTGGCCGCTCTGTCGCTCACAGGGTTATCCACCGTTTCTGTGGATGGCGGTTGCGGCGCAGCATCCTTGGCCCCCAGCCGGCTGGAAATCAGCCGCTTGATCCAGGCAATATCCTTCAGCAGCGCCAGCACCGCCTCCAGCAGCGGCACGATCAGGCAGGCGCAGACTGTGCCGGCCACCCCCACCCCGCCGGCTCCAAGCTGCGGCCAGACTTCCACCGCCAGCTGACCACCGTAGTAAGCCGCCAGGAACGCGCCGAGCACTAGCACCACTTTGTCCACCAGCGGGCGGCCACGCAGCTGCACCCACAGCAACAGGCTTCCGGCAAATGCACCGATGAAGGCAGGGAAATGCACCCCCGCGGCCTTGCCACCTGCCGCGCCCGCCGAGGAGGCCAGAGCACTGGCGCTCAGCCCGGACAGCACTGCAGCGATCGCTACGCCGGCCAGATTGCGGAAAGCAAAAAAAGCCAGCGTACTGGCCAGCATCGCCCCCAAGAACAGCCATGCCTTGCGTTTAACGGTTACTGCCATACCACCCCCAAATGGAAAGCCCCGGCGGATGGCCGGGGCTGGTTTGCCCTCATCGGGCTCGATTGATTTTTCGCAGTGACCGGGGTCGATCCAGTCCAGCAGACGGCACAGGATGCACCAATGCCAGCGCCCTGCCCGCGCGCCCTTGGCCGCGCGGCTGCTGATGGTCTCGTCTTCGCTGCCGCCGATGGCGGCGTTGGCGGCCTGATCCAGCGCCACTGCAATGCGAACTGAACGATCACTGCCGACCAACACTGCCAACAAGCCCCAGCCAACAGCAAAAAGGCCAGCAATAAGGCCGACCAGCAGGATGAGTAGCAATTTAAGTCGCGAGGTCAACACACCCCACAGCCAGCCGAACAGCATCATGCCGCCCATTTAATGCCCTCCAGCTGCTCGGCAGCATCCGGCGCCTGTAGATCCACCGCCATCAACGCATCCTCCAACGCCTGACGCCGGCCGATGATCTGACCACTGGCCATGGCGTAGGCTTGTACTTTGGCCTGCACGCGACTAGCCAACTCGGCCACACTCAGACCACGAGCGGCAGCAATGGCGGTCAGCAGCGGCGCCAAGGCCTGCGGATCGGCAGCCAGTAATTCAGCCTCGCGCGTCTGCTGCGGCCAGCTCTGCACCTCTCCGGCCGGATATGCCGAGGACAGAACGGACAGCGACCTGGCCGCCTCCATGTTGATGTCGAGCAGACGTAGACGGCGCCGCTCCAGCACTGTAAGAGGCGGCGGATCAACAGCAAGCGGCATATCCCCTGACCAGTCGATTAACTTGCCAGCCGACTGTGCCGTGATCAGATCGTCATACTGCTCGTCAGTAATCGCCACCACGTCAGCCGGCATTTTCTCGCCATGAATATCCGGAGAGTAAAACCCGCGGGAAGATTTCGATGCGAATTTGCTCATTTTTATCCTTAGTAATCAGAATCCAATAGCAAAGTATTTCTGCGAATAACCAGCCGTGCCTGCATCAGCCGTAAATCCGGTTGTGCTATAGCCATAGTTATTCGTAGTGACCGCATTACCTGCCGCGTCATTACATGAGCTAACGACAGCTAGACAGCTAGTGGGGAAAGCTATGGGAAACGTAACCGCAGTCCCTGTTGTCGCGACGCTGGCTACAGTTCCCCATTGAAAAATCAGCCCGCCCGGGAGTTTCTGGTAGCCGGAAGCTGCCAGCGACTGATTCGCGCCCGTAAACAGCGCAAGCGTCAAAGCGTCAGTAATGCCGTAGCCCGCCAGAGTAGTTGCCTTGTCGGCTTTATTCCCATCCGCTTCGAGTACGTTGGTGCCATCGCACCACAGACCCTGCGTTGTACCCTGTACTACAGCGATACCGGCGCCGGCGGCGGTTTTGACCGTCAAGGTATAGGCGCCAGTGGTGGCGTTCTTGACGATCCACTGCCCACTGGCCGCCGGCACGACGACGGCAATGTTGGCCGTCAGCGCGCCAGTCAGCTCCAGCATGGCGTAGCCCGCCTCGGTCGCTGTCAAGGTAACGGTTGCGCCCCCCGCCACCGACTTGGTTAGCTTGCCATTAACTGCTTGCTGTACTGCAGCCATGGTCGCCAGCTGCGTGGTGTTGGTTCCTGCGGCCGCCGTCGGCGCAGTTGGCGTGCCAGTAAGCGCGATATTGAGCCAGTCCGACTGCTCAGCGTAGATGTTGGTGCCATCGCCAAACAGCGCATTGCTAAAACCCTGGCTGACCACCACACCCGTGCCGGCCTGTGTCTTGCAGGTGATAGTGAAGGCGCCGGTGGTCTGGTTGCGCACGATCCACGCACCGCTGATCGCTGGAAACACCAGGTTGATGTTGGCGGTCAGTGCACCGGTCAGAATCAGGATCGGCAGGTTGTACTGCGCGGCAGTCAGGGTGACAGCGGCGCCACCCGCAACGTTAACCGTCGCCTTGCCACGCTGCATGGTCTGAATGGCGGTCAACAGCTGATCGCGTTTGTTACTGTCCAGCGCAATCCCCATGCCCTCGATTACGCTGCAGAGCTCCTCCTGCCACGAATCAAAAAGCTCGTACCCCGGCGTGGTGGCAGGGGTGCCTGTCTGCGAGTTGCCGGCAGTGAAGCCGTGCTTGCCCGCACCGAACTTGTCCAGCGCGGGGTTGCGGTTTGTCCCTACTCGTTGCATATCGTCATGCTCCGTAACTGATTAAAACGGTGGAAGGCTGCGGACATTCACGCGCCAGGATGCAGCTCAACTGGGTGTTGCCCCACGCGCTCAGCGGGTCTTCCACGCCGGACTCACAGGTGCCGTCTATCGCGTTTGCGGTGGCCGGTACATTCAGCTGCCAAGTGAAGCGCCAGTCCTCGCTGTATAGCGGCGCTTCGCAGCTAAATTCACAGGTATGAGCGGCAAAGCGCTTGGCACTGGCGCCGGGATAGCCGAGCGCAGCAGCTATCTGTACAAAGCGTGGAATACGCACGCCACCGGCATCGGTCAGCCGCGCCACCAGCGTGGCACGGCGCTCGGCAAGCGTTGGCGTGGCCGCACTGCAACTGTCCGGCAGACCGAAATCCGCCTCCCAGTCCGGCAGCATGGCCAGGGTTTTGTAGGGATTGCCTTCATCTAGCAACCGGGCAGCGGCAGCATCTACCGCCGCAAGACGCCGAGCGCCTACTTTCACGAACGCAGCCAGGTCAGCGTTGTCGCGCGACCACGCTGGACCGGGCGGCAGCAGCCGCCACAGCACGTCTTCGTAATCGCTTACGTCCATGTGATCACCCCCAGCTCGGCCAGCTCACCTACCGCGCACGCTACGTTGCCGGCCGGCACCGTAAGCACGTGGTCGGTTTCGCCGACAGCGGCACTGATCGCCTCAGTCAGATGGCTGCGCAGGATGGTCACCCCCGCCACCGGCAACACTGTACGACCGGAGCTGTCACGTTTTACCGGCGATGCCTCCGCAGCAATCTTGTCGCGCAGGGCCGCCGTGACGGCCGACCGCATCGCAGGGGTGTCTGGCTCAATGTGCAGCGTGATGTTCACCGGCTTGGCCACCGGCGCCATGGCGAAGATTTCCCCCCACGGCGCACCAGTGGACTCCAGGTGCAAGCGTACCGCCTCGCATTCGGCCGGCGCCGGATAGGGGTCGGCATCGTCATCGCGCATGAAGTACAGCCCCATGCTGCCCAGCCCCAGCAGCTTGGGTGCCGCCCAGGCACGAGTCACCCCGGCGACTTCCAGCGCCCAGTTCTCCCAGTCCACGTCGCGGCCAGTCTGAGCGCCCGCCTCAGTCACACTGAGAATGCGCTGGCGGTAGCTTTCGATATCCTCTTCATCCGCCCCGCCCGTCAGACCGCCCGCCTGCACCTGCGCCGCGGCATCAATACCCGCCACGCCAGCAGTGAGCGTTAGCCACACCCCGGCATCGGTATCGCCGTCGAAACCACCCTCCACCGCCCTGATAGACAGATCGACATAGCCGCCAGCACCAACGATGCCACCTGACACGACGGCAAACAGCCTGCCGTCGTCGCGCTGCAGCTCGGCATTCGCATCGACAGGGGCGCCGACGTTACCGGTAAAGCGGGCAAGGCCGCTGCTTTGCACCGCGGCGTTGGGCTTGTCGCCCCGCAGGTAGAACGGCCCCTGCCAGGCCAGCAGCGTGGACTCCGCCGCCGTACTAGGCAGCAGCTGCCGCGCCTGGTACTGCAGGTAGCCGTACATGCCGTGCACTGCTGCCGCCAGTGCACGCCCGTACACATCGGCATCGGAGCGCAGCAGCGCATCCGGGTTTTCTGCCCCGAGGTCAGCCCGGATATCGCGCGTGAGCTGGCTCAGGGTCGGGATTTCATACGCCATGGGTCAGACTCCAAATGTCAGAAAGATCGGCGGTCAGGGTTTTGCCACTGCGCAGGGTGATCACCACGCGTATGGCCAGGCCATCGTCACCCAGCCGCGACACCATCACATCCACGGCACTGGCCTGCTTGCTGTCCAGCCACCACTGCAACGCCTCGCGCGTGTAGTCGTGGGCGTCCCGCTGGGCGTCGGCATCCAGCCGCCGGCGCGACAGCAGCCACAAGCGTGAGCCGATGCCGGCCGGCAATGCGGCGTCCAGACCTTCCGCCCACCAACCCTGCCAATCATCATCGACCGGGTCGCCCTGCTCGGCGCGGCGCCAGGTAAACAGGCTGATGGCCAAGGCCCGCGCGTAGGCGTGGCTGGCAGCCAGCGGCTTGCCATCCAGTTGAACGAGAATTTCCATGGTCAGACCTGCAGGTTCGGCTTGCCGGTGCTACCACCGGCCACGTTGTTCTCAGGATGATCGTGGTCGTTGTGTGCATCGCGCACCGCAGCCAGCGAGCTGCCGCCGCCCGATGTGTTATCGACAATGTCTTGCGCCGCCTCGATGCGGCCGGTGGCACGCAGCAGTGGCGTATCGGCTACCACCTCTGTCGCAGCCTTCAGCACAATGCGCGGCGCAGTGATCTCGATACGATCCTGGTACAGCACGATGGTGTGACCGGCCGAGTTGTAGGCAGCCGACTCCCCGGGCTTGAGCCCGCGCAGGCGGTAGCGGCGGTCGCTGACGCTGATCACCACCCCGTTACTGCGGTCGCCGCCCAGGAACAGCGCCAGCGCCTCCGCCCCGGATTCCGGGCAGGCGGTAAAGCCAAATGGCTCGGCGTGCTCCATGCCGTCTTTCAGCTCGTCCACCGTCAGCATCAGTTGCACCTGCTGCATGGCTGGCGCCGGGTTGGCGCGCGTCACACGCCCGCGGCCGATGAGGCCGAACAAGCGCTGCATGGCCTCTCTCATGTATTGGGCTCCCAGTCAGACGGCAACAGGTACTCAAACTTGTCGCCTTTTTTCTTGCGGTTTTTCTTGCGCTTTTCCGGGGCCGGCGGCTCTGGCTGATAGCCCTCCGGCGGTGCCACTACCATGCGCACCACCGAGCCACCATCGTCCAGCCGGTAGTTGCAGGACACGACCAGCATGTCGCGATCAAAGCCGAGAATCGGGTCGATCACGCGCACGATCTGGTTGACCTGCCACAGCCGGCCATCGCTCTGACGCCAGCCGGCCACCTCATAGTTGGTGGTCAGCGCTTTGCCGATGCGGTTATCGCGCTCCCACTGCGCGCGGGACGTGGCCATGGCTGGCGTGAGGTTGCCGCTCTCGGTGATGACCTTCACCCGCTTGCGGGCAATGCGACCGTCCGTGGCCGTGCCGGCGACCTCGTTGGCCGCAGCGCCGTTGCGGTGGTTGCCGGTGGCGTGCTGGCCGATGACGCGGTATTCGCTAAAGCAGTCGCTGAAATCAAAGCCGCAGTCTCCGGCCTTGGTATTGCGGCCAACCTCGATCGGGTCGGTTGCGCGCCCGGAGCTACCCGGCGCGGCCAGCACCAGCCGCCCCTCGGCATCGTCGGTGGAAAGCAGGCGGCCAATCTTCAACAGCCGGTCGATGCTCTCGAACACCGTTTCGCCCGGCTGGATGGTGTGATCGGCCACCACCTCGCCGTCGCCCACCTGGCTCAGCACGGTGATGCCGTAGGGCGCCGCCAGCGCGGTGGCAATCGCCCGCATGGAACGCTGCTTGAACTGCGGCGGCTTGTTGATGGCGGCACAGTCCACCAGGTCGGCAGTCAGGCTGCGGCCGGCAATGCCGAAAGCCGTACTCTGCGGGTCATGCGCCTTGGGCGTGGCAAACACATAGCCGGTCAACACCAGATCCTGCCCGATGCGCACCTGACAGCGGTCACCATGCTGGATAGGCACCTGATCGATGCCACCCGGCCCCAGCCGCGTAATGCCGATCTGGAAAGACCGGCACTGCTCGTCCAGGCTGGCGGTGATGTCTACGCTGGTCCAGCCTTCCCAAGCATTACCCCCCACCGTCAGGCTGACCCGGCTTGCCGGGTCAAGCGCAGCAGCTGTGGCGTCAGTCATAGGTCACCTGTAATGCCCGCACCGGCACGAACAGCGGGTGCACAATGTTGTTACGACTCAGCAGCTCATCCGCCAATGCGGCATCACCCTGCGCCCGATAGGCCAGCACCAGCGCCGGCATGACAGCAGGCGGCGTGATGGTCTGCATCTGCAGCCCAATGGCCTCCACCTGGTTGAGGTGCGCCACTGCTGCACGCTGCACCACCAGCAGATACGCCGCCTGCTCATACTCGGCACCGTCTGCCATCGCCCACAGCGAGCCAGACAAGTCCTGCCGCAGGCTGGCCACATCGGCCGCCACCGGCAGGTTGCCGCTATCAGCCGGGCGGCTGGTCGGCAGCGTGGCAACCGCCTGCAGGGTATTGGCCGCCACACCGGCAGCCATCAGCCCTACCAGCACGCCGGCCACCTTGGTGGACACCGTGCCGTTGCTGCGCTTGCTCAGTGCCTTGCTGCGCGCCCGCAGCACGCGCATGGCACGGCTTTGGTTGATTCCCCAGCGCGTCAGGTCGCCGTAGCGGTCAAACGCCCGATCCACTGATTCCAGAATGCTGAGCACCTTGCCAACCGCTGTTTCCGGCAGCGTGAGCACGGTATTGACCAGCGACTGCCAGCTGTCGAAGTAATCCAGCACCGCCCCCACCGCATTGCTCACGCCCTTGATTGCCGACATCATCGCCGACACCACATCGGCAACCACCGCGCGCGACAGGTCCAGCGCCGCCAGCGCCTGCTCGGCCATGGTTTGCGCCGAAGACAGCATGTCGTCACTGGCGCTTTGCAGCGGCGCTGCCGTGCTGGCGAGCGGCACCGGGAATAGCAGATCGCCGTTCTCGATGAACTCCAGCGGGATATCCACCCGCCCGCCGTCGTCCAGGTTCAGCGACCAGCGCGCCGGCTTGGCATACACCTTGACCCGCCCGAACAGCGGGTGCACCAGCTCACCGGCGCCAGGCTCCTCCAGCACGGTCAGCAGCGTGTTGAGCTGCTGCAGCCAGTCGTCGCCACAGCACACCGCCATGAAGTGATAAGGCCGCGTGGCGCGGCCCATGTCTTCCACCCAAGGCTTGTCGCGCTGCGGGAATTCATGCCCGGCCACGCGGCGACCGTTTTCGCCTTCCAGCGAGATCCACTTGATCGGCACGCCCTTGAACGAGGCGTCACGCAGTTGATCTTTCCAACTCATGGCACCCTCCGGTCGTAAAAAAACCCGCCGAAGCGGGTTGGGTTATTAGCTGGTTGGTGATGCCAAGGCGCGGCGCCCGGTGTTCTGGTTCACCGTCAGCTTGGCATTGGTAGTGGCCGGCTGCTCGACACGGGTGCCGGGAGGGGCGTTGCCGATATTCACCGTCAGCTCGGCCTTGGCCTGCTGGGTTGCTCCCTTGATGATGCTGGTGCCGGCATTCAGGCTCTGGCCAACCACACCGGACACCGCATTGCCCGCCCACTTCGCCGCGCTGATCATCGGCTCGATGTAGGGCTTGACCCGCTCCCACATGCCCTTGAAGAAGGCCACGATGGGTTCCCAGTTCTTGATGATCAGCCCCAACGGGGTGAAGTTTTCGAAGCCCCATTTGATGAACTGCCAGCCAGCGTCGAACACCACTTTCAAGCCATCCCACAGCGCCCCGAAGAACGCCTTGATCGGCTCCCAGTTGTTGAGCACCACGCCCAGCGGCGTCCAGCCAAGATAGGTTTTGATGAAGCTAACCCCGGTAGACACCACCCGTTTGATGCCATCCCACAGCCGCGTGAAGAACGGCGCCACCTGCCCCCAGTTGGACAGCAGAAAACCCGCCGCCAACGCCAGGACACGCACCGCAATACCCACCGGCGAGAGACTGGCCACGGCATTGAACAGGTTCATTGCCCCCACCGCTGCCATGGCCGCCAGCCGCATACCCAACAGGGCCGCCCCCGCCCCCAGCAACCCTTTGATCAACCAAGGGTTGGCCGCGGCCATATTCGAGAGCCCGGTGATCACCGGCCCTGCCACGGCCATCAGCTCGTTGAGCGGCGGCAGCAGCACGTTACCAACGGCAATGCCGACATCCGTTACCCGGTTCCAGAACAGCTGCAGCGCGTTGGCCGTTGTCTTGGCACGCAGCTCATACTCCTTCTGCATCGAATTGGCGTAGCCGGTGCTATCCGCCACCAGGTTCAGGTTGGTTTTCAGTAGATCAAGGTTGGAGATGAACGGCGCGATCGCCTCGATGCTTTCCTTGCCAAACAGCTCGGACAACACCGCAGCCTGCCTGGACGGGTCCACCGACTTGATGCGATTGAGCACATCCAGCACCGTGCCCTTGGAATCCATCTGCATCGACTTTGCGACCTTGCCCGCATCCAGCCGCAGCGCCTTGAGCGTGTCTTTCTGGCTCTTGGTTGCAGCGCTACCCTGCGTCAGCGCCAGCACAAAGTTCTTGATACCGGTGGCCGCCACATCGGTTGGCACCTTCACCGCATCCATGGTTGCGGACAGCGCCGCGATGGTGCTGGAGGATAGCCCCGCCACCTTGCCGATGGAGCCGACCCGCGTCACCACCTCCGCCACGTTTTTGGCCGAGCTGTTGCCCTTGGCATCCAGATAGTTGATCTGGTCGGCCAGCGCCCGCACCCCGTCCTGCGTCAGCCCCATGGCCGCCCGCCATGCCGCCATCTGCTCGCCGGACTGCTCTGCCGTAAAGCCGAAGGCTAACTAACGCACAAAAACCGTGCCGAAACTTGGGCGGGGAAACGCACTCAAAATTAGCGTAAATTTTGCGCACTGCGAACGAACGGTCACAGCGAAGCAAGGCGAAGGCATAGGAAAATAAGCGAAAAACGCAGCAAATGCGCAACACGAAAAAATTCTTACCAACAGCTTATCAACAAGTAATCCACAGTCAGCAAATATTACGTAACACCACATGCTGCTTGCTGGCTACATCACACAAGATTGACTCATTTTTGAGCAAGAAACCTGCCAATGACGGTGCAATTTCCACTACTACAAACGCATTGAATTTAGTGCTCTTAACACTCACAATTCGTGTGTCAGCTGCCGTGTCGGTGTGAAAAACCAGCGCAGACAGCTCTCAGTAACCGCCCCGCAGCCACGTGCTTTCCGGGGCTTTAATCTTATCCAGGAAGCACCATGTCCGAACTCATCAAAAAGCTGACTGAATTGCTGGAACGCAGCAAGTCGCGCCATGACGAGCTCCCACAGCAAATTCTTGACGATATCCGCGCTCACCGCTACACCGCGGCAGAGATCAACGCTGGCTTCAAGCGCGTTCGCGAACGCCTTGCTGAAGAGGCCAAAGCCTAGCCTACGATGCTGCTATGGCACGACACCAAACCTACACGGATCTGGTTGAAGGCGATGACGACACGATTGGTCGCATCGCCTATTCAATTTATAAGGGTGAAAAGCTTGCCTGGATGCAGAGCTATGAGAAAGCCCATGGCCGAGAGCCTACGGATGATGAGGTCTTCGTAAACTTCCATCACAGCGTCCCAGGCAAGCTAAGGCGCTATCGTGCCGACGCCCTCGCCCTAGTCAATCGCTACATTGACCAAGAAATGGAAACAGAGCTGATCAAATACAAGTTCGCTCTGAAAAATGACTTGGTAATCCAGAAAATCGACAAAGGCTTCTGGCGCAACACCTTCGAAAACGGCTTGGCCGGACTGTTTCAGGCTGCGATCGTTGTCGTCGTATCAACGATCTTGTGGATCTACTCTCTAACACCGGACAACATGATCTCCAACGCCAAGAAGAATCTCGGTGAGATCGTCCACCAGAGAGCACCTGAGCTCGCCAAGACTATCGCTAGCGAAGCAAACTAAGCGCCCCCACCAGGGCGTTTTTTCTTGCCTGTAAAACGCGACTACCAAACGATGCAAAAAGCATCCCAGTTGCGATATCAGGCACACTATCGGCCATGAGCGTATTGGACGAACGCATCAAATCAGAACGGGAAGCATGCGACTGGCCGCAAGCAGCACTGGCACAACGCGCTGCCAATAGAAAAGCCCCGCGATTGCGGGGCTTTTCTATTTGGCCGGCGCTACCGGCGGAGCGTACTTTACTGGACGCACAACTTCGGTGCCCCCTCCAATCGAAATTTTTTCGGGAAACAACGAGGTTTCGATGTGCTGCTGCTTGATACGCTGAGCCGAATCACAGTTCTGGCGAAGCTCCAGAGCGTTACCGAAGCGCCTCTCAGGTATAGCAGAGACTATTGTCTTGCCGGGGAATTGGCTTTTCACCATCTTGATCACAGGGACAATATCCGTGTCTGCGGTCATCACAATAGCTTTATCGAAACTATCTTTCCATGACTCATTCAGCAGAGCGAGTGCCAAACTGACGTCGCTCTCTTTTTCCTCGTGACCATCCCACGTAGCGCCACAATTCTTGCAGGATCGCTTCTTCTTCTTGAAGTTGCCCATGCACAGATTAACGCCCACCGACCCAAGCGCTTGCAAATAGAGATCATGCCTGGCAACTGAGTCAGGCAACCAGGTTGCACGAGCGGAGAAGTAGTAGACAGCCACCACCTCTTCATTCGATTGCTGAATCAACCTCTCGGTCAGTGCCCACAAGTTTACCCACTTCAGATGATTCAGGGGTTTGTTGCGCGCGTCCCTCAGCTCATCGATGGCATGATAAAGGTTGAATCCATCGACAAAGCATGCGACACGAGACTTCTTTTTCTCTTCTGTCATAGCAAGCGCACAAAATAAAACCGGCAGCACAGGCTGCCGGGGCTGTCTTTCGACAGGATGATTACCCAATTCCACAGGGAACTGAGGCCGGAAGTAAATTCCGGGAAGATTTCCATCAGCACAGGCCAATGGGGCCGCTAACGCGGGAAGATTCTTGACCGTTGGCACAGGCCAACGGGGCCGCAAAAACAACTGCGGGATGAATGAGGTGATTATTATGTATTGCAGTGCAATAGGTCAAGGCCTTACATCAATGCACAAAAATGACAAAGGCACAAATGACACACCACTTTCCCTACAACTCAGACAAGGGAATCCTACTGGCGGTTCAACGAATCCGCCGGCACAAGCACCCGAATCACTTCGTACCACCCCCCAATCAACTCAGCCGTTCCCTCCGCCTCTTCTGGGCTCAAGAAGTGACCCGCATCCTCCTCTGCCTCGGCAAAGCCAACATCACCATCCAGAGGGCACAGGTAGCCATCAGGTGTCTTCACGATCCATACCCTGCGCTTAATTCCCGACACTTTCTTATCCTCCTTTGGCACAACCGGCTGCCCACCAAGATTGGCCGCAGCCGGCAATCCATGCAACGATGCTGGCCGCAACTGCGTATAGCGACGCAGCATGCTCCACGTCTTGTGGCCTGTAACCAATGCCACCTGCTCAATGCTGTACCCCGCCTCGAACAACCTGGACGCTCCCTCGTGCCTCAGGTCATGAAAGTGCAGGTCCTCAATGCCAAGCACCTCGCATGCACGCTTAAAACAGGCACTGATACTGATCTCGGTATAAGGAAACACGCGCACGTCGTCATGGCAGGCCAGCTGCGCCTCTACGATATCCCACGCCTCACCCAGTAGCGGCAGCACCTGGTCATTGCCGATTTTGTTGCGAGGATCCTTACGATTGCGCACTACGACTGTTCGCGCCTGCCGGTCCACATCCTCCCGCAGGATACTGACAACCTCTCCACGTCTCGCCGCCATCGCCACAGCGTAGCGGAACACCGGCGCCATACGCAGCCCACGCGCCCGGGTTACGTCGTAGTTCTCAAACCAGCCCAGCAACCGATTGTACTCATCACCCTCAAGACGCCTGTCACGCTCCGCCCCCTGACCAATGAGCCCAAGCTTGCGCAAGACCGGCCGCGCCTCATCGAACGGTGCAGTCGTAACACCTACGCCCCAAACCGGCTTTGCCAGGTCGAACACCTGCCGCAAGTAGGTGAAATATTGCGAGATGGTTGCCGCACCATTTCCATGCCTCTCACGCCGCCCATTGCAATAATCCAGCAGCACGCCCGCCGTTACAGCTGTTACTGGCTTATCTCCCAGCTCTGACGCCGCCAACGTCTTCAGCACTGTGGACTTAGTTGCCCCCAGTGGCTTGAGTTTGCCAACGTACTGCATGTAACGCTCGATCAAATCACGAACCGACACCCCGCGCGCGCCCTCCCGCGAAAGCAACTCGGCAAGCCCTGCTTCAGTCCTCGCCTTAGCCTCGACATCGAGCGCCCACTGCTCCGCCAGACGCTTGGTGTCATGCGTCATAGTCTTATGAAATACAAGCTCACCACCACGTTTGATGCGGACGGTTGCTCGCCACTTTCCTTTGATCTGTATAATCGAGGCCATCGGTGTTACAGCGCGTAGCACTTCCCTGTTATTGGTAGCACTATCGTAGCACCAAGCCGCCAAAACTTCGCATCACTTCGCGTTACTTCACACAAACGCAAGCAGCTGCGAACCAGATGGAAGCCGCGCCAACACTGGAAATTGGCGCAACACAAGGCATCTGCCTTGATTGCCACGTCTCCATAGTTAAATGGATATAACAAGCCCCTCCTAAGGGCTAGTTGCAGGTTCGATTCCTGCTGGGGACGCCAAAAACCCTTCCAAGTTTGTCCAACAAGATCCACAAGACCCGCACAGCGTAAGGCTATGCGGGTTTTTTTCGTCCAAAGCAGGCCAACTACTTCCATTGAAAGCCAGGGCAGATTGGGGGTACATTTGGGGGCACCAGCAAAACCAGTCATTTTTTATACCCCCAGACTACAAGGGATAAACCATGCCGCTTACTGACTCTGCCGCCAGAAATGCCAAGCCACGCGATGATGGCAAGCCAGCCAAGCTGGCAGACAGCTTGGGGCTGATCCTACTGGTCATGCCCAACGGCTCGAAGTACTGGCGATTGAAGTACCGGTTTCTTGGCAAAGAGACCCGGCGCACCCGCCGTCCGGTCTGTTCTGCGTAGACATTGGCCAACACCGGTTCCAGTACCGTGCCCCATAGCACCGCCTGTTTGCCAGACAGGTCTTCCGGCTCGCGGCGGCCGGTCTTCTCCAACCACAGCGTCAGCGCGCTTTTGTACGGTGACAGCCCAACAGCGGATGCCGCATCGGAGGAACCAATGCCCAGGCCGCGAATCGCCAGCCACTGCTGACGGGACAGTTCCAAAGTGGATGCCAAGCGCAGGGCCTGGCCGTAACGTTCTCGCATCTCACACCTCCAGAACGGCATAAGGCCCGCCCGGGGTAACCCCGGCCGGGCCTTGCATAGTGGGAAAGTAAAATCAGATAGCAGAAGCTGACTGCGCCTCACGCCAGTAACAGCATGGCCTGCTGCAGCGCCTTGTCTTTCAGCTGCGCCCCCTGACCAAACCAGGCGGAATCCAGACGGTAGTCCTGGCTACGGGCACGACGCCGATGGTCGACATACTCGGTAACGGCATTCACCAGCCCCCAGGCGGTATTGCGGCTACTAGATAGCAGCGACCCCATACCACCACCGGCATACAACACAGACAGTTGCTGCATCGCGCGGGAGGTGACCGTGTCGTCGTCCTCTTCCTGCATTGGTTCATCCAACACTTCGGCAAAATAGCGGCGGGCCTCCTCTGGCGACACCGGCCGACGGCTGAGCGACTTGATATCACCGATGAAGCGATCCCACGACGACAGGCCAATGCCCAGCGACTCCTTCACCGCCTGCGGATCGAACACCGTCGAGTGCGGCACTTTCACCGCACCACGGCTTTCCCCTACCGCCATCTGCAGCGTGTTGTTGCACACCACGCGGATGGAGGTGAATTGCGCCGTGGTACACAGCGTGCCGTCGCAGCTGGTGGCCAATAACAAGTAGGCTTTGACCCGGTCGCCGCCCTTGAGCAGCGTTTCCTGTCCGGTACGCGCCAGCGCCCACAACTTGCGCCCACCTTTCAACACCCCTGCGGTTTCCAGCTCGAAGCCGCCGGCATGCACTAGGTCGTTATAGAAGTGCAGTACTTCGTGCGGCTGTACCACCTTGTAACGCGGTGATACCACTGACAGTGGTGCCAGCGTATCGGAGCGGTACAGCACCTTGGCGTCGCTGTGCAGCCGGATGTGCATGCCATCGCTGGACACATTGAACAGCACATCGCTCTGCTCGATGGTCCAGTTCATGCCGGCCTCGTGTTGCCACACGTCCAGCGGTTGTTGCTCCGTCAGTTGATTGCCCAACCCATGCCAGGGCGTGGCACCGACAAAGGCCATGGTTTCTACCAGATGTGACATATCACCAGCTCCATGAAAAATGCCCCAGACAGTGCCGGGGCAGATCGAGATTGCCGAGTGTCGTTGCAGACTTCGGCGTGCGTCATGGTGGTGATATATGGCTGTGAAAATCTAGCATCCTCAATGCAATACAGCAAAAACCCCGGTCAAAGCAAACAACCTACCTCAGCAGGATTGCCTGCTACTGAGCTGTGGTGGCTCTCTCACAGTTAGTCGGAGCAGCCATTCAGTGACTGCTTGGCATGAAAGCCTGTCGGACAGGCTGCACATACAACTCAGTCGATGCGTCCACTCAGCAGGGCAGCTGTCATTGGCACTTTTACGCCAAATTCCGAACTTACTCGATTCTGGCTGTTTGCGAAGCCATATTTCACATTAGCTCCTTCGATATTCCGAGTCAGTCAATACAGTGGCATTATGGTTACTCCGAAAAACTTGAAGGTCAAGGGGCTGCAACCATGGAACTGCTAGGCGGAATCATCATCGTCGCAATCATCATTTTCATCTTGAAAGCCATCGGCAGCGGTCGCCAGTCTTTTGACGATCCCAAGCCGATGACCGACCAGCATCTGCTCTCTGCCATCGCGGGACAGGCAGACTGGCTGGAAAAGATGAGCCGCACCCCCATTGAGACGCAGCAGTCCGCCTCCATTGTTGAGCTCTCCCGTAAGCGCCGTGGCTATATCGCGCAACTTTGCCTCGAAGCCTGCGCTCGCGCCGATAGAGACGACGGTAGCCCCATGTATCCGGGCGAAACTCGTCCGACCAATGCTTTCACTGAAGCCTCCGATTACGCCAAGGAGCTAGTAGTCAAGGGCGTCAGCAGCGAAAACGCGGCAGTCCGCGCAATCAAGGAGAAGATGTTCATACCAAGTGGCGCTATCTATCCCTCGCGCTGGGAGCAGTAGCCGACTCTAACGAGGTTCCAATGCCCGTAGTCGTTGCCACCAGCTCAAGGGCTATCGGCGACGACTACTAAAGCCATGCTGTCCACTACCGTATTGCTTCGTCGACGCCTTGCACAGATAGCTAGTATGGAAAAAGAACATGCTGATGAGGTCACGATGCCGCATGTACTCATGCCTCCTGTAGGAAGAGCACAAGTACCACAGCCTCTCCCCCCCCCTCTGCATGACATTCACCCAAGGCTTGACCACTCGGTTGCACATGCAGGCATTCCCCCTGCTCACATGCGCTATACGCAGCGCACTATCGTATCTGCCTCACCACCGCTACCGGATGCTCACCGCGCTAGAAAAAATTTACTCCTCGTCACCATCAAATGTAGCCACGCCAAGCGCTAATGGAGCGGGGCCGTTGTCAGAACCACCCTACCGTGCAAACCCAAGCCAGTATTGGCTTTGCGCTGACCCGGCCCTAATTCGTAACCCTATCTTGGCCAGCAAAATGCAGAGACTGTGGAGCTGTCCTAGCACCCAACCCCACCAAGAAAAAAGCGTAGATTGATCGCCATGCAGTGGCACGGTTTTACCTCGATTTCGTTGGCTAAATGGCACCTGCACACACCACCCGACAGCACCAACATCCGCCATACGTTGCCCCATCTCGCAGACAGCTTTCCCTGCACAGAACACCTTCCAGCATCCCCATCAATTATGGTGGCATCCCTGCTTGCAGTAACCACTCTCTCCCATGCGATTGGACCGGCCAGCAAAAAGACTTAGCCGCCTTACCGCATCCAAAGCAGATCACCTGCCACGACCCCCTGGCCACCGCAGCCACAAGACACTCAGAAAAATTACGAAAAGTCAAACCGAATGCTTGTAGGTAAAAAAAGTACACCAAGCACTCGAATTCCACCGCCAAAAAATCACCTGTAGATTCGCCCCCATCAACTCACTGACAGGGAAATTTACATGGCACCGCAGTCCTCTCTCCGCCTGGTTGGGCTCAAAGAAGTTGAGCTGCTGACCGGCCGTCGCAAGTCGTGCATCTACAACTGGATGAACCCCAAGCACCCCAGCCACATCCCTGACTTTCCGCTGCCGAAGAAGATAGGAATCCGTTCGATTGCCTGGATTCTTGCAGATGTAGAAAGCTGGATCTTGACCCGCACCGTTAAATAAAGGAACCAATTCAAGCACAGGTAAAATTTGAAAAAAGGAAGAAATTCCCAAACAGAAAGGAGAAAAACACCAGCAGCAAGATTATGTAGCGGGGGATCAAATACAATCTCGATTTTAACATTTGATCTTACATAGACTTTAAACAAACACAAGCAGAAAACACAACTCCATGCCATTAACTAAAAACAGATTCACATCCACAAGAAAGAAGCCAAGCTTGCTCATGAAAAATTGGGATGTAAGCTATTTAAGGAAACAAAAATCCGAAGAGTATCTATACAACAGCCTCAACTCCAATTCCATTTTACTTCACGATGATAATGGTCGAAATATCTCTCTTCATACCTACGAAGATCATCATGAACTTGCAAAAATCTTGATGACAGCCGTACAAAATATTATGCAAGTAAAAAAGACCATCTTTTCTTACGAACGAATAACTGGGAGCAACCTCTACAGAATAAAATCAACACGTACAGTTGAAAGCATTGCAATAGCCATTGCAAACTCTCCTGATCTGATGCATCTAGGAGAAGAAAAAAAGCTCCATCCATACACAAGGCTATTCATCAAGATGGTTCGTGCTAGCTCATGTGAGCTACCATACTCACTTAAAGATATTACTCGTGCCCTGCCTAGCAAAGATGTAGCCGATAAGATATGCAGCAATCTTAATGACTGGATTTTCTGGTTGAAATCTGAAGCAAAATCGGAAGCTGTTAGAACAGAATTGGGATCATGGACCAGATCCTCTAGGAAAAATAAAAAACGAGTTACCGATTACATTGCCAAAGCTTTCAAAAAGCATGCTCGGATTCTATGGATACGCTTAGACGTAGGTTACCTGTCTTACCATAAGGACACGACATTATTAGACAGAAATTTTGCTACATTCGAGGGCATCAAGCAACAGATACAAGTTTTACTAAAGCAAGATGCCATACATGGCCTTTTCAAAAACCGGATAGGGTACATGTACAAAATAGAGCATGGCCATAACAAAGGATACCATGGCCACATTCTAATTGCCCTTGATGGCAGGCATCATTGCCAAGGAATCTCCATTGCCAAGACCATTGGTGAGCACTGGAAAGAAATCACTGATGGGAAGGGCGTCTATTACAATTGCAACCAACGATGGGAGGGGTCGACATACAGTGGAATCGGCATGGTGCATCGCGAAGAAAAAGAGAAGCGTACGCATCTCTTGCGAGCGGCGGGCTACCTTACCAAGCCAGATGATTTCATCCGCTTGACCACAGAGAAGGGGGCACGATCGTTTGTAACGGGGAGGATGAAATAAAAGGGAGGCCATGGCCTCCTTTTTTATTGCTTGGCAATATATTTATTAAATAAGTCTTTTGCCTCATCGTCTTCTTTGATAATATATTTCAACCGTTTCTCAAGCGTGCTGTCACTGCACTTCAAACCATTTTTATCAACAAATATGCGCATATCTGCAAATATTAGATTGACAAAGCTACTTTGACTCATTCTGCCTTTACTGCTTTTTACCACAAGAATGTGGCGCCTTACCTCTATCGCAAGAATTTCTCGATCTTCATTCGATTTTTCATTCTTAACAGCTCCCCCCTTGCTTGCACGGAAAGTGTCTTGTGCCTTGAAGTAAAAGGCATCACCGTACGCAGAAGCTTTCCCAAGTTGTCTATAACCAGCAGCTAACTTGTCAATCCAATCAGATAGAACAACCTCCTCTTTGAATAGAGCGCTGTTGATTTTTCCTATCTGCAAGCAGCAGCGCAATGCACTAAAAAGAAAATCATATGCATCTTGCCCTATAATCGATGGAATATATACCTCATTATCAGCGGAATCACTTACCTCTTCCATTACGACATCATCCTCATCAACAAAATAAGAAGTCGAAAGAAAATCCTCTACCTGTTGATAAAAAGCCTTCCAAGCCTGATCAATTTTCACATCTATGTCAGCAGTGTTTTTACCTCCATTTCCTCTTATCACATCCAATGATTTTGCCATTTCAGAAAATTGCAATTTTACATCAAAAATAAGTTCTTCCTTTTTTTTAAAAAGTAGCTCTTTCATTAATGCTTTCCTTATCGTCAATTTAAAACATATAATTTGCCAGCCACAAGAAGATCCAGCAAGCCACCGCCCCCCCTTGCCCGAGTTGGCTGCATACACGAATGTTAACATCTACGCCATCCGCAAGTGGATGGCAACATGATAGTGCCCAGGGCAATCCCACATGCCCATCGCCCACCACCACCACAAACGCATGGCATGGTGAAAAGACCAAGTGGATGGGTCAGTAAGGTATTGCCGGCTCATCGATTTGAATCGAGAAGGGATCAGAAGGCACCATGTGCTGCACTATATGCAGCTGTAGAACCTACTCTTGCCACAATAGGTTGCTGATGGCTTTGTGATACTATTGGGCGAACTTACAAGGGCAACTGCATGTGCTAGTGGCGATCAGGAAGCCGGCCCCCAAGCACCTGGGGGTACATTTGGGGGTACATTCAAAACCCAAAACAGCAACTTCCTTATCTAGCATAGCTTTCCTGGCACAATTCGATTACTGCTGGGCCCGCCCGCCTGCTGGCCGCGCGGGTTTTTTGTTGTCTGCTGCGGCCAACTACACTGGAGTATCCGTCCGCAGGAGGCTGCAGCATGAAACCCCGTTACCGGCAGGAACGCGACTCCTTTGGCGACATCGCCGTGCCCGCCACGGCACTGTGGGGCGCGCAGACCCAGCGTTCGCTGCAGCATTTCGCCATTTCCAGCGAACGCATGCCGCCAGAGCTAATCCTGGCGCTGGCCCGCATCAAGCGCAGCGCGGCGGTGGTGAATGCCCGGCTGGAGCTGCTGGATGAGGCGCTGGCCAGCGCCATCGTACAGGCGGCCGAGCAGGTGCTGGCCGGCCAGCACGCCGACGCCTTCCCGCTGTCGGTGTGGCAGACCGGCTCCGGCACCCAGACCAATATGAACATGAACGAGGTGCTGGCCAATCTGGCGTCGGAGCTGCTGGGCGGCCAGCGTGGTAGCGGCCGGCTGGTGCACCCCAACGATCACGTCAACCTCGGGCAGTCATCCAACGACACCTTTCCCACCGCCATGCATGTGGCGGCCGCCAGTGCCATCAGCAGCCAGCTGCTGCCGGCCTTGCAGCGCCTGCATGCCACCCTGGCCGCCAAGGCGGCGGCGTTCGCCAGCGTGGTAAAGATCGGCCGCACCCACCTGCAGGACGCCACGCCGCTAACGCTGGGGCAGGAGATCTCCGGCTGGGTGGCGCAGCTGACGCATGCCGATGGCGCCATCCGCGCCACCCTGCCGGCGCTGTGCCAGCTGGCGGTCGGTGGCACCGCTGTGGGCACCGGGCTGAACACCCACCCGCAGTTCGGCCAGCAGGTGGCGGCACAGTTGGCCGCAGAAAGCGGTCTGCCATTCCGGGTGGCCGACAACCTGTTTGCCGCGCTGGCCGCGCACGACGCGCTGGTCGGCGCGCATGGCGCGCTGAAAACACTGGCAGTGGCGCTGATGAAGATTGCCAACGATGTGCGCTGGCTGGCATCCGGCCCGCGCTGCGGGCTGGGCGAGTTGCAGCTGCCGGAAAACGAGCCCGGCAGCTCCATCATGCCCGGCAAGGTCAACCCCACCCAGTGCGAGGCGCTGACCATGCTGTGCTGCCAGGTGCTGGGCAACGATGTGGCGCTGGCCATCGGCGGCAGTGCCGGCAATTTCGAGCTGAACGTGTTCAAGCCGCTGATCATCCACAACTTCCTGCAAAGCGTGCGCCTGCTGGCGGACGGCATGGCCAGCTTCGACGTCCACTGTGCGCGCGGCATCACCGCCAACCGCGCGCGCATCGACGAGCTGCTGGGCAATTCGCTGATGCTGGTCACCGCGCTCAGCCCGCATATCGGCTACGACCGCGCGGCGGCCATCGCCAAGCATGCGCACCAGCACGGGCTGAGCTTGCGCGACGCGGCGCTGGCGCTGGGCGAAGTCAACGGCGAGCAATTCGATGCCTGGGTGCAGCCGGATAGCATGATCTGACGGCCAACAGCGGCCAACGTGCAGCCATGCGCGGCGAACATTGCTAGAATGCGGCGCTTCGCATGCTGTTGTCCGCAACCCCGCTGCCCGCACCCGCTGCCGGCGGCCCCTAACCGTGAACCACCATGAACCTGCTGCAACGTCTGTCCATTCTCGCCATTCTCGGCATCGTGCTGGCCAGCGCGGTGAACCATTTCCTGCTTAAGCCGCAAGCCGCCGCGCAACAAGCCAACGCCGCCAGCAGCCAGGCGCAGTAATGCGCATGGCCGCCCAAGGCTGCCTGCCGACGGCATTTGCCGCCTGGCCGCAGCACCCGCTGTATCGCAGCCTGGCGCCGTGGCGCGATGCCGCGCAGTTCGCCGACTGGCCCGCGCAGGCCGAATACGACGCCTTGCTGGATCATGCCCGTGGCTGCGGCCAACCTTTGCCGGCCGCGCTGCGCTTTGCCTGCGACCTGGAGCCGGCGCAGTACTACGAGATGCACATCGGCAGCAGCGGCGAGATTCCCACCCGCACGCACAACTGGCACGACTGGTTTGGCGCGCTGGCGTGGCTGTCGTGGCCGCAGAGTAAACTGGCGCTCAATGCCCGCCACGTGCGCGCCATCGAGCGCGGCGAGGTTGGCCGCGGCCCGTTCCGCGATGCGGCCACGCTGCTGGATGAATGCGGGGTGATCGTGCCGGTCTGCGACGACGCGCTAGCCGCCGCACTGCAAGGCATGGATTGGCAGGCGCTATTCGTGCAGCACGCCGCCGCCTGGGGAAGGCGCATCGACAGCCACGTGCTGGGCCACGCGTTGTTCGAGCAGGGACTGGCGATGCATATCGGCTGGTGCGGCAAGGCGCTGCTGCTGCCGGTAGCCGAGGATTTCTTTGCGCTGGACTACTGGCAGCGCCAGCAGACGCTGGATGCCAGCTTGGCCGCACTGCTGGCGGACGATGGCTGGTTGGCGCGGCCGCGCGCGCTGCTGCCGCTGCCGCTGCTGGGCATCCCCGGCTGGTGGCAGCCGCAGGATGCCGCCTTCTACGGCAATAGCGACTATTTCCGCCCGACGCGACGGGCGAACTCCGCCACGCTGTACTGAGCCAGATCGCCCATGGTGGGCTGCAACAGCTTCTCCACCCCGGCGGCGATGTCGTCGTCGCCATCGCCGCACTCCGGCCGGTAGACAAACAGGCGGAACACATCGGCCAGCAGGATGTGCTCGGCGCGCTTGAGCAACACCCAGCTGTCGCCGGCGCCACGCTGCACGTAGCCGGCCTGCGCCAGCTTGTCCAGCACGCTGCCCAGCTCGTCGTAGCCGACCTTCACCTCGCGGCGCAGGTCTTCCGGCCGCAGTGCCAGGCCGTCGTCCTGGGCATGGTCCAGCATCACCAGCGCTTCCACCGCATCCAGAAAACGCCGCCGCGGTTCATTGCGCCGCTTCCACGCCGCGCCTTCCCAGTACGAGAACGAGGCGGTGAGTACCGCCCCCATCAGCACCACCAGCCACAGGCAGAACAGCCACAGCAGCAGAATCGGCAGGCTGGCAAAGGCGCCGTACACCAGCTGGTAGTTGGCAATCTCGCCGATGTAGAAGCCGAACACCAGCTTGGTGGCTTCCAGCAGGATGGCAGTCACCAGCCCGCCCAGCATGGCGTGCTTCAGCGGCACATAGCGGTTGGGCAAAATGCGGAACAGCAAGGCCAGCACCAGCATGGTCAGCCCGAT
Organism: Vogesella oryzagri; assembly: GCF_040148885.1. Taxonomy (NCBI): domain Bacteria; kingdom Pseudomonadati; phylum Pseudomonadota; class Betaproteobacteria; order Neisseriales; family Chromobacteriaceae; genus Vogesella; species Vogesella oryzagri. The sequence continues at coordinate 145,062 of NZ_JBEFLD010000002.1, forward strand.
GCTGCCCAGCGCCTGCAGGCTTTCATCCAGCAGCGGCGAGATGCGCTCGATATGGGTGGTCTTGAACAGCAGCCGCCAGCCCAGCAGGCCGCCGCCCAGCACCAGCGGCCCCAGCGTCAGCACCGTCCAGTACACCATGCTCTGCTGCAGCCACGGCCGCGCGCGGCGCACGCCCCAGATGCTGTTGAAGGTGCGTTCCACCGTCGACATCAGCATCAGCGAGGTCACCCCCAGCATCACGATGCCGGCGGCGGTAAGTTTTTCGGCATTGTCGGCAAACTGGCGCATGTAGACGGTAATCACCTTGCCGGCGAACTCCGGCACCAGCGTCGACAACAGCATCACCTTGAAACGGGTGCTGTAGTCGGAAAACACCGGAAACGCCGACATCACCGTCAGCGCGATGGTCAGCAGCGGCACCAGCGCCAGCAGGGTGGTGAAAGTCAGGCTGCCCGCCACCTGCAGCACACGCTGCTGCGCCAGGCGGCGACGGATGAAGTCGGCAAAGCCGAGCACGGCGGGAACGGGAAAGGACACGGTAATGGCAAGCCGTTAAAATGCGGGTCGCCAATGTTAACCGATAGGACAGTCCATGCAGGATATTCTGGTGCTTTATTACAGCCAGCACGGCGCCACCCGTGAACTGGCGCGGCTGATCGCCCGCGGCATCGACAGCGTGCCCGGTTGCCGCGCCCGCCTGCGTACCGTGCCCAAGGTATCCACCGTATGCGAGGCCACCGCCCCGGCAGTACCGGACAGCGGCGCCCCGTACGTGGAAAAGCAGGACCTGGCCGAGTGCATCGGCCTGGCGCTGGGCAGCCCCACCCGCTTCGGCAATATGGCGGCGGCGATGAAGTACTTTCTGGATGGTACCGCACCGGAATGGATGCAGGGCACCCTGGTCGGCAAGCCGGCCTGCCTGTTCACCAGCAGCAGCAGCCTGCACGGCGGCCAGGAATCCACCCTGCTGTCGATGATGCTGCCGCTGCTGCACCACGGCATGCTGATCATGGGCCTGCCGTTCACCGAACCGGGCGTTGTCCACACCACCACCGGTGGCACGCCGTATGGCCCCAGCCACGTCAGCGGCAGCCAGTACGTGGCGCTCAGCGACGACGAAAAGAAGCTGGCCATCGCCCAGGGCAAGCGCCTGGCCGAGGCAGCGAAAAGGTTGGCCGCAGGCGCTTGAGCCGCAGCGGTAGATACGACAACGCCCCGCATTGCGGGGCGTTTTGCCAGACAGCGCCGGACATCAGTCGTCCAGCGCCACCGCGCCGCGCGGCACGTCCAGCGCCTGCACCCGCACCTTCAACCGCGCCAGCATGATCAGCCCCGGCAAGGCGGCGCAGGTGGAGAACAGGAAGAACGCCGGCCAGCCGATGCTTTCGGTCAGCACCCCGGACAGCGGCCCCACCCACACCCGGCCCACCGCGGCGAAGGCCGACAGCAGCGCAAACTGGGTGGCGGTGAATTTCTGGTTGCACAGCGCCATCAGGAAGGCGACGAACGCCGCGGTGCCCATGCCGCTGGACAGGTTCTCCACCGCTACCGCGAACAGCAGCAGGTAATCCACCTGGGTGCTGTCCTTCAACGCCACGATCAGCCAGTCGAACGCCGGCAGCTCGAAGCCGCCCCACGCCCCCTTGCCGGATACCGCCACCAGCCAGAAGCCGAGATTGGACAGCAGCTGCAGCACACCAAACGCCATCAGCGCACGGTACAGCCCCAGCCGCAGCATCAATGCGCCACCGGCCAGCGCGCCGACGATGGTCAGCCAGATGCCGATCACCTTGTTCACCACCCCGATCTCGGCCTGGGCAAAGCCCATGCCCTTGAGCAGGAAGGTGGTGGTGAGCGCGCCGGCAAAGGCGTCGCCCAGCTTGTACAGGATGATCAGCGCCAGAAACGACCCGGCAGCCTCCATGCTGAAATAGTTGCCCAGCGAACGGTTGAGGGTCTCGAAGCGGGCCTTCTGTGCCGCCCACCATGCCAGCGGCACGGTCACCGCCATGCCCAGCAGCAAGGACAGCAGGTCTACCCATTTTTTCTTGTCCGGATTGTCGACCAGGGCGGCGACCGGCGCCTTGTCAGTCGCCGGGGCCGCCACCGCTGCAGTGGGTGCAAGGTTAGCTGCAGGCTTGCCCAGCAGCGGCACCGGCGTCTTGGCCACCGTGCTGGCCACCTGCGGCGGGAACAGCGGCGTCAGTACCCGGTCGGCCAGCGGCGCCAGCACGTGGCTGGTGAACTGGTAGCCGATCACCACTGCCAGCAGCAGCGCGGCAAAGCCTTTCAGGTCGTTGCGGGCATCGCTTGTCGGCGCCACGTTGTCCTTGGGCACCGCCGGCAACAGCAGCAGCGAGGCCGCCGCCGCCGCCAGCATGATGCCGGCCATCACCTGGTATACGTTGTTCCAGCTCCAGCCGCTGCCGCTCAGCGGGTCGGCCCACACCATGGCTACGCCGCCGGACAGCACCATCGCCAGCCGGTAGCCGAACACCCCCAGCGACGACGCCAGCCCGCGCTGTTCCGGCGTCACCACGTCGGTGCGGTAGGCATCGATCACCACGTCCTGCGACGCCGACAGGAACGACAGCAGCACCGCCAGCAGCGCAAAGCCCTGCACATCGCTGGCCGGCGACAGCGCCGACATCGCCAGCAAAGTGGCGGCGAGGCCGAGCTGGGTGAACACCAGCCAGCCGCGGCGGCGGCCGAAGAACGGCGGCTCGAAGCGGTCCATCAGCGGCGCCCACAGGAACTTGAAGGTATACGGCAGCCCCACCAGGCTCAGAAAGCCGATGGTGGCGATGTCGATGCCGTCCACCGTCAGCCACGCCTGCATGGCGGTGCCGGACAGCGCCAGCGGCAGGCCGCTGGCAAAGCCCAGCACCCAGATCATCAGCATGCGCCAGGCGCCCAGCTGTCGGATATCGCGCATCAAGCGCCCCCTTGTATGGCAAATGAACAGGGCGCCGCAGCGCCCCGTATATGGTCAGGGTTGGCCGCAAACGGCCGATCGGTGCGTGGCGGCCGCGGCAGGCCGCCGCTTAGCCGCGGGTGACGCGGTAGAACGCCAGACTGCCGCGCAGATTGGGCAGGAAATTCACCTGCCGGCCACCGGTCATCACCACCCGCTCCAGCACACGGATGTGGTTCTTGGCGCACAGTTCGTCAAAGTCGCCGAGCATACACCAGTGGATGTTGGGGGTGTTGTACCACTGGTACGGCATGTCGTCCGATACCGGCATGCGCCCGAGCATGATCTGCCAGCGGTTCTGCCAGTAGCCGAAGTTAGGGAAGGTGACGATGGCCTCGCGGCCAACCCGCAGCATCTCCAGCAGGATCTCCTCGGTGTGGCGCATCGCCTGGATGGTCTGCGACAGCACCACGTGGTCGAAGCGCTGGTCCTCGAATTCGGCCAGGCCCGCTTCCAGGTCACCCTGGATGGCGTTGACGCCAGCCTTGACGCAGCCCACCACGTTGTTGACATCGAAATCCACACCGTAGCAGTTGGCCTGCTTGTGTTGCTGCAGCCAGGCCAGCAGCTCGCCTTCGCCGCAGCCCAGGTCGAGTACGCGGCTGCCGGCGGGAATCCAGTCGGCGATCAGTTGCAGGTCGGGGCGGAGAGAATCGAAAAAGCTCATGCGTTGACCTCCTCTGCCACGCGGTTCAGGTAAGCCCGCATCAGATCGACATACGGCCCGTCGGTCATCAGGAAGGCATCGTGGCCGTGCACCGACTCGATCTCGCCATAGCTGACGCGCTTGCCGGCGGCGATCAGCGCCTTCACCGTCTCGCGCGAGCGTTCCGGCGAGAAGCGCCAGTCGCTGGTGAAGCTGGCCACCAGGAAGCTGGCGGTCGCCTTTTTCAGCGCCGCCACCAGGTCGCCGTCGTGATCCTTGGCCGGGTCGAAGTAGTCCAGCGCCTTGGTCATCAGCAGGTAGGTGTTGGCATCGAAGTAATCGGAAAACTTGTCGCCCTGATAGCGCAGGTAGCTCTCAATTTCGAATTCCACGTCGTAGCCGAACTTGTATTCGCCGGAGCGCAGCATGCGGCCGAATTTCTCGCCCATGCCGTCGTCCGACAGATAGGTAATGTGGCCGAGCATGCGCGCCAGGCGCAGGCCACGGCGCGGAATGGTGCCAGCGGCGTAGAAGTCGCCGCCGCAGAAATCCGGGTCGGTGAGAATGGCCTGCCGCGCCACGTCGTTGAAGGCGATGTTCTGCGCCGACAGCTTGGGCGCGGAGGCGATCACCAGCGCGTGGGCAATGCGCTCCGGGTAGGCGATGCTCCACTGCAGCGCCTGCATGCCGCCCAGGCTGCCGCCGATCACCGCCGCCCAGCGGCCGATACCCAGCCGGTCGGCCAGCCGCGCCTGCGAGGTCACCCAGTCCGGCACCGTCATCACCGGGAAGCGCGAGCCCCACGGCTGGCCAGTGGCCGGATCGATGCTGGACGGGCCGGTGCTGCCGTGGCAGCCGCCCAGGTTGTTGACGCCGACCACGAAGAAGCGGTTGGTGTCGATGGGCTTGCCGGGGCCGATCATGTTGTCCCACCAGCCGGCGGCCTTGTCGTCCTCGCTGTAGCGGCCGGCCACATGGTGGTGGCCGGACAGCGCGTGACAGATCAGGATGGCGTTGCTGCGCTCGGCATTCAGCTCGCCATAGGTTTCGAACACCAGCTCGTACTGCTGCAGCGTGACGCCGCAGGCCAGCTCCAGCGGCGTCTCGAACAGTGCGCGCTGCGCACTGACGATACCGACGGAAGATGCGTTATTGGGCATGCGTTTCTCTTTGCTAGTCGGCGGCGGGCGGGGATGCTGGTCTTTGCGACTCTGCCCCGTCCGCATCAAGGCTTCTCCATGGCAAGCAGCGATTATATCGGTAACGCGCGCTTGCGCACCTGCCGTCCGGCTACCGATAATCGCCGCTCCTCTTTTCGCTGGACTGCACGATGATCGGCCGCCTGTTTCGCCTGTTGCTGCTGCTGGGCGTGATTTACCTGGCGCTGCGCTGGCTGCTGAACCGGCAGCAGCGCCAGACGGTACACGAGTTTGTGCGGGCGCTGGCCATCGCGCTGCTGGCCAGCTCGCTGCTGTTGCTGGGGCTGTTCCTGGCCGGCATCCGCCTGTAACGCGAATTTTTTGCCCGGCGCACTGTCAGAATCGGCCTGCCCCGCCGACTTACCGGCATCACCTGCCAGGAGATGCGCCATGTTGATTCGCCGCCCCGCCGACATTCTGCCGTCGGACATCACCCCCGAAGCGGTCTACCTCAATCGCCGCCAGTTCATGGCGGGCGCCGCCGGCCTGCTGCTGCCGGTCAGTGCGCTGGCGGCGCTGCCGGCCAGGAAAAGCCCCTACTCCACCGCCGAGCAGGCCAATAGCCGCAGCGACATCACCAGCTACAACAACTACTACGAATTCGGCACCGGCAAGGATGAGCCGGCGCTGTACGCCGGCCGCCTCAAGACCCAGCCGTGGAACATCGTGGTAGATGGCGAAGTGGAAAAGCCGCGCAGCTTCGGCATGGAAGAATTGCTGAAATACCCGCAGGAAGAGCGCATCTACCGTCTGCGTTGCGTGGAAGGCTGGAGCATGGTGATTCCGTGGATCGGCTTTCCGCTGGCCAGTCTGCTGGCGCAGGTGCGGCCAACCTCGAAAGCGAAATACGTGGCCTTCGAGACTGCGCTACGCCCGGGCGAGATGCCGGGCGTGGCACGGCGGGTGCTGGCCTGGCCGTACCGCGAAGGGCTGCGCATCGACGAGGCAATGCACCCGCTTACCATTCTGGCAGTGGGGCTGTACGGCGATGTGCTGCCCAAGCAGAACGGCGCGCCGATCCGGCTGGTGGTGCCGTGGAAATACGGCTTCAAGAGTATCAAGGCCATCAGCCGCATCCGGCTGCTGGAAAAACAACCGGCCACCAGCTGGAACCTGGCGGCACCGGATGAGTACGGCTTCTACTCCAACGTCAACCCGGCGGTGGACCACCCGCGCTGGAGCCAGGCCAGCGAACGGCGCATCGGCGAGTTCCTCAAGCGCAAGACGCTGCCGTTCAACGGCTACGGCACGCAGGTGGCGCAGCTGTACCGTGGCATGGATCTGGTGAAGAACTTCTGATGGAGGCGGCCATGCTTACCCTTGCGGCCAACCTTGCCCGCCCGTCGCCGCGCCAGCTGTCCTGGCTCAAGGGCGCGGTGTTCCTGCTGTGCCTGCTGCCACTGTGCAACATCGCCTGGGTGGTGGCCACAGGCACGGCGGTGAATCCCATCGAATACCTGACCCGTGCGCTGGGAGTGTGGACGCTGCGCTTGCTGTTACTGACGCTGGCCATTTCGCCGCTGCGCTGGCTGGGGGCGCCCGGCTGGCTGCTGCGCCTGCGGCGCATGCTGGGGCTGTACGCCTTTTTCTACGGCGTGCTGCACCTGAGCAGCTATTTGTGGCTGGACCAGTTCTTCGACTGGCGCGCCATCGGCCACGACATCCTGAAGCGGCCATTCATCACCGTCGGCATGCTGGCGATGCTGCTGATGCTGCCGCTGGCGATCACCTCCAGCGATGGCTGGATGCAGCGGCTGAAGCGCAACTGGGGCCGGCTGCACCGGCTGGTCTACCCGCTGGCGATCTGCGGCGTACTGCACTATTGGTGGCTGGTGAAGCGCGACATCAGCCAGCCGGCGCTCTATGCCGCCATCCTGGCGGTGCTGCTGGCCTGGCGGCTGTGGCAACGTTGGCCGCGGCGCGTACAATAAGCGCCGGTTTGATTTTGCGGTAGATGACTGGGTAGCTCGAAAAAGCCCGGTTTCTAAGCAAGACAAGGCGCGAATGAAAAATCCCGACGCCGCATATGGTGGATATGTAAGGAGGGATTTTTCGTGAGTAACGCAGTATTGCGACAAAAGCGGGAATTTTTCGAAAATGGCCAAGGACAAGACACCGGTAACACAGGCAGTACGCGTACTGCGCGAACACCAGGTGGACTACAGCGAGCACCTGTACAAGTACGAGGAACGCGGCGGCACCGCGGTCTCCGCCCGTGAGCTGGGCGTGGACGAGCACTGCGTGGTGAAGACGCTGATCATGGAAGACGAGCAGCACAAGCCGCTGATCGTGCTGATGCACGGCGACCGCGAGGTGGGCACCGGCATGCTGGCCAAGCAGATCGGCGCCAAGAAGATCAGCCCCTGCGACCCGAAAACCGCCGACAAGCACAGCGGCTACCAGGTGGGCGGCACCAGTCCGTTCGGCACCAAGGCCGCCATGCCGGTGTATATGGAGGCCAGCATCGCCGTGCTGCCGCGCATCTACATCAACGGCGGCAAGCGCGGCTTTCTGATCGGCGTCAGCCCGGCCGAGGTGCAGCGCGTGCTGCAGCCGGTGCTGGTCAACGCCCAGGCCTGATTCGGCTTACTGCTCCAGCTCGATGGCCTGGTAGTGACGGTCCATGCGCCGGCGATAGCGCATGCGCAGCACGAAACCCAGCGCCACCGAGAACAGCATCCAGTAGGCCAGATTGAGCACGCTGCCCCACACCAGCGGTGCGATCACCCCGGCCAGTAGCGTCGACATCATGGTCTGCACAAAGCCCTGCACCGACGACACCGTGCCGCGCAGATGCGGGAACTGGTCCATCAGCACGATGGTGATCGACGGCGCCGCCACCGACATGCCCACGGTGTAGAGGCCCAGCGGCAGCACCGCCCACGGCACCGATGGCGGCAGCAGCAGCGCCTGCAGCAGGTTGAGCGCAGCGGCGCTGAACATCAGCCCGTAGCCGAGGTTGACCTGCTGGCGCGCGCTGAAGCGCCCGGCTAGACGCCCGGAAATGAACGCCCCCAGCATGATGCCGCCCACCGCCGGCCCGAACAGCCACAGGAAGTCGTTGTGGCCCAGCCCCAGGTGCTGCATCAGGAACACCGGCGCCGCCGGGATGTAGACGAAGAAGCCGGCAAAGTTGAAGGTCACCGCCAGCGCCAGCAGCTGGAAGTCGTGCTTCTTCGCCACTTCCAGATAGTTGGCCGCAAGGTGCTTCAGATGCAGCGGCGAGCGCTGCGCCGGGCCGTGGGTTTCCGGCAGGCTGCGCCAGCTCATCACGAACAGCACCAGCCCCACCAGCGCCATGAACAGGAAGATCGAACGCCAGCCGAAGGCGCCGAACAGCCAGCCGCCGATTACCGGCGCCACCGCCGGTGCCAGCGAAAACAGCATGGTGACCTGCGACATCATGCGCTGCGCATCGTGGCCGGTGAAACGGTCGCGGATGATCGCCCGCCCCACCACCAAGCCGGCGCCGCCGCACAGGCCCTGCAGCGCGCGGAACAGCAGCAGCGTGCCCAGATTGGGCGCCAGCATGCAGCCGATGGACGCCAGCGCGAACAGCAGCGAGGTCACCAGCACCACCGGCCGGCGGCCAACGGCATCGGAAATAGCGCCGTGCCACAGCATCATCAGCCCATAGCAGAACAGGTACACCGACAGCGCCTGCTGCATCTGCACCGGCGAAGCATCCAGCGCGTGGCCGATATCGCTCATCGCCGGCAGGAAGGTGTCGATGGAAAACGGCCCCAGGGTGGCCAGGGCGGCCAGTAGCAGGGCCAATGCTCCTTGCCGCTTGTTGGCGGTGTCTGCCATGTGAAAAGTTGCTTTCTCGAAAGGTTGGCCGCGCACTACACTGTGCGGTTTCAAATTAGGCGTTTTGTACATTAGGCGTTATCGACAACGCTTGTCGACTGCCCGTAATGACGGGCGCAACGCCGGAAAGGTCCACACATACATGCTGCGCTACTACCATAACCCCCGCTGCTCCAAATCGCGTGAAGGCTTGCAACTGCTGCAGGACCGCGGCATCGAGCCGCAAGTAATCGAATACCTGAAAACGCCACCCAGCGCCGACGAACTGCGCCAGATTCTGGCGCTGCTGGGCATCCCTGCCCGCGCACTGCTGCGCAGCAAGGAAGAGGAATACCAGGCGCTGGGGCTGGCCGATGCCAGCCTGAGCGACGAAGCGCTGATTGCCGCCATGGTGGCACACCCGCGTTTGATTGAGCGCCCGATTGCCGTCAGCGAACACGCCGCCGCCATTGGCCGCCCGCCGGAAAACCTGCTGACGCTGCTGTAAGCGGCACGATACGGCAACAGACGCAAACGGCCCGGTTTCCCGGGCCGTTTGTCATGCGCTAGAACAACTGCTCTTTGACGTTTTCCACCGCATCCTGCGGCGGTGTAGCCGGCTCATCCGCCGCCGCGTCCGACGACTGCGGCGCATGATTGCCATTCCCCGGCACGCTGCCGCGGTTGTTGATGCGCAGCTCCGGATTGGTGCTCTGGAACTCCTCCAGGAAGTACTCGTCGTTGCCGCGCAGGCCGGCACCGGCCTTCACCACCACGCCCGGTGGCGGCGGCAGCTCGATATCCGGCACACCCTTCAGCGCGTTGCTCATGTAGTTGATCCAGATCGGCAGGGCCGCGGTACCGCCGTAGCCATAGCGGCCCAGACTGCGCGGCTGGTCAAAGCCGACCCAGGTCACCGCCACCAGCGACGGGTTGAAGCCGGCAAACCAGGCGTCACGGAAATCGTTGGTGGTACCGGTCTTGCCGGCGATGTCGCTGCGACCCAGCGCCGTCGCCCGGTTGGCAGTACCGTAGCGCACCACGTCTTTCAGCATATTGCCGATGATGAAGGCGTTACGCGGGTCAATCGCCTGCGGCGCGTTCTGCCCAGCCACCGCCGGTGCGGTGCGAGCCAGCAGGCGACCGCTGGCATCCTCGATACGCTCGATGAAGTAGCCGCGGGTACGGTAGCCGCCGTTGGCAATCACCGAATAGGCTTCCGCCATCTGCATCGGCGAGGCCTGGCCGGCGCCCAGTGCCATGGTCAGGTAGGCCGGGATATTTTTCGGATCGAAGCCGAAACGCTGTGCGTACTGTTGGGCGAAATCCGGGCCGATCGACATCATGATGCGGATCGATACCAGGTTTTTCGACAATGCCAGTGCGCGGCGCATGCTGATCATGCCAGCATATTTGCCGTCATCGTTCTTCGGATCCCAGCTCTGGCCGCCAATGGTCTGCGGATCGATGGTGATCGGTGCGTCATTGATGAAGGTGGCCGGGGTAAAGCCGCGATCCAGCGCCGCCGAGTAGATGAACGGTTTGAAAGTGGAACCCGGCTGCCGCATGGCCTGGGTCACGTGGTTGAAGCTGCGGCGGTTGAAATCAAAGCCGCCGACCAGCGCCTTGATGGCACCGCTGCGCGGGTCCATCGCCACGAAGGCGCCTTCCACTTCCGGCATCTGGGTAATCTGCCAGTTGCCCTTGGCATCCTGCTGCACGCGAACCTGGGCGCCCGGACGCAGGCGCTGTGCCGGCGTGGCACGCTCGGACAGGGCGAAGCGGGCGAAGCTGAGGCCGCTGCCGGTGACATCCACCCGCTTGCCGCCACGCAGATACAGCCGCACCCGCGACGGGTTGGCCGCCAACACGATGGCCGGCTGCAGGTTGCCGCTGTCGCGAATGGCGGACAAGGTTTCGTCCAGCGTTTCCTCCAGCTCTTCCTGCGGGATGGCGGACAGGTCGACGAAAGACTCCGGTCCACGATACGACTGGCGACGGTCGTAATCCATCAACCCGGCGCGCAGCGAATCGAATGCCCACTGCTGGTTGCGGCTGTCCAGCGTGGTGAACACGCGATAGCCCTCGGTGTAAGCGGCCTCCTTGTAACGGCCGTACATCGCCTGGCGCACCATCTCGGCCACGTACTGTGCCGGCAGACTGCTATCCAGCGTCTGCCGCGCCAGCACCAGTTTTTCCGCCTTGGCGGCCTCGTACTGCTCGGCGGAAATAAAGCGCAGTTCGTACATGCGCCGTAAAACATACAGTTGCCGCAGGTGTGCCCGCTCCGGGTTGACTACCGGGTTATATGTGGACGGTGCCTTGGGCAGACCGGCCAGCATCGCCATCTCGGCAATGCTAAGCGTATTCAATGGCTTACCGTAATAAGCCTGCGCGGCGGCGGCAAAACCATAGGCGCGCTGTCCCAAGTAAATCTGATTGATATACAGCTCGAGAATCTGGTCTTTCGATAAAGTATGCTCAATCTTGAATGCCAATAGCGCTTCATTGAATTTACGCGTGAAGGTGCGCTCACTCGACAAGAAGAAATTCTTGGCCACCTGCATGGTGATGGTGCTTGCACCCGAATGCGTGCGTCCTGATACTATATTTCCAACAGCAGCGCGCATTACCCCCAGGTAATCAATACCGCCATGCTGGTAAAAGCGCTCATCTTCGGCTGCCAGCAATGCCTGCTTCATGTATTGCGGCACATCTTGAATGCGGGTAAAAGAGCGGCGCTCTTCGCCAAATTCGCCAATCAGTACATTGTCTGCGGTGTAAACACGCAGCGGCATTTTGGGACGGTAATCGGTGAGAATGTCCAGACTGGGCAGGCGCGGATACGTCACAATGATCGCGATGACCACCAAGCCGGCCAGCAATACGCTGGCCGCGGCGATGAAACCCGCGATCAAGATCACAACACGCTTGAGCATGATGTTCTAGCCTATAAATGGGATGGCGCATTATACCTGTATGGTAATGCCGCACGATGATTTGCAACGAGCGCAAGCAACAAGCGCCGCGATAAGGGAGGTTGGCCGCCGGTACCCGGCGTCCACACGCACATGGCAGTAGAAAAACGTCGTTTTGACTTTGCCGGCATGCAAAACGTTCTGGGCAACTGGCTAAAACCCGCCCAGAACTCCTTGCTTGGGGTGGACGTGAGCAGCTCTGCGGTCAAGATCGTGGAGTTTGGTGCCATCGGCCATACTCCCCAGCTGGAACGCTACGTCATTGAGCCGTTGCCCAAGGACGCCATCGTCGATGGCAACATCAACAACATGGAAGAAGTCGCCGGTGCCATCAGCCGCGCCTGGAAACGACTGGACACCGGCACGCGCCGTGCCGCAGTCAGCCTGCCCACCTCCATGGCCATCTACAAAAAAATCCTGGTTCCCGCCGCCGCGGACGAGGACGATCTGGAGGTACAGGTCGAACGCGAAGCTAACCAGTACATTCCCTTCCCGCTGGCCGAAGTAAACCTCGACTACCAGGTTCTTGGCCCCTCGCTGAACAGTGCCGGGGATCTGGACGTGATGATCTGCGCAGCGCGCAAGGAAAAAGTAGAAGAGCGGGTGGCGGTGGCGGAAATGGCGGGGCTCAAGGTAGAGCTGGTGGATATCGACGCCTTCGCCATGATGACCGCTTTTGAGCAGATTCAGCAGCAATTGCCGGACCAGGGCATGAATCAGACGTTTGCCCTGTTTGATATTGGTGCCAGCAAGATTCAGTGCTCCATCATCCGCAACGAGCAGCAACTGTACTACCGCGAACAGGCTTTCGGCGGCAGCCAGCTCACCCGCGACATCCAGCGCCGCTATGGCTACAGCTACGAAGATGCGGAAGTTGCCAAGCGCTCAATGACCCTGCCGGACAGTTTTGAAAGCGAGCTGCTGCACCCCTTCGTCGATTCGCTGTCACAAGAAATCCAGCGCGCGCTGCAGTTCTTCTATACCACGGTAAGCGTCTCGCAATACCTGCGCGTGGATTACATCCTGCTGGCCGGTGGCTGCAGCATGTTGCCAGGACTGGACGATGCCGTCTTGGCGCGCACCCAGATCAGCACCATGATCGCCAACCCCTTCACTACCATGACCCAGGCTCCACGCATTCCCTTGAAGGAACTGCTGCTGGATGCGCCAGCCCTACTGGTTGCCTGCGGACTTGGCCTGCGGAGATTTGACTAAAATGATCCGCATCAACCTGCTACCGCACCGCGAACAGAAAAAGGCGGCCCACCGCAAACGCTTCCAGCACATTCTGCTGGGCAGCATCATCGCGATCCTGGCAATCACGGCAGGCACTTACTTGTTGCTAGATAGCTGGAAAGAAGCCCAGATCGCGCGCAACCAGCGGCTGGAACAGGAAATTGCCAAACTCAACGAGCAACTCAAAGATATCGAGCAACTCCGTCAGAAACGCTCGGCCCTGCTCACCCGCCAGGCGCTGATCGAAAAACTGCAGTCCGAGCGCGGGCAGACCGTGCGCGTCTTCGATGAGCTGATCCGAGTCATCCCGGAAGGCGTGTACCTGCGCAATTTCAGCCAGAATGGACAATCGATCAGCCTGGGCGGCTCTGCGCTCTCCAGCGCCAGGGTGTCGTTGCTGATGCGCAACCTGAGCAATTCACAAGTTTTTGCCGACCCGGTTCTCATCGAGGTAAGCGCCACCGTCGAAAACAATATTCGAGCCAACCGCTTCAGCCTCAACGTCAATCTGCGCCAGCAAGCAACACCGGGCAATAAGCCGGGAGAGAAGAAATGACACTGGACGAAATTCGCCAGCTCGACTTCAAGGACACCCCCAACTGGCCGCTGCAGGCACAGGTCGGCGCGATGGTTTTTCTGGCGCTACTGGTCTTTGGGCTCGCCTACTACGCGCTATTTAGCGACATGCTGGACGAAATTGACCGCGAGCAAAGCAAAGAGCAGCAGCTGAAAGAAACCTTTTTGGGCAAAAAGCAGCAGGTTGCCAACCTGATTGCGCTGCAAGCGCAGCTGGCAGAGATTGAACGTTCATTCAATGCCATGCTGAAACAATTGCCCAGCAAGGCAGAAATGGACTCACTGCTGACGGAAATCAACCAAGCTGGGGTTGGCCGCGGGCTGCAATTCGATCTTTTCCGCCCGGCAGCAGAAATCCGTAACGACCAGCTCTCCGAATTGCCCATTCAGATCCGTCTAACCGGCAGCTACAACGATCTGGCCACTTTTGCCACTGACGTCGGCAAGCTGTCGCGCATCGTGACCCTTGGCAACATTACGCTATCGCCACTAGCCGGTGGACCGGTAGAGCCACGCCTGGGCATGGACGCCACCGCCCGCACCTATCGTGCCATTGATCCGAGCGAAGCCGCGCCGGCTGCGCCCAAACCCTGAGTCAGAGCGCCTATCATGAAACTGATCATTACGCTACTGCTCGGACTGCTGCTGACAGGCTGCGGCTATAAACAGGATGACGATATCGAGCAGTGGATGCGCGATGCCGGCAAAGACATCAAAGGCTCAATCGAGCCTATTCCGCCGATGCAGCCGTACACGCCCTTTGAATATCAGGGGCAAAGCCTGATTCCGCCTTTCAATACCGACCGCCTGCAAATCGCGAAGAAAAGTGCCCGCAACAACCTGCCGGATACGCAACGGCCAAGAGAGCTGCTAGAAAACTACGATCTGGACAAGCTGAAACTGGTCGGCACCATCATGCTGAAGCGGGGACGCATTGGTCTGCTCAGAACGCCCGATGTCGGCATTCAACGCATTCAGGTCGGCAGCTTTGTCGGACCCAATTTCGGCATCGTGCGCAGCATTAGCGAAACTGACGTGCGGCTTGATGAAACGGTAGAAGACATTAATGGTGAATGGGTCAAGCAGGAAAATCACCTATACCTGCAGGTGGAACAAGGAAGAACCCCATGAAAAGAATTACGCTGACACTGCTTTCTTCGGCCCTGCTACTCACAGGCCTGTCTCTACCCGCATGGGCGGCCAGCACCATTACCGACGTCAAGCTCATTCAAAACAATCAGGATGAGCAAGTACTGGCCATCAGCTTCGCCGATGGTGCCCCGGCACCGCGCAGCTTTGCCTTGTCTTCTCCACCACGCATTGCTTTTGACTTCCCTGCCACGCGTAATCAGACCGGGAAGAACCAGCTGACACTCAACAGCAGTCTGATTAGTGGTGCGACGCTAGTTGAAGGACAGGACAAGTCGCGCCTAGTGCTGTCGCTGACCAAGCCAGCCTCCTACAGCAGCAAAGTTGAACAAAATCGCGTCTTGGTTACCCTGGCAGGCAACAGCCCTAGCATCGGCAGCAGCCAAACGTTGGCCGCAGAGCCGCCGACAGAAATTCAACCGCCCGTCGTGGCTGCGGCACCAGGGGCAATCGCGCCAAATGGCTTGCTCGCCAATCTGGACTTCCGCCGTGGCAATGAAGGAGGCGCCCGTATTGTGATGGACCTGCCAAGTGCCAACACCCCGGTTGATATCCGCCGCGAAGGTAAGAATGTCGTGATCGATCTGGCTGGCGTAAAGATTCCCCGCTCGCTGGAACGCCGTCTCGATGTCACCGACTTCGCCACCCCGGCCTCGCGCGTGGACGCGATCAACCAAGGCAACGGCAGCCGGGTAACCATTCAATCGGAAGGCAACTGGAGCTACTCCTCCTACCAGACGGACCGCCGGCTGGTCGTTGAAATCCAGAAACGCACCGCCGAAGAACAGGACGCCCAACTGCTGGCCCAAGGCAAGAGCCCCTACAAGGGCGAGCGTTTGTCGCTGAATTTCCAGAACGTGGAAGTGCGCTCGCTACTGCAGGTGATTGCCGAGTTTACCGGCCTAAACGTGATCGTTAGCGACACGGTTAACGGCTCGCTAACACTGCGGCTGAAAGACGTCCCGTGGGATCAGGCACTGGACCTGATTCTGGCACAACGTAATCTGGAAAAACGCCAGGCCGGCAATGTGATCCGTATCGCGCCCCGCGCCGAGCTGATCGCCACCGAGAAACAGGCGGCCGAGGCACAGCGCCAGAAAGTGAACACCGAACCACTGATCACCGAAACCTTCCAGATCAAGTACCGCGCGGTGGAAGAGTTCAAGGACGCGCTGAAAGAACTGGTCAACGTCTATCGCGAGGGCATTACCGCCGACAACCTGATGGATGGTGCCAACGCTGCGCAGAATGCCAAGTTTACGGGCCTGGTGGTGGACCCGCGCTCCAACAAGATCATCGTGCGCGACCGTGTTTCCGTGGTTGAGGAGCTGCGCAAGGTAATCCAGACACTGGATACGCCACTGCGCCAAGTGCTGATTGAAGCCCGCATCGTGGAGGCCAAGGATAACTTCCAGCGCGATCTGGGCGTAAAACTGGGCATCAACAAGATTGGCGGCGACACCTCGATTGGCACCATCAACGATAGTGGTACGATTTCGTTCAGCCCCAACGTTAATCTGCCCGCGGGTTTAGCCGGGGCCAGCATTGGCGCCATCTACAAGAGCGCCAGCACGCTGATCGGGCTGGAGCTTTCCGCGATGCAACAGGAAGGCCAGGGCAAAATTGTGTCCAGCCCACGTATCCTCACTGCGGACCGTACTTCGGCCACCATCTCCGAAGGTACCGAAATCCCCTATACCAGCAGCACGGCCAACACGATCAATACCAGCTTCAAAGAAGCATTGCTAAGCCTGACCGTAACACCGCAGGTAACGCCAGACGAAGATATTGTGCTGAAGCTGAACCTATCCAAAGATAGCGTCAGCAACACCGTCTCGGTTGGCACTGAACCGGCTATCGACAAGAAAACCGTGACAACCGAAGTTCGAGTTGAAAACGGCGGCACGGTGGTCATTGGCGGCATTTATACGCAAGACACCAGCAACACCGAAAACAAAGTGCCATTGCTCGGTGACATCCCGGTATTGGGTGCCTTGTTCCGCAACAAATCGGTGATCAATAACCGCCGTGAACTGCTGGTCTTCATTACACCGCGCATCGTGGAAAGCGAGCTGATTGCCCGCTAATTAGCACAGACACGCTGTAATGCAATCCGATACAATGCCTGCCATGGAACTGGCAGGCAATTTTTTTCTGGTCGGGCTGATGGGTGCCGGCAAAACGACGGTTGGCCGCACCCTTGCGCGCCACACCGGCAAGACCTTTTACGACTCCGACCACGAAATCGAGCGCCGTACCGGCGTTAAAATCACGACCATCTTCGACATAGAAGGCGAAGAGAGCTTTCGCGCTCGCGAAAAACAAATCATCGCCGAACTGTGCCAGATGCAGGACATCGTGCTCGCAACCGGTGGCGGCGCCATTCTGGCACCGGAAAACCGCCAGGTACTGGCATCCCATGGCACCGTGATTTATCTGCGTGCCCAGATTGATGACATTCTGGCCCGCACCAAGCACGATAAAAGCCGGCCACTGCTGCAAACCGCCAATCCTCGCGCCAAACTCGAACAGCTTTACCAACAACGCGACCCGCTCTACATGGAAATCGCCGACGTGGTAATGGACACCAGCTGCCAGAACGTCAATACCCTGGTACAGCGCCTCGAACAACGCCTGCTCACTCAACAACCCTGACATGATTACGCTTGATCTGACCCTGCCTGATACCCGCTACCCTATTCACATCGGGCAACAGCTGCTCGGCAGGGCCGATCTGCTACTACCGCATATCAAGCATAAGAAGGTCGCCCTGATCAGTAACACCACCGTAGCGCCACTGTATCTTGCCAACCTGCGTCAGGCGCTGGAAACCCATGGGATCAGCGTTATTCCTATCGTCCTGCCCGATGGTGAAGACTTTAAAACCTGGGAAACGCTTAACCAGATTTTCGATGCATTGCTACAGCACCGCTGTGAACGCAACACCACCCTCATCGCCTTGGGCGGTGGCGTTATCGGCGACATGGTCGGTTTTGCGGCTGCCTGCTATCAACGCGGCGCCCCATTCATCCAGATTCCGACCACCTTGCTGGCGCAAGTGGACTCGTCAGTAGGCGGCAAAACTGCCATCAATCACCCGCTGGGCAAGAACATGATCGGCGCGTTCTATCAACCCAAGGTCGTGATTGCCGACATGGATCTACTGGACTCCCTGCCGCAGCGCGAGTTGTCTGCCGGCCTTGCCGAAGTGATCAAGTATGGCCTGCTGGGCAATATCGAGTTCCTCGGCTGGCTGGAGCAGAACATGGCAGCGCTACGCGCCAAGGACAAGCAGGCGCTGTCGTATGCGGTCCAGACGTCCTGTGCGATGAAAGCCGACATCGTGTCGCAGGATGAGAAGGAGCATGGCGTCCGCGCGCTGTTGAACCTGGGTCATACCTTCGGCCATGCCATTGAAGCCGGCCTGGGCTTTGGTACCTGGCTCCATGGAGAGGCCGTCGGTGCCGGCATGCTGCTAGCAGCCGAAGCGTCACGCCTGCAGGGCCAGTTAAGCGAAGCCGATGTACAACGCGTCAAAACCATTCTGGAACAGGCGGGACTGCCGACCATCAGCCCGGACCTCGGCGTGGATACTTGGCTTGAACTGATGAGCCATGACAAAAAAGTAAGCAATGGCGAAATTCGTTTTGTTCTGCTGCAGTCGCTGGGGCAAGCACACGTGGCTCCCCTGCCGCAAAACGTGCTACAGCAAGTGCTGAGTGGCCGATTTATTGAAAAGGCATAATTGCCAATAAATACGCATTTCTACGAATTGCGACAAACAAGTACAAGCCGGACAATCTCCTGACAACATCCGGGAGCCGACCATGTGCAAACAGCTGATCTCCAAACTGAGTAAGTCGCAGGGAATTAACCGCCTTGTACAACTGTTCAAGGTTGGCCGCACCTTTGTACCGCCGCAAGAACGGGGCATTGATCCGGTAGCCGAGGCCGAGGTGTTTCTCTCCTACGGCAAACGCAAGGAAGCGCTGCGGGTGCTGCTCTATACCGTGCAAGTGGAGCCAGACAATCTGTCTGCCCAGCTGCTGCTGCTGCAAACACACGCCTATCTGCTAGACGTGCAGTCCTATATCGATCTAGCTCAACAGCTACAACCCCAACTTGCCCATCTGCCGGTATGGCATATTGTGGCCGCAGAAGGGCGGGAACTGGCGCCGTATCACCCGCTGTTCCGTTGCCATTGACTAGGGCTGCAGACGGCACATGCTAATGCCGTCTGCACTCTGGCAATATTTCAAAATCCCCGTCTGGGTCAACTCCACATAGCGCAGCCGATCTGCGACATCGACGGCACGCAGCACGTAGTAACCATTGTCGGTATTCCGCGCCACGCTGCCAAAAGCGATGTCGTACTGCGCTGCGCCGGACTCGGGATAGCGTGTGTGCGGCAATACCGGCCAACTGGATGCCGTCTGTTTATAGCGTTGATAGCGCGCGTAATACTCCGCCATATACGCCGCATCCTGTTTTAATAACACGGTCGCCGCCTGCAAGCCCTGCTGCTGCATATGTTCCTGATAGCTAGTGATACCCCAGCGCAGCACAATACTTGCCAGCAACAGGCACACGCAAAGCTCAAGCAAGCTGAAGCCATGCACTTTCATCCGCAATCACCCTGCCGACTAATACCAGTCCTAAAGATAATCAGTCGCTGACACCAGCCATCTTGTGGTACTGCAAACTCGAACACCACTTGGCTGGACTTCATCATGCCATCAGGATTAAAAGTAAGGAGTCGTTGCGATGTTGTCAGCATCAGGTGCAGCCCGGGTTCGATTGCGGTAATCGCCAGCTGCTCCTTGGAATCGTACACCCCGCTGCGGCCGCCAACCTTGTCATAGAAAATCATCAACCCTTCTTCCCAGCGATAGGGCGCCGGAGTCGTCGTCTGCGGCTGGCAGCCTTGCACATCCAAGTTGCTTTTCAAGTTGACCGCGCACGCATGTACCGGCAACCGCCGCATTCTGGCCTCGGAACGAGCCAGCGCGAAGTTGCCCACCATCTCGTTCAATACCGAGCTGTAATGCCTCAGGCGCATCGTTCTGCCCAAGTCGGCAACAACAAATGCGGTAACAACGGCCAGTAATGCTAGTGTTACCAGCATTTCGATCAGCGTAAATGCCTGTTGTCGCAGCATGACTCACCCCCGAAAAATGCAAATGACATTTACATTTAGCAAGGCCGTCAGATAGAGGCAAGCCTACGACGACAGGCAACACCGAAAAATGACAATTGCTTGAAATAGAACAAGAGTTGTCTGCTTGGAGGCAACAATTGTTGTGCCAATTTCCCAAGCGCACCGGGCCGGATGGCAACTACGCCAGACAGGTATTCAGCGGTCCGCAAGGTTGGCCGCAATCACGCTACGCAGCGGTACATGCCCACAACACCGGGCGCAATAAAAAACGGGGCTGCCGCCCCGTGCTTTATTTGCCCCGCAGGGCCAGATACAGCGCCCCAAGTCGGGGGCGGCGGTAAATCCACATGCGCTGTGCCAACCAACTGTCACGCCTATCCTTGGTGACGATGCGGCCGATCAGCTCGCGATCGGTGTCGGTGGTGTTGATGTGCTTGTCCACGGTGTAGAAGTGACGGAAGCCCGCCGCGCGCGCCACTTCGCGGTAGTCATCATCGAAGTAACCCTGCGGCCAACATAGATGGTCGCTAACCGCTCCCAGCCGCTGCTGCAATGTGTTGCGCGATGCCGCCAGATCGGCAGCCAGCCGGTCGCGCTTTTCCTCGCGGCTGGCACACAGCTTGTCCCAGCGCGCATGGCTGTGAGTGTGGCTGTGGAACTCGAAAGTGCCGGCGGCGCGTGCCGCCTCAATCTCGCTCCAGCGCATCATCACCTGATCGGTACGGCCGTCGGCCACCGCCTGCTTGCAACCATTGTGGTCCGGCGTTGCCGGCAGCGGCTGGCCCTGCCCGGCCACCGCGCGCACGCCACCATCGCCGATCCAGCCGGAAATGGTAAACAACAATGATGTCAGCCCGTAGCGTTGCAACACCGGGTGCGCATACACCCAGTTATCCAGATAGCCATCATCGAAGGTGATCAGCACGCTTTTTTTCGGCACCGGCTTGCCGACGAGAAAACTGGCAAATTCGTCGGCGCGCAGCGCATGCCAGCCGTTGCGTGCCAGCCAGTTCATGTGCGCATCGAAGGTTTCCGGCGACACCGTTACCAGCCCCGGATTGGGGCTGACGTGGTGATACATCAGCACCGGTACCGCCTCAGCGCGCGCCATGCTCGCCCCCTTGTGCCACCACCTTGTGCAGCAGCGTTTGCATATTGCGCGACATCACGTCGACATAGAATTGCGCTGCCACCAGCTCGCGGCTGTTGGCCGCCATCTGCTGACGCAAGGCGTCGTCGGACAACAGGCGGATCACCGCATCACCCAGACTTTGCGGGTCACTGGGTTTGATCAGCAGGCCGTTCACATTGTCGTGCACCACCTCTGGCACACCGTCGACATTGGTACCGATCACCGGCAGCCCCATGGCCATGGCCTCGATGAAGGCAGTGCCCAGCGCCTCTTGTTCGGTCGGCAGCAGGAACAGGTCGCAGGAGGCCAGCACGTTGGCGATATCGCGGCGCAGGCCAAGGAACAGGATGCGATCCGCCAGCCCGGCGGCGGCCACCTGGCCCTTGAGTTCGTCGAACAGCGGGCCATCGCCGGCGAAGATGAAGTAGGTATCCGGGCAGGCCGCCAGAATACGCGGCGCCGCCTGGATGGTGAGGCGGTGGCCCTTCTCGGTGCGCATGATGGCCACGGTCAGTACCAGCTTGGCGCTATCAGGCAGGCCCAGCTCATGGCGCAACGACGGCTCGCCGTCCACTTTCAGCTGCTCCGGATCCACGCCGGTATACACGGTGGACACCCGTTCGTCGGGGATGCCGGCATCAATCAGGTAGCTGCGTACGAAGTTGCTGACCGACACCACGTGATGCGGCAGCACCGAGTAGGTGAGCTTGGAGGTGATCGGCAGCGCCAGGTGGCGGGTGCGCACAACCTTGATGCCGGCCAGTCGCCCGGCCAGGCCGCCGAGGATGCTGTCGTGGCCGCTGTGGGTATTGACCACATCCACGCGCTGCGCCTTGATCAGCCGGTAGATGCGCCACATGGCGCGCATGTCGAAGGCGTTGTAGATCGGGATTTCGAAGGTTTCGATACCGGCCTCGCGGGCGCGTGCGGCCAACCTTGCGCCGGCACGGGTCAGCAGCAGGATGCGGTGGCCCAGCTTCTTCAGGCCCACCATTTCCTTGAAGGTGCGGTGCTCCTGGCCGCCCCAGCCAACGGACGATTCGGTATGCAGAATGGTCAGCAGTTTGTCTGCCATATCAGTTTTCCTTGAACTGCAACTGGTGCAGGCGAGCGTACATGCCGTCCTGTGCCAGCAGAGCCTGGTGGTTGCCGATTTCCTTGATCCGCCCCTGGTGCATCACCACGATGCGGTCGGCGTGCTCGATGGTGGACAGGCGGTGGGCAATCACCAGCGTGCTGCGGTTTTTCATCAGGTTTTCCAGCGCGCTTTGCACCAGGCGCTCGGACTGGGTGTCCAACGCGCTGGTGGCCTCGTCCAGAATCAGGATCGGTGCGTTCTTCAGCAGCGCACGGGCAATGGCCAGCCGCTGGCGCTGGCCGCCGGACAACTTGGCGCCATTCTCGCCGATCACGGTGTCAAAGCCTTCCGGCAGCGCCTCGATGAACTCCAGCGCGTTGGCCGCACGCGCTGCCTCGACGATGCTATCGCGGTCGATGTCACGCATCGCACCGTAGGCGATGTTGGCGGCAACGCTATCGTTGAACAGCACCACCTCCTGGCTCACCAGCGCAATGTGGCGGCGCAGGTCACCCAGCCGGATATCGGACAGCGGTATGCCGTCCAGCAGGATCTGCCCGCCGCTGGGCTGATAAAAACGCGACACCAGGCTGGCCAGCGTGGTCTTGCCGCTACCTGAGGAACCCACCAGCGCCACGGTCTCGCCCGGCTGCACCTCAAAGCTGAGGCCGGACAGCGCATCGCGCTCCGCGCCCGGGTAGCTGAAGCTAACCTCCTGGAACTGCAACCGGCCACGGGTGTGCGGCAACGCCTGCTTACCCTCGTCCACTTCTTCCGGCTCGTCCAGGAAAGTGAAGATGCTGTCGGCGGCGGCCAGGCCGCGTTGCATGGCCTGCGCCACGCCGGTCACCCGCTTCACCGGTGCGAACAGCAGCATCATCGCGGTGAGGAAGGACATGAAATCGCCGGCGGTGAAGCTGTCGTGCTGCGCACGCAGGGTGGCGAAATACAGAATGGCGGCCAGCGCACAGGCAATCACCAGCTGGGTGACGCCGGTATTGGCCGAGCTGGCGGCGCTCTGCTTCACCTGGTTGCGGCGCAGCGACATGGCTGCATCATTGAAGCGGTTCTGCTCCAGTGCATAACCATCGTAGATCTTCACCACGCGCTGTCCATCGATGCTCTCGCTCAGCACCTGGGTCAGCTGCGCCATATTCTGCTGGTTCTGCACCGACAGGCCGCGCAGGCGCTTGCCCACCTTGCGCATCGACACAGTCACCACCGGCATCACCACCAGGCAGATCAGCGTCAGCTGCCAGTCCAGGTACAGCAGCCAGCCCAGCAGGCTCAGCGCGGTGATGCCGTCTTTCACCGTCACGGTGATGACGTTGAAACCGGCCTCGGTGACCTGGTTCACGTCATAGGAAATGCGCGACACCAGGCGGCCGGACTGATTGTCGTCGTAGTAGCGGATCGGCAGGCGCAGCATCTTGGCGAACATCTCTTCGCGCAGCTTCTGCACCAGGTGCCCGGTTAGCCAGCTGGAGCTGTATTCGTTGATGAAGGAGGTGATGCCGCGCACCGCGAACACGCCGATGATGGCCAGCGGCACCCACACTATGGCGGAACGGTCACGGTTGACGAAGCCACCGTCGATCAGCGGCTTCATCAGCCGCGCGAAGAAGGGCTCGGTCAGCGCGGCGACGGTCATCGACACCAGCGACAGCGTGAACACCTTCCAGTATGGTTTCAGGTACTGCAGCAACCGCAGATAGATCTGCAGGCTGCTTCGATTCGAATTATGCAATTTCACTCTCTTTTAACGCGCCTGACGGCGGGCAAAATCGGCCTGCAGCGCCAGGATCTGCTGCAGATTATGTTCCACGGAAAAACGGGCGCGCACGCCCTGTGCCCCCTGTTGCGCCAGCTCGCGCATGGCCTGCGGCGCCGACAGCGCCTGGTCGATGGCCGCGACCCAAGCGTCGACATCGCCCGGCGCCACCAGCATGCCGGTACGCCCGTTAATCACGGTTTCCGGGATGCCGCCGGTGTGACTGGCCACCACCGGCACGCCAAGCGCCAGCGCCTCGATCTGCGACATGCCCAACGGCTCGTAGGTGGACGGCATCACCAGCAGCTCAGCATGGCGGAACAAACAGCTGGCCGGCATTACCGATCCTGCCAGCAACACCTGCCGCTGCAACCCCAGCTCGGCGATGCGTGCCTCGATGGCGGCGCGGGCATCGCCGTCACCGGCTATCAAGTAACGCAGTTGCGGCCAACGTTGCCGCAGCTGCGCCAGTACCTCCAGCATCAGCAGGTGGCCCTTCTCGCCACGCAGCATCGCCACGTGCAGCAGTAGCGGGCCCTGCCCCGCCGCCAGCCAGTCGGCAACGTGGCTGGGCAAGGCTTCGTGGCTGCGCTGGTCGATGCCGGCGAAGTCGATGCCCGGGTACACCACGTGGATGCGTTCGGCGCGGATCGCCGGGTTTTCCAGCAAGGCGTTGCGCAGATAGTGGCTGGGCACCATGGTGGCGTCGGCCAGCACATTGTACGGCAGCGGCTTCACCCGCCCGGCCAGATAGGTGCGCGAGCGCAGCACGAACGGCCGTGGCCGTACCAGCCGCGCCGCCACCGCGGCGTTATTGGCATCGTGCCCGCTGTGGCAGATCACCATGCCGGCCCGCGTACGGCGCAGCAGCGCCGCCAGGGTGAGAATGCTGGGCAGGTGCAGGCTGTTGCGGAAGGCAACGTTTTCCACCGCGAGGCCGCGTGCGCGCGCCACCGCATCCACCTTGCCGCCCGGCGGACACACCAGGGTGCAGGCAATGCCCTGCGCCTGCATGGCCGCCATCTGCTGCATCAGCTGCAGCTCCTGCCCACCGACGTTGCGCGAAGATTCGGTAAAGATAAGAATCTTACTTCTCCTCAAAACATGCGCTAGCCGACGTTAATTCCCTTTTTCTGGCCAGCAGCATCGCAAAAAAAACAGTCACACAGACTGCATAAACAGAGGTCAATGAGACAATCCAGAAGTACGAATCTATTAGCCCAGCAATAAAAAAAGTTACACAGACGGTGGCACCTGCTGCTCCGGCGAAGCGCTTGACCTCATCCTGCTGACGCAAGGCCGCAATGAAAAACCATAGTGGGAAAAAATAGAGAAGCCCACCAGCAATGATCCCAAAAATTCCCATCTCCACACCCATCGTCAGCAATTCATTATGCGGGTGAGGCGCTTTTTTGATAAAAGGTGAAGCATCTCCATCGATAATCATTTCATTAATTTTTTGATGATAACCTGACTTACCAATCCCAAATAAAAAGTTATCCTCAATGATTTCTCCGGCAACACGCCACATCTCGACACGCAGCCCCACAGCATTGTTCATGTTTTTATTTATAGTGGCAAACTCACGAATTCCTGCTTCAATTCTTGTTTTCATGAAACTCTGCGAAAACATTATTGCGGAAGAAGTCCCTATCATCATCAAAACCAAACACAAAATCGCTTTTTTAAAACTATTTTGAAAATAATAAAAAGCAACAATAAGCATCAAAAATGGCACAACCAAAATTATGGATCGTGAAACAGAAAGATAACCAGAAAACAATCCACAACTTAGAGAAACCAATTTAATAACAATAGAGAAATTTGAATTTACCCCCAGACTTTCGAGAGGAAGGAGTACTGCAACAAAACCCAACATAACAGAGAGCACACCAAATGGGATAGGATTACTGAAGCCATTCCATGCCCTTTGCCCACTTTGCCCATTAAGTCCCCAAGCAAAATGGCTGTAGTGGGTACTCAAGTATGCCCAGACAGCCACTCCTAAAACACCGACAACAACCAATGCAACTGATTTCAGCAGATCATCCGTACGAACCCACACCAAGGAAAATACCCCAAATGCAGCCAGTGCCATGCGCAATGGAGAATCTAGCGCATTAATGGGGATATCATAGCCTAGCAACAACTGCGTCAAACTCAAAAAAAAAGGCAATGCCAGAACAAGAAAAATAGAAACCTGCTCTTTTATTTTTTGTTTTTTCAAATAAAAAAAAGAAATCAAGAACAGTAAAAATACCGATAAATTTGCCCCACCCTTAACACTCATTGCCGTTGCAAAGAAAAAAGCAACAACAAGCAATAAAAAACCGCTTGAAATTTTTTCCAATTTCTCATAATTATTCATAATTTTCTTTCAAGGACAATAGTCTCACCAACGTATTTATTACATCGACAACTTGAATCGACTCCATGCACAGAGGGCGGCGGCACGCCGGCGGTGCATCACCGAGGCGGCGGCCGCAGCGCAGTGCCCACGCCACCTCGCGGTGGTGGATGGTGCGCTGGTTGCGGCACGGAAACCAGGCCGGCCCCACGCCGGCGAACGGCGAGCCGGCGAAGAAGCGACCGGGCCCGAACAGGATCTCGGCGCCGGGGCCGAACAGCATCACCAGCGGCTGGCCGGTGGTCTTGGCCAGGTGTGCCACACCGGTATCCGGACACACGTTCACCAGTGCCCGCGCCATCACCAGCCGCAGCTGCGGCAGGCTCAGTGTACCGGCCAACACCGTATCATCCGGCGCGATGCCGGCAGTGGGCAGCAAATGCTGCTCACCCGGGCCGCAGGACCAGACGATGCCCAGCCCCTGTGCCCGCAGCTGTCGCGCCAGCGCAGCCCAGCTGTCCGCCGGCCAGTAGCGGGTAGCGGAGCTGGCGCCCACGTGCAGCAGCACGAAGCGAGCCGGCAGATCCGGTAACGTGGCTGACGGCAATGGCCAATCGCTCAGCGCGAAGCGCGCCGGTTCTGGCCCGTCCACCAGTCGTGCGGCGGTGTCGGTCCAGGCTTCCGGCGTATCCGCATACGGCACCGCCTCGTCCAGCAGCCAGTTCTTGTAGGCCGGTGTTTCGCCGGCAAAACCGCTGACCCAGCGCGCGCCCATCGCCCGCCCCAGGAAAGACAGCCGGTTCTCGCCCATCAGCAGCACCCAGTCCACCCGCCCCAGCGTGCATAGCCGCCAGATGGAAGAAAAATCGCGGGGCATCCACGGCAGCGTCTGCACGCCGTAGGGTCGGGCCGCGTACAATCCGGTCTGCAACGGCGGGCAGGCCAGCAGGATTTCTGCCGCCGGATACTGCTGGCGCAGCTTGGCCAGCAGGCTGGTGGCCATCAAGGCATCGCCGAGCAGGAACTGGTGCAGCACCACGATGCGCTGAACGTTGGCCGCAGCCGGCTTGCGGCGCAGCCAGCCGAACAGCAACCGTGGCAGCAGCAGCGCAAAGATCAGCAGGCGACCGGGAACGCGGCTGTTCTTCATGCCGCCCCACCGGCAAGCCAGCGCTCGTACAGCGCGATCATGCCGTCCACCATCTGTTTCTCGGTCAGGCCGGCAACCCGCTGGCGCCCAGCCGCCCCCATCTGCGGCCAACGTTCCCGCGCCGCCAGCCAGTTGGTTACCGCCTGGCGCCAGCCGGCATCGTCCTGTGGCGCCGTCACCCAGCCAGTGCGGCCCGGCTCCACCAGCTCGGCGGCACCGACACGGGTGCTGACCAGCACCGGCAGACCGCAGGCCATCGCCTCGCTCACCACCAGCCCGAACGGCTCGTATAGCGCCGGCAGGATAAAACCGTCGGCCATGCCGTAGTAGGCGCGCACATTGGACTGCGCGCCGGTGAAGCGCACCCGCTCCGCCACGCCCAGCTGCGTCGCCAGTTGCTGATAGCGACGCAGCTTCTTGTCGCCGCCCACCACCACCAGCCATACCTCCGGCTGCTGGCTGATGGCCTGCAGCGCCTGCGCCACGCCCTTGCGCTCGAAGCCGGAGCCGACATACACCAGCACCGGCGCCTGCGGCGGAATGCCCAGTTCACGGCGCAGGCTGTCGCGGCTGGCGCGTGCGTCCTGCGGATTGAAGAAGGCGGTGTCGATACCGTTGAGGATCACGTGGCACTTGTCCGCCGCCACGCCGTAGTGCGCAACGATGTCGTTTTTCACCATCTGCGAAATACAGATCACGCCCTTGAGCGCCGGCGATTGGTACATGCCGCGTTCTGCGGCCAACATGTAATGATGGTAGGGGTTGAGCAGCATGCCGAGCATGCCCAGCGGCCCCTTCACGCCACGGCGCGAAGCCAGCCAGGCGCGGTGCACGCCGTCGTCGGCGCGGTAGATATGGCAGCCGGGAATGCGCTCGTGCGATTGCACCAGGTCGGCACCGTCCTGCTGCCAGCGCGCCTTCGCCGCGCGGGCGAAGCTGCGGTCGCGCCAGACGTTGCCCAGGTAGAACGGATTGACCGACACCCCCTTGATGCCTTCCATCGGCTGCCACTTGCGGTTGATCAGGTAGGCGTCGATGTCCGGCCGGCCGCGCAGCTGCTGCAAGATGGCGCTGACAATGCGCTCGGCACCGCCGGCCGGATTGTATTTCTGTCGCACGATGGCGAGTTTTTTCATGGCTGCTCCTGCTGCAATTGCGCGATGGCCGCCAATACCTGCTGCTCGTCGATGTGTTCCAGGCACTCGCTGCGCTTGCCACCACCACAGCCGTCGCGCCCGCAGGGGCGGCAGCTCATATTGGTGGTCAGCAGCCGGTGCGGCACCTGCCACGGCCCCCATTCGATGTCACCGGACGGCCCGAACAGCGCCACGCACGGTGTCTGCAGCGCCGCTGCCATGTGCATCGGCACCGAGTCCATGCCGACGAACAGCGTGGCATCGTCGATCAATGCGGCCAACTGTTTCAGGTTCAATTCGCCGGCCAGGCTGGCCACCGGGCGCATCAACCGCGACTGGATGTCGGCCAGCATCGCCAGCTCGGCGGCATCCGGCGCCGCCGACAGCACCACGGTGTCGCCGCGTGCGCTCAGCGCATCGATCAGCGCCGCCATGCGTGCCACCGGCCAGGTCTTGAACAGCCAGCGTGAAGTCGGGTGGATCAGCACATAGCGGCCAGTCACGCCGTTGGCCGCCAGCTTGGCGCGCACCACTTCGCGCGCCGGCTGCGGAATGGCGAGTTGCAGACGCCGCTCGTCGGCAGCCGGATAAATCCCCAGCCGACGCAGTGCATCCAGATGGATTTCCACGGTATGGCGACGATTACCGCCAATCACCGGGTAACGATGGGTAAAGCTACGCTTGAAGAACTTGCCGTGATCGCCGCCGGGCGCCACCGACCAGCGTGGCGCCAGCAGGCGCGACAACCAGGCGCCGCGTTTATGCTCGGTGAGGTGGATCACCAGGTCGTAGCCGCGCGCGCGCAAGCGCGACAGCAGCTGCCACTCGGCGCGCAGCTGTCCCAGCGGCCCCAGTTTTTTCCACTGGCGGTCGATGGTGAACAGCTCGCTCAGCGCCGGATGGCCGGACAGCATGTCGCGGGTGTCGTGATACACCAGCGCGTCGATCTCGGCATGCGGCGCGTGCTTTTTCAGCACCGTCAGCAGCGGCGAGCTCAGCAGTACATCGCCGTGGTGGCGCAGCTTGATAACCAGCACGCGCCGCACGGCGGACAAATCGATGGCGTCCTTGAGCATAAAAGAAAAAAGCCGGGTCAGGCGCCCGGCCCAGCATTCAGTTGTTGCAGAAGATCGGCGATTCTATCAGGGTCTTCACTGCGCAGGATACGGCTGGCCTGCGGGCCGAGCTCGTCGAGGTGGCTGTTAAGGACATTCTGCTTCACTTGCAGCAGGTTGGCCGGGTGCATGGAGAAGCGGCGCAGCCCCATGCCCAGCAGCAGACGCGTCAGGCGCGCATCGCCGGCCATTTCACCGCATACCGACACCGGCTTGCCGGCCTTGGTGGCTGTCTTGATGGTGTGCGAGATCAGCTTGAGCACCGCCGGATGCACCGGGTCGTACAGATGGCTGACCGAATCGTCGTTGCGGTCGATGGCCAGCGTGTACTGGATCAGGTCGTTGGTACCGATGGACAGGAAGTCCACGTGCTTGAGCAGGCTGCCCACCACCAGCGCCGCCGACGGAATCTCGATCATGGCGCCGACTTCCACTTCCGCGGCAAACGGCTGCGCCTCTTCGCGCAGCTCGTGCTTGGCATATTCCAGCTGCGACAATGCCTGTTTCAGCTCGGAGAGGCCATTGATCATCGGGAACAAAATGCGGATCTTGCCGTGGTGCGAAGCGCGCAGCAGCGCACGCAGCTGGGCGCGGAACATCAGCGGCTCTGCCAGGCACAGGCGGATGCCGGTCAGGCCCAGCGCCGGGTTTTCCGCGCTGCCGTGCCCCAGCCAGCGCGGGTTCTTGTCGGCCCCCAGATCCATGGTGCGCACCGTCACCGGCGCGCCGCGCGTGGCTTCGGCCACCGCGCGGTAGGCTTCGTACTGTTCGTCCTCTGACGGCAGGCTGTCGCGCCCGAGGAACAGGAATTCGCTGCGGAACAGCCCCACCCCCACCGCGCCGGACTCCAGCACGTTGGCCGCATCCTGCGGCAGTTCGATGTTGGCCAACAGTTCGATGGGCGTGCCGTCGCGAGTGATGGCGTCGGTCTTGCGGATGCTGGACAGCTTGCGCCGCGCCTCCACCCAGTTGCGCTGGCGACGGCGGTACTCAGCCAGCACCGATGCCGGCGGATCGATCACCAGCACGCCCTGCTGGCCATCGACGATGATCATCTCTTCTTCCCGCACCAGTTCGCGGGCGTGGTGCAAGGCGATCACCGACGGCAGATCCAGGCTGCGGCCGAGAATGGCGGTGTGGCTGGTGGCGCCGCCGACATCGGTGACGAAGGCTGCCACGCAGGCATCCTTGAAGTACACCATGTCGGCGGGGGAAAGATCATGCGCCACCAGAATGGTATCTTCGTCCAGATCCTCGGCGATCTGCAGCTCGGTGCTGTGGCCGCCCAGGTTCTTGAAAATGCGTTCGATCACCTGCAGCACGTCGTGCTTGCGCTCGCGCAGGTAGTCGTCTTCGATGGCTTCAAACTGCGCCACCAGTGTGTCGCACTGCAGTTTCAGCGCCCATTCGGCGTTGCAGCGCTGGCTTTCCACCAGCTCGCGCGGTTCGCGCGAAATGGTGGGGTCGGACAACAGCATGATGTGCAATGACAAGAACGCGCCCAGCTCGGCCGGCGCGTTCTCGGGTATGGTGCCCCACAGCAGCTCCAGCTGCTTGCGGGTGTCGCGTACGGCAAGGTCGAAGCGAGCCTGCTCGGCGGGGATCTCGTCGTCGTCCAGCACCAGATGCACCACGTCATCCATGCTCTGCGTCAACAAGTGCGCCCGGCCAATGGCGATACCGCCACCGATGGGCACGCCGTGCAAGATGATGCTCATTGTTCGCTCCCTCGCCCTGTTGTTATCGTTGTGCCGGCGGCTTATTCCGCTTCGTCGAAGCGGTTGTTGATCAACTCCACCAGTGCCGCCATGGCGGCATCTTCGTCTTCGCCATTGGTTTCCAGGTCCACCAGCGCGCCCTTGGCGGCGGCCAGCATCATCACGCCCATGATGCTCTTGCCGTTGACGCGGCGGCCGTTGCGCGCGATCCACACCTCGGCGCGGAAGCGGCTGGCGGTCTGGGTGAACTTGCTGGATGCCCGTGCATGCAGGCCCAGCTTGTTGATGATCTCAATCTGTTGCTTTTGCATCTTTCCCCTCTGGCAGCATGTAGTAGACCCCTTCCAGCCCGCCGGTAATAGCCTTGCCTACCACCACTTCCAGCGGCTGGCTGCTGTAGCACAGCGCGCGCACCAGCATCGGCAGGTTGATGCCGGCCACTGCCTCCACTTGGCCGGCTTCTACCAGCCGCCAGGTGATGTTGGCCGGCGTGCCGCCCACCATATCGGTGAGCAGCAGCACGCCATCGCCCTGCTGCAGCGTGGCGACCAGCGCGCTGGCTTCGTGGAACTTCTGTTCCGGGTCTTCGTGTTTTTCCACGGCCATCACGGCCAGATTGTCCGGCACGCGGCCAAGGACATGCCGCGCGCAATCGGCCAGGCTGTGCCCGAGATTGCCATGTGAGATGATCAGTACACCAACCATGTTTCGTTTACTCCGGCCTGTGCCGGTCAAGTTGGCCGCAAGCGGCCGGCATGGCGGTCAGCCCGCCGCCCCCGGCGCTGTTTCGGCACGGCGGAACCAGCCCAGCCGCGGCGATAGCGCCACCACGTCGCCCACGATAATCAACGCGGGCGAACTGATACTATGCGCCTGGATCAAGCCAGGCAAGGTTTCCAGTGTACCCACAACCGTGCGCTGCTGCAGGGTGGTGGCACGTTCCACCACTGCCGCTGGGGTAGTGGCTGCCTTACCATGACGGATAAACTCGGCACAGAGTTCCGCCGCCATGGTCAATCCCATGTATACCACCACGGTCTGCTGCTCGCGGGTCAGCGCCGGCCAGTCTAGCGCTATGCTACCGTCCTGTTTGTGACCTGTAACAAATGTCACCGACTGGGCATGGTCACGATGGGTCAGTGGAATGCCGGCATAGGCGGCGGCACCGCTGGCCGAGGTAATGCCCGGCACCACCTCGAACGGGATGCCCTCGGCCGCCAGCGCTTCGATTTCCTCGCCACCGCGACCGAAGGTAAACGGATCGCCGCCTTTCAGCCGCAGCACGCGCTTGCCCTCACTGGCCAGGCGCACCATCAGGCTGTTGATGTCTTCCTGCGGTAGCGAGTGATTGGCGCGCTGCTTGCCGACAAAGATGCGCTCGGCATCGCGGCGTACCAGCTCCAGCAGCGGCTCGGCCACCAGATTGTCGTACAGCACCACGTCGGCCTGCTGCATCAGCCGCAGCGCGCGGAAGGTGAGCAAATCCGGATTGCCCGGGCCGGCACCCACCAGGTACACCGCACCGGATGGCGGCGTATCCGTTGCGGCCAACCTGGCAAGCATCTCGGCCTCGGCGGCGGCTTCGTTCCCGTTCATCACCTGCTCGGCCAGCGGCCCTTCCAGCACCGACTCCCAGAACGCACGCCGCTGCTCCACGTTGCCGAAGCGCGCCTTGACCTGCTCGCGGAAGCGGCTGGCGAAACGCGCCAGGTTGCCGAAACCGGCCGGGATCAGGCTTTCCAGCCGCGCGCGGATCAGCCGTGCCAGCACCGGTACGCCACCGCCGGTGGATACCGCGATCACCAGCGGCGAGCGGTCGATGATGGCCGGGGTGATGTAGCTGGACAGCTCCGGGTCGTCCACCACATTGGCCGGGATGCCCTGCGCCTGTGCCGCCTGCGACACCATGCGGTTCACCTCGCGATTGTCGGTGGCGGCCACCACCAGGCGGTAGCCGCTGACATCCGCGGCCAGCGCTTCGCGTGGCAGGTGGCGAATCTCGCCGCTGGCGGCCATGGCGGCCAGCTCGGCCACCAGCGCCGGCGACACCACCGTCAGCCGCGCACCGGCCGACAATAATAGCCGCGCCTTGCGCACGGCCACCTCGCCCCCGCCCACCAGCAAACAGGGTTCGTCCTGCAGGCGCAGAAAGATCGGAAAGTACTCCACAAGCGGCTCCCATCAGTAATCCTGTCGAGGATACCCGCTCGGCTGCGGCTTGGCGACCGCGGCAGCCGGGCCCGAACGATGGATTTTTGCCGCGTCTTTTCTAGCCAGAATGACTACAATCACGCTACCTATCCCGTCGGGCGCTGCCCAACCTGTCGATGCACACGCAAACGGAACAGATCGTGCCGGATTCTGGAACCCTGGAAACCATTCTCACCGCCCTGCCCGGCGGTTATTTGCTGCTGGATGCGCAATTACGGATCCAGCTGGTTTCTCCACGTTTTGAACTGCTGCTGCAAAGCCCGCCGCTGGCCGTCGGGCAGCCGCTGCCAGCCAACGTACTGCCGCCGCCGGTGCTGCAACAGCTGCAACAAGCGCCGCAAAGCTGGTCGCTGCAGCACTTCCACCACGGCATGCTGCTGGACTGGCTGCTCACCCCGCTGGCGCACGGCCTGCTGCTGAGCGTGCGTGAAGACCGCCAGGCGTTCCGCACCCTGGTGGAAAACTCGCCGGACATCATCAGCCGTTACGACACCAATCTGGTGTGCCTGTACGTCAACAGCGCGCTGGCCAGCCGTTCACCGCTGCCGCCGCTGTATCACATCGGCCTCGGCATCGATGATCGCGGCCTGCCGCCCAATATGTGCGACGCCATGCACCATGCCGCCCGTCAGGTACTAAGCAGCGGCCAACCCTACACCTTCGAAACCGAAATCAGCCGCCCGGAGCGCCACCTGGTATTCGAGGCGCGACTGCTGCCGGAAACCGACGACAGCGGCGCCATCCAGAGCCTGCTGTGCATTGAGCGCGACATCACCGAACAGCACGCCAATCGCCTGTGGCAGGCGGACGAGAACCGGCTGCTGGAAATGCTGGCCAACGACCGCCCGCTGCCGGAGGTAATGGACTGGACCTGCCGCATGATGGACAACCAGATCAGCGGCGCGATGAGTTCCATCATGCAGCTGCAGCCGGATGGCCGACACCTGCGCGTAGCCGCTGGTCCCGGACTGCCAGAGGATTACAAGGCACTGATCGACGGCATTGCCATCGGTGAAGGTGTTGGCTCCTGCGGCACCGCCGCCGCGCGCAGCCAGACAGTCATCGTCAGCGACATCAACACCGACCCGCTGTGGGCGCCGTACACCGAACTGGTGCGCCCGTTCCCGCTGCGCGCCTGCTGGTCGCACCCCATCATGGCGCACGATGGCCAGCTGCTGGGCACCTTTGCCACCTACTTTGCCGAGCCGCGCCAGCCGGACCCGCTGACGCTGGACATCATCCAGCGCACCTCGCACCTGATGGCCATCGCCATCCAGCAGGAGCAACGCGCCAGCCAGCTGTTCCAACTGGCCACCCAGGATGCGCTCACCGGGCTGATCAACCGCCGCCACTTCATGGAACTGGCCGGCAAGGCGTTCCACGATGCCCGCCAGCAGGGCAAGCCGCTCAGCCTGCTGATGCTGGACCTGGACCACTTCAAGGCCATCAATGACCGTTTCGGCCACGAGGCCGGCGACGATGTGCTGACGCACTTTGCGCGCCT
This sequence comes from Vogesella oryzagri, assembly GCF_040148885.1. NCBI lineage: Bacteria > Pseudomonadati > Pseudomonadota > Betaproteobacteria > Neisseriales > Chromobacteriaceae > Vogesella > Vogesella oryzagri. Next base: position 179,929 of record NZ_JBEFLD010000002.1, read on the forward strand.
GCTGTGCGACGGCCTGCGCAACAGCGACCTGGTCTGCCGCATGGGCGGCGAGGAGTTCGCCGCGCTGCTGATCGGCGCCAGCGAGGAAGAAGCCCATATTGCCGCCCAGCGGGTGTGCAAGGCGGTGGCCAGCTGCAGCATGAGCAGCAATGGCAACACCATCGAGGTGACCGTCAGCGTCGGCCTGTGCAGCCTGGATGGCACGGTGATGACGCTGGGCGACATGATCCGCCAGTCGGACAAGGCGCTGTACCAGGCCAAGCACGAGGGCCGCAATCGCGTGTGCGTGGCCGGCAACGACTAGGCGGCGCTTGGGCAGGCAGCACACCGCGGAGACGACAAGGCAACACCAGCCGGGATCTTGCTCGCGGCAGCACGCCAGCCACACACAAAAAAAGCGGCCAACCCGGTAAAGGTTGGCCGCATGTGCATTGCGCCAGGCGCGGGTGCTGCGCTAGTGCGCCGCCTCCCAGCTTGGTCCCACGCCGACTTCCGCCAGCAGCGGCACTTTCAGCGCCGCCGCGCCGGCCATCAGCTGCGGCAGGCGCTCACGCACCAGTGCCAGCTCGGCCTCGGCCACTTCCAGCACCAGTTCATCGTGTACCTGCATGATCAGCTTGCTTTGTAGCTGTTCCGCCTCCAGCCAGCCCTGCACCGCCAGCATCGCCAGCTTGATCAGGTCGGCAGCGGTGCCCTGCATCGGCGCATTGATCGCCGCACGCTCGGCGCCGGCGCGGCGCGCCTGATTGGCGGCGCGGATTTCCGGCAGGTACAACCGGCGGCCGAACACGGTTTCCACGTAGCCCTGCTCGGCGGCGTCGGCACGGGTGCGCTGCATGTAGTCGGCCACCCCCGGGTACTTGCGGAAGTAGCTGTCGATGTACTGCTGCGCCGCGTCGTTGCTGATGCCCAGCTGCGATGCCAGCCCGTACTTGCCCATGCCATAGATCAGGCCGAAGTTGATGGCCTTGGCGGCGCGGCGCTGGTCGTTGCTGACCTCGGCCAGCGGCACACCGAACACCTCGGCGGCGGTGGCCTTGTGAATGTCCTCGCCGCTGGCAAAGGCGGCCAACATGCCGGCATCACCGGACAGGTGCGCCATGATGCGCAGCTCGATCTGCGAGTAGTCGGCGCTGACAATCACGTGCCCGGCCGGCGCCACGAACGCCTCGCGCACGCGGCGACCCTCTACGGTGCGCACCGGGATGTTCTGCAGGTTGGGATCGTTGCTGGCCAGGCGGCCGGTAATCGCTACCGCCTGCGCGTAGTTGGTGTGCACGCGGCCGGTATGCGGATTGATCAGCGTCGGCAGTTTGTCGGTGTAGGTGGACTTCAGCTTGGCCAGACCGCGGTACTGCAGGATCAGCTTGGGCAGCGGGAAATCCAGTGCCAGTTTTTCCAGCACTTCCTCGTCGGTGGAAAAACCGCCGCTGGCGGTCTTGCGCACGCCCTTGGTGGGGATGCCCAGCTTGCCGAACAGGATTTCCTGTAGCTGCTTGGGCGAATTGAGGTTGAACGGCTGACCGGCCAGTGCGTAGGACTCCTGCTCCAGACGCAGCATCTCGCTGCCCAGCTGGTGGCTCTGCGCTGCCAGGATGTCGCGGTCGATCAGCACGCCGTTACGCTCCATCTTGAACAGCACCTCGGCCACCGGCAGCTCGATGTCGCGGTACACGCTGAGCAGCTTGCCGCTGAGCAGCGGCGCAAAGTGCCGGTTCAGGCGCAGAGTGATGTCGGCGTCCTCGGCGGCATAGTTGGCCGCCACCTCCACCGCCACTTCGTCAAAACCGATCTGCTTGGCGCCCTTGCCGCAGATCTCTTCGTAGCTGACGGTGGTTTCATCCAGGTGGCGGCGCGCCAGATCGTCCATATTGTGGCGCAGGTGGCTTTCGATCACGTAGGACGCCAGCAGGGTATCGTCGGCCACGCCGCGCAAGGTGATGCCGTGATTGGCCAGCACGTGGCGGTCATACTTCAGGTTCTGCCCCAGCTTTTTCTTGCCGGCGTCTTCCAGCCACGGCTTGAGTTTGGCCAGCGTGGCGTCGCGCTCCAGCTGCTGCGGCGCATCCGGGCCGCGGTGCGCCAGTGGCAGGTAGGCGGCGTGACCGGGCTCGATGGCAAAGCTCAGGCCGACGATGCGCGCCTGCAGCGGGTCCAGGCTGGTGGTTTCGGTATCCAGCGACACGATATCGGCGGCGGTCAGCTGCTGCAGCCAGTCGTCCAGCTGCGCGTCGGTGAGGATGGTGTCGTAGTGACGAGCCAGCGAGGCGGCCGGCGCGGCAGGGGTGGCCACCGGCGCGTCGCCAAACAGGTCAGTCGTTGCCCCGAACAGATCGCTGCTACTGGCCGACTGCACTGGCGGCGTCTCTGCCGCCACCTCGGTGCCCCCCATCGCCTGCTGCACTTCGCGCAGGAAGGTGCGGAAACCGCAGTCGCTGAACAGCTCGGCCAGCCGCGGCAGCTGGCGCGTGCCATGCAGCAGGCTGTCCAGCCCCGCCGGCAGTTCGGCGGCCAGATCCACGTCGCACTTGATGGTGATCAGCTCGCGCCCTTTGGGCAGCCATTCCAGCGCCGCGCGCAGGTTGTCGCCGACCTTGCCGCCCACGTTGGCCGCATGCGCGATCACGCCGTCCAGGCTGTCGTATTCCTCCAGCCATTTCACCGCGGTCTTGGGGCCGCACTTGTCGACGCCCGGCACGTTGTCCACCTTGTCGCCGATCAGCGTCAGGTAGTCGATGATGCGGTTCGGCGGCACGCCGAATTTTTCCTTCACCCCGGCCTCGTCCAGGTTTTCGTTGGTCATGGTGTTGACCAGCGATACCTGCGGCGTCACCAGCTGCGCCATGTCCTTGTCGCCGGTGGAGATGATCACCTGCATGCCGGCGGCGGCGGCGGTGCGCGCCAGAGTGCCGATCACGTCGTCCGCCTCCACCCCGTCCACCATCAGCAGCGGCCAGCCGCTGGCGCGCACCACTTCGTGCACGGTGGCGATCTGCGCCGCCAGGTCGGTAGGCATGGAAGGACGATTGGCCTTGTACTCGGGATACAGCTCGTCGCGGAAGGTCTTGCCTTTGGCGTCGAATATGCAGGCACTATAATCGAACCGTACTTCCTTACTCAGCCTGGCCAGCATGTTGACCATGCCGTAGATCGCCCCGGTCGGCTCGCCCTGCGGCGAGCGCAAGTCGGGCATCGCGTGAAAGGCGCGGTACAAATAAGAAGAGCCGTCAATCAATAACAACGTTTTCATAAAGGCGATAAAAAATGAGCTTGTCCGATAAATTGCCGCAAACCAGCGACCGCTACGCGATGATGCAACGTTTCCGGGCCCGCGAAGCCTGGCACGTGATGAAAATCCTGTCGGAATTCGTGGAATCGGCGGAGGAGCTGCAGCAGGTCACCCCCGCCGTCAGCATTTTCGGCAGCGCCCGCACCCCGCGCGACCATCCGTATTATAAGCAGACCGAACACATTGCCCGCCTGCTTTCCGATGCCGGCTTCTCGGTGATCTCCGGCGGCGGACCGGGCATCATGGAAGCGGCCAACAAGGGCGCCTTCTACGGCAAGAGTCCGTCGGTGGGCCTCAACATCGTGCTGCCGCACGAGCAGCGCCCCAACGAGTACCAGGACCTGAGCCTGAAGTTTGACCACTTTTTCAGCCGCAAGGTGATGTTTGTGAAGCACGCGCTGGCCTATGTGGTGATGCCCGGCGGCTTCGGCACCCTGGACGAGATGTTCGAGGCGCTGACGCTGATCCAGACCGGCAAGAGCCGCAAGATGCCCATCATCCTGTGCGGCCAGGCATTCTGGGGCGGGCTGTTCGACTGGGTGCGCGAACGGCTGATCGGCGAAGGCATGATCAACCCGGAGGACATCAACCTGCTGCAGTTGATCGACGAGCCGCAGGAAATCGTGGAAACCATCTTCCGCTTCTACGAAACCCGCGGTTTCGAAGCGCTGCCGGAAGAACGCGAGCAGCTGCTGAACCTCTAAGCCTTAGCGGCGGCGCAGCCCGCCGCCTGTGGCTGGCGCGGCAATGTTAGAATCGGCGGGACAGAAATGGCCGCCAAGCCGTTCGCCCCATCCAGAATCCAGGACAAGGAAACCCTCATGCAACGCATTTTGCTGGCCAGCTTGCTGCTGGCCACGTTCGCGGCGCACGCAGCGCCAGCCCCGGCGCCGGCCGCCGTTGAGCCGGAACGGCAAGTTACCGACCACGGCAACAGCACGGTGGAGGAATACCGTCGCAACGGTCAGGTGTACCAGATCAAGGTCAACCCGGATGGCGCGCCCAGCTACATGCTGCTGGATGAGGACCACGGCCTGAAGCAGCAGAACACCGGCAGCACCCAGCGCCCGACGCTGACGCCCAGCTGGCCGCTGCTGACGTTCTAGGAGCACGCATGTCCGTTTACACCACCGTCAGCCAGGACGAGATGCGTGCCTGGCTGCAGCGTTATGCGCTGGGCGAACTGGTCGAGCTGAAGGGCATCGCCGCCGGCATCACCAACACCAACTACTTTGTCACCACCACGCATGGCCGCTATGTGCTGACACTGTTCGAAGTGCTGGCGCTTAACGAGCTGCCGTACTTCCTCAAGCTGAAAAGCCATCTGTCGCGCCACGGCGTGGCCTGCCCGGCGCCGATTGCCGACCACACCGACAACTTTGCCTCGCTGCTGGCCGGCAAGCCGGCCTGCCTGGTCAGCTGCCTGTCCGGTCATGATGTCAGCCAGCCCAATGCCGCGCAGTGCTTCGCCGTGGGCGAGATGCTGGCGCAGATGCACCTGGCCGGTAATACCTTCCCGCTGCGCATGGTCAACCCGCGCGGCCCGGCGTGGTGGAGCCGCACCGCCACCGAGCTGTACCCGCACATGCCGGCGGACGAAGCCGAACTGCTGCGTGCCGAGATCGCGTTCCAGGATCAGCACCGCTTCGACGACCTGCCACACGGGGTGATCCACGCCGACCTGTTCAAAGACAACGTGCTGATGGATGGCGACAAGATCGCCGGTTTCATCGACTTCTACTACGCCTGCAACGACATCCTGCTGTACGACGTGGCCATCGCGCTGAACGACTGGGCGCGGCTGGACGACGGCAGTATTGACGATGCGCTGGCCACGGCGCTCTTGGCCGGCTACCAGTCGGTGCGGCCGCTCACCGCCGCCGAGATCCAGGCCTGGCCGCTGATGCTGCGCGCCGCGGCGCTGCGTTTCTGGACCTCGCGCCTGCTGGACTTCTACCGCCCGGCCAGCGGCGAGCTGACCTTTACCAAGGACCCGGGCGTGTTCGGCCGCCTGCTGCAGACGCACCGCCAGCGCCAGCAGTTCTGGCTGTAAGCCGCCGCTTGCCGCAACGGCCCGCCTCGACGCGCTGCGCGTGTTAACAAAGTCCTTTCGCATCGCGAAAGGACTTTGTTTTGTGAATTAGGAAGGCGGCCAACTCAAGGACTTAGTTGGCGCGGCCCGGCTTTGCCGGGTCCGGTGGCAGGTCAACGAAGTATCTTGTCTGCAGCCTGAGGCTGTTTTGCTTGCCACGCCCGCTGTGCGGTATAAAGCCGACGATGACAGCTACCCACCGGAGAGTCTCATGTCTACCCGACTGATGCTGGTCGAAGACGACCAGCGCCTGGCCGATCTGGTCATGCAGTACCTGGCCAAGCATGGCTACCAGGTCGATCACCACCCGCGCGGCGACACCGCCGGCGAGGCCATTCTGGCGGCCAACCCCGAGCTGGTGATCCTGGACGTGATGCTACCGGGCAAGGACGGCTTCGAGGTATGCCGCGACATCCGCCCGCGCTATCACGGCCGCATCCTGATGATGACCGCGCGCGACGAGGAAATCGACGAGATCCTGGGGCTGGAGCTGGGCGCCGACGACTACCTGTCCAAGCCGGTGGAGCCGCGCCGGCTGCTGGCGCGCATCCGCGCGCTGCTGCGCCGTAGCGAGAACGACACCGCGCCAGCCACCGACGGCAGCCTGCACTTCGGCCAGTTCAGCATCAGCCAGGCCACGCGCGAAGCCACGCTGGGCGGCGAGCCGATGGAGCTGACCACCGCCGAATTCGACCTGCTGTGGCTGCTGGCCAGCCATGCCGGCGAAATCCTGTCGCGCGACGACATCATGAACGACCTGCGCGGCATCGGTTTCGACGGCCTGGACCGCTCCATCGACGCGCGCATCTCGCGGCTGCGCAAAAAGCTGGGCGACAACCCGGACACCCCGACCCGCATCAAGACCGTGCGCGGCAAGGGCTATCTGTTCTCGCGGAGCGACTGGGAGTGAAACCCCTGCCCGGGTTGGCCGCACTGTTTGCCCGCTACTTCGTGCAGACCATGGTGGTGCAATTCGTGTTGCTGCTGGGCTTCGTCGGCCTGCTGATCCTGCTCACCTCCGGTGCCGAGCGCGACCGCATCGAGCAGCAGATGGCCGGCCCGGTGCGCATGATCCAGCGCGCGCTGCTGACCCAGCCGCCGGAGCAGCGCCCGCACGAGCTGGCCGCCATCAGCGAGCTGTTCGCCTACCCGTTGCAGTTGCTGCCCGCCGCCCCGCCAAGCCTGAGCGACGACGCCCGCGCCTGGCTGGCCAGCGGCAACAACTGGCTGGATATCGACCACAAGCTGCTGTACGCGCCACTGCCCGGCACCCGCCAGGTACTGATGCTGGGGCCGCTGGACGACCCGGATAGCCAGGGCTGGCTGCAAAGCCAGAGCGGCCTGTTCCTGCTGTGGTTCGGCTTTTTTGGCGTGCCGCTGGCACTGATGATCTACCTCAACCTGCGCCCGCACTGGCAGGCGCTCAAATCGCTGCGCACCACCGCCACCCAGCTGGCCGAAGGCGACCTCTCCGCCCGTGCGGCCAATCTCAAGAGCCCGCTGTTCGGCCCGCTGGCCGAGCTGATCAACGACATGGCCGCGCGGCTGGAGCGGCAGATGGAAACCCGCCAGGCACTGGCGCACGCGGTAGCCCACGAGTTGCGCACCCCGGTGGCGCGGCTGCGCTTCGGCCTCACCATGCTGGACGAGGCGGAAGACGAGCACGAGCGGCACCAGTTCCGCGAAGGCATGGAGCGCGACCTCACCGAGCTGGACGAGCTGCTCAACATCAGCCTCAGCTACGCCCGGCTGGACCGCGGCGAAGTGGCGCTGCAATACGAAACCGTCGACCTGCCGGAGTGGTTCGACGACCTGATTGCCCTGCTGCAGCCGCTGAAGCCGGCCCACATCACGCTGACGCTGGACTGCGCCAGCGGCAGCACCACCTTCGACCGCAAACTGATGTATGTCGCCACCCGCAACCTGCTGCTGAACGCCTTCAAGTACGCCACCAGCCGCGTGCACATGCGGGTGTGGCAACAGGCCGGCCTGCTGCATGTGGATGTGGACGACGACGGCCCCGGCATCCCGGCCGCCGAGCGCGAGCGCGTGTTCGAACCGTTCCAGCGTCTGGACCGTTCGCGCGACCGCGCCACCGGCGGCCACGGCCTGGGGCTGTCCTTCGTGCGCCTGATCACCCTGCACCACGGCGGCGAAGCCCGCGCCGGCGTCGCCGACGCACTGGGCGGCGCCCGCATGTCGCTGCTGATCCCGCAGCAGCCGCCTGCCGCCTAGATCCCGCGCCCAGCCGCGGCTGTCACACAGCGTCACATAGCGCCACCCCGCCGCCACATTCCGCCCACGCAAGCGACATAGTGTTAACCGGGCCCGCCTAGCACAATGGGTTCATCAACTTAGTTCACTGATGACTCAACAAGGAGTGCCTCATGAAAAAACTGCTTATCGCTTCCGTACTGATCGCTGCCGGTAGTACCGCTTACGCCGCCGATACCGGCAACTACGTGTTTGGCAACCTGGGTGCGTCCAACAACCAGTGGACGCTGAAAGATGGCGCCGCCAGCCGTGCCGGTGTCAGCAGCACCAAGGTGGGCGACGACGACGCCAGCGAAGGCCTGGTGGAACTGGGTGTCGGCAAGCGCATCAATGACAACTTCGCCGTGGAAGGCAGCTACCTGCGCCAGGGTGACGGCACTGCACTGAACGGCGCCGGCAAGCTCGACTACGACGCCTTTCGTGCAGCTGCACTTGGCATCATTCCTGTGAATGACCAGTTCGAGGTGTACGGCAAGGTGTCGGCCAACTACATCCGCAGCAAGTTCACCAGCAGCAATGCCGCGCTGGAAAGCAGCAAGGACAACACCGTGGGCCTGGGCCTGGGGGTCGGCGCTGCCTACAAACTGAACAAGCAAGTCAGCCTGCGTGCCGAATATGAAGGCATCGGCAATATCGAACACAAGGACATCACCGATACCGCTCCGGCCGCCGCGCTGAAAGTGGGCGTGTCCTACCTGTTCTAAGCAGTTCCCTGCTCTCCCTCCTCGTGTATGCCTAGGCCCGTCCTGGTGACGGGCATCTTTTTGTTTGAAGTGTGTTGAAGTGCGTTGCTTGGCCCGTCCCGCCGGACGGGCATTTTTTTTTGAGCGCGCGGCAGCCGCAGGCGCTGCTTGCGGCCAACCTTGCAGCTGACGCGCAAGTTGGCCGCACCCTGTCCGCGCCGCGCGATACCTCTTCGCTCAGCCCGGCACCGCCATGCCGCGCTGTACCGCCGGGCGTGCGCCAACCTCGGCATACCAGCGCGCCACCTGCGGGAAGGCGGCCAGCTCGACGTGATGCCACTCGTGCCGCGCCGCCCACGGGTAGATAGCGATATCGGCAATGCTGTAGTTGTCGCCCACCACATAGCGCTGCTCTGCCAGCTGCTTGTCCAGCACGCCGTACAGGCGCAGCGTTTCGTCGTGGTAGCGCTTCTGCGCATACGGCACCGGCTCCGGCGCGTAACGCAGGAAATGATGCGCCTGCCCCAGCATCGGCCCGAAGCCGCCCATCTGGAACATCAGCCATTGCAGCGTCTGGTAGCGCTCGGCGCCAGCTGCGGCCAATAGTTGGCCGCATTTTTCCGCCAGGTAGACCAGAATCGCACCGGACTCGAACAGCGCCAGCGGCGCGCCGCCCGGGCCGTCGTGATCGACGATGGCCGGAATCTTGTTGTTGGGGCTGATCTTGAGAAAGTCGGCGGCAAACTGCTCGTTCTGGCTGATGTTCACCGGGATCGTCCGGTATGCCAGCCCCAGCTCCTCCAGTGCGATGGACACTTTCTTGCCGTTGGGGGTACCCCAGGTGTAAAGATCGATCATGCAGGCTCCTTGCTGACGCGCCGCTGCCACACTAGCTGTCGGCACGGGCGGACGGGTTACAATCGGCTATCGCCAAAAAATGCAGGATACGTGAATGAGCCACCCGCACGCCAATCAAGTCAAAGCCTTCCTGCTGCAGCTGCAGCAGCGCATCTGCAGCGGGCTGGAAGCCGCCGACGGGGGAGCCAAATTCCGCGAAGACAGCTGGCAGCGTCCGACGGGCGGCGGCGGCATCAGCCGCGTGCTCACCGGCGGCGCGGTGTTCGAACAGGCCGGGGTGAACTTCTCGCATGTCAGCGGCGATGCGCTGCCGGCCAGTGCCACCGCGCACCGCCCGGAGCTGGCCGGCCGCCGCTTCGAGGCCATGGGCGTGTCGCTGGTGATCCACCCGGAAAACCCCTACGTGCCCACCAGCCACGCCAACGTGCGCTTCTTCATCGCCGAGAAAGACGGCGAGGCGCCGGTGTGGTGGTTCGGCGGCGGCTTCGACCTCACCCCCTACTACGGCAACGTCGAAGACGTGGTGCACTGGCACAGCGTGGCGCGCGATTTGTGCGCACCGTTTGGCGCCGACACCTACCCGAAATACAAGCAGTGGTGCGACGAGTACTTTTATCTTAAACACCGTGGCGAAGCGCGCGGCGTCGGCGGGCTGTTCTTCGATGACCTCAACCAGCCGGACTTCGCCACCAGCTTCGCCTTCATGCAGGCGGTGGGCAACGGCTTCAACGACGCCTACCTGCCGATCGTGGCGCGGCGCAAAGACACGCCGTGGGGCGAGCGCGAGCGCCAGTTCCAGCTCTACCGCCGCGGCCGCTACGTGGAATTCAACCTGGTGTGGGACCGCGGCACGCTGTTCGGCCTGCAGACCGGCGGCCGCACCGAATCGATCCTGATGTCGATGCCGCCGCTGGTGCGCTGGGAATACGGCTACCAGCCGGAAGCGGGCAGCGCGGAAGCAGCGCTGTACAGCGACTTCCTGCCACCGCGCGAGTGGGTGTAAACATGGTACGGCCAACCCTGCTTGCCGCCCTGGCATTAAGTCTGGCGTTCAGCCTGCCCAGCCGGGCGGAAGAAAGCGTACCGCCGGAAGTGGCAGCCTTCATTCCTGCCGGCTTCCAGGCACAGCGGTATCTGGTCAACGATTTCAACCATGACGATCGGTTGGATGCACTGTTGATGCTGCAGGGATCGAGCGACGCGCGCCCGGTACTACTGTTGCTGCGCAGTGACGATGACAAGCTGGCACTGGCCACCCGTAACGACCGTGCGATCCTGCCCAAGGGCTGGTTTTCCGACCCGTTTCAGGGAATAAGCGTCGGTAGCGGCTGGTTCAGCCTGGCCCACAGGGTTGAGAACTGCCTGTTCAAACAGCGCTTCCATTGGAGCCGTGCTCAGCAAACCTGGCTGCTGGACGAGATTACGCTGACCAGCTACGGCAAGATCCGTAATGTGGAACACATCATCGGCATCACCACCCAGAAGGGCAATAGCCTCAGCCCAGTGACGTTTGCCGACTTTTCAGCGCGGGAACACACCCTCAACTAACACGTGGCGGCGTGCCAGCGCACTGGCTTAAGCAACACCAAAGGAACAACACATGCAATGCGAACTGTGCCACCAGGACGGTGGCGACATCCTGTACCGCGACGACAAGCTGCGGGTGATTCTGGTAGCCGATGCCGACTACCCGGCGTTCTGCCGCGTGATCTGGCATGCGCACGTCAAGGAAATGACCGACCTCCCCAGCGCCGACCGCGCCCACGTGCTGGACTGGGTGCTGCGCACCGAACAAGCGCTGCGCGATGTACTGAACCCGGACAAGATCAACCTCGCCAGCTTCGGCAATATGGTGCCGCACCTGCACTGGCACGTGATCCCGCGCTTTGCCGACGACAAGCACTTCCCCAACCCGCTGTGGGGCGCGCCGCAGCGCGACGGCGTGGCGCACGGCCTACCACAGTTGGCCGCACGGCTGCGCGCGGCGCTGGCCGGCTGAACGGGCGGCATGTTAAGGTGGCTAACGTTTAAAATTTCAAACAACGCTTGACCGCCACGACGGCGCCATGAAAAACCCGATTTCCAAGCGAGACAAGGCGCGAACGAAAAATCCCGACGCAGCATAAGGTTGCGATGTAAGGCGGGATTTATCGTGAGCACCGCAGTAGCGCATCGAAAGCGGGCGCGCTTCGAGGCACCGGGCGGTCAGGACGCCTTGCGAAGCCGGCCGGAGGCTGGCTTCGCAAGGTGCCCGCAGCGCAGACAGGAGAACGTCATGTACCGCACCCTCATCTCGGCAGCCCAGCTGCAACAGCTTGACCCGGCAGCACTGGTGATTCTCGATTGCCGCTTCCAGTTGGCCGATCCGGCCTACGGCCCGACCGTGTACGAAGCCGGCCACCTGCCGGGCGCCCAGTATCTGCACCTGGACTACCACCTGTCCGGTGCCAAGAACGGCAGCAATGGCCGCCACCCGCTGCCGGATGGCCAGCGCCTGGCAGTCAACTTCGGCGCGCTGGGCATCGGCCCGGACACCCAGGTAGTCGCCTACGACGACGCCGGCGGCATGTACGCCGCCCGCGCCTGGTGGCTGCTGCGCTGGCTGGGCCATGAAGCAGTGGCCGTGCTGGACGGCGGCTTTCAGGCCTGGCAGGCAGTGAATGGCGAGATCAGTACCGAAGTGCCGGAAAAGCGCAGCACCCGCTTCGTGATGCGCCCGGCGCTGGAAGACATCGTGGAGGTAGAACAACTGGCGGCCAATCTGGGCAAGCCGGGCTACCAGCTGGTGGATGCCCGCGCACCGGACCGCTTCGCCGGTCTCAACGAAACGCTGGACCCGGTGGGCGGCCATATTCCGGGCGCCCGCAACCGCTTCTTCCAGCTCAATCTGCAGGATGGCCAGTTCAAGCCGGCAGCCGCCCTGGCGGCGGAATGGCAGGCGCTGCTGGGCGACACTCCGGCCGATGAAGTGGTACTGTACTGCGGCAGCGGCGTCACCGCCTGCCACAACAAGCTGGCGTTGGAACATGCCGGTCTGAGCGGCGCCCGGCTGTACCCAGGCTCGTGGAGCGAGTGGTGCAGCGACAGCGAACGCCCGGTGGCCACCGGCACCTGAAGCGCACCCCGACTCGGCGGCCAGCGGCAGGCGCGGCAGCATTGCGCCCCTGTCGGTCCGCTACAAATAGAAAAGGTTGGCCGCATGCGGCCAACCTTTTGTTTGCGGCACCGCCGGATTTCAGCCCAGCATCAGCTGCTGGATCAGCTTCTGCCCCGCCTTCCAGTCGCCCAGCCCGCTGTGGCTGCCCATATGGCCGGCGTTGCCGGCATCCAGCAGCGTCACCCCCCAGCCCTGCGCCATCGCCTCGGCCGCGGCCCAGTCGCAGAACAAGTCATCGCGGCTGGCCACCAGCCGTACCGGCACCGGCAGGCGCAGCGCCTGCGGCGCCTCGAAGCCGGCAAAATCCGGCAGCGCCGCGCCCTCAGGCAGCTCGCCGCTGGCCAGCGCCCGCGCGGGGGTAATCGGCAGCGCCGGCGGCGCCACCAGCAGCACGCCCTGCACCTTGCGCTGCTGCTGCAGGCTGGCCTGCGCCAGCCACGCCACCACGGTGTGGCAGCCCAGGCTGTGCGCCGCCAGCACGACCTTGCCGGCGCAGTCGTCCACCGTGGCCGCCAGCCGATCCACCCATTCCGCACGGGTCGGATACAGCCAGTTGTCCTGCTCCACGCGGCGCGACAGCGGGTACAACATTTCCCAGTAGCTCTGCCAGTGCTGCGGGCCGGAGTCGCCCCAGCCCGGCACCGTCACCAGAAACACGTCATCGTCGTCCCACATTACAGGCTCCGTTCGTAATCCACTGTCAGCGGCGCGTGATCGGAGAACTTTTCATCCTTGTACACGCTGGCTGCACGCGCGGCATCCATCAGCCCCGGCGACACGATGTGGTAGTCGATACGCCAGCCCACGTCCTTGGCGTAGGCCTGGCCACGGTTGCTCCACCAGCTGTAGCCCGGCTGCTCCGGGTACAGCCGGCGCCACACATCGCTCCAGCCGCGGCCGAGCAGGTCGGTCATCCAGGCGCGCTCTTCCGGCAGAAAGCCGGAGTTCTTCAGGTTGCCTTTCCAGTTCTTGAGGTCGATCTCGTTGTGGGCGATGTTCCAGTCGCCGCAAATCACCACGTCGCGGCCGCTCTCGCGCAGGCTGTCCAGGTGCGGCATGAACACATCCAGGAACTGGAATTTCACCTGCTGGCGCTCATCGCTGCTGGAGCCGGACGGCAGGTACAGCGACACCACCGACAGCTTGCCAAAATCCAGCTGCAGGTAGCGGCCTTCGGCATCGATCCAGTCCACACCCAGCCCCTCCACCACCGCGTCCGGCTGGTGGCGCGTGTAGATACCGACGCCGCTGTAGCCCTTCTTCTCGGCGTAGTGGAAATAGCCGGTCATACCATCTGGCGCGCGCATGCGCTCGGACAGGTCACCGGCCTGCGCCTTCAGCTCCTGCAGACAGACAAAATCGGCGTTATGGCCGGCCAGCCAGTCGAAGAAACCTTTCTTGTCCGCCGAGCGGATGCCGTTGAGGTTGGCGGAAACGATTCGAAGCATGGGGTCTCCCGTGGTATCCTTGCCGGCGATTTTTTAGCCATGTCAAAGAGTTAGTGAAAGAGGATCTGTAATGAGCGATTTCCGTCAGGATTTTATTCGTTTTGCGCTGGACAAGCAGGTATTGCGCTTCGGCGAGTTTGTCACCAAGGCAGGACGGACCTCGCCCTACTTCTTCAACGCCGGCCTGTTCTATGACGGCGACAGCGTACTGCAACTGTCGCGCTTCTACGCGCAATCGATCAGCGCCAGCGGCATCGGCTTCGACATGATCTTCGGCCCGGCCTACAAGGGCATCATCCTGGCCGCCGCCGCGTCGATGGCACTGGCCGAACAGGGCCGCAACGTGCCGTTCGCCTACAACCGCAAGGAAGCCAAAGACCACGGCGAAGGCGGCACGCTGGTGGGCGCACCGCTGAAGGGCAAGGTGCTGATCATCGACGACGTGATCTCCGCCGGCACCTCGGTGCGCGAGTCGGTACAGCTGATCCGCGCCGCCGGTGCCGAACCGGCCGGCGTGGCCATCGCGCTGGACCGCATGGAACGCGGCAGCGGCGAGCTGTCGGCAGTGCAGGAAGTGGCGCGCGACTACAATCTGCCGGTAGTGGCCATTGCCAACCTGAACGATCTACTGGGCTTCCTGGCCGGCAGCCCGGAGCTTGCGGCCAACCTGGAGGCGGTCAGCGCCTACCGCGCCAAGTACGGCGTGCAGGGTTGATTCCGCGACTGCGGCAATAAAAAACCGGGGCATGCCCCGGTTTTTTATTGTGCTGCTTCCTTCTGCTGCCAAGCCTGCTGCAACTGGCGGGTGGCCTGCTCCAGCTCGACATCGGCAGCCTGCTTGCCAGCCTGCGCCTGCTGCAATTGCTGCTGACTCTGCTGCAGCTGCTGCTGCGCACTTGCAAGCTTCTGCTCAGCATCTTTCAGCGCCTGCTCAGCCGCCTGCAACTGTTTCAAAGCCTGCAGCTGGCGGCCATCTGCCGCCCGGAATGTCATCTGCGCGGCCAACAGTTGCTCGTCCACCGCCTGCGCCTGTGCCACACCAGCCAGTACCAGCAGCAGCACCGTGCTCCACCTGATCATGTCAACCTCACTACCTGCAAAACGCTAACCGCGACACGATACCACCGTGTCGCCATGGCAGCTATTGCCGATGTCCTAGCGGAAACGGGACAGGTCGGGAATCTGCGGACCGCGCACTGGCAAGTCTTTGGTGATCGCCTCCACGGCGACCAGATCCCCTCCTTGCTCTCGTGCCGCGACGGATCGCTGGGCAAGATCGATAAGCGGCTGTAGAGACGGATCGTTGGCCGCACGCAAACGCCACAGCAATTGCGGGCCATCTTTGGGGAAAGTGGCCAGTGCCATCAGCATGGCATCGCGCGCACCAGCCTGATCTCCCGACCAGCTACGCAACATCGCTAAATGACATAACAGCAACGGATATGGGCGATAAGCCACCAGTTGCTCGTAGTGCCGGCGCTTAAACTCAAGATCGTGATGGGATGGCTGTAGATAGTTGGACAGGCCCAACTCCGCCTCATAAGACCAAAAAAGATTGGGTGAGAGTGCTACCAGGCCATCAATATTTTTTTGATTGGTTTGTGCGTTACCACCAGGAAAAACACTGATTTGCAAAAAAGTGAACGCCTTCGCACCACTGACCAAATAGAAAACAGTCCCCACTAGCAGCAGCAATGTTCCAACACGGCGTAACGCAGGACGGACAGGGATACTTACTCCCTTTTGCGGTGACAGCGATAACACCACGAAAAACATCGCCAGAAATGGCAAATACCACAGTGGATACTCAAACATGGAATGCCCGAGAAGGGCAGCGGCAATCAGAATCAGAAAGGCATTTTCCGGTGTGGCCTGATCACGCCGCCAGTACGGTAACAGGCAAGCAGCAACCCCGATTGCCGCCAGTAGCGTCGCCGGAATCCCTGTTTCGCCCAATAGCTGGGTGACTAGGTTGTGGCTATGTGTAAACAAGGCATTTTCCGGGACTTTCCCTAAGCCGGCAAATGCCTCCAACCATACCGACTGGTAGGAAAAGCCACTAAATCCAACGCCAAACCATGGATACGCCTGAACTATCTGCCAAGCTTTTTCCCACTCTATCCGCCGGCGCGCACCAAAGCCGGCATCATTGATACGATCAAGACCAGTATTAATATCAAGCCCAGTCAGCCAAGAAGCAATGTAATGGCCGAATAGCTGAGCAGTAATGATCAACCCCGCACCGACCAACAGGCTGAGCAACACTTTACGATCACCGGATCGCCGCCACCACACCACAGCCACCAGCACCATCGCAACAGCATAGGCCAGCGGTAAACGGCCGCCGGACCATGCCATCACCACAGATAGCACCACCATGGCAGGCACGGCCAACCACGCACGCAAGCGACCAGTCATGCAGAGGTAGGCTGCAGCGATTACACCCCAGCTAAGAAACTGAGCAAACTGGTTGCGCTGACCAAAGTTGCCCATGATGTTGCTACGTGGGCTAGACGGGTCAACCAGCAAATAACCGTGGCCTAGGGGCGTCATACCCATCAACTGTGTAAAACCGATCAGCGCCTGCAGCAGCGCCGCAACCAGTATGCTGGTCGCCAATACCGTTACCACTACTTCGCGCCCCAGTTTGTGCTGGATGCCGTGAGTTTGTACAGCCCCCAGCGTTACAAGCAATACCGAGCCAGCTTCCGACAATGGCAGTTGATAAACATTACCAGAGCGCAGAATAAATGCCGGCAAAAAAACTAGTAGCCACCAACCGAGCAACCAAAGTAAGGCCCGCGGACTTTCATCGTGTTTTGCGACAAACAGCCCAGCAAATAGCGCCCCCCCCAGCAAGGCCAGCGTTAACGCATGTGTCCACCAATCGGCAGAGGGTATCGTGCGCGCATAATTAAAAAAAGGCACAGTTACCGCGAAAGCCAGGCACACCAGCATGCAACACGAAGCTAAATATGGGCGCATATCACATATCCAAAACAATCAAAAAAGGGTGCCGAAGCACCCTTTTACACCAACATCAAACATACATTAGCGGCAGTTGGCCGGCAGCCACTTAGTGTCCATAGCGGTACCACTTGCGGCACACTTCCAAGTAATGGAGCCACTACCTGCAGCTGGCTCCAAGGTTACCATTGCATTTGTGGCCACTTTTGCATTGTAGGTAATAGTAATCACACCACTAGTACCAACGATTACCGAGCTTACCGCATTACCGGTCGGGCTACTTGCCAAACCAGCAGACGCATTATTATCCGGCCAAATGCCATTCGCTGAAAAATATTCTGCGACGCCAGTCTTGGCCGCACCGGCCAGTTGCAAACCTTCCGATACGTGTGCACGCTTAGTGTAATCCTGATACGCCGGAATGGCGATGGCTGCCAGAATACCGATAATGGCCACCACGATCATCAGTTCGATGAGGGTAAAACCTTGCTGGGCTCGTTTCATAAATCACTCTCCTGAATCACTGCCACTTCAAAACGAACCATTAGCCCCGGCAGTTGGAGGGCAATAGCTGTACCAAATCATTGTCGCCACCACATAACCAACGGTAGCTACCGGAAACATCTGCCGCAGGCTGCAGCCAAACGTGGGCACCGCTTGCAACTTTTTCATTCAGCTTCATACGAATAATCGCTACGGTCCCGGAGGTTACCACCCGCAACTCGGTCACCGCCTCCCCCCAATTAACCACCGGGTCGGCCAGACCTGCACTGCTATTCGAACTCGGCCAGCTGTTGTTGGCCGCATGGTATTCCTCCACTGCCGTCTTGGCAGAGCCAGCCAGCGTGAAAGCTTCGGCCAGATGAGCGCGGCGGGTATAGTCCATGTAGGCCGGTAATGCCAGTGCTGCCAAGATGCCGATAATCGCCACCACCACCATCAGCTCGATCAAGGTAAACCCTGATTGCTCAAGTTTCATTCACCATGCTCCGCAAGCTGCCGATTTAGCGGCAGTGTGTTCAATAGCAAAATCGGGGCCAGTCTGACAAACACTCTACTGGCCTGGCTGGAAAACCGGTAAAAACATAGGCTAAGCAGCCCGTTACTACAGTGTTCTGGTGCTTTCCATCGCACTATCTGATCGCAAATCACCTGTCAAAGGCTGTCAACAAGTGACAATTTTTGTCAGCCATGGCAGCACACGCCTCTGCTAGCATGCCGCAACACCAGAAGGAGTACTCCATGTCGGACCTTTCCAGCCAGTGGTTGCAGCGCAGCCGCTCCGCCGTATGGCACCCCTGCACGCAGATGAAGCGTCATGAGCAGCTGCCCATCATTCCGATTGCCTGCGGCGATGGCGTGTGGCTGGAGGATTTCGATGGTAAACGATATATCGATAGTATCAGTTCATGGTGGGTAAATTTATTTGGCCATAATCATGCGCGCATCAAAAATGCCATTAAGGATCAACTGGACTCGCTGGAGCACGTGATCCTGGCCGGCTTTACCCACCGCCCGGTAGTGGAGCTGTCGGAAAAGCTGCACGAACTAAGCGGACTGGGCCATGCCTTTTATGCCTCCGATGGCGCCAGCGCCACCGAGATCGCGCTGAAGATGAGCTTTCATTGCTGGCGCAACTGCGGCCAACCTGACAAGCACCGCTTCGTCAGCCTGCAGCACAGCTACCACGGCGAAACGGCGGGCGCGCTGGCGGTCACCGACGTACCGCTGTTCTCCGCTACCTACGCCCCGCTGCTGCAAAGCAATCTGCGCGTGACGTCGCCGGACGCCCGCCTGGCCGCCGCAGGTGAAACGGCGGCAGATGTGGCGCTGCGCGCCATTGCCGATGTGGAGCAGCTATTCCAGCGCGAGGCTGCCAACATCGCCGCCATCATCGTTGAGCCGCTGGTGCAGGGCGCCGCCGGCATGCTGATGTATGACCCGCTTTATCTCACCCGCCTGCGCCAGTTGTGCGACCGCTATCACGTCCACCTGATTGCCGATGAAATTGCCGTCGGCTTTGGCCGTACCGGCACCCTGTTCGCTTGCGAACAGGCGGGCATCCGCCCGGACTTTCTGTGCTTGTCCAAAGGCATCACCGGCGGTTATCTGCCACTTTCCTGCGTTTTGACAGGCGACGATATCTATAACGCGTTCTACGATGATGATGTGGGGCGCGGCTTTTTGCACTCACACAGCTATACCGGCAATGCCTTGGCCTGTCGGGCAGCGCTGGAAGTACTGGCCATTTTCGAAGACGAAAATGTACTGGCGCGCAATGCCGAAAAGGCCGGGCAATTCAATCAACACCTAACCTGGCTGCACACCACGCCGGGCATTCGTCATGTCCGCCAGCGCGGCATGATCTGGGCATTTGATGTGGATAATGCGCGCAGCGACTTCAGCCAGGCCTTCTTCCGCGCCATGCTGGATCGCGGCTGCCTGACGCGCCCGATCGGCAATACCGTGTACTTTATGCCACCGTATGTGCTGGAAGACAGCCACATGCGACAGTTGTCGGATAGTACGCAGGAGGTGCTGGCACTGCTGTGGCAGGATAGTGTGGCCTCGCGCAGCCAGCAGGACACGCCCTTACCCTAGACAAAATTTGCCAATCGCATAAACGGCAGTAAACTCTGCCGCTTAGACAAACCCGAAAACGACAGGTTGAGCATGCTGAAATTGTCCATCGCCCCCACTTACCTGGACGCTACGCTGGCGATGTCCGATCTGCCGCAACTGGATAGCTGGTTGCGACAGCGTCCACTGAGCCAGCCACTGGAATGCGCCGAGCAGCTGCGCCAGGCGCTGGAGCAGCTCAACCGGGTGCGCTTGGCCCCGGCACAGCGTGCCAAACTGCTGGAGCGCCACCACCAGGAACACAAGCTGCTGCTGCCGCTGCTGGAAAGGTTGGCCGCCAATGGCGAGCTCACCACCCAGCACAAGGCCCGCCACGCCGCACGGCTGGCGCAGCAGCTGGGCACCGCGCTGCACATCGGCTACAAGCTGCTGGCGATGGAGCGCAGCGAGGAGCATGGCCTGCTGGTGCTGGACAAGTACAAGTCGGAAGCGCTGTGCCTGGCCATGCGCAGTGCCCGACAGATGGCGTTTCTGTATGCGCGCACCTACACCACCCTGCCGGAAGGCTTCTGGCACGATTGCCACCGGCTGTTTTTCCATGCGCTGGAAAAGGGTTGGGAGAACACCCCGCTGCCCGGCCAGACCAAGAGCCCGGCGCACTACTATCGCCAGCTGCTGCTACTGGGCATGACCGCCAGCAACCGCATGGCACCGGCGTTGATCGACTACACCCTGCTGCTGATCCGCAAGCATGCCGACCTGCTCGACCTGCTGCACCTTGGCCATCTCACCAGCGATCACGGCAGCTTTGCCTTCCAGCCGGGCACCGACCAGCCGCCGCGCTACATCAGCGAGGCACTGGACATCCCCGCGGCGCAAGGCATCTGGGTGATTGATACCCACGCGCTGGAAACCGAGCTGAAAAGCAAGCTGCAGAAGCTGCAGTACCTGGCGCGCCACCAGAACAACCCGTTCGAGCTGGAAGAAGAAATCCAGCACGTGCTGTACCTCACCATGGAGTGGCAAAGCTCCATCCAACGCCGCCATGACCGCCAGCCCAGCGATGATGAAATCGAACTGGTCAGCAGCCTGTCCACCATCTGGTTCATCAGCAATGGCGCCGCCTGGACCTTCCCCAATGGCGAAGCCCTGCCGGAAGAACTGCTGCCGGACAATGGCCTGCGCGGCAAGCTGCAGCGACTGCCGCCACCGTTGCCGGTACGACTGAAAGTGGTCAACACCAGCGCCTCTGGCATGCTGCTGCGTGGCGAGGCGCAATATCACCCGCTGCGCGCTGGCGAGCTGCTGCTGCTGCGCCATCCGGGTAAGCCGTGGCAGCTGGCGGTGGTGCGCTGGGTCAACCTGTGCGGCGAGCAGATGGAAACCGAATGCGGCGTCGAGCTGGTGGGGCCGCAACCGGAGGCAGTGATGCTGCTACCGCTGCTGACCCACCCCAACGACCACTACCACATGGCCCTGCGCCTGCCCGCCTCGCCACGGCCGGGCAAACAGCCGCTGCTGGTGATACCGGATCGCCAGTATC
Source organism: Vogesella oryzagri (assembly GCF_040148885.1). Taxonomy (NCBI): domain Bacteria; kingdom Pseudomonadati; phylum Pseudomonadota; class Betaproteobacteria; order Neisseriales; family Chromobacteriaceae; genus Vogesella; species Vogesella oryzagri. The sequence goes on from NZ_JBEFLD010000002.1 coordinate 200,820, forward strand.
AGCGCCAGCGTGAGTTTTACCTGCTGGATCGCCAGGGGCGCCAGGTGATCTCCAGCACCTCGCTGTCGCTGCAGACCGCCAGCCACCAGTTTGTCGAATACCGCCCCAGCGTGCTGTCCGCCGCAACGCACCATCCGTCTTGAATCGGGTACACTGGCCTTCCGTTTTCTTAGCAACAGGAAGCAGTGCGGATGCAATCGGTGATTCACACGGCCACGCGCATCGTGGTCAAAGTCGGTTCCAGTCTGGTGACCAACGACGGCAAGGGTCTGGACCACGCCGCGCTTGCCCGCTGGGCGGCGGAAATTGCCGAGTTGCGCCGTCGCGGCAAACAGGTAGTGCTGGTCTCCAGCGGTGCCATCGCCGAAGGCTGCCAGCGCCTGGGCTGGAGCAAGCGCCCGAAGGCGGTACACGAACTGCAGGCCGCCGCCGCAGTGGGGCAGATGGGCCTGTGCCAGGCGTATGAAAGCGCGTTCCGTGAATACGGCCTGAAAACCGCGCAGGTGCTGCTGACCCACGAAGACCTGTCCGACCGCCTGCGCTACCTCAACGCCCGCACCACCATCGCCACCCTGCTCACCCTGGGCGTGGTGCCGATCATCAACGAGAACGACACCGTGGTGACCAGCGAAATCCGCTTCGGCGACAACGACACGCTGGGCGCGCTGGTGACCAACCTGATCGAAGCCGACGCGCTGGTGATCCTCACCGACCAGCGCGGGCTGTACACCGCCGACCCGCGCAAGAATCCAGCCGCCGAATTCGTGCACGAGGCCGAGGCCGGTACGCTGGAACTGGAGACCATGGCCGGCGGCGCCGGCTCCAGCGTCGGCACCGGCGGCATGTACACCAAGATCATCGCCGCCAAGCGCGCCGCGCGCAGCGGTGCCGCCACCGTGATTGCCAGCGGCCGCGAAACCAACGTGCTGTCGCGGCTGGCCGACGGCGAAGGCATCGGCACGCAGCTGAATGCCCAGACCACCCGCCTGGCCGCGCGCAAGCAATGGCTGGCCGACCACCTGCAGCTGTCCGGCAAACTGGTGCTGGATGCCGGCGCCGCCCTAGCGGTACGCGAGCGCGGCACCAGCCTGCTGCCGATCGGCGTCATCGCGGTGGCCGGCAGCTTCCTGCGCGGCGATGCGGTGGCCTGCGTCGATGAACAAGGTGCCGAAGTGGCGCGCGGGCTGGTGAACTACAGCTCGGAAGAAGCGCGGCTGATCATGAAGAAAGCCACCCGCGACATCGAAGGCGTGCTGGGCTACCTGGTGGAGCCGGAGCTGATCCACCGCGACAATATGGTCACGCTGTAAGCAGCGCCTCCCCCACGACAATGCGGCCAACGTTGGCCGCATTTTTCATGCCGGTCGCCAGCGGTGGCCACAACGACAACGGCCCGTACCGGGCGGTAACGGGCCGTTCGACAACCACGGCAATCAGGAAGCGTCGCGATTGCCGCTTTCGCTGCCCGCACTCGGCGGCTGGCGATTGCCACGATTGCTTTCCGCCACGCGCATGATCACGTAGGCCACCATCGCGCACAGGAAGAACAGCAGCATCACCCAGGAAATCTGCGACAGCGTATCGATGGCGGTGCGGTAAATCTCCACCGTCCAGCGCGGACCGTTCAGCTCCATAGTCTGCTCGCGGCCGTTCTGCAGGTATTTCTGGATTTCCCACATGTTCACCCCACCGGACACCCCCACCACCACGATGGCGAAGCTCATGTACTTGCGCCAGGCATCGGTCAGTTCCGGGCCGATGATGCGGTTGAGAATCTTGGTGATGGCATCACTGAAGAAACGCGCCACCAGCAGCGAGGTCACCAGCGCCACCGCCAGCGTCACGATCAACAAGGCGTAAAACATGTTTGCTCCCTGAACTTTGTAGTGTTGGGCATTGTACGCCGCTTTACACGGCGGCGGGCTGCGCCAGTACCGCGGCAAAGCGCTGCAGCAGGCCGGCGGCCTCCGGCGTCGGGCACACCGCGTCGCGCAATGCCGTCACCGACAGCTGCGCCTGCTGCAGCGCCGGCGCCAGCACTTCCAGCAGGCTCACGGTCGCCGCAGTGTCGAATTCCGGATGGAACTGCACGCCCCAGCTGTTGCCGACGCGGAAGGCATGGTGCGGCTCGAAGGCGTTGGCGGCCAGCACGCTGGCGCCCGGCGGCAGGCGCAGCACGCTCTGCCAGTGCAGCACCTGGGCGGCAAACTGCGCCGGCATGGCATCGAACAGCGCATCGCCGGCCGCCGCCGGCTGGCGTGCCACCGTTACCGTGCCCACCTCCGGCCCGCCCGGGTGGTAGCCGACCTCGCCGCCCAGTGCGTGTGCCAGCAGCTGATGGCCAAAACAGATGCCCAGCAGCGGCACCTTGGCCGCATGCGCGGCGCGCAGCCAGGCGGCGGCCTCCTCGCTCCAGTCGGCGCGGTCGCTGACCATCGCCGGCGAGCCGGTAATGATGGCACCGGCCACCTCGGCCACCGCCGGCAGCGCTTCGCCGCCGGTCACGTCCACCACGCTCCAGGCGGCCGCGTCACCGCCCAGCTCGCGGACGATCCATTGTTCGAAATTGCCGTGCTCGGCCTGTACCTCGGCGTGCGGTTCGCCGGTCTTGATGATCAGTCGCTGTTTCATGATGCGGTGGGTAAGCCAAAGTGGGTGTAGGCCAGCGCGGTCGCCATGCGGCCGCGCGGCGTGCGTTGCAAATAGCCCTGCTGGATCAGAAATGGTTCGATCACGTCCTCGATGGTGTCGGTGGATTCGCCAATCGCCGCCGCCACGTTATCGAGGCCGACCGGGCCGCCGCCAAACTTGTCCAGAATGGCCTGCAGCAGCTTGCGGTCCATCACGTCCAGCCCGGCCGGATCCACGTCCAGCATCGCCAGCGCGGCATCGGCCACCGCGGCGGTCACCACGCCGTCGGCCTTCACCTCGGCGTAGTCGCGCACCCGGCGCAGCAGGCGGTTGGCGATGCGTGGCGTGCCACGCGAGCGGCGCGCCAGCTCGAAGGCGCCATCGTCGCCCAGCGGCACATTCAGCAGGCCGGCGGAGCGGCTGACGATGCGCGTCAGCTCCTCGGCGGTGTAGAACTCCAGCCGCGCCACGATGCCGAAACGGTCGCGCAGCGGGTTGGTGAGCATGCCGGCGCGGGTGGTGGCGCCCACCAGCGTGAACGGCGGCAGGTCGATCTTCACCGAGCGCGCCGCCGGCCCCTCGCCGATCATGATGTCGATCTGGTAATCCTCCAGCGCCGGGTAGAGGATTTCCTCCACCACCGGGCTCAGGCGGTGGATCTCGTCGATGAACAGCACGTCGTGCGGCTCCAGGTTGGTCAGCAGCGCCGCCAGGTCGCCGGCGCGCTCCAGCACCGGGCCAGAGGTCTGCCGCAGGTTCACCCCCATCTCGCGCGCCACGATGTGCGCCAGCGTGGTCTTGCCGAGGCCGGGCGGGCCGAACAGCAGCACATGGTCCAGCGCCTCGCCGCGTTTCTTCGCCGCTTCGATGAAGATTTCCAGCTGCTCGCGCGCCTTCTTCTGCCCCACGTACTCGTCCAGCACTTTGGGGCGCAGCGCGCGCTCCAGCACTTCCTCCTGCTGCGACAGGCTTTGCTGGGTCACGATGCGGCGCTCCGGCGCGCCGCCCATCAGGTTGTCGGTCTGGATCATTAATCAGTCGCTCGCAATCGATGTGCCGATGTTACCACTGCTATACTCGCCCTTGCCGTCTGACCACTGGACGGCACGTACGTCTTCGGGGCGGGGTGAGATTCCCCACCGGCGGTATGGTCGCAAGACCGAGCCCGCGAGCGCCTTCACCCACGGTGAAGGGACAGCAGATCTGGTGCAAAACCAGAGCCGACGGTCATAGTCCGGATGAAAGAAGATGACGCCAGCCCGTGCCTTGGCGCGGGGGCTGTCTGCGCGCGCGTTTTGCGCCGCAAGGTTGGCCGCAAGGCCCGCCGCTTCCTGCCCGGTGACGTGTTTCTCAAATATGCTGTCTTGAGGACCGTTCCCATGAATGCTCACACCGATATCCTTTCCCTGCGCATCCACACCGCCCTCGACGCGCTGCGTCGCGGCCTGCCGGTGATCGTCGCCGACGACCACGACCGTGAAAACGAGGCCGACCTGATCCTGGCCGCCGACGCGCTGAGCGTAGAAGAAATGGCGCGCATGATCCGCGATTGCAGCGGCATCGTCTGCCTGTGCCTGACTCCGGAACACGCCGCGCGGCTGGAGTTGCCACCGATGGTGCCCAACAACGGCAGCCGCTACGGCACCGCCTTCACCGTCAGCATCGAGGCCGCCGAGGGCGTGACTACCGGCGTGTCCGCCACCGACCGCACCACCACCATTCGCGCCGCCATCGCGCCGGACGCCAAGCCCGCCGACCTCGCCCGTCCAGGCCACGTCTACCCGCTGATCGCCCGCGCCGGCGGCGTGCGCGAACGCCGCGGCCATACCGAATCGGCGGTGGAACTGGCGCGGCTGGCCGGTTTCAGTCCGGCCGGCGTGCTGTGCGAGCTGATGAATCCGGACGGCAGCATGATGCGCGGTGCCGAGCTGGACGCCTACGCCGAACGCCACGGTCTGCCGCAGCTGACGGTGGCCGAGCTGGTGGAATGGCTGGAGCGCAACGCGCACTGAGGTAACGCAGCCACGCTTATCCGGGCTACTTGCTTTGTCCACCCGACCCACAGCAGAACCGAACCGATGAACCCCATCCCGTTGGCGCGAGCCGGGCAAAACGGTGCGCCCCAGGTGTTAAGCCGCCGCTTTGTTTGAGTCCCGAGCCGTTAGCGAGGGGCGAGTTCGGCGGCGCCTGGGGCGTGCCGTTTTGCACGGGGTTTCGAGCAGCCCCGGGGAGCAGGGGATGGCAAAGGGGGCGGCGGTCGCCCCCTTTGCCCGTCCGCCGGGCGGAACCGGCGACTTCAAACATCATCCGCGTAGCGGATTCCACACCACCAAAACACCTTGGCCGCAAACCCGTTATGGCTTGCGGCCAACCTTTGCCTTGCCCAGTAAACGTTGGGTATCGCTACGCGCAACCCAAGCTGCGTGCGGCACTAGTGGCGGAACGCCCTACGCAGGGGCTACTTCGCCTTTCTACCGCCGCCATTGCCCGGCTTGAGGCGGATCGATACCCCGCCGCGGCCGCTGGCGGCCTTGTGCACCTCGAACCAGCCGGACTTCATCACCAGGTCGGACAACTTGGCAAAGCCGTAATTGCGCGGATCAAAGTCCGGCATCCACTGCCCCAGCAGGCTGCCGACGCCGCCAAGGTCGGCCCAGCCTTCGTCGTCGTCCATGCTCTCGATGCCCTTCTGGAACTGGGCGCGCAGTTTTTTATCCAGCGGGCGCAACACGCGGGCCGCCGGTTTTGGCTTGCTGCTGTCGCTGGCGCCTTCCTTGCTGCCGGCATCGTCCGCCTTGGCCACCTCGTCGGCCATGGCCAGCACTTCCACGTACACGAACTTGCTGCAGGCATTGACGAAGGCCGACGGGGTTTTCTCCTCGCCAAAGCCCCACACCTCCAGCCCATCCTCGCGCAAGCGGGTGGCCAGCCGCGAGAAATCGCTGTCGCTGGAGACCAGGCAGAAGCTGTGATAGCGGCCGGAGTGCAGCATGTCCATGGCGTCGATCACCAGGGTGATGTCGGAGGCGTTCTTGCCCTTGGTGTTGGGAAACTGCTGGATCGGGTGGATGGCGAAGCGTGCACACAGGTCGCGCCAGGCCTTGTCATGGCGGCTGAAGTCGCCATACACGCGCTTGAGCGCCAGCACGCCCAGCTTGCCGGCCTCTTCCAGCACGTCTTCCACCCAGGATGGCGACACGTTGTCCGCGTCGATCAGTACCGCTACGTTGGCCATATCGGCTCCTTGTTGTGACAGCCTGAACGCGATCCGGCAAGCCAGCACGCGAGCAGGCAAAACGGCAGAGAAAGCGGCGTTTCCAGACCGCTAATGTGTGCAGCCGCGGGGGAACGGGCTGTTAGCGCCCGCCGGCCACATCCAGCATATGCCCGGTGGTAAACGAGGCCGCGTCGGACAGCAGCCACAGGATGGCCGCCGCCACCTCTTCCGGCTGGCCGCCACGCAGCATCGGCACCGCGCTTTTCACGCGCTCGACGCGGCCCGGCTCGCCGCCGTCGGCGTGCATGTCGGTGTAGATGAAGCCGGGGCGCACGCCGTTGACGCGAATGCCCTCGGCCGCCACTTCCTTGGCCAGCCCCATGGTCAGCGTATCCAGCGCCCCCTTGCTGGCGGCGTAGTCCACGTATTCGCCCGGCGAACCCAGCCGCGCCGCAGCGGAAGACACGTTGACAATGGCGCCGCCCAGCCCGCCATGGCGGGTGGACAGCCGCTTCACCGCCTCGCGGCAGCACAGCAGCGGGCCGATGACATTGGTGGCCAGGATGCGCTGCCAGCGTGCCGTGCTCATCTCGTCCAGCCGCATCTGCTGTTCCAGCACCCCGGCGTTGTTGACCAGCGCCGACAGCGGGCCCAGCGCCGCCTCGCACTCGGCGAACATGCGCAGCACGTCCACCTCGTCCGCCACGTTGGCCGCAATCGCCACCGCCTGGCCGCCGCTGGCGCGGATGCCGGCCACCACTGCCTCGGCGGCAGCCTGGCTGCGGTGGTAGTTCACCGCCACCGCGTAGCCCTGCTGCGCCGCCAGCCGCGCGGTGGCGGCGCCGATGCCGCGGCCGGCACCAGTGATCAGCAGCACCTTGCTCATGTTCAGCCCTTCATCAGGTTCTTCAGCGCCAGGCGCACGCCGTCGCTGACGGTAACATCCGCCGGCAGGCCCTTGGTGGCCGCGGCGGCTTCTTTTTCGTTGTAGCCCAGCGCCAGCAGCGCATTGACGATGTCGCTCTTTTCATCCGGCGTGGCGGCGAACGGCAGCCCGCCCGGCACGGTGAGGTTGCCGCCGGTGGCCAGCTTGCCGCGCAGCTCCAGCACCAGGCGCTCGGCGGTTTTCTTGCCGATGCCCGGCACCGACGACAACCGCTTGATGTCCTCACTGGCCACCGCAATGGCCAGTTCGTCGGCAGTCATGCCGGACAGGATGGCCAGCGCGATCTTGGCGCCGATGCCGCTGACCTTGATCAGCTGGCGGAAGGTTTCGCGCTCGTCGCGGCTGGCGAAGCCGTACAGCAGGTGGGCGTCTTCGCGCACCACCAGGTGGGTGAACAGCGTCACCTTCTGCCCCAGCGCCGGCAGCTGGTAGAAGGTGGTCATGGTGACGTCCACGTCGTAGCCGACGCCGTTCACGTCGACACTGATTTGCGGTGGCAGTTTTTCGAGCAGATTGCCGGTGAGTCGTCCGATCATGCGGGTGCTTTCAAAAGGTTGGCCGCAGCGCGGCGCTGGAGACAGGGGAACGGCGCCGGCGGCGGGCCGGGATGACACGATGCCAGCCGGGTAGCCAGGCGGCGTGCCCGGCATTGTGCCACAGCGCCGCCGCCGGCCGTGCCGCAGCTAGAAGCGCCAGCCGCCGTGCGCACCCACCACGCCGGCCACGACGGCCACCAGCGTCAGTCCCAGCAGGCCCACGTGCAGCCATTGCAGCAGGCGCATGCTGCCCGCCGGATCGCGCGCCGCCTTGGCCCGCAGCCAGCGGTGGATCAGCAGCGGCTCCAGCACGAACAGCATGAGCAGGAACGGCAGCCAGGCCGCCAGCATCAGCTGCAGCCAGCCGGTGTCCAGCAGCCGCGCCCAACCATGCGTGGCCTGCAGCATCCACGCGCCACTGCCCAGCGCCAGCAGCACCCACAGCCGCGCCTGGGCGCCGAAGCGATGCTCGACGCTTTCGAACAGCGTGTACTGCTGCGCCGCCGGCACCCGGCGACGGATGGCGGGAATCAGCACCGTGGTGACAAACGCCACCCCGCCCACCCACAGCACAATCGCCAGCACGTGCAAGCCGCGGGCGATGGCGTAATCGTTCCACATGGTGTTCTCCAGTCCGGAAGGCACAACGCACAGTGTCGGAGAGGGTCGTGCGGCCAACCTTGGCCGCCGACAAGAAAATGCCGCTACACCAGCCGCCCGCCGCGCACCTTCAGCCCGCGCAGCGCCAGCTTGCCGATGGCACCGCCGCTGTGGTTGGCGTGGGTCAGCGCCACCGCCAGCGCGTCGGCGGCGTCGGCCTGCGGCGTGCCGGACAGGTCGAGCATGCGCACCACCATGTACTGCACCTGCTCCTTGGGCGCCTTGCCCTGCCCCACCACCGATTGCTTGACCTGCAGCGCGGTGTACTCCGCCACCGGCAGGTCGCGCAGCACCAGCGCGGTCATGCAGGCGCCGCGCGCCTGGCCCAGCATCAGCGTGGCCGCCGGGTTGACGTTGACGAACACCTGCTCCAGCGCCGACTCGGTGGGCTGGTAGGTGTCGATCACTTGGTGGATGCCGTGTACCAGTACCTTGACCCGCTCGGCCAGCGTGGCGCCCTGCGGGGTGCGGATGGCACCGGAAGCCACGTACAGCCGCTGGCTACCGACGATGTCGATGACGCCGAAGCCGGTGATACGGCTGCCCGGATCGATGCCGAGGATGCGGCGCTTCACGCCGGCAACCAGCCCTTGGCGATGGCGTCGGCCTCCGCCAGCCGCTCCGGCGTACCGACGTCCAGCCACAGCCCGTGGTGGCGCGCACCACTCACCTGCCCGCGCGCCATGGCTTCGCGCAGCAGCGGCGCCAGCTTGGCCGGCTGGTGCGGCGGGATGGCGGCGAACAGCGCCGGGTGGTACAGGCCGATGCCGGAGAAGGTCAGCCCGATGCCGTCGGCGGCGTTGCCGGACAGGTGGCCATCCGCCAGCAGACCGAAGTCGCCGTCCGGGTGGTGTGGCGGGTTGGCCACCAGCAGCAGGTGCGCCAGGTGGCGCGTGCCGTCCAGTGCGGCCAACGTTGGCCGCAGCGCGCTAAAGTCGACGTCGGTCAGCACATCGCCATTCACCACCACGAACGGGCTGTCGCCCAGCAGCGGCAGCGCGGTGGCGATGCCGCCGGCGGTTTCCAGCGCACTCTTTTCGCGCGAGTAGGCCAGGCGCACGCCGTAGCGGCTGCCGTCGCCCAGCGTGGCTTCGATCTTGTCGCCCAGCCAGGCGTGGTTGATGACGATGTCGCTGAAGCCGGCAGCAGCCAGATGCTGGATATGCCAGGCAATCAGCGGCTGGCCGCCCACCGGCAACAGCGGTTTCGGGGTGTGGTCGGTCAGCGGCCGCATGCGTTGGCCGCGACCGGCGGCAAGGATCATCGCTTTCATGGCGGCCTTACTGCTCCGAAGACAGTTTGGTGGCGCTGAACACCGACTGGATGCTGTCGTCGTTGTCGTCTTCGTCCAGCCCCACCAGCTCCACCAGCAACTGGAACAGCGGCGCCAGCTCCTTGTAACGACGGGTGGTCTTCTTCAGGTACTTGATGAAGCGCGGGATCTCGCCGCGGTACTTGTCCTTGCCATCGCGGTGGTACAGGCGGGCGAAGATGCCGGCCACCTTGAGGTGGCGCTGCACCCCCATCCACTCGAAATCGCGGTAGAAGTCGTCGATCTGTTCCGGCACCGGCAGGCCGGCGGCGCGCGCCTTCTCCCAGTAGCGCACCACCAGGTCGAGCACGAATTCTTCGTCCCAGCCAATGAAGGCGTCGCGCAGCAGCGACACCAGGTCATAGCTGATCGGGCCATACACCGCGTCCTGGAAGTCCAGCACGCCCGGACGATCCGCGGTGAGCATCAGGTTGCGCACGATGAAGTCGCGGTGCACATACACCTTGGCCTGCGCCTCGATGCGCGGCAGCAGCACTTTCAGCGCCGCATCCCAGCGCTGGCGCTGGGCAAAGGTGAACGGCTTGCCCAGCTCCTTGGCGGCAAACCATTCCGGAAACAGGCTCACCTCGCGCATCAGCAGCGCATGGTCGTACTCCGGCAGCACGCCCGGCTGGCTGATCTTCTGGATGTCGATCAGGGTATCGATGGCTTCCAGCAGCAGGTGCTTGTGCACCATCGGGCGCTCGTCGTGCTGCAGCGCGGCGAGGAAAGTGACCTTGCCCAGATCCTGCAGCAGCATGAAGCCCTGCTCGCGGTCGCGCAGCTCGATGGCCGGCACCTTGGCCGCAGGGGCCAGCACGTCGCGCACCGCCACGTAGGGATCGGTATTCATCTTGTCCGGCGGCGCATCCATCACGATGCGGCTGCTGCCATCCGGAAAGATGGCGCGGAAATAACGGCGGAAATCGGCATCGGCGGCGGCGAATTCCACCGCGATATCCTGACCGGGAAACTGCGTGGCCAACCACGCCTTGAGGGCTTCGAGTCGCTGCATAGTCGCGTATATCGGCAAATTGGGTACAATGACGCGATTGTAACCCGCTTTGACCAGCCCCCACACTCACCGACAGGCTGATGCCATCCATGTTCTCCCGCTTCCGTCTCGCCCCGCTGACTGCAGCCCTGCTGCCCCTGTTCCTCTCCCCCGCTGTGCTGGCCGAGACCATCAAGGCGGGCGCGCTGCAGGTGGAGGCCGATACCATCTCTGGCCAGATGGACAGCCAGCTGCGTGCCACCGGCTCGGTAAAGGCCACCCGTGACAACCAGCAATTTGAAGCTGACTGGCTGGAATATTACGTCGACAAGCAGCTGATCCGCGCCGGCGACCGCGCCCGCATGCGCCAGCCGGAGGGCACGGTGGATGCGGATGCGCTGGAAGCCTATCTCGCCACCGACAGCGGCAGCGCCCGCAATGCCGATTTCGCCTTCGGCCAGGGCAAGCGCGTGCTGCGCGGCCATGCCGAAGGGCTGGCGATGCAGGGCAAGGGCAGCTATCAGCTGCAGACCACCCGCGCCAATACCTGCGCGCCCGGCGATGATTCCTGGTACCTGAAGGCCGGCACCATCGACCTGGACTACGGCCGCAACGTCGGCGTGGCCAAGCATGCGCGGCTGGAGTTCGAAGGGGTGCCCATCCTGTACACCCCGTGGATGGACTTCCCGCTGGACGGCGGCCGCAAGAGCGGGCTGCTGTTCCCCACCATCACCACCGGCAGCGACGGCCTGGAACTGGCGCTGCCGTACTACTGGAACATCGCCCCCAACTACGATGCCACCATCACCCCGCGCTATATCGAACAGCGCGGCCTGATGCTGGGGCTGGAGGGGCGCTACCTGCAGCCGGACTACAGCGGCAAGATTTACACCGAGCAGCTGCCGAACGACAAAAAGACCGACAGCAACCGCTCGCTGTGGGCGCTGGAACACACCCAGACGCTGAACCAGCAGACCACCTTCGGCCTCAACGGCCGCTATGTGTCGGACGAAGACTACTACGACGACTTCGGCAACAGCAGCACCGCCGCCACCAGCAGCAGCCTGCTGCGTGAAGCCTGGGTCAACTACAACCCGGGCTGGGCCAACTTCAATCTCAGCGCCTCGCGCTACCAGACGCTGGCCGGCGGCAGCGAGCAATATGCGCGCGTGCCCAAGCTGGCGATCAGCAGCAACAAGACGCTGTGGGGCATTACCGCCAATCTGGAAAGCGAGATCACCCGCTTCGAGCACCGCAATCTGCAGGATGGCTGGCGTACGGTGGCCTACCCCAGCGTGACCTGGGGCGTGGACAAGCCGTGGGGCTTCTTCCAGGCCAAGTTCGGCCTGCACCACACCCGCTACCAGCTGGATGCCTACAACGGCAATGCGGCCAACACGCTGGACCGCACCCTGCCGATCACCACGCTGGACAGCGGCCTGACCTTCGAGCGCGATACCCAGTTGCAGGGCCAGAACTTCACCCAGACGCTGGAGCCGCGCATTTATTTCGTGCACATCCCGCGCGTGGACCAGAGCAATCTGCCCAACTTCGATACCTCGGAAAACGATCTGAGCTTCGCGCAGCTGTTCAGCGAAAACCGCTTCTCCGGCTATGACCGCATCAACGCCGCCAAGCAGGTCACCACCGCGCTCACCAGCCGCCTGCTGGATAACAGCAACGGTCTGGAACGCCTGCGGGTGGGCATAGGTCAACGCTTCTACCTGAACGATGACGACATCACCCTCAGTGGTGCAGAATCCAAGCGCACCGAGAACAGCTCCGACATCCTGTCCACTGTCGGCGGCGATCTGACCCAGGCCCTGCGCCTGGACGCCACCTACCAGTACAACCAGTCGCTGGGCAAGACCGAACGCTTCAGCACCCAGTTGCGCTATAGCCCGGCCGCCGGCAAGACGCTCAGCCTGCGTTACCGCTTTGGCCGCAACGAACTGCTGGACAACGATGGCAACTATGGCCCGCTGCGCACCATCGACATCGCCGGCCAATGGCCGATTGCCCGCAACTGGTACGCGGTGGCACGCCAGAACTACTCGCTGCAGGACAAAAAAGTGCTGCAGCGCCTGGCCGGGGTGGAATACAACCAGGGCTGCTGGATCGTGCGCGTCGTCAACGAGCGCTATCTGACCGACATCAACCAGTACAAGAATGCGGTGTTCCTGCAGCTGGAGCTGAAAGATCTCAGCAGCATCGGCAACAACCCCATGGAAACGCTGCGCCTGGCCATTCCGGGCTACAGCAATATCAACAACATCGCGGATACCGAATGAAAAAGCTTCTCCTTGCCGCCGGTCTGATCGCCGGCCTGGCCACGCCGGCGTTTGCCATCAGTACCGCCGACCGCATCGTGGCGGTCGTCAACAACAGCGTGATCACCCAATCCGACCTGACCAAGCGCCAGCAGGAAGTGACCGCCAACCTGCAACGCCAGAACATCGGCCTGCCGCCGGCCGACCTGCTGGCCCGCCAGGTGCTGGATCAGATGATCAACGAGCAGCTGCAGCTGCAGTTTGCCAGCAACAACGGCATCCGCATCGGCGAGCTGGAGCTGGACAACGCGGTGCAGAGCGTGGCGCAGCAGAACAAGACCGACCTGCCAGGCCTGCGCGCGCTGCTGGCCAAGGACGGCATCACCCTGGAGCAGCTGCGCGAGCAGGTGCGCAAGGACATGCTGCTGCAGCGCATCCGCGAGCGCGAGCTGGCCAGTCGCGTCAGCGTCAGCGACCAGGAAGTAGACCAGGTCCTGAAAAGCGCGATCGCCAGCAAGCATGCCGAATACCACCTGGCCGTGATCCAGGTGAACGTGCCGGAGCGCGCCGATGCCGCGCAGATCGAACAGCGCCGCCAGAAATTGCTGAAGGCCGCCGCCGAGCTGAAAGCCGGCAAGCCGTTCGCACAGGTGGCCGCCAGCTACTCCGAAGCCCCCAACGCGCTGCAAGGCGGCGACCTGGGCTGGCGTAGCGCCAATGCGCTGCCGGCCGACTTCATCCAGATGCTGGACAAGCTGCCGGTAGGCGAAGTCACCGACATCGTGCGTGCCAGCGGCAGCCTGTACCTGTTCAAGCTGGTGGAAAAACGCAACGACAGCGCCCCGCAATTCGTGCAGCAGCACAAGGTGCGCCACATCCTGATCAAGACCAACGAAGCCACCTCCGAAGCCGATGCCTACACCCGCATCCTGCAAGTGCAGGACCGCCTGAAGCGCGGCGCCAAGTTCGAAGACCTGGCCAAACAGTTCTCCGAGGACGGCACCGCGGCGCTGGGCGGCGATCTGGGCTGGGTATCGGAAGGCGACATGGTGCCGGACTTCCAGCGCGCCTACCTCGCCTTGTCCGCCGGCCAGGTCAGCGAGCCGATCAAGTCGCCGTTCGGCTGGCACCTGATCCGGGTCGATGAGGTACGCAGCCAGAACGTCAGCGAAGACCGCGAACGCCTGGCGCTGAAACAGCAGCTGCGCCAGCGCAAGATGGAGCAGGGCTACACCGACTGGCTGGAGCAACTGCGCTCCGGCGCCTTTATCGATGATCGCCTGATCGAGAAGTAAGCGCCCCAGGGCCGGCAAATGCCGGCCCTAGTTATTCGCACAGCGTCCGGCAAATGCCGACCCAGGTTATGCGAACCCCACCGGCCCCGGCCGGCCCCGACTGTGTCTACCCCGCCGGCCCACCCCGGCCCTGTTTGCGCTTGGTGCCCATGCCATGAACCCGACCCTTCCCGTATTGGCCATCACCGCCGGCGAGCCGGCCGGCATCGGCCCCGATATCGTGCTGCGCCTGGCCGAACTGGCGCTGCCAGCGCGGCTGGTGCTGATCGCCGACAAGACCCTGCTGCAACAGCGCGCACGGCAACTCGGGCGCGACGTGGCGCTGCACGACTACCGGCCGGATGCCACGCCGGCGCCCGGCATGCTGGAAGTGCTGCACGTGCCGTTGGCCGCGCCAGCGGTGGCCGGGCAGCTGGATGCGGCCAACGGTGGCTACGTGCTGGCGACGCTGGATGCCGCCATCGACGGCTGCGTGCGCGGCGAATTCGCCGCCATGGTCACCGCACCAGTACACAAGGGGGTGATCAACGAGGCCGGCGTGCCGTTCTCCGGCCATACCGAATACCTGGCCGAGCGCACCCACACCCCGCTGGTGGTGATGATGCTGGCCGGCGGCGGCATGCGTGTAGCACTGGCCACCACCCACCTGCCGCTACGTGCCGTGCCGGACGCCATCACCCGCGACAGCCTCACCGCAGTGCTGCGCATCCTGCATGCCGACCTGGTGCACAAGTTCGGCATTGCCGCGCCACGCATCCTGGTAGCCGGCCTCAACCCGCATGCCGGCGAGGGCGGCCACATGGGGCGCGAGGAAATCGACGTCATCGAGCCGGTGCTGGCCGCGCTGCGCAGCGAGGGCATGCAGCTGATCGGCCCGCTGCCGGCCGATACGCTGTTCAACCCGGACAAGCTCGCCACTGCCGACGCGGTGCTGGCGATGTATCACGACCAGGGGCTGCCGGTGCTCAAGCACGCCAGTTTCGGCGCCGGCATCAACATCACCCTGGGCCTGCCCATCATCCGCACCTCGGTGGATCACGGCACCGCGCTGGATCTGGCCGGCAGTGGCCGTGCCGACCCCGGCAGCCTGTTCGAAGCCACCCAGCTGGCCCTGGCACTGGCCACCAGTCGGCGCAACTGAGACCGCACTGGCTACACACCATTTGCTGCCTTGCAGCAAATGGTGCCCAATTCAGCACAAAGGCATAAACAACCAAAACGGCCAGCGCCGACCTGGCGCGATGGCAAATGCAGGCCGCAAGCTGCTTTGCGACCCGTTTTTGTCGCATACCGACGCCATTTGCCCTGTCTTCTACTCTCCGAATCGTATGCAATCGACAATCTGCGAATAACCCTGACGCAAGCGTCAATTTTCGCGACGCAGCATTTCAGCTACCATTGGCAACAGTTTTCAAATACTTGACGAAGTTCAGGGACAAAATGAGCACCACCACCCAGCAGCGGGTACGGGAAATTCCGTACAACTACACCTCGTATTCTGACCGCGAGATCATCATCCGGTTATTGGGCGAGCCGATGTGGCTATTACTCGAAGAACTACGGGCAGAGCGGAAAACAGGCCGCTCTGCCCGTATGCTTTTCGAAGTGCTGGGTGACATCTGGGTGGTGGACCGCAACCCCTACCTGGTGGACGACCTGCTGGACAACCCGCAGCGCCTCACCGCGCTGGTTGGCGCCATGCGCCATCGCCTGACCGAGGTGGAAAAGCGCCGCGACGGCAATGACAAGGTTGGCCGCATGATCGCCGCCGCCCACGTGGCGGTGGATACCTTCGAACAACAGTTCGGCGAAACGCGTGAACTGCGCGCCGCCATCCTCAAGCGACTGGCAAAGATCACCCGCCGCGACAACATCATGTTCGACGGTCTGGCGCGCGTATCGCACGTGACCGACGCCACCGACTGGCGCGTGGAATACCCGTTCGTGGTGCTGTGCCCGGATACCGAGGCCGAAATCGCGCCGCTGGTGAAGGCCTGTATCGAACTGGAACTGACCATCATCCCGCGCGGCGGCGGCACCGGCTACACCGGCGGCGCCGTGCCGCTGGATCGCCGCAGCGCGGTGATCAACACCGAAAAACTCGACCGCCACATCGGTGTGGAATACATCGAACTACCAGGGCTGGAAGGCAAGCATGCCACCATCCAGTGTGGCGCCGGCGTGGTTACCGCCCGCGTGTCGGAAGCCGCCAGCGCGGCCGGCCTGGTGTTCGCGGTGGACCCGACCTCGGCCGAGGCCTCCTGTATCGGCGGCAACGTGGCGATGAACGCCGGTGGCAAGAAAGCCGTGCTGTGGGGCACCGCGCTGGACAACCTGGCCAGCTGGAAGATGGTGGACCCGAACGGCAACTGGCTGTTCGTGGAACGTCTGCAGCACAACTACGGCAAGATCCACGACGTGGACGTGGCCAGCTTCCGCGTTACCCGCCTGCAAGACGACGGCAAGACGGTGATCTCCAGTGAGCAGCTGGACATCCCGGGCCGCACCTTCCGCAAGGTGGGTCTGGGCAAGGACGTGACCGACAAATTCCTGGCCGGCCTGCCCGGCGTGCAGAAGGAAGGCACCGACGGCATCATCACCAGCGCGCGCTTCGTGCTGCACCGCATGCCCAGCCACATCCGCACCGTGTGCCTGGAATTCTTCGGCACCGTGGCCGAGGCCACCCCGGCCATCGTCGAGATTACCGACTACTTCAAGCCGAACGGCGCCGGGCTGAAGGCCGGCGTGCAGCTGGCCGGCCTGGAACACCTGGACTGGCGCTATGTGCGTGCCGTGGGCTACGCCACCAAGGCCAAGTCCAAGGGCCGTCCGAAGATGGTGCTGATCGCCGACATCGTGTCGGACAACGAAAACGCCGTAGCCGAGGCCGCCAGCCAGGTGGTGCGCTATGCCAACGCCCGTCACGGTGAAGGCTTCATCGCCGTGACCCCGGACGCGCGCAAGAAATTCTGGCTGGACCGCTCGCGTACCGCAGCCATCGCCCGCCACACCAACGCCTTCAAGATCAACGAAGACGTGGTGATTCCGCTGGATCGCCTGGGCGACTACAGCGACGGCATCGAGCGCATCAACATCGAGCTGTCCATCGCCAGCAAGATCAAGCTGCTGGACCGCCTTACCGACTACTTCCACGGCCGCCTGCCGGTGGACAGCGAGGAAACCCTGTCTGCCGACGAGCTGATCGGCGACCGCCGCGAAAGCGCGCTGGAGCTGATCGGCAAGGTGCGCGAGCGCTGGCAGTGGCTGCTGGACAACCTGGACCTGCCGCTGGGCAGCTACACCGGCCGTTGGCCGCAAGCGCCGATGGAAGATGCTGCGGCCAACCCTGAAGCCAGCGTGTTCATCGCCATGCGCGACTTCAAGCTGCGGGTGAGCTGGAAGCGCGAACTGCTGGCCGAGCTGGAAAGCCTGTTCGCCGGCAAGGCCGACGCACCGGTGATGGACGCCATCCGCGCCATCCAGCAACGCGTGCTGCGCGGCCGTGCCTTCGTGGCGCTGCACATGCACGCCGGCGACGGCAACGTGCACACCAACCTGCCGGTGAACTCTGACGACTACGAGATGCTGCAGACCGCGCACCGCGCGGTGGAGCGCATCATGGCGCTGGCACGCAGCCTGAACGGTGTGATTTCCGGCGAGCACGGCATCGGCATCACCAAGCTGGAATTCCTCACCGACGACGAAATCCAGCCGTTCCGCGACTACAAGGCACGCGTCGACCCCAACGGCCACTTCAACAAGGGCAAGCTGCTGCCGGGCGCCGACCTGGCGATGGCCTACACGCCGTCGTTCGAGCTGCTGGGCGCCGAATCGCTGATCCTGGAGCAGTCCGACATCGGCCAGATCTCCGACTCGGTGAAAGACTGCCTGCGCTGCGGCAAGTGCAAACCGGTGTGCTCCACCCACGTGCCGCGCGCCAACCTGCTGTACAGCCCGCGCAACAAGATCCTGGGCGTGGGCCTGCTCACCGAAGCCTTCCTGTACGAAGAACAGACCCGCCGCGGCGTGAGCCTCAAGCACTTCGAGGAGCTGTCCGACGTGGCCGACCACTGCACGGTGTGCCACCGCTGCGTGAAGCCGTGCCCGGTGAAGATCGACTTCGGCGATGTGTCGGTGGCGATGCGCAACTTCCTGCGCAAGACCGGCAACAAGAAGTTCAATCCCGGCACCGCGCTGGGCATGGCCTTCCTCACCGCCAAGGACCCGGCCACCATCAAGACCATCCGTGGCGGCCTGGTTGGCCTCGCCTACAAGGCGCAGCGCCTGGGCAACAGCATCGGCAAGAAGCTGGGCGTCACCGGCGCGCAGACCGCGCAACCGCCGGCCACGCTGGGCAAGCCGCCGATCAAGGCGCAGGTGATCCACTTCATCAACAAGCCGATGCCGGGCGGACTGCCGAAGAAGACCGCGCGCGCGCTGCTGGATGTGGAAGACGCCAACGTGATCCCGGTGATCCGCAACCCGCAGCTGAGCGAAGAAGCCGAAGCGGTGTTCTACTTCCCGGGCTGCGGCTCGGAACGCCTGTTCAGCCAGGTTGGCCTCGCCACCCAGGCGATGCTGTGGCACGTGGGCACCCAGACCGTGCTGCCGCCGGGCTACCTGTGCTGTGGCTACCCGCAGACCAGCGCCGGCTACCAGGACAAGGGCGATGCCATCACCACCGAGAACCGCGTGCTGTTCCACCGCATGGCCAACACGCTGAACTACCTCGACATCAAGACCGTGGTGGTGAGCTGTGGC
Source organism: Vogesella oryzagri (assembly GCF_040148885.1). NCBI lineage: Bacteria > Pseudomonadati > Pseudomonadota > Betaproteobacteria > Neisseriales > Chromobacteriaceae > Vogesella > Vogesella oryzagri. Next base: position 219,442 of record NZ_JBEFLD010000002.1, read on the forward strand.
ACCTGTTACGACCAGCTGGCGAACTACCGCTTCGAGGATATCTTCCCCGGCTGCCGCATCATCGACATCCACGAATACCTGATGGAGAAGGGCCTGAAGCTGGACGGTGTCAGCGGTCAGAAATACATGTACCACGACCCCTGCCACACCCCGATCAAGGCCTACCAGCCGATGAAGGTGGTGAACGAGCTGCTGGGCGGCGGCGTGATCCAGAACGACCGCTGCTGCGGCGAATCCGGTACCTTTGCCGCCACCCGCCCGGATATCGCCACCCAGGTACGCTTCCGCAAGGAAGAGGAGATCAACAAGGACCTGGCCAAGCTCGGCGAAACTGACAAGCCGGTGAAGATCCTCACCTCCTGCCCGTCCTGCCTGCAGGGTCTGAGCCGCTACAGCGACGACACCAACACCGAGGCCGACTACATCGTGGTGGAAATGGCCAAACACATCCTGGGCGACAACTGGATGAAGGACTACGTGGAGAAGGCGCGCAACGGCGGCATCGAACGCGTGCTGCTGTAAGCACTACCTCACGGTGACAAAGGTTGGCCGCAAGCCTGGCAACGGGCTGGCGGCCAAGCTTTTTTGTGCTTGACCTTGTCGTAACGCTAACGCCGACACTACCCTGCATTAGCCATCCACCCGCGCTACCAACATGCTTACCATAGGCCAGCTCGCCCGCTGCTTCGGGCTGACAACCCGCACCCTGCGCCACTACGATGCCATCGGCCTGCTTGGCCCCGGACATACCGGCCACGACAATGGCTACCGCTACTACCAGCCACAGCATGTACAGCGGCTGGCTCGTATCGTATGGCTGCGCAGCCTGGGGCTGTCACTTCCCGAGATCGGCAGCCTGCTGCATGACGATACCTGGCAGGACAGTGCACAACTCCGCCAGGCCCTGAGCCGGCATGCACGGCTCTTACAGTCGGAAATCGATACCCGCCAGCGCCAGCTGAGCAAGCTGGCGCACTTTCTGGAACATCCCGCACGGAGTCAAACCACCATGCAAACCCCTTCCCTGGTCACCCGCCCCGCCTTCCGCGTCATCGGCATGCAATGGCAACAGGCCGATGGCGGCACCATCGCCCAACTGTGGACCCGCTTCGTGCCGCGCATCCCGGAAATCCAGAATGTGCAGTCGGCCAACAGCTACGGCGTGTGCGATGCGCACCCGGACGGCAGCTGGCGCTACATCGCCGGGCTGGAAGTCGCCGCAGATACCCCCGTGCCTGCCGGCATGGTGGCCATCGACATCCCGGCGCAACACTACGCGGTGGTGGAACACCGCGGCCCGGTACAGGGCCTGCCGGATACCTTCAGCGCCGCCTATACCGAGTGGCTGCCGGAAGCCGGGCTGGTGGCAGTGCCCGGCATCGAGTTCGAGCTGGTGGACAGCCGCTTCCTGGGGCCGGAGCACCCGGACAGCGTGGTCGAGCTGTACATCCCGGTGAACATGGACGCCACCGACGACGACGCCTGACAGGGTTGGCCGCCAGCCTGGCTTCCCGCGCCGGGCGTAGGGTGGGCAAAGGCCAGCGCCGTGCCCACCGGCAAGCTGCCATTAGTGGGCACGCTACGTTTTGACATACCACTGGTTTTGTATCCGCTACGCAGATGATGTTTGAAGTCGCCGGTTCCGCCCGGCAGACGGGCCAGGGGGCGTGCCGCCGCAGCCAGTTAAATAAACCACGGGTCCGCGAAACCCCGGCCAAAACGGCATTCGCCAGGCGCCGGCAATTCGCCGTTTGCTAACGTCAAACGGCTCAGCTGCCGCCTTGATACCTGGCGAACAGCATTTTGCCCGGCGCTCCCCGTAGGGCAATTGGGCGCCACACAACGTTGGCCGCATGCTTTATCGGCTTGACCGCCAAGGATCGTAGCCCTGATAAGCCGCCGGCGCATCCGGGGAGATTTCTCACACGTGCGGCTCCTGGATGCACTGCGCTTATCCGGTCTACCCATTCCTTGCCCTTGCCTTCCCGCCACAACACAGTTATCTTGGTACATATGTACCACACGAAATGACGGGGTTCACCATGCCCGAACAAGCACCGATCGCGGTGGAACGTATCCAGACCGGGGTGCGGCTGGAGAAACGGCTGGTCAAGGTGCTGAAGGCCCTGGCCGAGCACAAGGACATGACGCTGGGCGACCTGCTGGAAGGCATCGTGCTGCATGCCTTCGACGGCAAGCCGCCGTTCTCGGCGGAAACCCTGGCCACCATCGCCCAGCTCAAGGCCATCTACGGCCTGGATCTGGATGCCGACGCCAGCCACCGCCTGCAGGACCGCAAGGGAGAGTGAGCCCGTCATTTGCCGGAGACATGCCATGCCGCGCGCCATGGGGCAGCGCGGTTTTCCATTTTCAGGAGAGGCAACCATGTTCCAGGCACTACAGCAACACCTCAGCGGCGAGTTCACTCTGCCGCTGGACATCGACAGCGCCTATCCGCTGTTCACCCCGGCCGGCGAAACGCTGTGGGTACCGGACTGGCAACCGCAGTACTTCCACCCGGCCGACGGCCACACCAGCGCAGGCATGGTGTTCAGTACCGGCCACGGCGGCGAAAGCACGCTGTGGACGCTGGCGGATTACGATCCCGTCGCCTACCGCTACCGCTATGTGCGGGTCACGCCCGGCTCGCGCTTCGTGCAGGTGCAGGTGAGCTGCCAACCAGTGGATGCGGCCAACACCCGCGTCTGCGTCAGCTACACCCTGACCGGACTCAGCGAGGACGGCAACGCGGCCATCCGCGACTTTGCCGCCGGCTACCAGGCCATGCTGGCGGAGTGGCGCAGCCTGATCCTGGCTTGGCGCGAGCAAAGCCGCCACGGCCAGTAGCGGCAACGCCCGGCAAGGTTGGCCGCAAGCGTCCCGTCCCTGGCCGGAACGCCCCTGTTGCGGCCAGCGGATTTGCTGCTAGCATGCGGCTTCCCCCGGCAGGCTACCGTCAGCCGGGGCCAACCGGAGACTGCCATGAGCAACACCGCCCTGCTTGTCATCGACTTCCAGTACGGCCTGATCGACATGGAACCGCGCGCCACGCGCGGCACCGAAACCCTGGCCACCCTCAACCAGCTGATCGCCCATGCCCGCGACTGCGGCCACCGCGTGCTATTCATCCAGCACGTGGCCGACGACCTGCCGCGCGGCAGCGAGGAATGGCAGCTGCACCCCGGCCTGCAGCGCCTGGCGGATGACCCGGTAATCGAAAAAACCGCCTGCGACAGCTTTCTTGACACCAGCCTGCGCCAGTACCTGGACAGCGAGGAGATCGAGAACCTGTGGGTGGGCGGCTACGCCAGCGACTTCTGCGTCGATACCACCGTGCGCCGCGCCGCCTCGCTGGGCTATGCCGTCACCGTGGTGGCCGATGCCCACACCTGCAAGGACCGCCCGCATGCCAGCGGCGAGACGCTGGTGGCGCACCTGAACTGGCTGTGGGCCAGCATGGATGTGCCGGGCAACCCGATCCGCGTACTGCCGCTGACGGCGCTGCAAGACGGTGACGATGCAGCCTGATTGGCGCACGCGCCTATCGCTAGTGGCAGACCTGGCCGTCAACCTGCTGCTGCCGTGGCTGGTCTATGACCACACCGTGGCCGGCTGGGGCGAGCGTGGCGCCCTGCTGTGGTCTGCCTTGCCGCCCACGCTGTGGAGCCTGTGGGAGCTGTACCGCCACCGTCGGCTGGATGCGATGAGCGTGCTGGTGCTGGCTGGCATCGCGCTGTCGCTGCTGGCGATGCTGGGCGACGGCGACAGCCGCTGGCTGCTGGTGCGCGAATCGCTGGTGACCGGTGCGGTGGGGATGGTGTTCCTGCTGAGCCTGCTGTGGCGCCAGCCGCTGCTCGCGCGGCTGGCACTGGCGGCGGCGGCGCGGCAGTCGCCGCAGCAACGGGATGAGTTGCAGGCCCGGCTGGCACTACCAGCGCTGCAAAACGTGCTGCGCGGCATGACCGTGCTGTGGGGCGGCGGCCTGCTGGCGGAATGCGCCGCCCGCATCTGGCTGGCCTTCCACTGGCCGGTGGCCCGCGCAGTCGCCGTCGGGCCATGGCTCAGCTACGGCATCATGGCCGTGCTGGCGGCAGCCACCTGGCTGTGGCGCCACCGGCTGCGACAGCAGCTGCTGCAGCCCGCCTGACAAGCAAAAGGTTGGCCGCAGGCGGCCAAGCTTCCAGGCTGCAGGCAATATGCGTCGTTCAAACCTTATCGGCCCCGGCAACGCCGGACCGCTCCGGCCAGGTGCTTGAATTGGCCGCCTTCCGGTTTACACCACAAAGCCCCTGCGCATCGCGCAAGGGCTTTGTCTAGGTACTCAAGGTTGGCCGCATGCGGCCAACCTTTATCATGCGCCGCCGCGCGATCTCAGCTCTCGTCCAGTACCGGCGTGCCGGCAATCACCGAGGCATCGACGATGCGGCCGTCGGCCACGCGGTAGATCATGGTCATGGTCATGCTGCCGCGCCCTTCGGGAAAGGTGCGGGTCACGATCTCGTCGTCGATCACCACCTCGCCCAGCACCACGCGCCGGCGCAGCTCGGCATGCAGGTCCGGCTCGGCGAAGCGCAGGCGCATGCGCTCGCGGATGGCGGCATGGCCCTGCGCCACCAGCGTGGCCGGGTAGGCATACATGCAGGCATCGGCGGCATAGCAGGCCAGCAGCGCGTCGAGATCCTTGCGGTTGTAGGCATCCAGCTGGGCGGCCACCACTTGTTCCGGACTGCTCATCTCAGCTCTCCAGGTGGGCGGCGGCGCGGGCGCGGATGGTGGCAAAATCCTCGTCCAGCAGCAGCTGGCCGTTCTCCCACACCACGCGCATCTGCAGGTCGGCATCGCTGACCCGCTCCAGCGTGTTCACCCCCCAGGCGGAGCGGCTGTCGCGCGCCGCCACCACGCGCCCGCCCAGCGAGCGCTTGCCGGGGTCGGTCACCGGGTCCTTAAACACGTCGCGCCATTCGCCGCCGATGCGTACCGCCGAGCATTTCAGCGCCATCTTGTGGGTGTCGCGGTCCAGCTTCTGCAACAGCTCCGCGCCCATGCCGAAGGCGACGTTGTCGGCGCTGTAGCCCAGCTTGGCCAGCCGCGACAGGATGGCCTCGATGCTGGCCAGATTGACGCCGTCGCCCTGGATCACGCGTACATGGTTGAGCACGCGGTAACCCTTACGGTTCAGCGTGGTGCCAAAGGCGGCAGCCAACCGGTCGATCACCTCGGCCACCACCTGCACCGGCTCGCCGGAATCCGGGCGGATCACCACGGTGGCGCCGCTGTCGATTACCTGCTGGCGCAGGCGCTCGCCCCACAGTTCGCTGACCGCGTGGAACACGTCGTAGCTGTCGCTGACCACCGCCAGGATGGCGCCGGGTTTGGCGAACTGCGCCAGCATATTGGCAAACGCATCGCCCTCCTGCGCGCGGCCCCAGGCGGTGATGGTGGAATGCTCCGCCGCTGGGATCGAATACGCGGCGCACGGCTCGTGGTAGTGCCGCCGCGCCGCCGCCACCGCGGCCAGGGTGTCGCTGCCCATGAAGTTGACCAGGTGCGCCATACCGCCGATCTCGGCGCTCTCGTAGCTGGACACCCCGCGCGCGCCGAAGTCGTGCAGCTTGAACGGCAGCCCGTCCAGGTTGTCGGCAGTCTGCGTCAGATAGCGGCGGATGATCTCCTTGGCACGGAAGCTGCGCGTGGCCACGCTGATCGGGTACCAGGCGCGCAGCAGCGCGGTTTCCAGGAACGACACCACCCAGAACAGCTCCGGGTCGGTGGATTCGATGGTGATCATCGGGATGCCGGTGGGCACCAGCTCACCCTCGGCCACCGCACGGATGCGCACCGGCCAGTAGCCGCCATACAGCGCGAGGATGCGCTCGAAGCCGGCACGGTTGAACGGCAGGCCGTGCAAGCCGGCCAGCGCCTCCGCCTCGTCGATGTGCGCAGCGGTCAGCGGCTGGCTGAGGTAGTCCTTCAGCAGTGCCTGCAGGCCGAAAAACAGTACATGCGAAGCAGTGCCGCCGCGTGCAGCGACGTAGGAATACATGCCGTCGGTGCCCGGCGGGTACTGTTTCCAGTGGCTGAGCTTGTAGGAATCGGTATTGAGGATGGGATTGAAGGCCATGGCAGGATAGAGGCGCGTAACGATGGAGCTAGCATACGCCTGCCCACCGGCACTGTCATAACCGCTCGCGGCCGGCGCATGCGGCACGAGCATGTCGATGCTAAGCGGGCGTGCGCATCGCCAACGGCCATGTCGCCCGGCCGCCGGGCGAGGCGCAGCCCAGGTTGGCCGCACACCGCGACCACGGCCCGGCTTGGCAAGCCGGGAAACCGCCAGCCACGCTGGCGGTGGCGGTTGCTTCATGCATCAGCACGGTTGGCCAAGCCAGGTTTTTGCCGGCGGCCTTGGCCGGGCCAAGCCTTCTTGCCGCCGCTGGCCTCAACCAAGCGGCCAGGCTGACGACTCAGGCAAAAACGAAGTACTTGCGCACCGTCTCCACCACTTCCCAGGTGCCCTTCATGCCGGGCTCGATCACGAACACATCGCCAGCCTTCAGATGCACCGGCGCTTCGCCTTCCGGCGTGATGATGCAGTAACCGTCGAGAAAGTGGCAGTACTCCCACTTTTCGTAGTTCACCTCGAACTTGCCCGGGGTGCAGATCCAGGTACCCATGATCTTGCTGCCGTCTTTGGAGAGGTAGGCATTGAGGTTGACGGTATGCGGGTCGCCGCCGATGCGCTTCCACTTGGTGGCATCAACGACCGGGATAGGGCAGGTTTCACGCAACACAGTGATGAAATCGGACATGTCAGCTCCAGACGATCAGATAGAGGGCCGCTCATGATAGGTTCAATGCCCTGCCGGAAATTGTCTGCTTCCGACCAGCTTTGTCAGTGAACGGCACAATCGCTTGCGCCACCGCCAGCAGAGCGCGCGGCGGAAGAAACACGGTGTCGCACTGCCAGCATGGCAGCAGGATGGGGAAAGATGCCGGCCGGCCTAGCATTTTCCATGGCAATGTCGACCGGGATACATTGCTTGGCGCCCCCGGCACAGCAAAACCATGCCGTAATGGAAGTATTACCCGGACAGCAACCGAAGCAGCCATCTCCGGGCGGTTAGCGGAGCGGCAAGGTAGTACGCACCAACCGCTTTGATGGCCCCAGTTTGGGCAAGTACCGGCGGCAGCATGTCACAGCGAGATATCTGTCCCGCTTGAATATCCACCGTGCCGTTCCGTGCTTGATGATTAACCCGCAGCCATGATTTTTGGATAAAACAGCAAGGGGCTTCCATTGCATACCACGACAGTACTTGCCGCGACTGACTTTGCGTTCCAGCTGGCCGGCCGTAACGCCACACTGGAGGACATTTTCCCCGGCTTCCAGGACAGCGATCGAATCGGCATCGTGGTGAATCAACCATGTGGGGCGATGGGGGCAAGCTCCCTGCTAATGGCGGCGGCCACCCATTTTTATGCGGTGCATCGGCAGCAACTGGGAAATGAACCGGGAAAACGTAGAATCTATCCAGACTACTTTATTTTCCATGTGGGGAAATGCCATGGCAACCATGCACAATTGGATGTGTGGCCGCCACACAAGGAAGTGATCGTGGCGGATGATGCCGAGCAAATACTGGAGGCAATCAACGACCGCGGCATCACCCGGCTACTGGTTGAAGACCTGCCATTCTGTTCTGCCACTTTTCTGCGAGAAACGCTGGCCAGTGCCAGTCGGCGAATCCGGACCGTACTGGCCTACTCTTCGAGCGGTCGAGTCCGGCACGGCGATATTATCTGCACGCATAGTCTTCCCGTAGAAGGCTATATCCGGAAGATGCTTGGCGACTCGCAAGCGCTGGTCAAATTACCGGAAAAACAATACAGCAGCCTGCTGCAGGCCCGGGAAAACCTGCTTGCAGACGAGCAGGTCATGGAGCAATACCGCAGGATCGAATTGAGCACGGCCTTTGGCATGCTAACGTCGAACAGCAACCCCAGCGCACTCACGCAGCACTACATAGCTACCAGCCACCCGGATGCCGCCATTGTGCTGAATAAAGCGTGAACGCTGCCTGGAGCTTTCAGAGAGACGACCACGGCGGCAGACAACCGCCGGCTTCCCCCGGATTCGTGCAAAACCCTTAAGGCGGATATCGCCGGGGGGCGGTGGTGCTGGATAGCCGACGGCATAGACAGCACCCACCACGTTGGCCGCAGAGCGGCTGGTTCATGCCGATCAGGCCGCCGGCCGGCCGGTGCGCCGGGGGAGGCTTCGGCCCGGCCCAAGCCGCCAGTCGGCGAGGCGGTAGACCGCGGCCGGTTGAGATAGCAAACCGGCCGTGCCCTTGCCCGGCTTAACCGCGCCCCATTTACTTGAGACTGCCGCGCAGGAACTGCTGCAGGCGCTCGCTGGAAGGCTGCTGGAACAGGCGCTGTGGCGGCCCCTGCTCCTCGATGCGGCCCTGGTGCAGAAAGATCACGTGGCTGGACACCTCGCGGGCGAAGCCCATTTCGTGCGTCACCACGATCATGGTGCGGCCCTCCTCCGCCAGCGCCTGCATCACTTTCAGCACCTCACCCACCAGCTCCGGGTCCAGCGCCGAGGTCGGCTCGTCGAACAGCATCACCTCCGGCTCCATCGCCAGCGCGCGGGCGATGGCCACCCGCTGCTGCTGGCCGCCGGACAGCTGCGACGGGTACTTGGCCTCCACCCCGGCATTCAGCCCCACCTTGGCTAGGTATTTGCGCGCCCGCGCCACCGCCTCGTCGCGGCTGATGCTCAGCACGTGCAGCGGCGCCTCGATCACGTTCTCCAGCACCGTCATGTGCGCCCACAGGTTGAAGTGCTGGAACACCATTGCCAGCTTGGTGCGCACCTCAATCAGTTCCCGCTGCAGCGCACTGCTGCGCCGCCCGGCGGACGGGGCGTGCAGCACATGCGCGCCCAGCGCCACGCTGCCGGCACACGGTGTTTCCAGGAAGTTGATGCAGCGCAGGAAGGTGCTCTTGCCGGAGCCGGACGAGCCGATGATGCTGATCACATCGCCCTTTCGCGCTCGCAGCGAAATACCCTTCAGCACCTCGTGTGTGCCGAATTTTTGGTGGATGTCGTCCACCATCAGTGTGTACATGCTATGTCTCCTTGCCGGGCTCAGTGGCTGCCGGTGTGCAGAAAGGCCAGCCAGCGCCGCTCCAGCCGCCGGAAAATCCAGACGATCAGGAACGACACGGCGGCATAGATCAGGGCCGCGGTGCCAAAGGCTTCGAACGAGGCATAGGTGGCCGAATTGACATCGCGTGCCACTTTCAACAGCTCCGGCACCGTGGCGGTGAAAGCGATGGGCGTGGCGTGCAGGATCAGGATCACCTCGTTGCTGTAGTTGGGCAGCGCGCGGCGCAGCGCCGCGGGCAGGATGATGTGGCGGTACATCGCCCAGCGCGACATGCCGAAGGCCTCGGCGGCCTCGATCTCGCCGTGCGGAATGCTGCGGATGGCGCCGGCCAGGATCTCGGTGGTGTAGGCGCTGGTATTCAGCACGAAGGCCAGCAGCGCGCAGTTGAAGCCGTCCTGGAAAAACTGGTTCAGGTCCGGCTGCTGCTGCACCAGCTGCAAGCTGTACACGCCGGAGTAGATGATCAGCAGCTGGATGTACAGCGGCGTGCCGCGGAAGAAATAGGTGTACAGGTACACCGGCACGCGCAGCCGGCGCCTGGCCGACACCCGCGCCACCGCCAGCAGCACCGACAGCGGAAAGCCGATGCCGATAGTGGCCAGCAGCAACAACAGGGTCATGCCCAGGCCGGACAGGCGCTGGCCGTCGCTCCACAGATAGGCCAGCCAGTACTGTTGCAGGATCTCGATCATAGCCGTCCCTCCTTCACGCCCAGGTTGTAGCGCCGCTCCAGGCGGTGCAGCAGCAGGCTGGACACGGTGGTGATCGCCAGATAAATGAAGGCGGCCAGGAAGCTGAACTCGAACAGCGCCATGGTGCTGCGGCCGGCATCCTGGGTGACCTTGACGATGTCGGCCAGGCCGATGATGGACACCAGCGCCGAGGCCTTGATCAGCACCTGCCAGTTGTTGCCGAGACCGGGCAGTGCGAAGCGCATCATCTGCGGGAACAGCACGCGGCGGAAGGTCAGCAGCCGCCCCATGCCGTAGGCCGCTGCCGCCTCCAGTTGGCCGCGCGGCACCGCCAGAAACGCGGCACGGAAGGTCTCGGTGAAATAGGCGCCGTAGATAAAACCGATGGTGACCACCCCGGCGCTGAACGGATCGATATCGATCTGCGCCAGCGCCAGCGCATCGGTCAGCTGGTTCAGCGCGATCTGCAGGCTGTAGAACAGCAGCAGCATCAGCACCAGATCCGGCACGCTGCGGATCAGCGTGGAATAGCCCTGCGCCAGCCGGCGCAGCAGCGGCTGCGGCGACAGCTTGCACAGCGCGCCCAGCAGGCCGAACACGATGGCCAGCAGCAGCGACAGCAACGACAGCTTCACCGTCATCCACGTGCCGTCGATGATCTGGGCCTCATAGCCATAGAACAGCATCGGTGCTCCTTTCGAAAAAAACCGCCATTGGCGAGAGTGAACCAATGGCGGAAAGTGCAACTGAACCGGTTGCAACTGGGAGGAGGACTCAGTTGTTGTAGATGTCGAACGAGAAATACTTGGCGGCCAACTTCTGGTAGCTGCCGTCCTGCAGCATGGCGGCCAGCGCCTTGTTGATCTGCTGTCGCAGCGCCTCGTCTTCCTTGCGCAGGCCGATGCCGGTGCCGATGCCGAAGACTTCCGCGTCTTTCAGCGTGCCGCCGGCAAATTCGAAATTGGCGCCCTTGCTGCTCTTCAGCAGGCCATACTCGGCTTCCACCGCATCCTGCAGGCTGGCCTGGATGCGGCCGGAAGTCAGATCCTGGTACACCTGCTCCTGGTTCTGGTACGACACCACGTTGACCCCGGCGGCTTCCCAGCGCTTCTTGGCATAGCTTTCCTGCACCGTGCCCTGCTGCACGCCGATGCGCAGCCCCTTCAGCGACTCGGCGGTCGGCTGCAGCTTGCTGCCCTTGCGCGCCACCATGCGGGTGGGCGAGTTATAGGTGCGGTCGCTGAAGGCGATCTGCTTCTTGCGTGCCTCGGTGATGTTCATCGAGGCCAGGATGGCGTCGAACTTGCGCGCCTTCAGCGCCGGGATCAGGCCGTCGAAATCGTTCTCCACCCACACGCACTTGGCCTGCAGCCTGCGGCAAATCTCGTTGCCCAGATCGACGTCGAAACCGGCCACGCCGCTGGCAGTCTTGAACTCGAACGGCGCATAGGCCGGGCTGGTGCCGAACTTCAGCACATCGCCGGGTGCGGCCAACGTTACGGCGGACAGACAACCCAGCGACAGGGCAAACAGGGCTTTCTTCATTTCTCGTTTCTCCTTGCAGTACCGGCCTGGCTGGCCGGCTTATCTTTTTGGCGGCAGAAAGTTTTCGGCCACCATGCAGCGCGCACCGCCACCGCCCAGGTCCTCGATGGTGTCCAGTGGCGCGTGCGCCACCTGGCCGCAGGCCAGCAGCCGTGCCTGCTGCGCCGGGGTGAAGCTGTGCCAGGCGCGGCTGGACATGGCGAACACCGCGCCGCCGGCGGCATCCGCCAGCTCAATCACGTTGCCGCAGAAGCTTTCCATCTGCTGGTAGTCGATATCGATGATTTCGCGGCCAGCCAGCTGCAGGCTGGCGCGCAGCCGGTCGCGCTGCTGTGGGTCGCGGATGGACTGCAGGCACACCACCGCCAGGCGGCGGCCCACCGCCATCATCACGTTGGTGTGGTAGATGGCCGCGCCGTGGCGATCGACGGCGTCGAACGGCAATGCCCGGTAGCCCAGCTGTGGCAGCAGCGCGTCCAGCACCGCCGGGTGGCTGCGCGAGGACAGACAGACGTAGGCGACGCGCGCCTGGTGGTCGAACACGATGGAGCCGGTGCCTTCCAGAAACTGCCGCTGCGCCTCGAAGCCGCTCAGGTCGGTTACCGACTCGATGTAAAAATCCTGGCGCAGGCGCGCCAGCGTGCTGTCACGGCGCTCGCGGCGGCGGTTGGGTGCCTCCATCGGGTACAGGAACACGCGGCCGTCGGCGTGCATGCTGATCCAGTTGTTGGGGAAGATGGAGTCAGGGGTATCACCCGGCTGCTGGTCCTCGATCACCAGCACCTGCACCCCGGCGGCGCGCAGCGCGGCGACGTAGCCATCGAACTCGCCGCGGGCGGCGCTCTGCGCACAGTCCGGCTGCTGCTCCGGCTTCTGGAACCGGTTGGATTCGCTGGTTTCCGGGTTGGAAAAGAAATTCACCGGACGCACCATCACGATATTGCGGGTGGTTTGTTGCATGCTGCGATTTCCCTATGCCATTTATGCCAGCATGGCAAACAGGTTTTTCGGATTTTCCGGCTGCGGAATCAAATCGATAAGCTGGCCGATATTCAAATCGCTGGCCTTATCCAGTACAAAACGCAGTGCGGAAAAATCCTCCAGCGCAAAACCCACCGAATCGAATACCGTAATATCGTCGGCATTTTCACGACCCGGTTTCTGCCTATTTAATACCTGCCAGAATTCGGTTACCGGGAAATCCGCCGGCATTTGCTGGATATCGCCCTCGATACGCGTTTGCGGCTCGAATTCCACAAACACGCGGGCCATGTGCAGGATGTCGGCATGCAGTTCGGTCTTGCCGGGGCAGTCACCGCCCACCGCGTTGATGTGCATGCCGGGACGCACCATGTCAGGGGTGAGGATGGTGGCGTAGTTCTTGTCGGCGGTGACGGTGGTGATGATGTCGGCGTCGCGGCAGGCCTCACGGCTGCTGGCGCAGGCAGTGAGGCGGATGCCGGCAAAGCCTTCCAGGTTCTGCTGCAGCTTGCGCGTGGCGGCGGCATCGATGTCGTAGAGGTAGAACTGCGAGATGCCCAGCAGGCGGTGGAAGGCGATGATCTGGAACTCGCTCTGCGCGCCGTTGCCGATGATGGCCATGCTGCGGCTGTCCGGCCGCGCCAGTACGCTGGCGAACAGCGCCGAGGTGGCGGCGGTGCGCAGTGCGGTGGTAATGGTCAGCTCGCTCAGCAGCAGCGGGCTGCCGGTGGCCACTTCCGCCAGCGCGCCAAAAGCCATCACCGTCAGCAGATTATCGCGGGTATTTTTCGGGTGGCCATTGACGTATTTGAAACCATAAAACTGTGCATCGGATGTCGGCATCAATTCGATTACGCCATCACGCGAGTGATTGGCGACGCGGGCACATTTCTCAAATTGTTCCCAGCGTCTATAATCAGATTCGATATAATCTGCCAGCTCGCCGATAAAATTGGCAACGCCAATCCGGCTGACAATATTGCGAATGTCACGGGTGTCGATATAGCGTGTCATAACCACTGCCTTTCGGAAAATGTGTCGTGGTGTTGTGTTTTCTGGACGCTATTTTCCCTACAGCAGTTGCCAATATGAAGTTGCAGAAATGTGCAATTTTTATTGGTGACTTTACAAACTGCCAAGGCAATCTAACAATATGTCAATGAACGATACCGATCGACAGCTGCTGGCCCTGCTGCGCGACAACGCGCGCATGTCCGTCACCGAACTGGCGCAGAAGCTGCGTGTCTCGCGCGCCACGGTGCAGAACCGTATCGACAAGCTGGAACAAAGCGGGGTGATCATCGGCTACACCGTACGGCTGAAGCCGGAGGCGGAAGAGCACCGCATCCGCGCCTGGATGGGCATTGCGGTGGAAGGCAACAAGGCACCGGCCGTGCTGCAGGCGCTGCGCGGCGAGCCGCATGTCTATGCGCTGCATTCAACCAATGGCCGTTGGGACATCGTCACCGAGCTGCGGGCAGACACGCTTGAACAATTTGACAGGGTGCTGGGTCGAATCCGGTTGATACCGGGAATTGCCGCCACGGAGACCAGCATCCTGTTGTCCACGCACAAGGTTTGAGGGTGTTGCCTGCCTCTCCGCGCCAGCGCAAGAAGCAGTGAGTCAGCACTCGCTTTCATGGCGGCGCCTAGGACGGAAGCAGCCATGTTCGGCGGCCGCAAGGTTGGCCGCGGGGACCGAGTGGTACGGCCAGGGTTTTTCCCTAAACTGAATCGTTCCAAACCAACTGCCTACTGCAGCGTCACCACCATGGAGGAGGAAGCGTATGTGGCACAGACTTGCCTTGTTGCTAGGCCTGTTGCTCTCTATTCCTGCCTGGTCCGAAACGATTACTGTTGCCGCTGACCCGTATCCACCTTTCGTAGATTCGACGCAGCCAAAGCAGGGGATTACCTTGCAAATTGTCCGCGCTGCATATGCCACCCAAGGCTACGACATAGAGATGCACTTCGTGCCCTGGGCGCGAGCGATCAATGCCGTAAGGAATGGCGAATACGATATCTTACCCAATGCATGGTGGACACAGGAGCGAACAACGTTCCTGCTGTATAGCGCTCCCTACCTAAAGACGGAGATCAAGTTCATCAAGCGTAAAGGTGATCCATTCGAGTACACCGGGTTGGAAAGCCTGAACGGAAAGACGGTGGGTATCGTCCGCGGGTATGGCTATGGCGACCTATTCCTCAATGCCACCAACTTTGCGCGCCCCGAAGTCGGCAGCATCATGCAGAACATCAAGAAGCTGCTACTCGGCAGAATTGATCTGACCCTGGAAGACGAGATTGTGGTTCGCTCACTGCTGAAGCAGGATGCGCCGGATCTGCAGCAGCAGATCGAGTTCACACAGAACCCGCTGTCCACCCAGGAATTGCATGTCACCAGCGGCTTGAAGAACCCGCGACACAAAGCCATCATTGAGGCGTTCAACAAGGGGCTCGCCGCCATCAAGGCCAACGGCACATACGATAAAATTCTCACCGAGAATGGCCTGAAGCGGCCGTAGCTACGCATCGGGGAAGGCCCCCTGATGTGTTCCCTTACACGCCAAGTACGGCCACCTAGCGCCACACCCCGGTATTGGAGCCCAGGTAACTCTGGGACGACCTTGGACTTGAATCGCGCCTTGTCTGCCAGATAGTTCAAGGCTGTTTTCAAAGTGACAGCAGCCAGTGAACGTGCGAATGGCTGCTTCGGTCACGCAGCACACCTTGCGCGCCATATCCTTCCGGTCAAACCAAACAATCACATACAAAAAGAGGCCCTTCCGGGCCTCTTTAGTTTGGAGCAGTTGGAAACAAGCGGATCATGTCTTTGTTGTGACGTGACTTGATTGTCACGTGACAGACTTCATTTTTTCCGCTGTTAGAAACAAATAAAGTTCTTTCCAAAACCAACCGTAAGTGATTGATTTTAAAAAGCCGCCCACTATCTCAGGTTAGAAAAAGTTCTTTACCACATTGTAAAAATCTGGAATTTAAGTGAATTTAACAGATATTAAAGTCCTTTCTTCTGTTTCCACCAAGTACGGAACCAAATGCAGGTGCAGTCTACTTCTCGAATGCCACCTCATTGGCCGAAGCGATCACTCGCAGTCACAACCAAGGAAGACCGCTTAAGGTTGATTGCCGTCATTCGTTTCGAGATGCCGATTGTCGGCGATGACCGGAACATGACTTTCAGACTGCGGCAGCCCGGCCAGCTGCTCAATCACGAAGTCGTAGGAAGAAGTCCTCGTCAGCGCAGCAGTGGAAGAGTGCTGGCCGTGCGCCTACGCCAAGCGAAACAGGCGGCGGGAGCGAACTGCGCCTTCCCGTGGGGTTAATGACAACAAGCAGCCCTTTTGAACTAAGACCGCCTCGATGATCAGCACACGACCGTTTCGACGACGCCAGCGTCGGTGAGTAACTGGTAAAGGTCCGAGACCTTCTGGCGGTCACCTCGCTCATCACAGAACATGAACACAGCGCGTTGCTTGGCACGGGACAGCGCGACGAAGAACGTCGCAAGCCCCTCCGGATTGCCTGGCGTGTGGCTCCACCAAGACTTGTCGTCCAACCCGACGAAGGCAATCGTGTCGTACTCAAGGCCCTTGCTCTTATGCACGGTGAGAAGTGGAACTTGGTCCGTGCCTTCGTACAGGTCCAGACATGCAGCCCAGCTCTCAGTGGCTTCTGCGCACTCGCTGAGATGAATGGCGAGCCCCTCCCGAATCAGCTGGGCCATGTCATTGCGCTGATAGCGGACATGGGAGCGAACAATGCGCTCCATACTGAGGAACTCATAGACCATGTCGACGGCGGCTCCTGCGGCGGACTCCGTCGGCATATGTACGTCTAGGAAGCTTCGCAGCTCGCCCAGAAATCGCTCCAATGTGGTCTCAACGTTTCTTGTGCCGAAGGTAGCCGCGTATCGGCTTGCAGTGCTACACGCAACTGAGGACGTGGAAAATGCTTTCTCAGCCTTAGTCAAACGGGAGGAGCAGGCTACCGTCCTAGCACGGGGTGTTGGCTCACTCGACCGTGCCCGATCGGCTTCGTTTGCCGCCTATCAAAAAGGAGTCGTCAGCCTAATCGAGGTTCTGCAAGCCGATGAAAGCTTGCTCCGTACCTCCGACGCACAAGCACAGGCGCAAACAGAATCGGCACGTGCAGCGGTCGCAGCCTTCAAGGCACTGGGCGGTGGTTGGCAGCCTCGTGGGTCTGAGGTACTGGCAATCAAGTAGCAACAGGGGCAAACCCGGATTTCGATGCAAACCTGCCATTGCGAATCTCTCTACTCACCGACTCCTTTAGTCGAACTGAAGCTGGCCTGACTGACGAGTCGACAGTTGGCCAGCGGTGGTGCCTGTCTTACCATAATCGAGAAAGGGAGTGGTCACATTTTGAAACCCAACATCATATTTTTTAGCATCATGGTGACCACACTGGGCTTAGACTAGGGAATGCAATGTTTCAGCCAACACTCGAAGATTCATCAGATCGTCGCTTTGTGCCGGCATCACCAGATAGTAGCCGTGCTCACCCGAGTGGAATTGTGGGAATGGCATAACAAGCTCGCCATGGCTGAGCTGGCTCTGAAATAACCGGGGATCTCCCAAAACAACACCGTAACCCTGCACTGCGGCGCTGGTTGCCACTTCCAATGAGTCGAAAACTAGGTGCTGCCCCGGCAATGAATCAGTTGAAAACTGTCTCCACCAAGCTTGCCATTCATCCCGGCTGGCATTTGCATGGATCAGTCGACAAGTCTCCATTTCCGCCGGACTGTGTAGATCAATGGCCAGCGCTGGACTGCACATGGGCGTGAGCTGTTCAGGGAAGAGTAGTTCTGCATGCAGACCGTCCCACTGCCCATTGCCACGGACAATCATGGCATCAAACTCGGTATTGCTAAATTCGGGGGTATCACTAACTGCCGTACTTATCTCCAGATGAGTACCTGACAAGCATTGCTGAATTGCATCAAGACGGGGTAGAAACCATCGCAAGGCAAATGTGGAAGGCAGACGTAGCCGAATGCTGGTTTGTGGCTCCCTAGGCCTGCTGGAAAAGGCAGACAAGGACCCAAGCAAATGAGTAGCCAATGCATACAGCGCCTCACCATCGGGTGACATGCTCATTCCACTTGGCGTACGGTAAAACAGCATCATTTGGTAATGCTGCTCCAGTTGCTGGATCTGTCGGCTGACTGCTCCCTGGGTACGACAAAGCTGCCGGGCCGCACGTGTCAAACTCCCCAGACTGGCAACAGCAACAAATGCTTGCAGCCCCATCATGGATGGCAACGGCCTGGTCAGTGCATCCAGGGGGTATGCATGGAGTGCATTCCCCCCTTCAGAATTAGTCGATATTCCGCTCATGATAGTCTTTGCTAAGGTCTGGCTTCCAACTTGAGAAGGAGAGACTGATGTCTGATGTAGAAGCAAATTTTTTTGCGGGGAAGCTGAAAGAGTACCTGCGCGAGCTTGAAAAGAGCAATGTTGATGGTGTCGTCGCCTTGTTTGCCGAGGATGCCAAGATCTACTCCCCCTTACTGGGCTGGGTCAGTCCGCAACCGTTTTATAGCAAACTGGCTGATGCATCCGGAAACAGTACGATCACCTTGCTGGACATCTACCAAAGCACAGAAGGCAATCGTTCTTCATGCGCATTTTTCCGCTACGACTGGGTACTGCGAGATGGAAGCAAGGTCAGTTTTGATTGCGTTGATGTCTTTGATTTCAACGATGACGGCCTGATTGAGAAGCTTGTCATCGTTTATGACACGCATCAGATACGTGGAGACCTAGGAGATCGTTTTGTGTAACGGCCCCTCCAGATTAGGGTCGAGAACATTGAGCAATACATTGCCCAGGCAACAGCGGCAAGTGGGATAGATGACTAGCTGCTTCCGGTTCGAAGCAGCCTTTTTCATTTGCTGGGCGAGTGACGAGGTTACCCGAGTATCATGTCTTGCGACCCATACATTTCTAGTTCGTCAAACCAAGCAGTCGCATACGAAAAGAGGCCCTTCCGGGCCTCTTTTTTTTGATCTACCAGCAACAAGCTGGCAATGCTGATGCAATGAAAAACGTAATGTCTTCAATCACCAAATGGTAAAGTACTTTATTTATTGAGAAAGAACTTTATTTTATCGGAAAGAACTTTATTTTATAAAAACATCCGCCACATTTAATGACAATTAATTATTCAACAGTCACGCTCTTGGCTAGATTACGTGGCTTATCCACATCGGTGCCACGCGCCAACGCCACATGATAGGCCAGCAGCTGCACCGGGATGGAATGCACGATCGGGCTGAGGATGCCCACGTGGCGCGGGGTGCGGATCACGTGCACGCCGTCGGACTCGCTGAAGTGACTATCGGCGTCGGCAAACACGAACAGCTCGCCGCCACGGGCGCGCACTTCCTGCATATTGGACTTCACCTTCTCCAGCAGCGCGTCGTTAGGGGCAATCACCACCACCGGCATGTTCTCGTCCACCAATGCCAGCGGACCATGCTTGAGCTCGCCAGCCGGGTAGGCTTCGGCATGGATGTACGAGATTTCCTTCAGCTTCAGTGCACCTTCCAGCGCGATCGGGTAGTGCAGGCCGCGGCCGAGGAACAGCGCGTCGTTCTTGGCTGCGAACTGCTGCGACCAGGCGGTGATCTGCGGCTCCAGGTTGAGCGCGTGCTGCACGCTGCCCGGTAGGTGGCGCAGTTCGTCCAGATACTGAGCTTCCTGCTCGGCAGTCACGCGGCCACGCACCTTGCCCAGGGTTACCGCCAACGCGAACAGGCTGACCAGCTGGGTAGTGAAGGCCTTGGTGGAAGCGACGCCGATTTCGGCGCCGGCGCGGGTGTAGAACACCAGGTCGGAGGCACGCGGAATGGCCGATTCGCGCACGTTGCAGATCGACAGCGCGTGGCGGTGGCCCAAGCTGCGCGCGTATTTCAGCGCTTCCATGGTGTCCAGCGTCTCGCCGGACTGCGAGATGGTCACCACCAGGTGCTGTGGATCGGCGAAGGCGTCGCGGTAGCGGTATTCGCTGGCGATTTCCACATCACACACCACGCCGGCGATGCTTTCGATCCAGTATTTGGCGGTCAGGCCGGCGTAGTAGCTGGTGCCGCAAGCCAGGATCTTCACCCCGCTCAGCGTCGGCAGCACGTTGGCCGCAGCAGCGCCGAACAGTTCGGCGCTGAAACCGTCGTCAAGAATCGCCTCGATGGTGTCGGACAGCGCTTTCGGCTGCTCGTGGATTTCCTTCTGCATGAAGTGGCTGTACGGGCCCAGCTCCAGCGAGGCCAGCGACACGTCGGAGACGTGCACCTTGCGCACCACCGGCTGGTCGTCCTTGTCGATCAGCGTCACGCCGTCGCGAGTCAGCAGGCCGATGTCGCCCTCTTCCAGGAAGATCACGCGACGGGTGGCGGACAGGATGGCGGAGACGTCGGAGGCGATGAAGTTCTCGCCCTCGCCGAGGCCGACCAGCAGCGGGCAGCCCATGCGTGCGCACACCAGTTCGTCCGGGCGGTCCAGCGCGATGACGCCGATGGCGTAGGCGCCGGTCAGCTCGCGGGTGGCCTTGTGCACTGCGCGGAACAGGTCTTTTTCCTGCAGGTAGTACTGGTGCACCAGGTGGGCGATCACCTCGGTGTCGGTCTGCGATTCGAACACGTAGCCGGCGGCTTTCAGCTCGGCGCGCTTCTGTTCGTGATTCTCGATGATGCCGTTGTGCACCACCGCAATCAGGCCGTGCGACACGTGCGGGTGGGCGTTGTATTCGGTCACGCCGCCGTGGGTGGCCCAGCGCGTGTGGCCGATGCCAAGCTGGCCCTGCACGTTGTCGGCCTGTGCCGCGGCCTCCATTTCCGCCACGCGGCCAACGCGGCGCACGCGGGTGATCTGGTCACCAGCGTGTACGGCGATGCCGGACGAGTCATAGCCGCGGTATTCCAGGCGCTTCAGGCCCTCGACCAGCACGGACACGATATTACGGTTGGCGATGGCGCCGACGATGCCGCACATGTTTTATCTCCTTGAATGATCAGACAGCGACGGGGCGCAGATCAGCGTCACCCCCTTGGCTTGAATACTGTCCCGGGCTTCCGGCGACAGGGCGTCGTCGGTCACCAGGGTCTGAATGCGCGCCCACGGCAGTTCCAGATTGGGAATGCGGCGCCCGATCTTGTCGGACTCCACCATTACCACCACTTCGCGTGCCACTTCGGCCATCACCCGCGACAGCCCCACCAGCTCGTTGAAAGTGGTGGTGCCACGCGCCAGGTCGATGCCATCGGCGCCGATGAACAACTGGTCAAAATCGTAGGAGCGCAGCACCTGCTCGGCCACCTGCCCCTGGAACGATTCGGAATGCGGGTCCCAGGTGCCGCCGGTCATCAGCAGCGTGGGTTCGTTTTCCAGCTCGCGCAACGCGCCGGCCACATTCAGCGAATTGGTCATCACGATCAGCCCGCGCTTGTGGCCCAGCAGCGGGATCATGGCGCTGGTGGTGGTGCCGCTATCGATAATGATGCGGTTGTGGTCGCGAATGCGTTCCGCCGCCGCACGGGCGATGGCGAGCTTTCGCTCCGAAATACGGGCCGGGTCACCACTGTTGACCATCTCTGCCGGTAGCGATACCGCGCCACCGTAGCGGCGCAGCAACAGGCCACCGGTTTCCAGCAGCGCCAGATCCTTGCGGATGGTCACTTCGGAGGTGGAGAAGCGCCGGGTCAGCTCGTCGACGCTGATTTCACCGCGCTCCTGCACCAAGGCGACGATGGCGTGGCGACGTTGCTGCGTGTTTCGCTTGGTCATCAAATATTTCGTTTCGAAAGTTTTGCGAAATATATCAGCGAAACATGCCGCCGACAAGTACTGCTGTCGCCACAGCAAGCATGCCCATGCGGCCAACCTTGCCCCGCGTACAGGCAAGAAAAAACCGCCCGGCAGCTGGCCTGGGCGGTTATTGGTGAACGCAGCTAGCGTCAGCTCTTCTTCTGCGGCCGCTGCCAGCCGGGCACGGTCAGTTGCTTGGCGCGCGCCACCGTCAGTTGCTCGGACGGTGCGGTCTTGGTGATGACCGAACCGGCACCGATGGTGGCACCATCCTCCAGCGTCACCGGCGCCACCAGCATGCTGCCGGAGCCGACGAACACGCCGTTGCCAATGGTAGTACGGAATTTGTTCACACCGTCGTAGTTGCAGGTCACCGTGCCGGCACCGACATTCACCTTGCTGCCGATGTCGGCATCACCAATGTAGGTCAGGTGGTTGACCTTGGAGCCACTGCCGATGGTGCTCTTCTTCACTTCCACGAAGTTACCGATATGCACGTGGTCGGCCAGCTTGGCACCCGGACGCAAACGCGCATATGGGCCCAATTGGCAACCAGCGCCCACTTCGGCGTCTTCCAGGTGCGAATACGGCGCGATGCGCGTGCCCGCCGCCACGGTGACATTCTTCAGTACGCAGTAGGCGCCGATCTGCACCCCGGCGCCCAGTTTGACCTGGCCTTCGAACACGCAGCCCACATCGATGCTGACATCCTCGCTGTGCTCAAGTTGGCCGCGGATATCGATACGCGCCGGGTCAGCCAGGGTTACCCCGGCAGTCAGCAGCGCGCGCGCCTGGTTCAGTTGCAGCTGGCGCTCCAGCTCGGCCAGCTGCAGCTTGTTGTTCACGCCGGCGGCTTCCCAGCTGGCGCCCACGGTCACGCCCGGTACCGCGATGCCATCACGTACCGCCAGCGCAATGACGTCGGTCAGGTAGTACTCGCCCTGGGCGTTGCCGTTCTTCAGTTCCGCCAGCCAGCCTTCCAGCCGCGCGTTGGGCAGCACCAGCATGCCGGTATTGATCTCGCGGATCGCCTTCTGCTGCGGGTCACAATCCTTGTCTTCGACGATGGCCACGATGTCGCCGCCAGCATTGCGCACGATGCGGCCATAACCGCTGGCATCGGCCAACACATCGGTAAGCAACGACATACCGCCTTCGGCTGCGGCCAGCAGCTGCTGCAGCGTGGACAGGGTGGTGAGCGGCACGTCGCCGTACAGCACCAGGGTGTGGCCATCTTTCGGCAGGTGCGGCAGCGCCATCTTCAGCGCGTGGCCGGTACCCAGCTGCTCGGCCTGCAGCGCCCACTCCACGTCCGCATCCGTAATCGTCGCGCGTACCTGTTCGCCGCCGTGGCCGTACACCACCACGATCTTGGCCGGCTGCAGCTGGCGGGCCGTGGCGATCACGCGCGCCAGCATGGGTTGGCCGCCAATCGGGTGCAGCACCTTGGGCAGTGCCGAATACATGCGCTTGCCTTTACCGGCAGCAAGAATGACTACGCTGAGGGATTCCATGGATGCGTCCGCAACAATCTAGGTGAATAGCCCGCCATTATGCGGGGCTTTGCAGAAATGAAAAAGGCTGCCACTTGCGTGGCAGCCTGCGACTATACACTTGGCGCTTTCGCGCTATCAGTGCACGCGCTTGCGGAGGTATTCCAGCGCCTTGAGCTGGGCGATGGCCGCTGCCAGGGCAGCATGGGCCTTCGCCGTATCCAGGTCGTCGGTAGCGTGCTTGAGGGATTCCTCGGCAGCACGTTTGGCCTCGTTGGCGCGAGCTTCGTCGAGATCCTCACCGCGGATCGCCGTATCGGCCAGAACGGTGATGTGGGTGGGCTGTACTTCCAGCAGTCCGCCGGAAACAGCCACCAACACTTCGTCCTTGCTGCCCGGTACTGTCAGACGCAGTACGCCAGGCTTGATACGGGTCAGAAGCGGCACGTGACGTGGGTAAACACCGATTTCGCCTTCCAGCGCCGGCGCAACCAGAAACTCGGCTTCGCCGGAGTAGATCTGCTGCTCGGAGCTGACCACTTCCACATGCATCTTGGCCATGAGCCGTCTCCTTGATTACAGGGTCTTGGCTTTTTCCGCAGCTTCGTCGATACCACCAACCATGTAGAACGCTTGTTCCGGCAGGTGGTCGAATTCGCCGCTGAGAATCGCCTTGAAGCCCTTGATCGTTTCCTTCAGCGGAACGTATTTGCCCGGGGAACCGGTAAATACTTCAGCTACGTGGAACGGCTGCGACAGGAAGCGCTGGATCTTACGCGCACGGTATACGGTGAGTTTGTCTTCTTCAGACAGTTCATCCATACCCAGAATCGCGATGATGTCACGCAGTTCCTTGTACTTCTGCAGGGTGGACTGCACGCCGCGGGCGACGGAGTAATGCTCCTCGCCTACAACCAGCGGATCCAGCTGACGGGAAGTGGAGTCCAGCGGGTCAACGGCCGGGTAGATACCCAGCGACGCGATGTCACGGGACAGAACCACGGTCGCATCCAAGTGGGCGAAGGTGGTAGCCGGGGACGGGTCGGTCAAGTCATCGGCAGGTACGTATACGGCCTGGATGGAGGTAATGGAACCATCCTTGGTCGAGGTAATACGTTCTTGCAGGCGACCCATTTCTTCCGCCAGCGTCGGCTGATAGCCCACGGCAGACGGCATACGACCCAGCAGCGCGGACACTTCGGTACCGGCCAGGGTGTAACGGTAGATGTTGTCCACGAAGAACAGAACGTCACGGCCTTTGCCGTTGGCATCCTTCTCATCGCGGAAGTGCTCGGCCATGGTCAGACCGGTCAGTGCAACACGCAGACGGTTACCCGGCGGTTCGTTCATCTGACCGTACACCATTGCCACTTTATCAAGGACGTTGGAGTCCTTCATTTCGTGGTAGAAGTCGTTACCTTCACGGGTACGTTCACCAACACCGGCGAATACGGACAAACCGGAGTGTGCCTTCGCGATGTTGTTGATGAGTTCCATCATGTTAACGGTCTTGCCCACACCGGCACCACCGAACAGGCCCACCTTACCGCCTTTGGCAAACGGGCACAGCAGGTCAATAACCTTGATGCCAGTTTCCAGAAGTTCGGTAGCGGAGGACAGTTCGTCGAACTTCGGCGCAGCCTGGTGAATGGCGCGAGTGTGTTCGGAAGCTACCGGGCCGGCTTCATCAACCGGGCTGCCCAGTACGTCCATGATACGACCCAGGGTGGCGGCGCCAACCGGTACCGAAATCGGTGCACCGGTGTTGGTGATTGCCATGCCACGCTTCAGGCCGTCCGAGCTACCCATAGCAATGGTACGCACAACGCCATCGCCCAGCTGTTGCTGGACTTCAAGCGTCAGGTCTGCGTCAACCAGCTTCAGGGCATCATAAACCTTTGGCATGGCGTCGCGCGGAAACTCCACGTCGACCACCGGGCCAATGATTTGTACGATTTTGCCTTGGCTCATTATCGGTTCCTAACTCAATAAACTTTTACAGTCTGCGACGGTTATACCGCTGCGGCGCCAGACACGATTTCCGACAGCTCTTTGGTAATTGCTGCCTGACGTGACTTGTTGTAAACCAGACGCAGTTGCTTGATCGCGTTACCGGCGTTATCCGTTGCTGCCTTCATGGCCACCATACGGGCAGCCTGTTCGGAAGCCATGTTCTCGGCCACAGCCTGATACACGACGGACTCCAGGTAACGCTTGACCAGAAACTCCATGACGTCGGTGGCACTCGGCTCGTACACGTAATCCCAAGCATGGGCGTGCTCGACAACCATGTGTTCCTCGGTCAGCGGCAGCAACTGTTCCAGCGCCGGCTCCTGTTTCATCGTATTGATGAAACGGGAGTACACGAGATAAACCGCATCCAGTTCGCCTTCAGCGTACTGTTTCAACAGCACTGTAAGCGGGCCAATCAGTTTGTCCATCTTGGGCACATCGCCCAGATGCACTGCGCTTGCCACAACGTTCAATTTGGCGCGCTGGCTGGCGGCCAGGCCTTTTTGGCCCAGGGCGCACACCTGCACATCGACACCTTGTGTCTGCAGCTCGCTAACCTTGGCGTAAAAGCGCTTGATGATGTTGGCGTTGAGGCCACCACACAAACCCTTGTCCGAGGTTACAACGATAATGCCGGCACGCTTGATTTCGCTGCGACGGGCAAGCAGTGGGTGCTCCAGATCCGTATTGGCCGAAGCCAGGTGCGCCATGACAGCACGCACCTTTTCGGCGTAAGGACGGGCAGCGCGCATACGCTCTTGCGTTTTGCGCATCTTGGAGGTCGACACCATTTGCATAGCGCGGGTGATCTTCTGCGTGTTCTGCACGCTTCGGATCTTGGTGAGAATCTCTTTACCGACTGCCATATCCTGAACCTTTCTTTAACTCTAGGTATCCGAAAGACTCAGCTTAGAAGCTGTAGCCAGCCTTGAACGATTCGATCGCCTTGGCCAGTACTTTTTCATTGTCGGCAGACAGGTCACCAGACGCATCGGTCGCGGTCAGCACGTCGGCGTGGTTAGCGCGAACGTAGGCCAGGAACGCGGCTTCGAATGCCAGAGCACTCTTCACCGGTACGTCTTCGTAGTAACCCTTGTTCACCGCCCACAGCGTCAGCGCCATTTCGGCGGTCGACAGGGTGGAGAACTGTTTCTGCTTCATCAGCTCGGTAACCACTTCACCGTGTTGCAGCTGCTTGCGGGTTGCTTCGTCCAGATCGGAAGCAAACTGCGAGAAGGCTGCCAGTTCACGATACTGGGCCAGAGCCAGACGAATACCGCCGCCCAGCTTCTTGATAACCTTGGTCTGAGCCGCACCGCCCACGCGCGATACCGAGATACCGGCGTTAATGGCCGGACGGATACCTGCGTTGAACAGATCGGTTTCCAGGAAGATCTGACCGTCGGTAATCGAAATTACGTTGGTCGGAACGAAAGCGGAAACGTCACCAGCCTGGGTTTCGATGATCGGCAGCGCGGTCAGGGAACCGGTCTTGCCTTTCACGGCGCCAGCAGTCAGTTTCTCTACTTCATCCACGTTGATGCGGGAAGCGCGTTCCAGCAGACGGGAGTGCAGATAGAAAACGTCACCCGGGTAAGCTTCGCGGCCCGGAGGGCGACGCAGCAGCAGGGAAATCTGACGGTAGGCTACAGCCTGCTTGGACAGGTCATCGTATACGATCAGAGCATCTTCACCGTTGTCACGGAAGAATTCACCCATCGCGCAACCGGAGTACGGTGCAATGAACTGCAGGGCAGCGGCTTCGGAAGCGGTAGCGGCAACCACGATGGTATGACCCATCGCGCCGTGCTCTTCCAGCTTGCGTACCACGTTGGCGATGGAGGACGCTTTCTGACCTACGGCAACGTAGATACAAATAACGCCAGTGCCTTTCTGGTTAACGATCGCGTCCAGTGCAACGGCGGTCTTACCAGTCTGGCGGTCACCAATGATCAGCTCACGTTGGCCGCGGCCAACCGGAACCATGGAGTCGATAGACTTCAGGCCGGTCTGCATCGGCTGCGATACCGATTGACGGGCAATAACGCCCGGAGCAATCTTCTCGATCGGGGAAGTCTTGGTCGCATTGATCGGGCCTTTGCCATCGATCGGCTGACCCAGCGCGTTTACCACGCGGCCAACCAGTTCACGACCCACCGGCACTTCCAGAATGCGACCGGTGCACTTCACTTCCTGACCTTCGGAAATGTGCTCGTACTCGCCCAGGATCACGGCACCTACGGAGTCACGCTCCAGGTTCATGGCCAGGCCGAAGGTGTTGCCCGCAAACTCGAGCATTTCACCCTGCATGACGTCTGCCAGACCATGGATACGAACGATGCCGTCGGTTACGGAGATCACGGTACCTTTGGTACGGGACTCAACGCCTTCGGACAGGTTCTGAATCTTGGCCTTGATCAGGTCACTGATTTCAGAGGGGTTCAACTGCATGATCTCTCCTAATTCTTGAGGCTTGCGGCCATTGCCTGCAGTTTGCCGCTGACAGACGCATCAATCACGTCGTCACCAATCAGGATACGTACGCCACCGATCAATTCCGGTACTTCACGCACGACGATGCGTACGGATTTGGCGTATTTATGACTGAGAGATGCGGTCAGTTCGGCTTGCTGGGCATCGGTCAGGGCAAAAGCGGTTTCGACAGTAGCGTCGATCACACCTTCAGCCTGAGCCTTCAGCACTTCAAACTGGGCGGCAATTTCCGGCAGCAGCGTCAGACGGCGGTTTTCGATGAGGGCAACAACAAAGTTACGCACTTCGTCAGTTGCCTTATCACCCAGCACGTCAAACAACAGCGCCTCAATCTCTTGCGCGGTATGTTTCGGGTTGGTGACGACTTGCGTCACGTCCGGGTTCGCCACCATGGCAGCCAGCCACGCGAGAGCTTCCGACCACTTGCTCTGGGTCTGCTGCTCGGTGGCAAGGCTGTATACCGCTTCGGCGTAGGGCCTTGCTACGGTAATGAGTTCTGCCATGAGTTAATTAAAACTCCGCTTTGATGGAGGCCAACAGATCCGCGTGCTTGGCTGCATCGATCTCTTTGCGCAGGATTTTTTCTGCGCCGGTTACGGCCAGACCAGCTACCTGCTCACGCAGGGCTTCCTTGGCACGCAACACTTCCTGATCGATCTGGGCCTTGGCGTCCGCCACGAGTTTCGCACCTTCGGTACGAGCCACGTCTTTGGCTTCTTCCACGATCTGGCTGGCACGCTTTTCAGCAGCGATAACGAGTTCGGTAGCCTGTTGTTTGGCTTGACGAAGTTCGTCTGCTACGCGCTTTTCAGCCGCTTCCAGATCCTGTTTGCCGCGTTCTGCAGCGGCCAAGCCATCAGCGATTCGCTTGGCACGCTCTTCCATCATGTTGGTAAGCGGAGGCCAAACAAACTTCATGGTGAACCATACCAGGATGGCGAAAGTGATCGCCTGGCCCAGTAGTGTTACGTTGAATTCCACGCTTGTTTTCCTCCAGTGTGGTTACGACAACAACCGTTTCCGCTTAAAAATTAAGCGCCAGCTTTCAGTGCAGCAACAGCAGCGGTCAGGAACGGGTTGTTGAAGGTGTACAGCATTGCAACACCCACACCGATCATGGAAATGGCGTCCAGCAGACCAGCAATAATGAACAGCTTGGTTTGCAGAACCGGGATCAGTTCCGGCTGGCGAGCGGACGACTCCAGGAACTTGCCACCCAGGATGGCGAAGCCCAGAGCGGTACCGATAGCGCCGAGGCCAATGATCAGGGCTGCAGCCAGAGCGGTCATGGACTGGATCTGAGAAACGAGAGCTTCCATTTAAATCTCCTAAAGACTAATGCAAGGATGGTTTGAGAAAAGGTACTAAAAAAACACAAAAAATCAGTGATGCTCAACTGCCAGGCTCAGGTACACGATGGTCAGCATCATGAACACGAAGGCCTGCAAGGTGATAACCAGGATGTGGAAGATGGCCCACGGCGCACCCAGCACCCACTGCACACCCCACGGCAGCAGCGCGATCAGGATGAAGATCAGTTCGCCGGAGTACATGTTACCGAACAGACGAAGCGCCAGAGAGATCGGCTTGGCAGCCAGTTCCACCAGCTGGAACGCGAAGTTCACCGGCGCCAGGATAATGATCATCGGCAGGCTTTCGGCATGGAACGGCGCGGTAAACAGCTCCTTGATCCAGCCACCCAAGCCCTTGGCCGAGATGGAGAAGCCGATGATGCACAGCATCACGGACAGCGACATGGCGAAAGTGGCGTTCACGTCGGCGGACGGTACGACGCGGAAGTAAACGTGATGCGGGTCATGACCCAGCGCGGCGCCGATGTTGCCGGCAATCCACGGCAGCAGGTCAACCGGCAGCATGTCCATGGCGTTCATCAGGAACACCCACACGAAAATGGTCAGTGCCAGCGGGGCAACAACCTTGCTCTTGGCGTGGAAAATTTCCTTCACTTGGGTATCGACCATCTCAACGATGGACTCTACAAACAGTTGCAGACGGCCCGGGTTTTCCAGTTTAGCGTTACGGGCAACCTTGGCAAAAATGCCGACAAACAGGAAGCCCAGCAGCAGGGAAATGGAGAAGGTATCGACGTGCAGACTCCAGAAACCGCCCTCGTGCGAGGAGTTCCAGAACGTCAAGTGGTGCTGAATATACTCAGTTGCGTTACTTGCCATTGCGTTGGTCTCGATTATTGCTCAAAAGCCCGAACCAGTAGCCGGATGTCGCGGCGATATAGCCTGCAAACAGTCCCGCTACCGATAAATCCTTGAAAAATGCGAACGTAGCCGCAAATAACAGGACAGTGACAACAAATTTCACCGCCTCTGCCTGGTAATGCGCCCGCATCAGTGCTGACGGAGCTGCCCGCTGCACCTTGCCGGCGATCCGCACATACAGCAGGGCGGGCATGATGGCACATAGCCCGCCTATCAGTACAGACATTGGTACGCTGGGCACTGCACCAGCAATGAGTACGCTCACCAGCATGGCCAGCAAAGTCAGTCTGACCTGCGCGCGCAGTACGCGCTTGGCGTCCGTATTAATCATGTCTGAATCTGAAAAAATCGAGCGATTATAGGCTTGAGCTGACGAGAGCGTCAACTTTGCCCATTGGCATCTGTACATTTGTAACCAAGCTGTCAGCAGCTTGATTTTGCTTGAAGTTTTTCAAGTAGTCCGTCAAGTTCATCCAGACTTGCATAATCGATGATCAACTTGCCGCGCCCCTTGCCGGAATGGCGAAACGAGACCGACATCCCCAGACGGTCCGACAGCAGCCCCGCCAGCCGGTCGATATCCGGATCGCGACGCGCGGCACCGTCCGTTTTGTGGCCAACCTTGCCGCTTGCCGGCGCCTGCTGTACCCGCTGTTCCACCTCGCGCACTGTCAGACCTGCCGCCACGATCTCCTGCGCCAGCGCCACCTGCTCGATCACCGGCAACGGCAACAAGGCGCGAGCATGCCCCATCTCCAGCTGCCCCTGATGCAGCATGTCCTGCAACGGCTGCGGCAGCGCCAGCAGCCGCAATAGGTTGCTGACCGCGCTGCGCGAGCGTCCCAGCGCGGCAGCAGCTGCTTCATGGGTAAGAGCAAATTCGGCGATCAGTCGCTGAATGCCACGCGCCTCTTCGATGGGGTCCAGATCTTCGCGCTGGATATTTTCGATCAACGCCATCGCCAGCGCGGTTTCATCCGCCACACTGCGCACCACCGCCGGGATTTCCTGCAGGCCGGCCAGCTGGCTGGCGCGCCAGCGACGTTCGCCGGCGATCAGTTCGTAATCACCCAGTCCGACTTCGCGCACCACCACCGGCTGAATCACGCCCTGCGACTGGATGGATGCGGCCAACTCCTGCAGCGCCTCGTCCGCCATAAAGCTGCGCGGCTGATATTTGCCGGGGCGGATGCGATGAAGCGGCAGCGAGGTCAGGCGATCATCCGCCACCTCGACCGTGGAGAGGAGCGCGTCCAGGCCGCGCCCGAGTCCTTTCAGTTTGGCCATGGTTTATTGCTCGGTAGATTCGGTTTGCGGCTCCAGGCGGGCGATGAGTTCGCCAGCCAGGGCCAGATAGGCTTGCGAGCCACGGGCGGTGCGGTCGTAGACGATGCCGGGCAAGCCGTGGCTGGGCGCTTCCGCCAGCCGGATATTGCGCGGCACCACGGTGTCGAACACCTTGTCGCCGAAGTGGCGCGCCAGTTGCTCCGACACCTGCTGTGACAGATTGCTGCGCGCATCGAACATGGTGCGCAGCAGCCCCATGATTTCGATGCGCGGATTGACGGCGGCACGCACCTTGCGCAGCGTGCCGACCAGATCGGTAAGACCTTCCAGCGCGTAGTACTCGCACACCATGGGAATGAGCACGCCCTGCGCCGCCACCAGCCCGTTGAGGGTCAGCAGGTTCAGCGACGGCGGACTGTCGATCAGCACGTAATCGTACTGCTCCGCCACCAGTTCCAGCGCGTTCTTCAGCCGCGCTTCGCGCGCCAGCTCCTGCACCAGCTGCACCTCGGCAGCGGATAGGTCACGGTTGGCCGGCAGCACATCGTAGCCACCCTCCTTGGCCGGACGGCGCACTTCCTCGATGCTGTTTTCTGCCAGCAGCACGTGATACACCGACAGCGGCAGATCGCTCTTGTCGATGCCGCTGCCCATGGTGGCATTGCCCTGCGGATCCAGGTCGACGATCAGCACGCGCCGCCCCTGCTCCGCCAGGCCGGTCGCCAGATTGACCACCGTGGTGGTCTTGCCTACTCCACCTTTCTGGTTGGCAACGGCGATGATACGGGCTGTCATTTTGCTACCACGCGCACCAGGTGGCGCTCCGCATCCAGGCCGGGCACCTGCAACGGACGCACTTCCGACACGGCAAAGCCTTCCGGCAACTGGGCGATTTCCTCGTATGGGTACACCCCCTTCATCGCCACGAACTGGCCGTCTGCGGCCAACAGGTGGCGCGACAGCTTGACGAAATCGGCCAGCTCGGCAAAAGCGCGGCTGGTGATGCGGTCAAACTTCTGTTCCGGCTGATACGCCTCCACCCGGCCAGTAATCACTTCCACGTTGGACAGTTTCAGCTCGATGGCCGCCTGGCGCAGAAAGGTGGTTTTCTTGTGATTGGCATCCAGCAGCACCACGTGCAGATCCGGGCGGGCAATCGCCGCCGGAATGCCCGGCATGCCACCACCGGAGCCCACGTCCAGCAGACGGGTGCCACCGGCCAGCTGCGGTACCAGCGTCAGGCTGTCCAGCAGATGGTAGCTGACCATGCGCTCTTCCTCGCGGATGGCGGTCAGGTTGTAGGTCTGGTTCCACTTGGCCAGCAGGCCCAGGTAGCCTTCCAGCAGGCCAACCTGCTGTTCGCTCAGTTCCAGGCCGATGGCGGCCAACCCTGCGGTGATGTCTGCGCGGTGAGTCATGTCGTTTGCAATATTCGAATTCGTGGATCGCCCGATTGTAACGGGTATCAAAAACAAATGCGCCCCGAAGTCGGCACTCCGGAGCGCACTGCAGCATTTTTTGCGGCTCAGCTGGCGCTGCGGGCATCGGCAAAACCGCGCTTGAGGTGCACCAGCAGCAGCGCCACCGCCGCCGGGGTGATGCCCTGGATGCGCGACGCCTGGCCCAGCGTTTCCGGGCGATGCTGGTTCAGCTTCTGCGACACTTCCTTGGACAGCCCCTTCACCAGGCCGTAGTCGATGTCGGCCGGCAGCTTCACATCGTCCAGCTGCTCGCGGCGCGACACTTCCTCGTTCTGGCGGTCGATGTAGCCCTGGTACTTGATCTGGATCTCCACCTGTTCGGCCACCACCTCGTCAGTCACCCCCTCCCCCGCCAGCGACAGCGTCATCAGCTCACGGTAGGACACGTTGGGACGGCGCAGCAGATCGGCCAGCGAATATTCGCGCGTCAGCTTCTGGCCAACGATGCGCTCGTCCTCGCCCGGCTGGATCTTGCCCGGATGCACCCAGATGCTGCCCAGGCGCTGCTTCTCCGCTTCCACCGCGTCGCGCTTGCGGCAGAAGGCATCCCACTGCGCATCGCCGACCAGGCCCAGCTTGCGGCCAACCTCGGTCAGGCGCAGGTCGGCATTGTCTTCGCGCAGTTGCAGGCGGAACTCGGCGCGGCTGGTGAACATGCGATACGGCTCGGACACGCCCATGGTGGACAGGTCGTCCACCAGCACGCCGAGGTAGGCCTCGTCGCGGCGCGGGCACCAGCCGGCCTGCTCGCGGGCATACAGGCCGGCATTGAGACCGGCCAGCAGACCCTGCGCCGCTGCTTCTTCGTAGCCGGTGGTGCCGTTGATCTGGCCGGCGAAGAACAGGCCCTGAATGGCCTTGGTTTCCAGCGTCGATTTCAGCCCGCGCGGGTCGAAATAGTCATACTCGATGGCATAGCCCGGACGCAGGATGTGCGCGTTTTCCAGGCCGCGGATCGAGCGCACCGCCGCCAGCTGCACGTCGAACGGCAGGCTGGTGGAAATACCGTTGGGGTAGTACTCGTTGGTGGTCAGGCCTTCCGGCTCCAGGAACACCTGGTGGCTGTCCTTGTCGGCGAAGCGATTGATCTTGTCCTCGATCGACGGGCAGTAGCGCGGGCCGACGCCTTCGATCACCCCGGTGAACATCGGGCTGCGGTCGAAGCCGCTGCGGATGATGTCGTGGGTCTGCAAGTTGGTGTGCGCAATCCAGCACGGCAGCTGCTGCGGGTGCATGGCGCGGCTGCCGCGGTAGGAGAACACCGGCGCCGGGGTATCGCCCGGTTGCACTTCCAGCACCGAAAAATCGATGCTGCGGCCATCGATGCGTGGCGGGGTGCCGGTCTTGAGGCGGCCCACCGGCAGGTTCAGTTCGCGCAGGCGCGCGCCCAGCGTGGAAGCGGCTTCATCGCCGGCGCGGCCGCCGGTGTAGTTTTCCATGCCGACGTGGATCTTGCCGGACAGGAAGGTGCCGGCAGTCAGTACCACGGTCTTGCCGCGGAAGGTGATGCCGATGGCGGTGATGGCACCGGCCACGCGCTCGCCTTCGATCAGCAGGTCGTCCACCGGCTGCTGGAACAGCGTGAGATTGGGCTGGTTTTCCAGCATCTCGCGGATCGCCGCCTTGTACAGGATGCGGTCGGCCTGGGCGCGGGTGGCGCGCACCGCCGGGCCTTTGGAGGCGTTGAGGGTACGGAACTGGATACCGCTGATGTCGGTGGCCAGCGCCATGGCGCCACCGAGCGCATCCACCTCTTTCACCAGATGACCCTTGCCGATACCGCCGATGGACGGATTGCACGACATCTGGCCCAGGGTTTCGATGTTGTGCGTCAACAGCAGGGTGCTGCAGCCCATGCGCGCGGCTGCCAGCGCGGCTTCGGTGCCGGCGTGACCGCCGCCCACCACAATCACGTCAAAGGTCGTCGGGTAGATCATAAGGTGTGTAAGGCAAAGACCGGAAAAACGGAACCGGATATTGTACGCCAAAACAGTGCCATTGTAAGTCGTTGATTTTCATCATCCTGTTTGTCACCGCGGCTTAACCGCCATGTCATGGCGCAGTCATGACAACGACACGGCACTGTCAACCGCGCGCTCTAGCATGGTCTGGCGATTCATTACGGGAAAGCCGCATGCAATATCTCAGCGAACAGCAGCTACCGGCCGCCGCCGGCAAACTCAGCGTCCGCCTCGCCCGCAGCGACAAGGACATCCGCCGCGCGCAGAAGCTGCGCTACCAGATCTTTGCCGGCGAAATGGGCGCGCAGCTGGCCAGCGCCGCCGACGGCATCGACCGCGACGACTACGACGCCCACTGCGACCACCTGATCGTGGAGGACAACGCCAGCGGCAAGGTGGTCGGCACCTATCGCATGTTGCCGCCGTCGCGCGCACATGCCGTGCCCAGCCTGTATTCCGAGCATGAATTCGATCTCGCCCGCCTGGCCGGCATCCGCAATCACATCATCGAGGTTGGCCGCTCCTGCGTGCACAAGGACTACCGCCGCGGCGCGGTGATCGCCATGCTGTGGGCCGGCCTCGCCGACTACGTGCGCCAGCAGGGCGGGCAGTACCTGGCCGGCTGCGCCAGCGTCAGTCTGGCCGATGGCGGCCATCAGGCGGTGAGTCTGTACCGCCAGCTGGCAGGCAAACACCTGGCGCCAGCGGAATGGCGCGTGACGCCGCACCTGGCGCTGCCACTGGACCAGGTGATCGACGATGCCGCCCCGGCACCGCTGCCACCGCTGATCAAGGGCTATTTACGCGCCGGCGCCTGGGTATGCGGCGAGCCAGCGTGGGATCCGGACTTCAACTGCGCCGACTTCTTCATGCTGCTGCCGATGAGCCGGCTGGATTTGCGCCACCAGAAGCACTTCGCCGCCTGAGCCGATGCACGATCATCGGCGACGCGGTCGAGGCCGACGGTTGAAGGCGCAGTGACTATTTGCCAACTCCGCGCCCCAGCTGTCGCCTGCTGTCGCGCCGGCTCGCTAAGCGTGCACACGCGCCGATGACAGGCCAAGGTTGGCCGCAGACGCTGCGGCCAACCTTGTCTTGGCGCCGCCGCGCATCGGCTACAATCGCGCCATGCGCTTCGAACTCGACACCATCGGCGTGATCCACTCGCCGTACCAGGAAAAATTCGGTATTCCGCGCCAGCCGGCGCTGGCGCCGTCCGCCCCGGTAACGCTGCAACTGCTACCGCCCTACAACCAGCCGGACTGCGTGCGCGGACTGGAGGCGTTCTCGCACGTCTGGCTCAGCTTCGTATTCCATGAAACCGCCACCCGCGGCTGGCAGCCTCTGGTGCGACCGCCGCGGCTGGGCGGCAATGCCAAGGTCGGTGTGTTCGCCAGCCGCGCCACCCACCGCCCCAACGCGCTGGGGCTGTCGCTGGTCGAGCTCAAGGCCATCGACACCACGGACGGCGTCACGCTGCAGCTGGCCGGCGCCGACTTGCTGGATGGCACGCCGGTGCTGGACATCAAGCCCTACATCCCGTTTGTGGAAGCCAAGCCAGACGCACGCGGCGGCTTTGTCGATGGCCCGCCGCCGCAGCTGGCGGTGCAGTGGCAGGAGCGTGCCCGCGCCGATCTGGCCGCCTGGCCGGACACCCCGTCCTGGCTGCCGGCGCTGATCGACGAAGTGCTGGCGCAGGACCCGCGCCCGGCCTACCAAGACGACCCGGCCCGGGTGTACGGCATCCGTCTGGCGCACTGCGACGTACGCTTCAGTATTGCGGCCAACGTTGTCACCGTGCTTGAAATTGTCACCCCCGCCCCGAACTAAGCCTGGCTCGACGTTGTCAGAGCGGCGGATTGCCTTTGCAATCCGCACACATTGGAGACACATAGAATGAATTCCCGAGTGAAGACGACCGTATTGGCCCTCTCCCTCATTACCGTGCTGGCCAGCCCGTTTGCCGATGCCGCCCGCCTGGGCAAGGGTCGCAGCGCCGGCATGCAGCGCAGTACGCCGACGCAGTCGTTCCAGCAGCAGGCCATTCCGCCCAAGGCGCCGCTGCAGACCGCCCCGGCGCCGCAGCGCAAGGGCTCCGGTGTTGGCGGCATGGTCGCCGCCGGTGCTGCCGGTGCTGCCGCCGGCTACCTGCTGGGCTCGGCCATGAATGACGGCAAGACCACTACTGGCGAAAGCGGCGGCTTCCCGTGGCTGTACGTGATTGGCGGCTCGCTGGCCGGTCTGGCGCTGCTGTCGTTCTTCCGTCGCCGTGCGGCCAACCAGCAGATGTCGCGCGCGCCGCAGCCACTCAACACCCAGCCGATGCAGTTCCAGCCGGCCGGCGCCAATGGCATCCCACCGATCGGCTCTGGCAATCCGCAATTTGGCGGCAGCGGCCTGACCCCGCCGCCGGCCAGCCTACAACGCCTGCCGGACGGCACCGAAGTGCCGCACTTTCTGCGCCAGGCCAAGGCCACCTTCCTGCATCTACAGAACCTGAACTCGGCCGACAGTCTGGAAGAAGTGCGCAAGTACCTGACGCCGGAGCTGTTCCAGGCACTGAAGGAAGACATTACCGCCAACACCGAGCCGGCAGACTTCCCCCAACTGGACTGCCAGGTGGTGGAAGGCACCATGGAAAACGGCCGCATGATCTGCAGCGTGCGTTTCCACGGCCTGGTAAGCGAGAGTGTCGGTGCCTCGGCGGTACCGTTCGGCGAAACCTGGCACTACCTGAAGGACGACAGCAGCAACGGCAAGTGGCTGGTGGCCGGCATCCAGCAAGGTTGATCGCCACAAGCATGATCACCAAGGCGCCTGCGGGCGCCTTTTTATTTGCCCCATGCGCGATGGCCACTACGGTTAACGAGCAGACGAGCACAAGGTTGGCCGCATCATGGCCGACCTACCGCCGGCAACAAAAAGGGCTGCCCGCTGGCAGCCCTTTTGTCACTACAGGCGGCGCCTACTTCACCCCCGGCCCGGTGACGCCGTCGAAGCCCAGTGCGAACAGCATGCTGGCCTCCTGCTCGGTCTTCACGCCTTCGGCCACTACGCCCAGGCCGATGTTGTGCGCGATATTGCACACCCCTTTGAGGAAGGTCTGGTTGCCATTGTGCTGCTCAATCTGCTGCACGAAGCTGCCGTCCACTTTCAGGTAGTCGATGCCCAGGTCGTGCAACTGGCCAATCAGGCTGAACTGGCGGCCAAAGTGCTCGACGCCGATCTTGCACGGCAGTTCTTCCAGCGCCAGACACAAGGCGCGGAAGCGCTCGAAACGCGGCACCACCCCGGCCTCGGCCATTTCCAGCCACAAGCGGGCGGCGGCCTGGCGCTGGTTGCGTACCAGCGCCGCCAGTTGCGCCACAAAGCTGTCGTCGTCCAGCGACTCTGCCGCCAGGTTCACCCCCAGCCCCGGGCAGGCCGGATCGGCCGCCAGCTGCGTCAGCGCCAGCCCCACCGCGGCCAGATCCAGCGCCGCCACGCGGCGGGTACGGATCGCCATCGGCAGGAACTGTCCGGCCGGCAGCCAGTCGTCGCCCTGCTTCAAACGCAGGGGCGCCTCTTCATGCAGCAAGCCGCCATGGGCATTACGCACCGCAAAGCGCACCAGCTTGAATTCGCTGCTCGCCAGCGCCTGATCCAGCAGCCCCCCCCAGCGCTCGGCGGTCAGCGCCAGCGGCTTGTTGACATTGCTACCGGCGATTTCCACCCGCGTGCCGCCGTTAACCTCGGCCAGCGCCAGCGCGGCATCCAGCCGCGACATCACATCGCGGATGGAATCGCCCGGCCGCAAGTCGGTGGCGGCCATGGCCAGCACCACCGCTTCGCCGGCAAAAC
Source organism: Vogesella oryzagri (assembly GCF_040148885.1). Lineage (NCBI taxonomy): Bacteria > Pseudomonadati > Pseudomonadota > Betaproteobacteria > Neisseriales > Chromobacteriaceae > Vogesella > Vogesella oryzagri. The sequence goes on from NZ_JBEFLD010000002.1 coordinate 257,490, forward strand.
TGCTCAGCAGGGCGGCCAACTCGTCGTGCAGCGCCGCCACCTTGTCGGCATCGAAATGACTTTGCTGTGCCAGCAAGGCGAAATCGGCACCATTCAGCCGCGCCGCCAGGCTGTCATCGCCAAACCGCTGGCTATTGCGCAGGCTACGGCCGAACTGGGCCAGCATTTCATCGGTCAGCGGCCGCCCCAGGTGGGCGTTAAGCTCGGCCAGCGCGCCGATGCGCATCAGCACCAGCACCTCCTGCGCCACATCCTGCTCACCCAGCGTGGCGCCGAGGCGGCCCATGAAATAATCGCGATTGGCCAGCGCCGTCACCTTGTCGAAGTTGATTTGCTGGCGCATTTCCTCCAGCCGGCTGGCTTCTTCTTCGAACATCGCCTTCACGCGGGTGACCATGGCGTTCATGGCCTGGGCCAGCCGCCCCATCTCCGGGCCATCCGGCTCGGGGATGGTGACAAAGCGGCGCTGGGTAATGGCCTTGGCCTGATCCACCACCGCCAGCAGCTGGCGGCGGATGGTGCCGACGCCAAGCGAGCCGATCAGTCCCACCACGATGCCGGCGATGGCGACCCAGAACGACACGGTAAGCGCACCCTGCCACAGCGAGGCATAGGCGTAGCCGGCTTCGCTTTCCACCTCGACCACCCCGGCCTGCATCCAGCCGCTACTCACCATCGCCCGTGCCGGCGTGCTGCTCAGCGGGAATATCTGGCGGAACCACTGCGGTGCGCCACCGAATTGTGCGGCATTTATGCGCTGCACCGTGGGCTTGCCGGCGGCATCCAGCCAGGTGATGCTGCGAAAGTGCCCCTGGTCGAAGGCGGCATTGACCAGCGTTTCCCCCATCGCCTTGTCGGCATGATTCTGCGTGATCAGCAGCGCCAGTGAGTTGGCCGCATCCGCACTCTGCGCAGCCAGTTGCTGCTCCAGGTAGTTGCGGGCGTTGTAAAGGTTGGCCGCCAGGCTGCCGGCAGCGGCTAGCACCACGGCGGCCACCACCAGAAACCACAGCTGTTGAATCAGGGAAACGCGTTTCATCCTAGCCGCTCTCAATTGATAAAGCCTTCGGCTTTCATTTTGTCTATCAACTGCCGCCAGCGGGTAAGCCGGTCGACACTGGCATTGGGCGCACTGCCCCCACCCACCCAGATGCCATCGCCATTGAAACTGAATACCGGTTGCAGATCGCTACGTTGCGATGCCGGCATGATGCTGCTGATCAGGCTGTCCAACACCATCGGCTCTACCGTCGGTGCCGGGTAGTAGGCCAGCACCATGTGCGCCTGGGTAATGGTGCTGCCCGGGCCGCCGATACGCGCCTTAACGTAAATCATGCGCAGCTTCTGCGGCGCCACCCCCAGCTCCCGCAGGGTGAAGTACTTGGCAAAGGCATAGTCTTCGCAGTCACCGGAGCCCTTGCTCATCGACTCCAGCGGCGTGGCCCAGTAGTCCACCTGCTTCCACAGCTCGATGTCTTCCATGTAGTGCAGGCGCTGATTGAAGAACTGGTTCACCTCGCGCACCTTCACCTCGTCGCTGCTTTCCTTGCCCAGGCGCAGCACCAGCTGCTGCCAGTCGCGGTAAATACGCAACACTTGCGGCCCGTACAACTGCTGCGCCCGATCAGCCGTCACACTGGCCACCACCAGGCCGGCAAGCAACAGCAGCGCACTACAGACAGATGCCAGCAACCATAGTCGCCATCTGCCTTGCATGAAAGGCCGCGCAAACTTCGCGAAAGCTTCTATACCAACCATACAGGTCACGGCCCACAGAGCAAAACACTGTCCTGCAACCACAGCGTTTTATCTTTTTACTTGACACTGCAATATGCAGTTCCGAAAATTCCTATACTATAGCTATTATTTAAAATACTTCGAACCATCCGGTTTACAATTTCTAGGCATAGGTGAGGCTATCATGAACTTTCGTCGTAAATATCTGAATGGCTACACGCTTATGGCATTGTTTGCCATGGCCATCCCCACGTTGTCGCACGGCCTCGCACTCAAAGACGCCGTCATTCAAACCGTGAAAGATAACCCGGAAGTCGGGATGAAGTGGTACAACTTCCGCGCCAGTGCCGAAGAAAAAGGCATCGTGCGGGCCGAGTTCTTCCCCACTGTCGACCTGAGCTACACCGTTGGCCGCGAACACCTGCGCGATCCGATCAACAGCACCACCGCCACCGACAGCAAGTTCACCCGTCACGGCTATGCCGCCACCCTGAACCAGAACCTGTTCACCGGCTTCCAGACGGTAAACCAGCTCAAGCAGCTGGACTACACCGCCCGTGCCCGCTACTTCGAATACCTGGCTGCGGCCGAGACGCAGAGCCTGGAATCGGTGCGCGCGTTCATCGACGTAGTGCGTTATAGCAAGCTGGTCGAGATCGCCGAGCAGAATTATGCCGTTCACAAAGGCATTTACGAACAAATCCTGCAACGAGTATCGCAGGGGGTTGGCCGCCGCGTGGATCTGGAGCAGATCAACGGCCGCCTGAGCCTGGCCGAATCCAACCTGATCAACGAGATGTCCAACCTGCATGATGTGAAGGCCCGCTACGCCCGCATCATGGGTGAAGAACCGCCGGCCGAGCTGACCCTGCCGGCACTGGATCTGAACCTGGTGCCCAGCAACGCCGATCTGATGCCGCTGGCCGACAAGAGCAACCCGACCCTGCTGGCTGCGCGTTCGTTCTACCGTGCTTCCGAACACGACATCAACGTCCGCAAAGGCGCCTTCTCGCCGAAGCTGGACCTGCGCGCCACGCACACCAACACCGATAACTATCAGGCGACCGACAACAACTACCGCGATACCGCGGTTGAGCTGGTGGTCAGCATGAACCTGTTCCGCGGTGGTGCCGACCGTGCCCGCCTGCTGGCCGCGACCGAGCGCAAAGGCGAAGCCGAGGCGATGGGCATCAAGGCCTGCCGCGACATGCGCCAGCAAGTCAGCATCGCCCACAACGATGTGATGAAGATCAGCAGCCAGCTGGATGCCCTGCGTCAACACGCGCTGTCTACCGAGAAAGCGCGCGATGCCTATCGCAGCCAGTTCGACATCGGCCAGCGTACCCTGCTGGACTTGCTGGACAGCGAGAACGAACTGTTCGATGCCCGCCGCGAACAGATCAACGGCGAACTGAACCAGCAGCTGGCAACCTACCGCGTGCTGGGTGAATCCGGCCGCCTGCTGGAAGCGCTGCAAATCCAGCCGCAGGACAGCTCGCTGGCCCGCGCCGACGACCTGACCTACCCGAGCTGCTCCACCGACTACACCGCACCGATAGCGTTCGACAAAAACAAAGTCGGCGCCAGCACCGCGCCTATCGTGGCCAAGACCACGCCGCAGCCGATCGAGCGCGATGTCACCGTGCGCGTGCAAGTGCAGTTCGACCTGGATTCCGCCAAGCTGCGTCCGGAAAGCATCCCGGCGCTTGACCAGCTGGTCACCACCCTGAACATGCCGGAACTGGCCAACAAGCGTTTCCGCGTGGAAGGCCACACCGATACCACCGGCAACTTCAACCACAACCTGGACCTGTCCAAGCGTCGTGCCCAGGCCGTGCGTGACTACCTGCAAGGCAAAGGCATTCCGGCCAGCCGTCTGGACAATCAGGGCTACGGCAGCACCCGCCTGCTGCCGAACCTGGCACCGACCGACCCGACCCACCGCCGCGTTGTCGTGGTGATTCAGGACAACTCGGCCCCAGCGGCACCGCTGCCAGTGAAAAAACCGCTGAAGAAAGCGAAAAAGCCGGTAGCGCCGACTAACTAAGCGCCAGGGCAATAGCAAAATGGCCGGTCACTGACCGGCCATTTTTTTTGCGGTGACAATGCAGCATTCACACCGTGAAGCGGGTGATGCTGCCATCCAGCTCGCCCGCCTGCTGCTGCAGATCTGCGGCCAACGTTGCCGCCTGCTGCACCGCCAGGCTGGTTCTATCGTTCATCTGCGCAATCTGCTCCATGCTGCGCGCAATGTCCTGGCTGGCCACGCCCTGTTCGCGCACCGCGGCCACCATCTCCGCCACCTTGTGCACCGAATCCAGCGACGTGGTCATGATCTGCTGCAGGGCCTGCGCCACACGGTCGGTATCTGCCACCCCGGCCGCCACCAGTTCGCCAGCCTGTTGCATGGCGACATGTGCGCTGCGGGTATCGTCCTGCACACCCTGAATGCGCTGGGCAATCTCGGCCGTCGCCTGACTGGTACGTTCTGCCAGTTTGCGCACTTCATCCGCCACCACGGCAAAACCGCGGCCGGTTTCGCCGGCGCGTGCCGCTTCGATCGCGGCATTCAACGCCAGCAAGTTGGTCTGGTCGGCGATATCGCGAATCACCCCGACGATATTGCCGATTTCACTGGAGCGCAGGTTCAGGCTGTCGATCGCTCCGCCGGTATGGCTGATGCTGTCGGCAATGCGCTGGATCTGCCCGGCTGCCGTTCCGGCCAGCGCCGCGCCCTGTTCGGCGGCGCCGGCGGCCGCGTGCGCCTGCTGCTCCACGCCCTCGGCGTTGTCGGCCATCACCGTAACGCTGACCGTCAGCTGCTCGATGGCCGCCGCGCTGGCCGCCGCAGCCTGCGACTGGTTGGCCGCCGCGCCGGAAATATCGGCGGACACCGCCGACAGCTGCTCGGCCGCGCCAACCAGGCGCCCGGAATGCTGGTGCGACTCGGCAATCAACTCGCGCACCGACACCACCAGCACATTCAACGCCTGCGCCACCCGCCCGATCTCGTTGCGGCCATAATCCGGCAGCTGCAAGGTCAGGTTGCGGCTGCTCGCCAGCGCCTCCACCGTGCCGGTAATGGCCCGCAGCGGGCGACGCACCGACAGCACAATCTGCGCGGCAAACAGGCAGCCCAGCAACAACACCAGCACTGCCACACCCAGCAGCACGCGGTTGGACTGCGCAATACTGGCCGTTACCGCCTGCTCTTCCGCCTGCGCGCCAGCCATCGCCTGCGCCACCAGCTCTTTGGTGCTGCCCTCCATGCTATGGATGGCCGGCTTGAACGGCTCCATTGCCTGGTTGGCATCCTGCGTCGTAAGAAGTGCACCAGCCGCAATCTGCGCCGTCACCGTGTTGAAGCCCTGCTCATAACTACCCAGCGCCTGCTGCAAGGCCTGCATATGCGTGCGACTGTCGCCATCGGCCAGCTTGTCCGCCACCTGCAGATGCTCGCGCGCCTTGCCCAGGCTGCCATTCCACTTGCTGATGTAATCGCTGCGCTTGGCGGCATCGCCCAGATTGATGAAGGCATCTTTTTCATAACGACGCAGATTGCCCATTTCCGCACGCAGCGACTGGATCTCGTTGCTGAACTGCAAACGGCCTTCCACCAATACCTGCAAGCTGCCGCCGGCCAGCCGCAGCGCGCTGATCCCGCTGCCGGCCACCAGCAGCAGCCCCAGCAACAGCACGGCGAAACCGGCAATGATGCGGGTGGAGAATTGCATATTCTTGAACATATCGGCTCCCGTTCTTGCGATTCAGGCCAGCCCGGTGGCCAGCATGCCGCAATTTTGCGCGCCGAATGTTACAAACCGATGAAGGTACGCTGCGCGTTGGCCGATGTCGCCGCGGCCAACTCTGTCAGCGGCATCTCGCGTAACCCGGCCAGCACGGCGGCAATACGCGGCAGGTTATCCGGCCGGTTGGGCTGCCCCTGCGCCCACTCCGGCGGAATGTCCGGGCCATCGGTTTCCAGCACGATGGCCGACAGCGGCAAGTTGGCCGCCAGCCGGCGGATGCGCTGCGAGCCCTGATACGTCATCGCGCCGCCAAAACCGAGGCAAAAACCCAGCTCGATAAACGCCTGCGCCTGCTGTTCGCTACCGTTGAAGGCATGCGCCACCCCACCGCGCACCCGCACCTGCCGCAGACACTTCAACACCTGGTCCACCGCGCGTCGCACATGCAGGATCACCGGCAGATCGAAACGTCGCGCCAGCTTGAGCTGCGCCAGCAACAGCTGTTGCTGGCGCAAGGGGTCCAGCCCGGGCACAAACAGATCCAGCCCGCACTCGCCCACCGCCACCGGCCGCTCGCGTGCCAGATAGTCGGCCAGCAGCTCCAGATGCGCGTCCTGATGCTGCGCCAGGTACATCGGATGCAAACCGTAGGCGACCGCCACGCCAAACTGCTGCCGCATGGCCCGCACCGCCTCGAAGTTGGCCGCAGCCACCGCCGGCACAATTGCCTGCTGCACGCCTGCCGCCTGCGCCGCACGCCACAGCGCCGCGCGGCCCGGGGCAAACTCCTCTGCATCCAGGTGGAGATGGGTATCGATGAACATGATGGCTCGATTAAGACAGGTATTGGATCACTGGAAAGTAGCGGCAGACGGCGGGGAATACCAGCCCTATCCGCCAGCGCTGACACGCGCGGTTGCGCGCTGCGCCGGGGGCGCAACTTTGCCATAAACAACTACGCTGAAGGAGAGTGGCGACAGGCACGGCATGCAACAACAGCGGTGCCGGCACTTGCCTGGCCGCTGTAGCGGCCATCAACGCGGCGCCACAAGTCGCACCAAGTTATTTTAAGGAGTCGAGGTCATCATGAAACAAGTCATTTCCAGCGTGCTGCTGCTCGCCGTCACGCTCGGCAGCCTGTCCGGTTGTGCCAATATGAACGACACCCAGCGCACCACCGGCACTGGTGCGGCCATCGGCGCCGGCATCGGCGCGATACTGGGGGCGGCCACCGCCGGCGGCAACACCGGCCGCAGCGCGGCCACCGGTGCCGTGCTGGGCGCCGCAATCGGCGCGGGTGGCGGCTACCTGTGGTCGCAGCACATGCAGAAACAGAAGGAAGCCATGGAGCAGGCATCGAAAGGCACCGGCGTCAGCGTGAGTCAGACCAGCGATAACCAGCTGAAGCTGAACATCCCCAGCGATGTATCCTTCGACAGCGGCCGCTATGACATCAAAGCCAATCTGCGCCCGGTGCTGGACAGTTTTGCCAGCAGCCTACAGCAGAACCCGGTAACCACCGTGCGCATCATCGGCCATACCGACAATACCGGCAGCGATGCCATCAACAACCCGCTGTCGCTCAACCGCGCCAAGGCAACGCGTGACTACCTGGTACAGCGCGGCGTGGCCATGAACCGCATCACCATCGAAGGCCGTGGCGCGCGCGAACCGGTTGCCGACAACAACACCCCGACTGGCCGTGCGGCCAACCGCCGGGTGGAAATCTTCGTCGCCGAAGCGGCCAAGTAAGCCCCAATCCGCCGGCGCAACAAAAAACCCGCAAAGCCTTGTGCTGTGCGGGTTTCTGTACGTCCAACGATTTTTCACGTGGTGCCCGGGGCCGGACTCGAACCGGCACGCCTTGCGGCGGGGGATTTTGAGTCCCCTGCGTCTACCAATTTCGCCACCCGGGCGAAAAATCATTAGGGGACGGATTATAGTCGGCGAAGATTGGCACTGTAAACCTTATTCCGCCGCCTTAAGCTGCAGCGCCGCATCGTACAGCTGCTTCTTGTTGAGGTCGTAGTGGCCAGCCACGATGGCGGCGGCCTGTTTGGTTGGCAGCACGGCGGCCAGTTCGGCCAGCAGCTGGCGCGCCGGCGCCGGCAGGTCGTCATCGGCCGTCTCGACCCGGGCGGCGGCATCAATGATCAAGACACATTCACCACGCTGTTGATTGCTGTCGGCACGGATGCGTGCGGCCAACTCGCCGGCCGGCAGGCGCAGAAAGGTTTCAAAGGTCTTGGTCAGCTCGCGTGCCAGCACCAGCGGTCGCTCCGCGCCCAGCGTGGCGACGATGTCTTCGACACATTCCAGAATACGGTGCGGCGCTTCGTAGCACACCACCGCGTAGTCGGCCTGCTGCCATTGCTGCAGCGTCTTGCAGCGCGCGCCGCTCTTGGGCGGCAAAAAGCCGTGAAAGTGAAAATGCCCGGTTTCCAGACCGGCGGCGGACAAGGCGCCAATCACCGCCGAGGCGCCGACGATGGGCACCACGCGCAGCCCGGCCGCCCACACCGCATCCGCCAGCCGCGCGCCAGGGTCGGAAATACCGGGCGTGCCGGCGTCCGACACTTGCAGCACGATCTTGCCTTCGCCCAGCCAGCTCACTACCTTGGCCGCCATTTCACGTTCGTTGTGCTCGCGCAGGCTTACCAGCTTTTTATGGATGCCGTAGGCCGACAGCAGGCTGCCGGTCACCCGGGTATCTTCGGCCAGCACGATATCGGCAGCGTGGAACCCGGCCAGCGCGCGCACGGTCACATCCGCCAGATTTCCAATGGGCGTGGCCACCACATATAATGCCCCGTCGATAAACGTTTCCCGAGCAGAATTCATCAAGTGATCAAGCGCTGTCTGCACGTATTGGCTCCATGGGTTTCCGGCACTGCCGTTTTATTGGCGGCCAGTGTAGCGATTGCCCAATCCCCCGGCTACATCCTGCAGCAAAATCAGCAGCAACTGCAGCCGGTCCCCGGCAGTAAGCCTGCGATCAGTGCTGCTGTCGCCGCGCCTGCCGTCCTGCCCGTCGCCACCGCCCGCCCTGCTGGCAAGGCCATTCACCTCGGGCTGCTGTTGCCACTGGAGTCGCCGCCCTTAAAAGAAGCGGCGCAAGTGGTGAAGGATGGCTTCGATGCCGCTGCCGCGGCCAACCCGGACAGCGCGGTGCAAATCAGCGTGGCCAGCCTGGCGGACGAAAGCAAGGTGCTCGACGGCTATCAGCAGTTGGCCGCAGAGGGCGCCAGCTTCATCGTCGGCCCGCTAACCCGACAGGGTGCGGCCAACCTGGCACAGGCCAGCAAGCTGCCCACCCTGGTGCTGAACACGCTGGACAAAGCACCGCCGGCCGGCAGCAAGGTGTGGAGCCTGACCCTGGCGGTGGAGGCTGAAGCGCCGCAGGTGCTGCGTCTGCTGCAGGACGACGGCCGCCAGCAACCGCTGCTGCTGTTCAACGGCGAGGCGCTGTCACACCGGCTGCGGCAGGCGTTTGTCGAGTCCTGGACGCCACGCGCGGGCAAACAGCTCAATGAGCTGGATGTCAGCACGCTGGACGCCGACAAGCTGGGCGCCGCACTGGCGAGCAGCGATGCGGTGATTCTGGCGCTGGACAGCAAGGAGGCCGCGGCGACCCGTGCCTTGCTGCCACCGGCCATGCCGGTGTATGCCAGCTCCCTGATCAACACCCAGCAGCCTCCCGCCGTGCTGCAGGGCGTGCGCTTCGTCGACATGCCGTGGTTCCTGATGCCGGATCACCCGGAAACCCGTGGCATCCCCCGTCCCAGCGGCAAGCTCACCCGCGCCACCGAGCGCCTGTATGCACTGGGGGTGGATGCCTACCGCCTGGCCGTGGCGCTGGCCGGCAGCAAAAATCCGGCACAGATCAAGCTGGGCGGCGCCACCGGCGACCTGCGCATCGGCAAGAGCTGGCAAGTACAGCGTGAGCTGCCCAGCAGCGTGCTTGGCGCCAGCCAATGAGCCGGGAGCGCGGCAGCGCGTTTGAGCAGCAGGCGGCCCGCTTTCTGCAACAGCAGGGCCTGCAGCTGGTCTGCAGCAACTGGCACTGCCGCTTTGGCGAGATCGATCTGATCATGCGCGATGGCGCCAGCCTGGTATTTGTCGAGGTGCGCGCCCGTCGCGACCCGCGCTTTGGCGGTGCCGCCGCCAGCATCAGCGCGGCCAAGTGCCAGAAGCTGACCGCTGCGGCCAACCTGTACCTGAGCCAACAGCGTCTCAACACCCCCTGCCGCTTTGATGCCGTGCTGTTCGATGGCGACAGCGCGGCGCAGTGGCTGAAAAACATCATCGGCTAGCCCCAGCGGGTTAGCCTGGCAAGACGCAAGGAACAAGCATGGACCTGATTGATCGCGCCGGTGGGCATTTCCGGGAAAGCATCGCCACCCTGCAGATGGTGATGGATGAGCTGTCTCCCGCCGTGGCGGTAGCCGCCGAGCGGCTGGTGGCCAGCCTGATGAACGAGGGCAAGATCCTGGTCTGCGGCAACGGTGGCTCGGCGGCCGATGCCCACCATTTCGCCACCATGATGCTGGGGCATTTCGAGAAGGAACGCCCGGGTCTGGCCGCCATCGTGCTGTCGTCCGACGGCCCGTCGCTGACCGCGGTGGGGAACGATTACGAGTTTGACCTGATCTTCTCCAAGCAGGTGCGGGCGCTGGGGCATCACAACGACTTGCTGCTGGTGATCAGCTGTACCGGCAATTCCGCCAATATCATCGAAGCCATTTATGCCGCCCACGAGCGCGGCATGAACGTGATTGCCCTCACCGGCAACGACGGCGGCCAGGTGGCCGAGATTCTGGCGCCGGAAGACCTGCACCTGAATGTTCCCGTCACCCGCGCCGCCCGCGTGCAGGAAGTGCACCTGCTGCTGCTGCATGCGCTGTGTGACGCCATCGATTACATGCTGTTGGGAGGTGAATGATGAAACAACGCGTAACGGCCCTGTTGCTGGCCACGCTGGCTGCGGCCAACCTTTCCGCCTGCTTTCCGCTGGTGGCCGGCGGTGTAGCGGCTGGCGCCATGGTGGCCACTGACCGCCGCACCAGTGGCGCCTACGTGGAAGACCAGAGCATCGAGCTGAAGGCGGGGCAAGTGATGCGCGAGCGCTTTGCCGCCGCGCATGTGACGGTGACCAGCTACAACCGCGCCGTGCTGCTGACCGGCGAAGTGGCCGATGACGCCCAGCGCAGCGCCGTCGAGCTGCAACTGCGCGGCATGCCCAATGTGCGCCGCATTTACAATCACCTGGTGGTGGCCCCCAGCTCCAGCCTGCCGCAGCGCAATGGCGACATCTGGCTGACCACCAAGGTGCGCACCCGCCTGCTGGAAGGCAACGGCTACCCGCCCAATGCCGTCAAGGTGGTCAGCGAACGCGGCGTGGTCTACCTGCTGGGCCTGCTAACCAGCGCCGAGGGTGAGGCCGCCGCGCAGGTGGCCGCCACTACCTCTGGTGTGCAGCAGGTGGTTACCCTGTTCGAGCCAATCGGGCAGTAAGCATGCTGCATAAGAAAACCGGGCCTAGGCCCGGTTTTTTGTTGGCAACGCTGACCCTAGCGCGGCAGCAGCACGTCGGTACACAGCACGTGCATTTCCTCGTCGATTTCAATCGCCATCGACAGCGTGACACAGGTGCGGGTATCGGTCATCGACAGGTACGGCTCGCTCATGTACAGCACGCCGGGTTGATCGATGGCGTGCTGGAAATAGGTCCGCCGCGACCAGACCGCACCGGTGGTGTCCTCCAGCGGCGCAAAGCGCAGGTTGTCCTCCTCGCTGAGCTGGCGCGCATTGAGGTTGCGGCCCTTCTGCCGCCCTTCATGGTCCAGCAGGAAGCAGCGGATCACATCCGGCAGCGCCAGCATCGGCTGGGCGGCAAAACGGAACTCGCTGCCCTGCATCAGCGCTATCGCCGTCTGCACGAAGGCCTGGCGTGACAGCTCCAGCTGACGCCGGTTGAGCTTGCGCCGCAGCAGCTCGCGGTTCATCAGCTCGTCCCACTTGGCATCCAGCCGTGGGGTAATCAGCGTATCGGCATCCGGCAGCGCCGCCGGGCGTGCCACATAAAAACCCTGCACCAGATCGCAGCCTGAATCCAGCGCCACCACCACATCAGACTCGCTTTCCACCCCTTCTACCACCACCAACGCACCAATTTCGTGCATCAGTCGCACCAACCGCGACAACAGGTTACGGGTGCGCTGCTGGTTGACGGCACTGCGCAGCAGATTGCGGTCGAACTTGACGAAATCCGGCTCCAGGCTGCACACGCGATCAAGATTGGAATGTCCGACGCCAAAATCGTCTATCGCCAGCAGACAGCCCTGCTCGCGCAGCATGGCGACGCCTTCCAGCAAGCGCGCATCCAGCTCGATGGCCTGCTCCAGCACCTCCAGCACCACGCTTTGCGGGGCAATGCCGGCCGCGCGGATGATATTGCCCAGCTCCGCCGCCTGCTTGGGGTCGGACATGGTCATGGCGTCCACGTTCAGGAACAGCCAGCGGTGGCTATGCGGCATGGTGGCAAAGCGCTGGCAATGCGCGGCGCACACCGCCAGGTCCATGGCCACGCGTTCGTCACGGCGGATATAGCGCTCGTATACCTCCGGCGGCGACAGCGCCCGCCCTTGCTCCGAAGCGCGCAGCAGGGCCTCCAACCCCACGGTGCGGCGGTGGGCCAGGCTGTAAATGGGCTGAAAATGAGAATCCAGCAGCAAGGAATCCCTTACCGGTCGCTTATCCACAACGTTCCTCCATCATCTGATGGGATCAAATTAGCAATAGTCGTTCCAGTGTATGTGAGGTTGGCCGCAAGCCCAACGTTTGCCACCGGTTTCTTGCCAGTACACAACAAAAAGGCCGGGGTATCCCCCGGCCCTTGGCGCACTGACAGTATGCGTTGCTTACAGATCCGTCTTCAGATTGCCGTTGGTTAGCAGCTTGTTGATGATTTCGGCATCACCGGAGCCTAGCGTACTCAACTGCACATTCTGAAGGGTGATGGTCTGATCGTAACCATTGCCGATATGACCGCTACTGCTGATCTGCACCACAGTATTGCTACCATCAGCAGTGAAATGCAGGTAGTTGCTCAGGTTACTGCTGTTTTCACCCTGCAGCAGATCCTTCAGATCCAGCACATCGCCACCGGCACCGGCCTTAAAGTCGGTGATAGTGTCGCTGGGCTTGCCAGACGTACCCAGATCACCCAGCTCCCACTTGAAGGTGTCGATACCGCCACCACCAGTCAGAGTATCATTACCAGCCCCCCCCACCAGCAGATCAGCATCATCCCCGCCGTTGAGAGTATCGTTGCCGGTTCCGCCATACAGCGAATCACTGCCAGTACCACCATACAGTTTGTCGTCACCAGCCTCGCCATACAGCTTGTCATTGCCATGGCCACCCATCAGAACATCGTTACCATCACCACCATATAGCGTGTCGTTACCTGCACGGCCATCAATGAAGTCATTGCCGTTGCCACCCTTCAGGGTGTCATTACCAGTAGTGCCGTAGGCAATATCATCACCAGACAGATAATCGACTGTTACACCGGCTTCGGTAGATGTCGACGTAGCCAGCTCGCCACCGTTGGTGTCGCTACTCAGCCAACCCCTGTCATTTTCAGAAGTAATGGTGTTGCTGTCGAACTGGGTAGCATAGTTCCAGCTATTGTTATTGTGTGTGTCGACATACTCGTCCGAGTTGATCAGGGTCGCACTACCACTAGCAGCTCCCGTTACATTGATGGTGAACTGTTCATTGTTCTCCAAGATAACAGTGCTGTTGCTGGTCACTGTCAGATAGACACGCAGTATCACGGTACCGCTTTCGGCATACAGCTGCTCATAAGACAACGAGACACCAGTTGGCAGACTCTTGTTCACCAGAGACAACGATGCATTCATATCGCTGTCCAGCACCCGGATATCCCAGTACAAGGAGCTACCCGGCTCCATTGTGGCAATCCCGCCTGACGCAGATTTCACCTTCATATCAAACTGGTTGGTGTTGTCTGTGTAGTTCATTTGCCAAGTGGTACCCCCGGTGTAGCTAATCTGCGGGTCCTCAACTGCTGTCACCGAGATAGTCAGCGTGGATGCATCGGTAGTTTTGCCGTCAGTTACGGTGTAGTTAACAGTCGGCACCGGACCGTTGAAATCCTTCACCGGCGTGAATACATAGCTACCGTCTGCATTGATCTTCAGCGTACCGATATTAACAATCGTGGCAGTCTGGCCTGCAGTGTAGCTACTGCTACCGATGGAGAAGCTACTTACCGTTACCGCGCCTTCGACACTGCTAGTACCAGTTAGCACCGAGCCGGTCAGCACTCCATCTTCAGGCACTGTCTCAACCTCGTTGGCGTCGCTAAAGCTATCGATTACCGGAGTTACGTTGATGCTCAGCGTGGAGGTATCGGTGCTCGCACCGTCGCTCACGGTGTAGGTCACCGTGGGCACGCTGCCGTTGTAGTCGGCTACTGGGGTAAACACGTACCTGCCATCAGCATTGATCTTCAGCGTACCGATATTGACGATCGTGGCAGTCTGGCCTGCGCTGTAGCTGCTGTTACCAATGGAGAAACTACTTACCGCCACCGTGCCTTCAACACTACTGGTGCCGGTCAGCACACTGCCCTGCAACGTGGTGTCTTCCGCCACGCTCACCACCTCGTTGGCGTCACTGAAACTGTCGATCACCGGAGTCACAGTAATTTTCAGCGTGGAGGTATCAGTGCTCACGCCATCGCTCACGGTGTAGGTCACGGTCGGCACGCTGCCGTTGTAGTTGGCCGCCGGGGTGAAGGTGTAACTGCCGTCACTGCTCAGTTTCAGAGTGCCTACGCCGCTAATACTAGCGGTGTCACCTGCGCTGTAACTACCGCTACCGATCTGGAAGCTGCTGATGCGTACCTGGCCATCCACGCTGCTGGTGCCTACCAGCACATTGGCTTGCAGCGTGGTGTCTTCCGTCACACTTACCACTTCGTCGGCATCAGTGAAGCCATCTATTACCGGAGTCACACTGATCTTCAGCGTGGAAGTGTCGGTGCTCACGCCATCGCTCACGGTATAGGTCACAGTGGGCACACTGCCGTTGTAGTTGGCCGCAGGGGTGAACACATAGCTACCATCACCATTCAACTTCAGACTGCCTACATTGCTAATGTTGGCGGTTTCTCCCGCGCTATAGCTGCTGCCACCGATCTGGAAGCTACTAACACTTACCTGGCCATCCACGCTGCTGGTGTCGGTCAGAACGCTGCCCTGCAGGGTGTGGTCTTCTACCACACTAACCACTTCGTCAACATCAGTGAAGCCATCGGTTACCGGAGTCACCGTGATATTGAGGGTGCTGCTGCTACCGGTGTTGGTGGTGTAGCTGATGGTCGGCACTTCACCGTTCCAGTTGGCCGCCGGGGTGAAGGTGTAGTCGCCGTTGGCGTCGATGTGCAGTTCGCCAGACGCCAGCTTGACGGTGGCGCCATCGTTGCGGTCCACACCGGTGCTGACACCGTCGATGCTGATGCTGACCACACTCAGGTCGCTGTCGATGTCGCTGTCGTTGGCCAGTACGTTGCCAGTGGCGGCTTTGTCTTCGGCAACGGTGTTGCTGTCGGTGACCAGTACGCTAGCGTCGTCTACCGGGGTGACGGTGATATTGAGGGTGCTGCTGCTACCGGTGTTGGTGGTGTAGCTGATGGTCGGCACTTCACCGTTCCAGTTGGCCGCCGGGGTGAAGGTGTAGTCGCCGTTGGCGTCGATGTGCAGTTCGCCAGACGC